>JBAYKX010000056.1:0-35333 GCA_041664345.1 Salinivirgaceae bacterium
TTCATCATTAGGCTGTAAACGATGTTGTGCTACAAGATGTCAAAGAACTGTAAACGATGTGGTGCTACACTTTTAATATAGAAATTTGTAAACGATGTTGTGCTATATAATATCTAATCTCTAAACTCTAATTTCTAACATCTCGCTTTCATGTTTTTAGTTTTTGATACCGAAACCACTGGGTTACCCAAAAAGTGGAAAGCACCGTTGACTGATTTTGATAATTGGCCCCGGATGGTTCAATTGGCTTGGCAATGCCACGATAACAAAGGAAAATTCCTTTTTGCCAAAAACCATGTTATTAAACCCGAAGGATACACCATACCCAACGAAGTGATTGCCATTCACGGCATCAGCAACGAAATTGCCAACGAAAAAGGGATTCCCTTGGCGGAAGCCTTAACCGATTTTATTGGCGATGTTAAAAATGCGAAATTCATTATTGGCCACAACATTGAATTCGATATAAGCATTGTGGGTTGTGAATTGCTCCGCATTGGAATGCCCGAGATTTTGACTCAGACCCAGCAGCTCTGTACCAAAGAGGAAAGTACGGAATTCTGTGCCATTATGAAAAATGGCAAACCCAAATGGCCCACACTTACCGAATTGCACACCAAGTTGTTTGGTGTGCCATTTATTGAAGCCCATAATGCCGCCGCCGATGTGGAGGCAACTACCCGTTGTTTTTTAGAATTAGTACGGGTTGGAGGAATTAGTGCCCAGCGTTTACAATGGACCAGTACGGAATTAACTGAATTCAAAAAATTAAATCCCAAAGCTATTGAATTGGCTGGAGTTGCGTTTGAATCCTTCAAAACCAATGAATTTAAAGACATTTCGGTGGAGGATGAAGTGCGGAAGCAAACGTTAGCTTCAAAAAAAGGAGGTATCGTTCCATTTGTCCATTTGCATGTTCATACTCAATATTCCATTCTTGATGGAGCGGCTACTACCATGCAGCTTGCACAAAAAGCCAAAGCTGATGGAATGTCAGCAGTTGCAATTACCGACCATGGAAGTATGTTTGGTGTGAAAGAATTTCATGTTAATTGCAAGAAAGTAGGAATAAAGCCTATATTGGGAATTGAGGTTTATGTAGCTACCAGAGGTTTATTGAGGAAAGAAGATAAAAATGATGCATCGGGCGACCATTTAGTGCTGCTGGTTAAAAATAAAATTGGATATAAAAACCTGCTCAAATTAACTTCGGTTTCGCACAACGAAGGTTTTTATTATAAACCACGAATTGATAAAGCATTACTGGAAAAGCATTACGAAGGATTGATTGCTACTTCGGCCTGTTTGGGAGGTGAGGTAGCAGGGCATATTATGAATGGGAATTTTGAAAAAGCGGAAGAAACGATACTTTGGTATAAAAATCTTTTTGGCGACGATTATTATCTGGAACTTATGCGCCACCCAAACAACGATCCCAACATTCGCACCAACGTATGGGAAAATCAAGTGAAAGTGAATAAAGTGCTGCTCGATTTTGCCTCAAAACATCAGATTAAAGCCATAGCCACCAACGATGTCCATTTTGCAGAAGCCGACGATGCTGAAGCGCATGATTTGTTGGTTTGCTTAAGTACCGGACGCGATTTTGACGACCAAACCCGGATGCGTTATACCCGGCAAGAGTGGTTCAAAACTACAGTCGAAATGAATAAACTGTTTGCCGACATTCCCGAAGTATTAGAAAACACAATCGAAATTGCCAACAAAGTTGAGGCTTATGAGTTGGATTCGGCACCCATCATGCCTAAATTTGACATACCCGATGAGTTTGGAAAATTTGCTGACTATGAAGCAAAATATTCCGAAGCCGATATGGTTCAGGAATTTGGTGAGAAAGCCTTTCAACGCATTGGTGGTTATGAGAAAGTACTCCAGATTAAATTTGAATCCGATTATTTAAAACACTTAACATACCTAGGAGCTGCAAAAAAATATGGAGTATCGCTCAGTGATGAGCTAAAAGAACGGATTGATTTTGAGCTGGAAACTATAAAAGTTATGGGGTTTCCCGGATACTTCCTTATTGTGCAGGATTTTATAAACGCAGCTCGCCGCATGGATGTTATTGTGGGCCCAGGTCGTGGTTCGGCTGCCGGTGCTGTGGTATCGTATTGCGTGGGAATAACCAACGTGGATCCTATTAAGTACGATTTGCTTTTTGAACGGTTCCTTAACCCCGACCGTATATCAATGCCCGACGTGGATATTGACTTTGATGACGATGGCAGGCAAAAGGTTCTCGATTGGGTTACCGATAAATACGGAACCGATAAAGTGGCCCACATTTGTACCTTTGGGACTATGGCCACCAAGTCGAGCATTAAAGATGTGGCACGGGTGTTAAAATTGCCTTTGGAAGAAGCCAACCGCTTAGCCAAAATGGTGCCCGAAGCTCCCAAAATGACTTTTGAAAAGGCCTACAAGGAGAACGCTGACCTGGCTAAAGAGAAAAAATCGAACGACCCGTTGATTGTAAAAACACTGCTCAATGCCGAAAAACTGGAAGGTTCGGTAAGGCAGACCGGTGTTCATGCCTGCGGAATCCTTATCGGAAGGGATCCGCTCGACCAACACATTCCTGTAATGCCAACCAAAGGCGAAAAGTTATTGACTACCCAATACGACGGTCATTATGTGGAAGAACTTGGTCTATTAAAAATGGACTTTTTAGGTTTGAAAACACTGTCCATTATTAAAGATACCTTGGAAAACATAGAATTATCGAAAGGTGTTTTAATTGATATAGAACAAATATCGTTCGGAGACGAAAAAACCTACCAGCTTTTTAGTAATGGCGAAACCTCAGCCATTTTTCAGTTTGAAAGTCCGGGAATGAAAAAGCACCTTCAAAACCTTAAACCTGACCGTTTTGAGGATTTGGTGGCCATGAATGCCCTTTACCGTCCAGGTCCAATGGAATATATTCCTTCGTTTATAAATCGCAAGCACGGTCGCGAACCGGTTGTTTACGACCATCCAATTATGGAAACTTATTTGAAAGATACTTATGGAATTACTGTGTATCAGGAACAGGTAATGCTACTTTCAAGGGCTTTGGGAAGTTTTACCCGCGGCGATTCCGATACGCTGCGCAAAGCAATGGGTAAAAAGCTGAATGAGCAGATGAATAAGCTGAAGGAAAAATTTCAATTAGGTTGTAAGGAAAACCCCGATTTTGTAGCAGGAGCAGCGGATAAGAAAAAAAGCATTGATGAACTGATTGATAAAATATGGAAAGACTGGGAAGCATTTGCTGAATATGCATTCAATAAATCACATTCGGTATGTTATGCTTACATCGCTTATCAAACAGGATATTTAAAAGCTCACTTTCCGGCTGAATTTATGGCGGCCAACTTAAGCCGTAACCTATCGAACATTACTGAGGTAACCAAATTGATGGAAGAATGCCGGAGGATGAAGCAAAAGGTGTTTGGTCCGGATGTGAATCTTAGTCATAAAAAATTCACAGTGGATAAAAATGGAGATGTTCGATTTGGAATGGCAGCCATTAAAAATGTTGGGGAAGGTGCGGTGGAAAATATAATTGATGAACGAAATAAAGGGCCATTCAAATCCATTTTTGATTTTGTGGAGCGGGTCGATTTGCGTGCCGTAAACCGCAAAACCTTTGAAGCATTGGCTCAGGCCGGTGGTTTCGATTGTTTCAAGGAAGTAGAGCACCGCAGTCAATATTTTGAATTGAATGAAGTGGGAGAATCATTTATTGAAAGTTTGCTCAAGTATGGAGCCATGTATAAAAACGATTTGGCATCGAATCAAAATACGCTATTTGGAGCTATAACCAATCAAGTTGCCATTACTAAGCCCACTGTATTAAAGGCAGAACCGTGGGGAAATTTAGAACAGCTAAACCGTGAAAAGGAATTGGTGGGAATATACCTGAGCGCCCATCCGCTAGATGAATACCGAATTGAAATTAAGAGCTTTTGCAACACGGAGTTGGTTGATTTATCGGATTTGACTAAGCTGGAAGGGAAAGATATTTCAATTGGAGGTATTGTAACCGATGTGCGCATGGCCACATCAAAAGCGGGAAAACCATTTGGTGGATTCACCATGGAAGATTATTCAGGGAGCTATCAGTTTACCTTTTTTGGCAAAGATTTTATGGAATTTAAAAATTTTTGCACCAAAGGGTATTCACTGTTTGTAAAAGGTAAAGTACAGGAGCGAGGCTGGGGTACTAATTCAGCAAAAGAGCTGGAAATTAAGGTAAATTCAGTTCAGATGCTGACTGAAATTCGGGAAAAAATGCTGAAGAGTGTATCAATAAAGATACCCATTATTGGCCTTACCGAAGATTTAATTGCCGAATTGCTTGGAAAGATGGAAGAAAATAAAGGCAATACCTTGCTTAAGTTTATAGTGTATGATCAGGAAAAGAAGCTATGGGTTCAACTTTTTTCGCGTACGCATAGGGTGGAAGTTAGCAACCTGTTGATCGAATATTTAGACAATCACCCATTGATTGAATATAAATTAGAGTAGGAAGTACTTAAAGTAATTAGAGTACTAAAGTATTTAGAGTTATTCGTAAGAATCAAGAAGTGTTTTTATACCCCGGAGGGGTAAAATATGAATAACCGTGGGGTTTCAATCCCACGGAATCTAATGTCATATCACTGCAACCCCGAAGGGGTTGAACCATTCCAAAGACAGCATAATATCTCAAGTTTTATCAAAGGCTATTTTTAGCTTTGGCGTAAATAAATGTCCAATAATTATAGCTTATTGGCAGTGAATGAAGCATAATAAATAATACCCCAAAGTTTGAAACATTGTTAATTAAAATTGTAGAATTATTCAAATCATTGTATTCATTCAAACATTTATTAATCTATATTTGTACTAAGGTAGTAATGGTAAAACAATTTTAAAATATATAGAAATGGCAATTCATGTAACAGATGCAGATTTTGAAGAAGTGGTATTAAAATCGACCGTTCCAGTAATGGTGGACTTTTGGGCTGAATGGTGTGGGCCTTGCAAAATGATAGGACCAATAGTTGAAGAGCTTTCCCACGAAATGGAAGGAAAAGCTAAAATGGTGAAAGTAGATGTGGACAATAATTCTGCTACGGCTGTGAAATATGGTATCCGCAACATTCCTACTTTATTGTTTTTCAAAGGGGGCGAAGTAGTTGACAAACAAGTTGGTGTGGTAGCTAAAGCAGCCCTGGCCGAAAAAATGAACAAACTTCTTTAAACGCACTTTAAAAAGAGATTTTCCGGTAATTGGCTTCGGTTTCGATTACCGGATTTTTTGTTTTCGCCCATAACATGAAAAACTTACAGGAAATATTTAATTTTGAGCAGTTCGACAATCTGGAATGGGTTTCAGGTCAGGTAGTTGAGGGTTTTATTACCGGATTGCACCGCAGCCCTTATCATGGCTTTTCAGTTGAATTTGCAGAACACCGGTTGTACGATTCCGGCGAATCAACCAAACACATCGATTGGAAATTGTATGCCCGAACCGATAAGTTGTTTGTAAAGAAGTTTGAAGAAGAAACCAACTTACGCTGCATGATCTTAATCGATACTTCTTCATCCATGTTGTTTCCTTATGATGAAGCCAGTGTGGCGAGTAAGCTAAGCTTTTCAATTTACTCAGCAGCAGTTTTAATTCATATTTTACGCCGTCAACGCGATGCCGTGGGGCTTACCTTGTTTTCCGATAAAATAGAATTTTTATCAGAAATGAAATTGTCAGAATCGCACAGTAAGCGCTTGTATGCTGATCTGAACAGATGCCTGCACCGCGATAAAGAGGATTTTAACCGCACTACTCAATTGGCCGAAACATTGCACTTGGTTGCTGATAAAATACACCAGCGCTCGTTGGTGATTCTTTTTACCGATATGTTTGCCGGCAATTCCGATCAACTATTTGCAGCGTTGGAACATTTGCGGTATAATAAGCACGAAGTGGTGCTTTTTCATGTAACCGACAAAAAGTTGGAACAGCAATTGGGATATCAAAACAGGCCCATAAAATTTGTGGATATGGAAACGGGTGAAATACTTAAGCTTAACCCCAACGACATCCGCAGCCAATATACCCAAAATCTGGAATTATTTATGAATCAAGTCCGCTCAAAATGCGGCCAATACCAGATTGATTTAGCCGAAGCCGATGTAAACAGCGATTTTCGTGATGTGTTGATTCCCTTTTTAGTTAAACGTGAAACGCTTTATTAGAACTAAACGACATTGAATATTAATTGCAGATTTAAAGCTTCTTTACTAGCACTATTTTATTGGCATCAGCCGTTGAAATAGCCTTATAAAAACTTCGTACCTTATCGTAATCTTCAGCGGGGAATGTTCCTTTATTCAATTTTAAGCTACGGATATAGGTTACTTTGCCATCTTCCAGTTTTGTTTGAGATACATATTCCCCATAATTGTTTTCAATTTTAACGGGTTCCGGCAAATATTCGACTTTATAGTTTGAAGGCAGTTGAAAGGTAATGGTATCAGCATCGTAAGAGCAACTACGCAATACTACCGGATAGGTGCGTGTTTTTATTTTTTCGGGTATATAACTCCATGCATTGAGTGGATTTACTGGTATTAACATGCGGTTACCATTCAGCGAACTATAATTGGTAATTGATAATTCCAATTTCCTTGTTGCCAAAGGAATTGGCTCATTGTTGCGGTCGAAGGTAAAGCTGGTAATGGTGGTATTGGGAATGTCAATTTCCTTGTATAGTCCTTCTTTCTGTTCTTTGGGGCTAATATGGAAATAGGAGAAAACATTTTCAAATTGCAATGCTTGATAAATGGTTTGATTAGAAATTTGTGCATTACCCAATGAGTCAATTGTACATAAGTTTTTACTGAATTGGGTATTCATATCGCGGGTGTATTCCGTGGTTTTTACCATTTGAAGATCATTTTCCTTAATCAAAAAAACATCTCTGTTTTCCGTGAAAGACCCCAAATAGCCAAAAGGTTGCCTTTGATTGGTGCATTCCAACCAAATGGTATCTCCTTTATTGGGGACACATAGAATAACATGGTTAAATTGGTTTGAAGGAAAATCTGTATCAATTGGCCTTTCGTACTTACCAGCTCGAATTATAGCATAATCAGATTCAATATTTACGGCTTTTAGCAGTGCCTTCATATAGTTTGAAAGTGCTTTGCAGTCACCATATTTGGTTTCATTAACCAGATTTGCATCAAAGGGCTGCCAACCTCCAATTCCTAATTGGATGGAAACATAGTGGGTATTGTCTTGCAAGTATTTGTAAAAGTAACGTACCTTTTCAATTTCGGAAGAAATTGTATCAACTTGAGTTTTTAAAAATGCAACAGTTTCTTCCTTCAAATTATCACGATCCTTAATGAGGTCCCAAATCCATTTTCCATATGATTCCCAATTGGTCATTATTCCCACATATCCTGCATAATTAAAGCTATTGGGCGCTATTGTCACTGATGGAAAAATATAGTCAGGCATAAATGGTTCTTCGTCAATAGCCTGATAATCTTTCAATTCCCAATAATACTGGATTTTTGTTTTCTGTGGTATATTTTTAACAGAATTGGGCAAATTTTTTTCTTGAAAACGGATGTTGTTTGATGTTTCGGTGGTTAATGTGAAGCTTGAGAATTGCACTGCTATGTTATAGGAATACACAGGATACCAGCCACCTATTCCAAAAGTTTGCTTATCGGTTCTAGTGAAATTGATTTCAACTGTATAAGGGAAATAGTTGTAAAAAGTTTGATAGTACAATAAACGGTTTTCATCGAATAACGAAAAGCCATCATAAGCCTTAACATCCTTGAAATCCTTTGTTTGAGTTTTATCTAAAGTTTCACCAAGGCTATTGTATAATTTTACAGAATAACCTGAAATTGAACTGGTTTTATCGAATCCCTCATAAAAATAACCCATTTTTTGAGCACTCTTATTAAAAATAGTTACCACATAGGTTTCATTTGTTATTACTCTTGAATCGGAAGTAATTTCCTTGTTAATAACATGGTAGCGTACTACAGCATCAGCATTCACTTTTAAAACATCAGGTATTTCAGATGCCGGATATTTTGCATTTTGAGCAGTAATAAATGTGGAAATAAATAATAAATGCAGTAATGAAATTATAATTCTTATCATTGGCGTAATTTGTTTATCAATAGTTGGTTATGGTAGGAACCTTCAGTTAATCCACTTTCCATATCGTTAATTTTATCTTTTATTCTTGAATACTTTAATTTCTTTATATCTTTTTTAAGATAATTTGCTTTGACAGAGCATCAATAACTTGATTGTAAAATTCTTTTAAGTCCAGATATTCTTCAGGTAAAAAAATTACTTTATTGATATTAAATTTTGAAACTATGGATATAGAATTGCCTGTTTGTTGCACTGAATAAATGAAAGTTGCTGTTTTATCAGGTAACACCATTTTTTTATTTTCAGGCAGGTTTTCTACCACAAAACCATCAGGTATATTCATGTTTATCATGTAGTTAGTTGATTTGAGAAAACTAAAATCTACAGGATATTCACGTTTTTCCAACTTAAAGGGATTGGTTTCAATTCTGCTTATTATGATAGGATTGATATAAAGTAATTCACCTGCTTTGTTTATTATTTCATCACTTTCAAAATGGTAATTTATAGTAATAGGCTTTGATAGATTTAATTTATCTGTAATGGAATCAGGCTCCATGGAAAGTTTTTGAAAACTTTTTTGGTATTCTTTTAAATAATCGGCTTCAGTGGTAAATAAATTCAATTTGGCTCGTTTTTCAAGTGCTGCATACCCTTCATATTTCTCATTAACCTTGCCTGTGAGTATGCCATCAGAATTTAGATTCATTGTAACCATGAAAAATTCTTTTTTAATTGCGGTTGGATTTAAATCAATCCAACATCCTTCTTTATCATCAATCATTCTGCCTTGTCCATTCAAACATCTTTCAGGTAGTATACCAACTGGTAAGTTTTTATCGGTTGCATCAAGCAAAATGAGCTTATCGTTAAGTTTTACTGATGCAATTACATAATTAAATTGGTCAATCATAATTTGTGCCGGATGCACAAATCCATTTGCTCGAGTACTTAGGATTACAGGTTTGGCATCGAACCCCAGACGATTGAGGGCTGAAACCAGAAGAAGATTAATGTCGCCACAGCTGCCTTTCCTTTCTTCCCAGGCTTTTTTGGGATCATAGGAATAAATTGAGTTTTGATTATTCCAGTTCATCTTATTTCGGATATACTGATATACGGCTTCCATTTTAGATTCAGAAGTATTGTTCATGGATTCTATAACGGCTAAATCTTCCTTAATAAATCCGCCAGCATTAATTCGAGAACCAAAATCTGTGTCGCCCATAAGAATTATTCCAATGGCCTCCCATGTTGTAGAAAAGTTTTTTATTGGTTGGTTGGGCATTTTTAGCGAACCAATTTCAAATTGAATGGACGATAAGTAATTTTCAATACTAGTCAAATATTCTTCGGTAGTGAAGGCTGGAACGTCATTCGAAAGAAAAGTGTATTCTGTTTCCTGATAATCGAATCTATTTTGTTCTTTATATATATTCCCAGCAGAAACATAACTTGAAACTTGGCCAATTTTAGTGGTCATTTTTGTATTTGTGGATTTATTACCAATTGGATAGAATCCTTTTTCCAATTGTTTGACATAAAAAAACTCTGGTATTGAAATCCTATATTCACTGTGGCAAGTTGGTATGGTTGTTTGAAAATACCAAGGAAGTAAATAGTAAACACTCGTTTCGTAAGAGAATTCAAGATCCATTATAGATCCTTCTTTTACGGCAGGCATCTCAAATGTTAATACATCGTAATTTTTATCAATGTGCCCTCGGAATATCTGTTTTTTATCAAGTTTATCTTCGGAAATCTTATCGCCAGCTGTATTATAGGTTATAGCTTTTAATGTTGGATTATTGGCATTGCTTGACATATAAAATTCATGTCGAGCATATTTATACCCTTCTTTTTTAAATATCTTAATTCTAAGATTTCTGGTAAATCTAAAATTAAAATATCCATAATCGCTTAGTGTATTTTTAACCTCCCCAAAATTACAGAGAATAACCGCAGGTGCTGCACTGTCATATTCATAATAAGCCATTTTAATCTCTTCATCAGATAGAATTCCAAACTTAATGGGGGGTTCTTCAGAATGGACAGCGATAATACATGTAAATATTGAAAGCATAAGAAATATTTTCCTTTTCATAATCTATTTTGTGATATGTGTATGAATATTATATATTTTATAGAACTTAAAACAATGATAATCTATATCTTCTTCAAAACTATTTGCTTCGACAATACTTCAATCATTTGATTGTAGAACTCTTTTAAATCTAAGTATTCCGCTGGCAAAAAAGTCACTTTGTTGATATCGAATTTTGAAACCACAAAAATGGTATTGCCCGATTGTTGAACGGAATAGGTAAATGATGCTGTTTTTTCAGGCAAAATCATTTTTTTGCTTGCGGGTAAGTTGTCAACAGCAAGACCTTCCGGTATGTTAATATTTGCCATGTAGGTCGCTGATTTGAGGCAACTAAAGTCCACCGGGTAATCACGTTTTTCCAATTTAAAAGGATTGGTGGTTCGTTTATTGATGATAGTGGGATTGATAAATAGCAACTCACCGGCTTTATCGAAAAGGTCTTCACTTTCAATATGGTAGTTTATGGTAATGGGTTTGGCTAAGCTCAATTTGTCGGTAATGGAGTCAGGCTCCATATTAAGTTTATCGAAGCTTTTCTGGTATTCTTTTAAATAGTCCGCATCACTGGTATAAAAACTCAATTCATTCCGTTTGTCAATAGCGGCGTAGCCTTCGTATTTTTCGGTTATCGTACCATCCAAAGAACCGTCGGGTTTCAGGTTCATTTTTACTTGAACTATTTGTTTCTGCGATGCTAATGGTTTAATGTCCACCCAACTTCCTCCTTTTTCATCAATCATGCGCCCCTGACCGTTTAAGCAGCGTTCGGGAAGAATTCCAAATGGGACTTTTTTGTCGGTGGCATCCAACAAAATCAGTTTATCGTTCAGTTTTACTGCGGCTATTACATAGTTGAATTGATCAAGGATTATTTGCGCCGGATGCACAAAACCATTGCTGCGGGTGCTTAATATTACCGGGTTTGCCTCAAAACCCAAGCGGGATAAAGCAGAAACCAAAAGCAAGTTTATATCTCCACTACTTCCTTTGCCTTCCTTCCATGCCTTATTGTGGTCGAAAGAATAAATAGAGTTTCGTCCATCCCAGCTCATTTTGCTGCGGATAAGTTGGTAGGCAGCATCAATTTTAGCTTCGGGGGTAGTATTCAAGGTTTCAATTAATGTCAATTCATCTTTAATAATACCACCGGCAGTTGCCCTTGAACCAAAATCGGGGTCGTCCATAAGTTCCTTGCCTAATGCTTCCCAAGTAGAAGTATAGTTTTTAACTGGTTGGTTAGGCCATTTAATTGAACCCAATTCAAATTGAAGACACGAGATGTAATTTTCGCGGCTGGTGATATATTCTTCGGTATAAAAGGCAGGTATGTCTCTCGAAACAAATTTAAAATCAGTTACCTGATAATCAAAGGAATATTTTTCAAAACTAGTTTGTGTTGATGAAAACCCTCCTCCAGAAGAACGTGTTTTTTCATTTCCTGTTTGTTTAACCATCCGAGTATTCGTTGTTTTAGCTCCAATAGGAAAAAACCCTTTTTCCAATTGTTTGTAATAAAAATATTCCGGAATAGATGCGCGGTATTCGCTATAAATAGTAGGAATGCCGGTTTGGAAGTACCAATCATCGAAACGGTATGATTCGGATGTAATGGAATATTCCACATCCAGAATGGAACCCTCTTTAACAGCAGGCATTTCAAATTTCAAAAAATCATAATATTTGTTATAATCTTCTGTAAACTTCTGGTCATTATCAAGCTTAACTTTAACGGTTTTTCCATTTTTCTGGTTATACGTAATGGCTTTAATACTTCCAATTTTATCGTATTTTTTACTTAAAAGTATTTGAAACTTTGCCCATTCATAGCCCTCCTTTTTAAATATTTTTATTCGGGTGTTTCTAGTAAATTTATATCGCAGGCCTTCTGCATCGGTATAAACAAATTCAGAAACGCCATAATCGCACAATACAACGGCAGTTGCGGCTGTATCTTTTGCATACACGGTCATTTGAAGTTCTTCGTCGGAAATTTTTCCAAATTTTATGGGATCTTGTTCACCAAAAACCAGCTTAACCATTAGTAAGGAAGCAGTAAGTGTTAAAAAAAATGCAACTGATAATTTCATGAGGTAAGTTTTATTATTTGTAAGAATTGATAACAAATGTTGTTGGTTTATATCGTACAAAAATAGGATAAATGTTGAATCATGGAAATTGCAACCATAATTTAGAAAAAAAATAAATAATAATCTCAAAAGTTGTACCTTGGTTTTTTTTAAAGGAATGGAACATGAACAAAAAAATAGTTGTACTTGGAGGGGGTTTAGTAGGTAGCACCATTGCCGTTGAATTAAGCCGGCAGTATAGTGTTACCGTTGTTGATATTGATGATTTAACGATATCCAAATTAAACCGATGTTTTGGAATTCCATGTGTACAAGCTGATGTAACCGACCGTAAAGCATTGGAAAAACAAATTGTAGATGCTGATTTAGTTATAGGTGCTGTTCCCGGATTTTTGGGGTACGAAGTGATTAAAAAAGTGATTGATGCGGGTAAAAACATGGTTGATATTTCTTTTTTTCCTGAAGAACCGTTCGATTTAGATGAACGGGCGAAGCATAAAAAAGTGTCGGTAATTATGGATTGTGGCATTGCCCCCGGAATTAGTAACATGATTTTAGGCTATCACAACGCCAGTATGAAAGTTGACAGATACGAATGTATGGTGGGTGGATTACCCATTATTAGGGAATGGCCCTGGGAATATAAAGCTGTTTTTTCGCCTGCTGATGTAATTGAAGAATATGTACGTCCGGCACGTTATATGGAGAATGGCCACCAGGTAACAAAAGAAGCCTTAAGCGACCCGGAATTAATAAATTTCAAAAATATTGGTTCGTTGGAAGCTTGGAACTCCGATGGGTTGAGGACTTTGCTCAAAACCATGAAAGTGCCAAACATGATTGAGAAAACCTTACGCTACCCGGGAACTATTGAATATTTGAAAGTTTTGCGCGAAAGCGGATTTTTTTCGCATCAGGCAATTGAAGTAAAAGGAATAAAAATAAAACCCATTGATGTGACTACCCAATTGCTGCTCCCAATATGGGAACTAAAACAAGGCGAGGAAGATTTTACGGTATTAAAAGCCAATGTATATGGTTCAACAAGTATTGAGCCGGAAGCTTATGAATATTTAATTTTCGATAAGTTCGATCATAAATCGGGAATTCATAGTATGGCCCGAACAACAGGTTACACTTGTGTTGCCGTAGCAAAAATTGTTTTGGATGGCCTTTTTGAAAAGAAGGGGTTAATTCCACCTGAGATTTTGGCTGAACAACCGAATCTTTTCCCAAAAGTTATTAGTTTTTTAGAAGAAAAAGGAGTAGAAGTAACCGTAACCCGCTTGTACTAAAAGAGCCATTCGTTTTTTTAAGGATAATTGGGTTTATGGAAAGGAGCAAGAAATTGGGTTTGTGAGTAAAATAGTTAGTATGGATGCAGCAAAGAAAAAAGCCAGGTATCAAAGAATTTACGTTCAATTATCGGAATTATTAAAAAAGAGTACAGATGTTTCGGCTCGAATGAGTTCTATAGCCGCTGTTTTACATCATAAAATGCCTGATTTTTTTTGGACAGGATTCTATTTATTAACAGCAGATGGTCGGTTGGTAGTTCGCTCCTATCAAGGACCGGTAGCTTGCATGGAGCTGAAAAAAGATGTTGGTGTTTGTTGGGCCGGAATCAATCAAAAACAAGCTATTGTTGTGCCCAATGTGGAAAAGTTTCCCGGACATATTGCCTGCGATTCGCGTTCTCAATCGGAGGTTGTTATTCCTGTTAAGGATGGATTTGGCAACATTATTGGGGTGCTGGACGTTGACAGCGACAAACTCAATACCTTTGATACTATTGATGCACAGGAGTTAGAAAAGATAGTAGCACTTATTTATCAGCCGGTTTAATACTCAATAGATCGTTAGATTTTCAGATATGAGATGTGAGACAAAACATGATATATAAATTGTCAGTATAGTTATAATTATCACATACCCAATGTTATACAATTTTTTACAGACCCATTGATACTTGTACCTTGAGGTTTATTTAATGGTTGCTTTATTTTTTGAGCAAGGTAACACAACCAATACTTTAGTGCCAATAGCAATAGAGCTTTCAATGGCAAGAGTTCCAAAGTTACGTTCAATAAATACTTTGGCTAAAAGCAAACCCAATCCACCCCCTTTTTCGCCATGAGTGCCTTGTGAGATGTAGTTTTTATTTACTAAAAAGATGCCATTGAGTTGGTCGCGGGTAAATCCAATACCATTATCTGAAATAGAAATATGAATGGTATCGCCCTCCTTTTTTGCTCGCACGATTACTTCACTATCGAATGTTGAAAATTTGATGGCATTATCAATTAAGTTGCGCATCGAAATTTCAATTAACTGATAATCGAAATATCCCGAGATTCCTGATTCTACATGCATCCGGCATTTAATATTTTTTGTTAACGCCCGTGGATGTTGTAATTGAATTACTGCATCAATCAATGGTTCAATCAGATGATTCCTAGGGTCTAAATCCAATTTTTCCAATTGTAGCCTCGACCAGTAGAGTAAATTTTCCAAAAGGTTGTAAGCCATAATTATGGATTCATTGGTAGGCTCGTTTGGGGTTAATTCAGTGGCTTGTGAAGAACTATTTTTGGTATCAACCAACTTTCTGATAGTTCGTACCGGTTCATGGATGCTTTGTGTAGTAATAGAAAAATACAGGGTAATGGTTCGGTGTAATTCGTCAAGCTGGGTTTTTAAATTTTTTAAATATCCTTGCTGACGGTTTATTCGGTGCAGTTTGTTGCTCAATATCTTCTCTTTACCGGCAAGTTTTTTTTGTGACCAGAAATAGTAAAATCCGAAGGCAAAAAAGAGAATGAGAAGCAAAGAAACAGAAACTGATTTCCAAATTTTTTTAATTTGCCATTCCCGGGTAAGTGCTCTCAATAATTCAGCTTGGCCGGCAACTAATTCTTTTCTTTCCTTATCCATTCGTTCTTCTGTGATTGAAGCCTTTAAGTGAAATTCGTTAGCAGTAAATTGCCGATTGATAATATGAAACTGGGTCTGAGAATTCATAGCCATTTTATAGTCACCGGATTCATAATAGCAAGTTGCCATTTTTTCATACAATTTTAACCGCATGGTTTGCGAAGCTATTTGTTCTGAAATTGCTAAAGCTTCCTTATTCTTCTTAATTCCTTCAGAATACTTTTCCATAGCAAAAAACAAGTCGCCTAAGTTTGTCAGCGATTCCGCTAACCCATACCAATCCTTATTTTCTTTCATTAAGGTACAGGCCAATTCCAAAAGTTCATTGCTTTCAGTAAAGTGCTTTCGCTTAGTTTCAATTGAACCCATTTGGTTTAGTACATAAGCTGTTTTGTATTTATAATTTGCCAAATTGAAATTATCGGCGGCTAATTGGCATGAGATAAGTGCTTCCTGTAGTTGTCCAATTTTTTCAAAAACCTGTCCTTTATACAAATGGGTTGTTGCTATACCTTCAACATGTTCAAATTTTTTAAATAATACCAATGCTTTGTCATAATAATCAAGTGCCATGGGAAAGTTTTCCTGTTCATAAAACAGTTTTCCAATACTTAAATAGCCTGAAATTGCTTTGATGGTATCTTTTTGTTCTTTATAATACCCAATTGCTTGCTGATATTCTGAAAGTGACAGGTCAAATAGTTCCAGTTCACAATTTATAGCACCCAATTCAATAAGCGCATCGGCAAACACTGAATTGTTATTGGAAGTTTTATTATAGTTTATTGCTTTTTCTACATTTTCCAGTGCCTGTTGCAACAGGCCTTGTTCACGGTAAATTGCAGCAAGTTTAGTACTTATTTTACTAAGCAAATCACTATTATTTTCAGGTACCAGTTGTAACGACCTGTAGTATAAAGATTTTGCACTGTCGTAGTTATGAATAGTAGCAAAATAGGTAGCGTATTGATACGAATAATCACCTTCGCGATGGTTCAGGTTGTTTTCATCCATAAAGTCCTTAGCTTCATTCAAAATTTGCTTTATGGCATTGGGGTTTTTACTTACATTCAATTCGCAATAATTAAATAAAAAGGTAAGTTTTTCCGATGGTAATAAATTAGTTTCGATGGTTACAAAAAGGGAATCGATAGTATTTTGCGAATACAGCAAATTATAATTAACCAGAAAACCAATGATTAGCAGAATCCGTTTCACACAACTATCAGGTCAAATTTTTAAATGAACAGAAGCAAAATAACAATAAATATTTTAATGCTCAAAGGGAATGAGGTAATTATAAGGGGTTAGTTGTCAACAATATAATTCTGAAATTTTAATGAAACATTATAAGCTGAGAATTCCAAACAGTACCAATCCATAAATGAAAAAGCGTAAAATGCGAAATAAACCCAACCAGATGAATATTTTGAAAGGGTATTTCATCATACCAATAATGAAACAAACAGTACTGTAAGGTATTGGAAAAAGTGCTGCTAAAATAATGAATAAGCCTCCCCAACGACGTACTTTAGAGGAAATATTTTTAAATCGTACCGATACGTATTGGTTAACTTTGGGAATAGTTTGGATTTTCATGCCCAAAGTGAATGAAATAATACCGCCTATATACGAAAGAGCTGCGAGTAAACTGATTATAGGCCATGGGTTTTCGAATTTTCGTGACCATATTATAAATAAATCAGGCGGAATAAACCCTAATAATGCTTGCGATATTCCGAAAATTGCAATTACAAGTCCATTATTTAAATCTTTAAATAGGTATTCAAAAAACAAATCAGTATCAATAATCCATTTTTCAACCGCTAAAAAAATCACAATTATTGCAACTACAGTAACTAATACTTTAATCGTGTTCCTAAATAGGAATGAGTAGAAGCCGCTTTTAGCATAGTATCGGTGGCGACGTAGCAAGTTATTGGTTGGTGGCTTATTGATTGTTTCCTGCATGATTTTATTTGCGATTTGACTTTTTTATGGGCGGGTTAAAAGTACACAATAATCGTAGTTTTTTAGTGTTCAATTATCAATAAAAAGTCAAGGCCTATCAACAAAAATATTACATGCTTAGAATACCAAACAATACCAATCCGTAAATAAAAAAACGCAGAATGCGGAACAATCCTAACCATAGAAATAGTTTGAAGGGATATTTAAGCATACCAGAAAGAACACACACTACACTGTATGGAATCGGGAAAAGAGCTGCTACAATAATGAACAAAGCTCCCCAACGTTTAATTTTTGTAAAATTATCTTTAAAACGTTTTGTTAAGTATAGGTTTATTTTTTTTATGCCACCCACTTTATAACCCCATGCGTACGAAATTACCCCACCCATATAAGATATGGCTGATAAAAGTGCTACCATAAGCCAAGGGCTTTCAAATTTTCTTCCCCATAATATGAATAAATCGGGGGGAATTAACCCAAAAAATGATTCCGATACCAGAAACACAATGAGCACTAACGCATTGCTTAAATTATTGAATATCGAATTAAAAACTACATCAAAATCTAAAACCCATTTTTCAAGGATTAGAAAAACAAGCACAAT
Organism: Salinivirgaceae bacterium; assembly: GCA_041664345.1. Taxonomy (GTDB): domain Bacteria; phylum Bacteroidota; class Bacteroidia; order Bacteroidales; family SZUA-534; genus GWE2-40-63. The sequence continues at coordinate 17,886 of JBAYKX010000056.1, forward strand.
AACTAAGACAATAGCTGCAACTTTTAATGCATTTAATAATAAAAACTTATAAAAACCAGTTTTCGAATAGTACCGATGGCGGCGCAGCATGGTAGTTATATATGGACTATTCACAGGATTTTGCATGTTTTTTATTGTATTTTTTATTGCTTTAATTAAGTGTTTAAAATACTGCTTTGTTTTCGCAGCCCTTGAATTAATAGTAATCTTATTATGTATCACTTACGAATTCTATATACTAACAACGTGCCAATTAAAATTTTAATAATCAGTCTTTAAACGAAAAATAGTGGTTTTTGGTATCAAGCTTTTTCCAAAATGATTTTTTTTCATTTTTTATGCCCATAAAATCCATGTATTTTTAAAGTGAAATTGTAAAAATTGATTTATGAATCTTGCACTTGTTTTTTCTTTTCTGACTATAGGCCTTATTATAGGAGCACTCGCAGTTTACTTTTACATGAAAAGCAATTATTCCCCTAACAATCAACTGGCTGATTTACAAACAAAGCTTTCCGAAAAACAAGTTCAGGAGCAGCTGAATAAGCTTAAAATGGAATGGTTGAATTCGGAAATTAATAAAGTTAGTTCCGATTTGGAAGAAAGTAGAAAGAACCTATTATCGCTTACCAGCCAATTTGCTTCCACAAAGGCGGACAAATTGAATTTAGAGGAGCGGTTTGCTACTTACAAAGGTGAAGTGGAAAATATCCAAAAACAGTTTACTGATCAATTCAAAGTGTTAGCTAACAATATAATGGACGAAAAGTCAAAAGTTTTTACACAACAAAATAGTGAAAACCTGCAAACGGTGCTTAACCCGTTGAGCCAAAAGCTTAAGGAATTTGAACAAAAGGTAGAAGATACTTATTTGAGGAATCTTAGGGATCAAACTTCGTTGCAAGTTGAGATTAAGAAACTATTTGAATTAAACCTGCGGATAAGTCGCGAAGCTGACAACTTGACACGCGCTTTAAAGGGTGATGTTAAAGTTCAAGGGAATTGGGGTGAAGTTGTTTTAGAGCGAATTCTGGAAAGTAGTGGTTTAGAGAAAAACAGAGAATATCAAACTCAAATGCAACTTATTGATGCCGAGGGCAGAAAGTTTCAGCCCGATGTGGTAGTTTTTTTACCCGAAAACAAGCATATTTTAATTGATGCCAAAGTTTCATTGGTTGCGTTTGAGCAGTTTGCGAATGCCGCAGATAATGAGGAGCGCACAAAATACCTTAAACTTCATATACAATCCATACGAAGTCATGTTAAGGAATTGGCTGAAAAAAAATATTATAAGTTGGGAGGATTAAACACTCCCGAATATGTGTTACTATTTATTCCCGTGGAATCCTCGTTTAGCCTTGCTATTAAAGAGGATACGCAATTGTTTAACTTGGCTTGGGAAAATAAAATTGTTATTGTAAGCCCTTCCACCTTAATTGCTACGTTGTTAACCGTTTCATCAATATGGCGGCAGGAAAATCAGACCAAAAATGCCATTGAAATAGCCCAAAAAAGTGGCGATTTGTATGATAAATTTGTAGGGTTATTGAACGATTTGAACGATGTGGATTCCCGATTAAAGCAGACGCAGAAAGCGTTGGATGCTTCATTGAATAAGATTAAATATGGGAGAGGAAATTTAATTCAGCGAACCGAAGATTTGCGCAAGATAGGTGCAAAAACCAGTAAAACCCTTCCTTCTGGCTTTGAATTAGAGCCGGATGAATTATCAGTATAAATCTAGGAACTATTCAGCCCCTGATTAATTAAATTCAATTATATAAATGCCTCAGATTCACAGATTTAATCAAATTTCTCAACTACCAAAGGTAGTTCAGTAATCAAAAATCAGTGAAATTATTGCATTTTATAGTAAATTCCAATTGCTAATAATCTGTGAATCTGTGGCTTAATTGGAGTGAATAATCACTAAATTTTAAATCTCTCCATAAATCCGCAGGTAATTGCAAATTAGCTATACCATAAACAGGATAAATTTGTACATTTCAATTGCCCCGTCCTTTAGGGCGGGGAAGCTTGATAGTAGAGAGGATGCGGGCTTTAGCCCAAATATTCATAATGCGGAAATTTATCCCGTTTGCAGTATAATAGTCAGGGGTTGACTAACAAACTGTGGTTGCATATAAATTCCTGATTATAATATAGTCAAGCCCTGACTAGTGGAATCAAGATATTACTGAATTATTACTTTCGACCGAAAAATCGTAGTATTCGAAACAATTTGTATAAGGTATATTCCCGATTCAAAATTTTGTTCCAATTGAATTGTTTTTGCGGAATATATGCCGGTAAAAACCTCAGACCCGTTTAAACTATAAATAGTTAGCTTATTTATTATTGATGGGCATTCAATAGTTACAATCTGGTTGTTTATCGGATTTGGAAATACAGATAGTTCCGGTTGGTTTTTTATAGATACAATACCGGTTTCTTCGTCGTTATACCAATGTTCCAGATTATTGGCTCCGCTTAAAACCTGATAAATCCGGTTTCCATCGCCACCCAATTCTGGAAATTCAGCAGTGCCCCAATCAGCGTTTATCCGTGCTTTATATTCAATGGTTTCATTGGCAGTAAAACCTACTAGCGTAATGCTATAGATGCCATCCTGGTTTCCATCATAAATTTTTTCATTCACTTTCCAATCATTAAAAGTGCCGGCAATATCAATAAAATCGGTCAATGAATTGAATTTTCCCTCCTGTATTTGCTTATTCATATTGTAATGAAAGGTAATGTACGAAACATCGGTCGACTCATTTTCTCCACCCGGAGTAATAAAGTCTTGCTGTACATGCTGTCCGGTACTGTTTTTTCCATACGAAATATCATCATCCTGAGGAGTAAAGGTAAACGTTTCAATGGCTGCATAATTGGTTTCAAAGGAATCAAAAATACCGAGCGATTCCCCATTTTGGCTCAGCTTAAAGTTAGTATGGTTCGGACCCTGCTTGGCATCGTCGTCGGCCCAAACTAAATAGAACGCTCCCGGCTCTAGGGTAATGTCAGGAAAACTCCATTTGGTGGTATTGGTTAAATCATCAGTCAGGTATTTGTTATCCAAACTTACGGGTTGTTCTCCTGTGTTTTTAATTTCAATCCAATCAGCGGCTTCTCCATGATTATCAACTATTGTATGGGTATTTCCTGTCATAAATTCATTGATTGAAAGGGTAGCATCGCTAATTCCAATTTTTAAAGCGTATTCTCCAAAAGATGGCTCACGAGAAGTTTTGTTGCTTGCATCTGTGGCAACTAAATAAAAGTAAACCGTTCCCGGTTGATTGATTGATGGGAGTGAGGCGGTAAAAAGTTCTCCGCTTTGATATTGCATAGGTACTGAAGTGGAAACTCCATCATTAAACCGATAATAAACGGTGGCTGTTGGATTGGGTTCATCGTCAACAATATCGGCCTTAATGGTAATGGCTTCGGTTAACGGTGGATAATTATGATACACATTGGAAACAATAGGAGCTATTGGATTAACAACCAGTTGGTTTTTAATACTGTTAATGCGAGCTGAAATATAGGGTTTAATACCATACTTCACATGATTCCCAAGTTTTTCGGTATAAGAACGGTGAAAATCATTTATCGTCCAACCATAATCAAGGGTTCGGTATATATCAGCTTCGGCCGATGCGGTTATTTTTGATTTAATGGCATCAATTTCAGCAAAATAGGTATCAACTTTTGCCTTTTTAGTAATCAATTCATTCATGAAAAATGAAAAACGATCTTTATAAATTGGGTTCGAAAAAATTTTAGAAGTAAGTTGCCGGTCTTCCCAGTCGGGCCACCAATGATAAATATCTCTAGTTGCCCAATCAATATTGAACCAATCGATGCCATAAGTATTATCTGTATCGTAGGGTATAAACTCAAATTTCCGGTAAAGGCATTGTTGTATAGGTAATAATTGTTTTTATTGAATGAATATCCATCCCAATGTCCACTAAAAATCTCAACAGCTAAATACCGTAAATAATTATTGACATTGAAAATGGGTTCAATCTTTTCCGGCAATTGTGCAGGGGTTGAATTATCCAAAGTGTGTATAAAATTTATTAAATCGGAATAATCGTCTTTTTCCATATTGGTTTTCAGCTCATATCCATTGTTTTTGTAATCATTGGGGTTGGTTCCCAAGTAGCTTAAATTAGCTTGATACAAGCATTTGTAAAGGTTCCCGAATTGGTTGTTAAACCTGCTTTCAACGAACTCTTCATCAACATGTTCCACATTTATATATAATCCATAAAAGCGGTTGTTGATAAATACATTTACATGATTGCTTCGAGGAGCAGGAACCATTAAATCGGCGAAGAGGTTCCAAGTCAAATGACTCCGTATGATTGAAGGGTCATTGTGTTCTCCATTTAGGTTCATTTTTTCAACTCCGTGGTATTTTCTTCCCGGTTGATAGGTGTTGAACGAAATTTTAAACGATTTTTTTTGTGAATGAATCGAGGTGTTTCCACGTAATCGGAAACCAATTTCTTCAATAGTATCGGATGCTGAGCCGACACTATATATGAAGCGTGCCCGAAATTCTATATCTGAATCTACATTATCATATATCCATGCCAAGGTATCTTCGTTTATGGTAATATCCACTCTGGGCATGCTATCGGTCCGGTAAATGTGGTCATCGCCCGGAAAAAAAGGTTGGGCATTTATCGGTATATTGATAGTAAAAACAAAGAAGAGAATAATAATATATCGATGGTTCATTGTTGCTGTTTACTGGTTATTGGATTCTGGTTACTTGTTGCTTCGATGTTTGTGTCTGGTTAAGTTTAATTTAATATTGATTAGTTAGCTATTCCCCCCTATAATCCCCCAAGGGGGATACTTCCTTCGCAACAGCATTGCTAGTCCTCCTTTGAGGGATTCCGATAGCTATCGGAACGAAGGGCGGAGGGTGAGAAACCTTAACTAAACGGCTTTGAATAATGTTATAAAAATAAAGCCAGACAAGGCTGGCTTCTATTTTTTAATTCTTAATAAATCGTGCAGTCTTCTTTATCCCTTGGTGGTCAGTGGCTATAACCACATAAATACCGCTTTTCAACGATTGAACTGAGAGTTGATTCATAGCTCCCGATGTTTCATCAGTATATACTTCCTGCCCAAAAATATTTAAAACAGTTACCGAGGCAAGATTATCTGCATCCAGTATATAAAGTACTTGGTCAACCGGATTTGGATATACTTTTAAATCTCCATAAACAACCGCTTCATTGAAATATTCGTCAATGCCTACTATTGGTTTCTCTAATTGTTTTGTGGTGTATATCCTGTATTCGCCGGGAGCAAGGGTTATTAAATCCTGAGTGTTAGTAATATCTTTTGGTTCGCTGGTATAATAGTTATACCAGGTGCCTGTATTTTGAAAATCAGGATTAACTGATTTCGAAACTAAATCAAAATTACCAAGTACTACCACATTCATATCCGAATGGTTCAGGTGGATGGTTTTCACCGCTCCACCCACATTCAATGAATAGTCGGTAGTTTCAAAAGCAGGCTCCACTGTTTTGAGTTTGCCTAAGCTCGAGAATATATCATAAACCCTTCTGCGATAAGCATTGTCCCAATAATCCCAACGGACTGGTTTTTCACCCACGCGGCCATTGAAGTCAATCGAATAATCGTAGCCCAATTCCCCAAATTGCCAGATCATTTTTGGGCCAGGAATGGTAAAGAAAAAGTTGGCAGCCAGTTCCACACGGCTCAAACCAGTGTTTAAGTTTTTAACCGAATAATCTCCGTTGGCATTTCCGTATTGTAAGTTGCGGTACATCATCCGTTCTTCGTCATGGCTTTCCATGTAACCTATCACATGGGCATCGTTCCAACCACGGCTTTTGTACGAAATCCATGAAAGATCCGATTTGCCGCTTTCGTTCCATCCCATGGCGCCTTCGCAGTATTTGCCATTCATATTTCCCCAAATCAGCATTCCATAATTCGAAAGTTCTTTTTCTTCGGTGTTGTCGGCAAAATGTTCCAATATTATGTAAGCATTATCTTTAGCACTCCAAATAGAATCGGCATACTGCTTCCATATTGCAATCCGCGTAGCATCGTATTGACCCCATGCTCCAACATTGCCCAGTGTGTTTTTTTGGGTAAATCCTTTTGATAAGTCGAAGCGGTATCCATCAATGTGATATTCCTCCAACCAAAATTTCATTACCCTACTCGAAAATTTCTTTGTTTGTAGGCTTTCATGGTTCATGTCGTAACCTACGTTGTAGTCGTGTTTAGCCACTGGATTGAACCAGGGATTATCAGCCGATGGACGGTTGTTTGTTTCATCCCAATACATCCGCACCATGGGAGAAAGGCCAAAGGAATGGTTCAATACCATATCCATTACCACGGCAATTCCGTTTTTATGACAAACATCGATGAACTTTTTAAAATCGGTAGCTGGACCATAATATTTATCCACCGCAAAGTAAAACGATGGATTGTAACCCCAGCTATTATTGCCTTCAAATTCACTAACAGGCATCAGTTCAATAACATTTACGCCTAAATTTTTGATGTAATTCAGCGTATCAATAAGAGTTTTAAAGTCATGGGTGGCTAAAAAGTCACGAACCAATAATTCATATACAACCATGTCGGTTACAGCGGGTGGGGTAAAGTTGGTTACTTCCCATTCGTAAGCTGCTTGATTGGTTTGGAATACTGAAACCGGATAGGTAGCTTTTCCATCGGGATAAGGAATCAAATTGGGATACGTAGTGCCCGAAATGTATTTATCGTTCCACGGATCCAATATCTTTTCCGAATAGGGATCGGCTATATTGATGCTTCCATCTACTAAATATTGGTAACGATATTCTTTGCCGGTTTCCAGGTTGTTTAAAGTAATCCAATAATATTCGCCCGAAGCGGTTTTATTCATTTGGTAGGTAGTAGTGGTGGAAACCTGAGCAGCCATTGTGCTGGTAATACTTGTAGATAGTGATTGAGTAAAATCCCAATCGTTAAAATCACCTTGCAGATATACAAACTCTTTGTTGGGAGCATAAAGAGCTAGCGTAACTGTGTTATCATCCAAATAATTGATTCCTTCTTTTATTCCTGCGGGCAATTCGGCAATTACCGAACTATCAATCACATAATAATAAACAGAGTCGAAAACGGAGGAGGTTGCATCTTTTGCTTCCGCTTTAATCCAATGCTTTCCTTTGGTTTCAACCACCCAATTGAAAGTTAATTCTGCTTGGTCTGTTGCATCAATCCGGGTATTGTCGAAATAAAGGATTAAACTATCGGCCAAATTTGATGCTGCTTTTATTTCAAAAGCAGTATTTAGCGGAATCAATAAGTTTGTTTCAGGAGTTATTATGGTTACACTTAAAGTAAACTCATAAACATTCACAAACAAGTCGGCCGATTGCGGACTACCCGTAGAAGCCCTGAAAACAAAACAAAATTCCGTTACCTTTTCACCTGATGATACCGGATAAAAATCATTAATTGATGGTGTTATTACCAATTGATATACATTAGTCGCAATGCGGGTTAATTTTGGCTGTTCCGTGTTGACCCCCCAATTACCTATTACATGCTGCCACTGGCCAAGGCCTTCAATGGTAACACCTGTATGGGCATACACATCGCCGGTATATCCTTCAAGCGGGGTTCCGGTAGCATTAAAAGTTACGGTTACTGGGTTCTCAGGAGTTGGAAAAGCCGGATCGGTGGAAATTTGTTGGGCGTTTAAAATTCCCGAATAAATTAAGGTAATTAAAAGTAGAATCTGTTTCATAATATTATTTTAAAGTAGTTTTAAAGAATGTATTGTAGCGGTAAGTTGGTATTATAGCCTCATCTAATGACACATTGATAAATAAAATATTATAATTTAGTAAAAGTAGCTATAATAGTATGAATTAGTGGTTTACTTTAATGATGAAATTTATAGAAATCGTTTCCGCAATCGGTTTCGTATGTTGGATAGCAGGTAATTTTTGAATTTCTGGAAACAAAACTTAATGATATTTTATTTCTATTGTCTGATTAAAATGTAAATATTGGGTTAAAGCCCCCGCTACCGAACGAGTCCCATCGTGTGGCCAGTAAAAAACCCGTTGCCAAACGCACTGGGTTTGTGGTTTTTACAAAGTAACTGTAACTGAAATATATAAAGAGCCAGGCAGCCATGCTAAGCTTTTTGTTTAAGGCAACGCGTTAGTGGAAAATAAAAATGTAGAAAGAATAGTTGGTTTATTGCTGTTCTAATAGCATTAATATATTCAATATCTTAGGTTCTGTGTGGTTGTTTTGGCAAAAATATAAAGCCTCGGAAAGGTTTGTGGCTTTTTATATTCTATTTCCATATATCGTCCAGGCCAATTTTTACCGTTTTGCCTTCTGCTGCCTGCTTACGGCTGTTTTCAATTTTGGCCACAAACTCAAGGTTGTAAGGTAAATCCTTCGCAACCTCAAACTTTATTTTAAGGGCTTCGAAGAAAGCCTTAATAACGCTCATTTCATAAGCGTCTGATGGATGTGCAATTAGTATATCTTGTGTCTTCATCGTATTTTTATTTAATGGGAATAAGCCGATATTTGGCAAATATACGGAACAATTTTTTTCAAGCAAACCAAAAATAAGTTGCATATTCGAATTTAACTCAGCTACCACCAAAACCGAAGCTCGACGAAGTCAATTCTTATGTAAGGGCAGACAATAAAAAACTGCTACTGAACTTACCGACTTTGCGGGTTTAGCAATGACAATGTAACTTCAACTAAATCTCAATAAGAGCTACCTATTTGTATGGTAATATATTTCAGCTTTATGAATAGTTAAAAAAAAGAGCTGCCTCAAAAGGGCAGCTCTTTAATAAAAACCAATTACTCAATTACTAAACCATTACTACTACTATTGAATTATGAGTTTTTTCACTGCTTTTTGACCGTCATTACCTAGGATATTAACAAGATAAAGACCTTTTGTCAAATTGCTTGTATTTACTTCAATTAAGCTGTTTGCACCATAAATGTTTTCTGAAGTGCTTGCAACAACCTTACCTGTAATATCAAATACATTAACAGTAACATTACCATTAAACTCTTCACTTAAGGTTTTTACAAAAACATTACCTTGAGTAGGGTTAGGGAATAATTGAATGTTAGCATTGTTTAATACTTTGTTTTCGAAAATGCCAACGAAGAAATAAGGACCATCAGCTAATTCAAGATCACCCAATAATGAGTTGTTGCTCCAAACAGCATCGGTTCCATACCATACGGTTTGGTAATCACGGTCAGTAGTGCTAATGTCTCTGTCATCGTTACCCATGCTAAAGCCCATGGTTCTTCCTTTACCGGGGGCAAAACCAAAATTATTCCAGCCTAAACGGATTTCAACGTTATAACCGGTAGCGGTAGTTAACCATTTTGAATTGTAGTTGGTAATTGGAACGCCATCAGCTTTGGTCCACATTGCGTCAACGCCATCAATTCCAGCTGCGTTATTACTAACCACATCCATGATTAACTGAGTATCGAAACTGCCGGCACTGTATGCTCCATCTTTACTGTTATCACCATCAATATAAATTTCAATAGCATCGTTTTGCCAAGGACTACCCGCAGCTGCAAGATCTACAACGGCATCAACTACTTTGGCCCCAAAATACAAGTTGTTTTTATCCCAACTAATACCCCAAGTAACGGTATTGTTTGGATTTGCACCAGCTACTAAAATACTGCTACCATAATCTAACGTATATTCACTTAATGTACCATCAATTACAGGCTCAGTTTCGACATATTTTGCATAAGCAGTAGAAGCAGCAGCAGCAGGTTTATCAGTAAATTTGTATGCTCCCGATAAACAATTGAAAGCTATGGTGTAACGACCAACCGTAGCAGGAATTTGTGGACCACCAACAGTAGCAGTTCCTTCTTTCCAAGCATCATCGCCCCAAGTAACAGTACCTTCTAAATCTTTGCGGAATTGTACACCACCGGCTACATCTAAGTTGTAAGTTGCGGTATAATCGGTTGGAGCAGCAACGGTATTACGCAATACTACATCTCCAATGGTGCTGTTGTATAAACTGATAGTGCCACACGACAGTTGTCCTAATAATACATCACCCATCAACGAAAGGCTGGTTAGGTTACCTAATCCACCATTCCAGGCCAATTTATAAGTTTCGCCATCGGCAAAAATAATATCAAAACCTTTTTGGGTTCCAGTTACTGCTGTTACACCAAGTTCTGACCATTTAATGCTTGCTTCAACACTATAACTAGTAGTTGAAGTGGTAGCAACTTTTCCAACTGGAGTAACACCAGTTGCTCCTTCAATAACTTCAACGGTTCCGTCGGCAGCTATTGTAAAATAAACGTCGCTATTATCGTAGGCACCACCTGATTTGTTACCATCCACAAAAATGTGAACTACATCATCGGTTTGGGTAGCATTGGCTACATTGATACCAACATATAAATATTCATCGTTATAAGTCAAACCAAATGTAACTTCGGCTGGAGTAGTTGCCGTACCATCTACCACTTTACTTACCGGTTGATTAATTGTCCAGTCGTTTTCAGTAGTTGATCCATTAATATTCATGGCAAATACTTTAGGAGCGGTTAATGAGTTTCCTAATTGTTTGAAATAGAAGTCACCTGAATTGGCATCAAATGTGATGTAATATAAACCGCCAGGTACGTCAATTACTTGGTTGACATCTTTTACTCCGGTTCCACTTGGGAAAGTTCCACCCCATACTTCAAGGAAAGATTCATCTGAATTTTCACGGAATAATACTTGGGTACTTGAACCAAAGTTATAAGTAAGAGTAAAATAGTTTGGATGTATGGCATCACGCACCATGTTTATGTCGGGTTGAATACCCCATTCGGTGAATTCGCCTACTAAGCCAATTTCACCAACTACCGAAGCATTATCAACAAAACTATATTCAGATGTAGCTGCATTAAAAGTAATATCGTAAGTTCCGGCTACCAATGGAATATCTGCTCCATTTGGAGTTCCGGTTCCGGTTGGGAATGTTGCTGCTCCCCAATTTGTATTCCAATCATGGTTTTCGCGGAATTTTACTTTAGAATCGGCATACCATGAACGGGTTGCAGTCCAAATATTTGGATTTACAGCATCGCGGTTCATTGGGAAATCACCTGCCCAATTGTTGAATTCACCAATCATGCTGATTACACCAGATGCTGGAGTAAAACTATAAATAGCATTTGAAACAGTTCCTGATACCTGAATGTATTCAAAATTTACAACAAAATCGTTGGTTAATTTAAGCGTATCAATGGGCACTAAAATATTGGCACCATTGTTTGTAGCAACTCCTGATGGAAAATCAATAGCACCCCAGTTTACAGCCCATCCGGCGTTTTCACGGAATTTAGCTTCAACAATTGCATCGTTATCGGTGTCTTGGTCTTTTACAAAAGAAATAATAGTGCTAAATTTATCAGGATCAGAAGCATTACGGGTCATCCAATGGTCGGCACTCCAACCGTTGAATTCACCAATCATACCAACTTCACCAACAGTGCTGATAAAGTTGTATGCCCCAGTTGTAGTATTGAATGATACGGCATAATTTCCGGCTGGAACCACAAGATTAGCTCCATCCTGAACTCCTGTACCCGTAGGAAATCCATCGGATGAACCCCAGTTAACAGCCCAACCTTGGTTTTCACGGAATTTAACTTCTATTGTTCCCGTATCCAGTAATGAGAACTGGCCGTAATATTCGTCCAAAGCGGTTGTTGAACGGGTCAAGAGTAAATCGGGTTTAGCGCCCCAACCAGTGATATTTCCTACTAAACCAATAGTACCATAGGTTTTGGTAAAATTATAGGTAACTACTGTATCATTTGAAATGGCAGCTTCAAAAGTAACAAAGTAAGTGCCTCTTTCAGGTACTACAATATTATCACCACCTGCAATACCAGTACCACTTGGAAATACTCCACCCCAGTTAACTCCCCAACTTTCATTTTCGCGGAATTTAACCTCAATGTCACCAGTAGCATTGGTATCAACAATAATAATTGTTGAATACTTCAATGGGTTATCCAAATCACGGGTCATTTTGTGATCAGGGGCTTTCCAATCATTAATTGTCCCAACAAGTCCAATCTGGCCAAGTTGGCTCCATGCACTGAACGAAAAAAACAGCGCCATGAAAAACGTCAAAAATAGAGATTTTTTCATAATCATTTAGAGTTTAGTTTAACATATTAATTAGTGAGAATCTTCTTGTGAAGACTTATTTTATAGCTTTTAAAACTATACATGTTGCGAGAATTTTCATCAGTTCTGTATTTATTGGCAGAACTGATGAAATTCAGGATTAATAACCAGGATTTTGCACTAAATTGGCATTCACGCCAAGTGCTTTAGCTGGAATAGGCCATAATTGAACATGATCCGGCGATTTTTCCGGTTTTTCCCAACGGGCATCCAGGTATTTACCAAAGCGGATTAAATCGGAACGACGGTGTCCTTCAGCAAATAATTCGCGGGCTCTTTCGTCCAATAAATTATCTTCAGTAACTTCTGTTAAAGGAGTTGCTTTTGCCCGTGTGCGAACCTCATTTACAAAAGGCAAGGCACCGCTGGCATCCCCTTGGCGTAATCGCACTTCGGCTTTCATTAACAATACATCGGCATAGCGATAGATGGGATAATCGTTGCCCATATACCTTCCGGTACCTTCTACAAAATTGAATTTTTTAATGCGGGCGCCGGCTTGACGTAAGCATAGTGGCTCTAGCATGTTAATTTCAGGAGTGTGGTTTAAAGAGGCCCCATCTTTATCAAATGGTAATCCGCTGCCTGGTTTAGGTTTCTCATAGGCAGCATCCAATAATGGATTACCATCAGCATCAACCTGAGGTCCATATACCAAGCCATTCAATCGGTCATCGGCTGCATCCTGGGCTAATAAATCGTAAAGCGATTTTTGTGCCGATAATCCATTCCATGCTGCTGAAGTTATTCCATAATTTCCGGCTTCTACATAATGCAAGGTAAATAAGTGCATTTCAAATCCCTTTGCATAAATTTGATCGAAAGGAACCCCAAATATATGCTCTTTTGAGGCGGTGGCATTTTCAACATAGTTATCAAAAATACTGGTTTCTAGTGCAAAAGGTCCGGCCATAATGCTGTCAATGGCTTCTTCGGCTTCGGCTAATTTTGGCGTACCGGTATACACTTCGGCATTCAGATAAAGTTTAGCCAGCATCATTTGAGCGGAATAATAGGTAATCCTTCCGTAATATTCACTCCCCGATTTTTTAGCCAACAATGGCATGGCTTCTTTTAGTTCGGTTTCAATAAATAGGAAAACTGAATCGCGGGGAGTGTTTTTTGGAAATTCTACTTCCAAAGGAAATTTTTTGTTAATTACCACATTTCCAAATTGGTCGATTAAATTAAGATAATGATAGGCTCTTAATCCTCTTAATTCGGCAATAGCAATTTTTATAGCATCAGTTTCAATGGTTTCTAATCCAGCAATTAATTTATTGATTGCATTAATTCCTAGATAGTTTAAATCATAGGAACGACTTATGTAACCTTCATTAGGAGTCCAGGTCAACCTGTGGTAACGATGCCATTCTCCACCATCTTCCCAGTCGCCACCACGTTGCGGTACACAAAGTAAATCAGTACCACAATCGGCTCCGCAATTGTATTTGTTACCAATTAAGTCGTATAAATTGGTGTAAGCTCCACCGAAAGCGTAGATGGCATTATCGGGGTTTGAAAATAAGGCCTCTCCGGTTAACTGGTCATAAACCACTTCATCCAGCTGATCGTGGCACGATGGAATGAACATAAGCAATCCAATCCCAACCACAATTATTTTTAAATCTTTTAAATATCTTTTCATAATTGAATTTTTTATTGTCCTGAAATTAGAATGTTACGTTAAGCCCAAATGTGAAACTCCGGGTTCCAAAATAAGTATCTCCTCTATCAATTCCAGGAGCTAACGAATTTGGATGTAAAGGATCTTGAGTATCAGCATACCTAACTTCAGGAGATATTCCTGAATAATTTGTAATTGTAAACAAATTCTGCCCTGATATATAGGCCCTTACTTTAGATACATATTTGTTGTCATCCATATTAAGGGTATAGCCAATGGCAAAGTTATCCAGTTTTATAAAGCTGGCATCTTCAACATAAATATCAGAGTAACTTGGTGTTTTTGTTGCCTCAAAATAATCCATGGCTATTCCCATTCCGCTTTGAATATTAATTAACGAAGGACTTCCATAAAAGGCATTGTTTGCATTCACTAAGTCGTGACCAAATACTCCTCTAAAAAAGAAGTTTAAATCAAAATTTTTATATGTAAAGGTATTTCCCCAACCTATTTGGAAACTTGGTAAGCCATTTCCAATAACTTCTTTATCCAAATCTTTCATTTTACTTTCTACTGAGTCATATGCTTGCTTATAGTTATAGGCTCCAGTTGAATCTATATGTGTGAATACTTTACCTACAAGCTGTCCAATAGGTCCACCTTCCTCAAGTCTAATGAGGTTAACTCCTACATATCCAGGTGCTCCAAGTTCGGCAATATCTAATTCTCCCCCATTAAAAAGTATATCATCGGTTTGAATTTTCACCAATTCGGTATTTAGGTATTTAGTGAAATTGAAATCGGTTGTCCAACTAAAATCTCCTTTTTCCATTACATTCCAACTAACGGTAAATTCCAAACCGGAGTTTTTCAATTCCCCAATATTAAACCACATAGTTCCTGCCGAGTTTGTTTCTACTGGAATAGTATATAGTAACATGAGGTCTGAGCTATTGCTTTGGTAATACTCCAATGATCCTGTAACTTTATAATTAAATAGACCATAATCCAAACCAATGTTTACTTCCTTTTTAACTTCCCATTTCAAATCAGGATTTTCCTGACGAACTCTGTTTTGTGCAGGAATGTATTCACCATTTAAATAAAAACTGGAGGATTGCTGCCAAATCTCTTGGGTTAAGTATGGTTCAGGAGGTAAATTACCGGTAGTACCAATACCACCTCTTAATTTTAATCGGTCTATTTGTTCTACGTTCATAAACTTGGCAACATCAATACCGCCGCTTAGGCCATAAAATGTTCCCCATTTGTTGTTTTCGCCAAACATGGAGGAGCCATCGGTGCGCAATTGGGCACGCAAGAAGTAGGTATCGGCATAGTTAAAGGAGGCTACTCCAAAATATCCAATCAAGGTACGCTGGTTTTTCCAACTATCTTTGTGATCGTCCGCAGCCATAGTAGTGCTTGCTCCTTCTCCTAAATTATTGTATGACCAGTAATCGGAAATAAATTCGTTCGATTGCGCCCAGAATCCTTCGGCAATATTATCCTGAAATGAATAACCGCCCATTACATTCGATTTTAATTCACCAATGGTTTTATCATACGAAATGATCCCTTCAAACATTTTGTTATCATAGTATTTTTCTTCCCTTTTGGCATATCCTATGCCCGGTGAAGTAAATTCGTTTGCGGTATAATAGGTAGCAATATCATTATATTCTCCAAACAACTCGCTTTTAATATCTTTCGAGAAAAAGGCACTCATTTTTAATCCCTCAATGGGTTCCAAAGTTGCTTTAAAGCTTCCTGAAAGGTTCGTTTTTTTACCGTCGTTGGTATTTTGTTCCAAAATAGCTACAGGGTTGTAAAAACCAAATGCATTCTCTTGGAAATATCCACCATACACTTTGGCGCTCTCAGAATTATCATAAATGGGAGCTGTAGGATTATACTTTAACGCCGCGGTAACCGCTGCTCCCGGGCTGTATTGTTCGTTTCGCATCGAACCCGAAAAATTAAAATCAAGCGTTAACATATCGTTCAATGCTTTTTGCGATAAATTAACCCGTCCGCTTAATTGATCAAAACCAGTACCTTTAATTACTCCCTCACCATCGCGATAATTGAACGACATTCTGTAGCTGGCATTATTGGTTGCACCATTTGCTGCAACACCATAAGTTTGGGTAAAGGCTGTTTGAGTTATTTCATCAATCCAATTGGTTCCGGTTCCATTAATAGTATCGGTTCTGTAATCAACAGCATTAGGGAATTTCAAATATTCATCCATGGTGAGAATATCTGGTTCTTTATCGATTGAGGTGGTAGTAAAGGAAGATGAAAACTCAACATTTACTGGTTTGTCTTCTGTTCCTTTTTTTCCTTTTTTGGTAGTAATAATAATTACACCCGATGCTCCCTTAGTACCATAAATAGCTGAGGCTGAAGCATCTTTTAATACATCCATCGAGGCAATATCTTCGGGATCAATCGATTTTAAATCCACCCCCTGAATTCCATCTACAATAATAAGTGGTTGGGTATTTGAACCAAAAGTTGACAATCCCCTTAGCCGTATGTTAAAGTCGGCATTGGGATCAGAACCTGGTTTAGAAATGGATAAACCGGCTACTTTACCTTGAATCAATTGTGCCGCATTGTTGATATTTCCATTGTTGAAATCTTCTGATTTTACACTGGTAATAGAACCAGTTACTTCTTTTGTTTTTTGGGTACCATAACCCACTACTACTAATTCATCTAGCGTAGCCATGTCTTCAAATAAGGTAATGTCTAGTTTTAGTGTTTCACCTGCTTTTATTTCTATGGTTTGCTCAAAAAGAGCGAATCCAATAAAAGAGGATACTAAAGTTTGTGACCCGATTGGTATTCCAGTTAACGTATAAATACCATTCAAATCGGAAACAGTACCAATTGTCGTTCCTTTTACGACAACGTTTGCACCAATAAGTGCCTCTCCGTTACCATCGGTTATCTTTCCAGTTGCCTCACCGGTTTGTGCGCTGGTGAATGCAACTAAAGCAAAAAACAAGGCAATCAGCGAAAGTAATTTTCTTACCATAATATCTTACTATTTAGTTAATTAGTTAGTTAATCTTTCCTTTTTATCGTCGGTATGTGAATTATAGCGACAGCAAATGTACGTTGCATAGTTGATAAAGAAAACAGTTGAAATGGATGGTGGTTTATGCAACCGTTTCCGCAATCGGTTGCGAATGTTGTGGAACATAAAAAAATAGTAAGTTAGGATGAGTTTACATTTTGTTATTGTAGAAGCTACACTCAGCTATTTTGGGGTTTTCCTGCCTTTTCTAAAGCTTAAAAAGGAGAAAAAACTATCTTTTTAGTAGGTTAAAATGGGGTTGTTTTATCCAATTATTTGAATATATAACAAAAAAAAGGTGTCTCTTTTGGGAGGCCACTGAAAAAGTATCTATTATTTCATGTAGTCCATAAAAGGATAACTGGCAGGTGAAGACCAATTCTTCATCTACCAGTTTTTTTTAAGTGTGAAGTGTATTTTTTCTGGTTAAAA
>JBAYKX010000057.1:0-35119 GCA_041664345.1 Salinivirgaceae bacterium
TAAATTTTTTTCAATATCTTTGCCCATAGTTGAGTTTTGTTCGCAAAGTAAAACTACAACTTTAGGGCGAAACCTTCGGGCGGTAACCCTTATTCTTAAAAATTTAGTCGGTTAGTAGTGATTAAAAATATTTGATAGCATGAATTTCAAAAAAAATGTATTTGTGTTAGCTGGTGTTATAATGATAGCAACCAGTGTTTTTAGTCAAAGCAAGGTTATTGATTTATGGAACGGAAATGTGCCCGGTTCAATCCCCAATCCCAATTATAAGCAAATAATTGACTCTGCTTACTGGATTAAGATAAGGTACATAGCAACCCCCACCATTCAGGTATATCCGGCACCTGCCGATAAAAATACCGGAGCCGCAGTAGTGGTATGTCCGGGAGGTGGATATTATGGAATTTCATTCGTAGGTGAAGGTATAGAAATCGCCAAATGGCTAAATAGTTTAGGTATTTCAGCTATTGTTTTACATTACCGTTTGCCCGACGATGCAATTATGGAAAACAAATCCATCGCTCCGTTGCAAGATGGACAAGAAGCCATACGTATGGTGCGTCGTAACGCAAAGGAATGGGGCATTGATCCGCATAAAATCGGGATAATGGGCTTTTCGGCCGGAGGTCATTTGGCATCCACCGTTTCAACCCATTTCAATGAAAAGGTTTATGAACCCATTGATTCCACTAGCGCTCGTCCAGACTTTTCTTTATTGATTTATTCTGTAATCTCAATGGATACCTCCATCACTCATAAAGGATCGCGTGAGAATTTGATTGGAAAGAACCCTTCGCCGGAAATGGAAAAACATTTTTCAAATGCTTTGCAAGTTACCAATGCAACTCCTCCGGCATTTATGATACATTCCATTGATGATGGTACTGTACCGGTTGAAAACAGTATTGAATACGCATTGGCTATGAAAAAACACAATGTTCCGTGCGAACTTCACATTTATGAACGAGGGGGACACGGGTATGGATTGACTATCGGCCACTTAAAAAACACTGAAAGCACATGGCCCGAGGCTTGCCGCAAATGGCTTGAATCAAGGGGTTATATAGGTGAGAAGGCAGTTCCCAAAGTTGTCTTTGGCGGACCAATTGAACTGGGACCCGATGATAAACCTGCCTTTGACAATCCGCCAGCCGGGTTCAGAGACAAGCTCGATAATGTCCCACACGGCACCATTACAACGGTTCAGTATGACTCCAAAACACTCTCCATTCGTAGGGAAATGATGGTTTATATACCTCCCGGATATTCGTCCGATAAAAAGTACCCAGTTATCTATTTATTACACGGCCTAAATTCTGGTGCAGGTCAATGGCCATACTGGATCCGTGCCGACTATGTTATCGACAACCTGTTGGCTAGCGGTAAGATAGGGCCGGTAGTTATGGTATTTCCCAATTGTAATACAAACATAACGGTGGAAAATCCAAAGCCTGATGAACAGGAGGAGCGAAAAGGTGGATATACAGGTTATGGCAAGCTGTTCGAGAACGACCTGCTAAGTGACATAATACCATTCGTAGAGTCGCATTATTCCGTTTACACCGACCGCGAACATCGCGCAATTGCAGGGTTATCTATGGGCGGTGGCCAATCGTTGAATATTGGACTTAACCATATCGATACCTTCGCATATATCGGCGGATTTTCATCGGCTCCCAATACCAATGAATTCGGGGGGCTATCTGCCACTAAACTGTTGCCCGATTTGGTGGCAGCCAAGGAGCAACTTAAAGTGCTGTGGCTTGCCTGTGGAAACAAAGATGGCCTAATCAAAGTCAGCCAACGCGTGCACCAACACCTCAAAGAACAAGGGGTACCACATGTTTGGCACGTTGATGGCAATGCTCACGACGATACCGAGTGGGCCAATAACCTGTATCTTTTTATTCAGCATATTTTTAAATAATGAAGTGGGCGATAGAGTATGTCTGTTCAAGAATTTAACTTTATACACAGAAAAATGAGTTCGTTTCAAAAAAAACTTTTTACAATAGCCTTTTGCTTGCCTTTAGCATTGTTTGCACAAACAACCCTTTATGTATCACCTAATGGTAATGATGCAAACGGGGGGTCGGCAGCTAAACCATTGGCAACCATTGGCAGGGCAGTGGCCGAAGCACGCAAGGTTTCGGGTAATGTGGTGATAAATATTTTGGAAGGCACTTATTATATGAGCCATCCAATAGTTTTTACCCCCAAAGATTCAAGAACTGGGGATGAAACGTTGATCCTAACCAGCTTTGAAAAACAAATGGTTACTATTAGTGGTGGCATTCAATTAAACCTGAAATGGGAGCCTTACAAAAATGGGATTTGGAAAGCGGTAGTAGTGCAAGAACTGGTTTTCGATGAACTATTTGTCAATGGTCAATTGCAGCGAATGGCGAGATACCCCAATTTCGATCCGACAGCCCGCTTTTTAGGAGGAACAGCAGCCGATGCAATTTCAAAAGAACGGGCAGTACTGTGGAAATCGCCGGAAGGGGGTTATGTACATGCATTACACGTTTCCGAATGGGGTGATTTTCATTATGCAATAACCGGGAAAAACGACAAGGGTGAACCTACTCTTGAAGGCGGCTGGCAAAACAACCGCCGATACGGAATGCACCAAAAATATCGTTTTGTGGAAAACATTTTCGAAGAGCTGGATACTGTAAATGAGTGGTTTTACGATAAAAGTAGCAAAACGCTGTATTACTTTCCTCCCGAAGGTATTGACATTGAAACGGCAACTTTTGAAACTCCCCAAATTGCCCATTTATTCGAATTTAAAGGTTCGGAAACAAACCCGGTAAAAAATATTTCAATCGAAGGGGTTACACTAACACAAACCCTTCGCACTTTTATGGACAATAAAGAACCCTTGTTGTGAAGCGATTGGACCATTTACCGAGGTGGCGCTGTGCTTTACAATGGTGCTGTAAATTGTTCCCTCAAAAATTGCACACTCACCAATTTGGGTGGCAATGCGGTTTTTTTCAACAATTATAATCGGAATTGCGAGGTTTCGGGATGCCTGATTTCCGAAATCGGGGCCAGCGCGTTATGCTTTGTTGGCGACCCAAATGCGGTGCGTTCCCCAAGTTTCGAGTATTGGCAATTTGTACCATTAGATAAAATTGACCGTACTCCCGGCCCTAAAACAAATAATTATCCAGCAGAATGCAAGGTTTATGATAACTTGATGTTTAACCTGGGCTTGGTAGAAAAACAATCGGCGGGTGTGGAATTGTCGATGTGCCAGAGTATTACCGTGAGCCACAATACCATTTACGACGTGCCGCGTGCCGGCATCAACGTAAGTGAGGGAACCTGGGGAGGTCATGTTATTGAATACAACGATGTGTTTAACACAGTAAAGGAAAGCGGCGACCATGGCTCGTTTAACTCCTGGGGACGCGACCGTTTCTGGCACCCCGATAAGAAAATCCTTGATTCTATTGTTGAAACTAATTTCGACCTAACTATGCTCGATGTGGTTAAACCTATAATCATCCGCAACAACCGTATGCGTTGCGACCACGGTTGGGACATTGACCTCGACGACGGTTCGAGTAATTATATCATCAGCAATAACCTCTGCCTGAATGGCGGTATAAAACTCCGTGAAGGGGTTAACCGTGTGGTGGAGAACAACATAATGATCAACAATACTTTCCATCCGCATGTTTGGTTTAAAAACAGCAACGATGTGTTCTGCCGCAACATTGTTTCAACCGGGTACA
This sequence comes from Salinivirgaceae bacterium, assembly GCA_041664345.1. Taxonomy (GTDB): domain Bacteria; phylum Bacteroidota; class Bacteroidia; order Bacteroidales; family SZUA-534; genus GWE2-40-63. The sequence goes on from JBAYKX010000057.1 coordinate 3,750, forward strand.
TGCCTGTACAGATCAATGTTTGGGGGAAAGAAACCGATTACAACATTTTTGCTGACTCGGTTTCGCTTAAAGCCGCCTGGGAAAGAGGTACCGACAAGCACTCCGTGTGTGGCAAGCAGGATTTTGAAAACCCAGAAGTTGGTGATTTCCGCTTAAAAGAGGGTTCCACAGGTCTTTCGGTAGGTTTCAAAAACTTTGCCATGGACAGTTTCGGGGTTGTTTCACCACGATTGAAAACCTTGTCCAAAAAAGTGCTGATAGCAGATTTTGTAGCTATCAGTAAAGCAGACACCGATGTAATTATCGGGTTTATGGGCGCTAAGGTAAAGAATCTCACAACCCTGGGCGAACGATCAGCCACCGGGATGGATGCAACCAGAGGTGTTTTGGTTGTGGAAGTGCCTGTAGGTTCAGTAGCTTCAAAATTCTTACTAGTCAACGATGTAATTCTATCATTTAATAATAAAGCCATCAATCATCTGCACGATTTGCTTGAAGCTAAAAAGTCGGCTATTGAAGATAAAACCGAAGTGGTTATTTTCCGAAATCAGAAAGAAGAAAAGAAATGGGTTGAATTGGAAAATTAAAAATAATCTGCTGTTATATTATCGAAATTAATAAATGTAAAAAAAAATGAAACAATTAAAATCCAAACGTACGGACATAGCGATTGTCTTAATTGCGTGTTTGTTATTCCCTTTGTTTGTGTCGGCGCAAAAGCAGGAAGTATCTTGTGTAGGCAACAGCATTACTTACGGCTATGAACTGTCGGACCCTTATAACCAGAGTTATCCTGGCCAGTTGCGCACCTTGCTGGGAACAACCAATTGGACAGTAGGGAACTTCGGCGACAGTGGCCGCTCATTGCTAAAAGGCAGTGGTTATTCATACTGGGATTCCCAGTTGTACAAGAATGCACTCGCCTCGAACCCAAATCAGGTGATACTTAAGCTGGGAACCAACGATGCCAAACGCTGGCTCTGGAATTGGTTAGGTACAAATTTTAAAACTGATTACAAGGCGATGGTGCAGTCGTTTCAAAACCTATCGTCGAAGCCTGAAATATGGATTTGCCTGCTTATACCCGGTGAAAAAGCCGATTGGGATATTTTTAACGCTGATATTAAGAATAAGGTGAACCCAAAAATAAAGGAAGTGGCTTTAGAAATGGGTTTGAACCTGATAGACCTGTATGCTGAGTTTGGCAGCATCAATCCGGAATGGTATCTACCTGACAGCATACACCCTTCGGTTCCTGGAGCCGGTGTGATTGCAGCAAAAGGTAAAGAAATGCTTTTAATGCCAAAACCTGAGGTAACTTTTGCAAACGGGAAAGTAACAGCCCCCGATGGAATTGATTTTCAATGGTATATCAATGGCAGCCCAGTTACTTCCGCAAATGGAGGTAAACTGAAAGAGATGACTGTGACCGAATCGGGCAATTATAAAGTTTCCATTAAAATAAGTGCTGATAACGAAACCCGAATTGTATCGAAGGAATTGATTGTGTCGTTAAGTGGACTAGATTCCAAGGCAGCAGTCAGCGGGATTAAGGTTTTTCCAAATCCTGCATTCGACGTTTTGAATGTTCGTTTCGATGACCAAAGTGCAACTGCCGGTTTCTCCATTTCCGATTTAGCAGGGAAAACGGTGTTGTCTGGTCAAATAATGAATGGCCGCGACTCGATAGATATCAGTATGATCTCAGCAGGCACTTATATGCTGGCAATTGGAAGCGAATGCATAAAAGTGGTCAAAAAATAAGTGAAATAACAAGCCGAAACCTCAATGTACATAAGTGTATCAAACCCAAAAAACACTAAAGCACAATATAGCACGATACTATTTTTTATTCAAATTTCAGATCATCTGGGTTACGTCTACTATCCCAAATATGAACTATATGAATCTCATTTTCAGCTATTGAATAAAATATTTGATAAGCATCTTTAACAAGAATTCTTTCATTTCGATTGTCTAGTTTTCTTCCCATTTCAGGAAAATGAGCTAAATGCTTTATTACTGCTTTTAAAGTATTATCAAGCTTTCTACTGTAGTTTTTATTTCCAATTCTCTGATACCAAAAATCTAGAATCTGGATTCTATCAGATAATGCGTTTGCTGACCATACTATTCGTTTAACCATTTTTCAACCAATAAGTCAGCTTGATGATTTGAAAAACTCTTCCCTAGTTTTATTTGATTATGTGATTCTTCTATTCTTTTAATCTGTAAATCAGTTAGCTTAGGGATATCATTTATTTTATATTTTCTATCAATTATTTGCTTCACTGCAATTAAAAAATCGTTGTCATCAATATTTTCAATACTTTCATGCAGTAGTGATTTAATTTCTTGCGTACTCATATTATAATTTTTTTTGCAAATATACAAAATAATATGCCTATGTTATTGAGGCTCTACAATATTGTCAGGGAATTCGCTTTTAAAAACCCGCCGCGGCGGGTTTAACGTGAATAGCCCCGGCTGGTTGCTGAGCCTGTCGAAGCATAAGCCGGGGTATATGAATTTGCGATATAAAATCGGCGCAAGCACTACCGTTTAATTGAAATTTTGCTGAATCCATGCGCCGAAAATGGGAATTTAAAATTGAAATTCTTAAAAGCGATTTCCCTGGGTGCCAAACCAATTGTTACATTATTCCAAAGTTATTTTAAATACTACCGCAATATTATTTGGCAAACTGGTTGGTTTATTGATAGCCAGAGCATCAGGAGTAAGTTTCCATGTAAGCTTTTCCGTACTGCCAAGCATTTCTATTTTTTTAATGGTCACGTTTCCTGCACTCTTTGAAAGCGATTTCAGCATAATCGTCTCGGTTGGGATTCCCATCACGGTGGCATAAAGTACTTTTCCCTTTTGGTTGAAACGGATGTCTTTTTCGGTAAAGCCAACCTTTCCTTCATTAAAACCTGCACCATTTAAGGTGTTCACAGAATCAACCGATGGCCCTTCGCCGTATATTTTCCACGGACGCGTGTCAAAGATGCTTTCCTTGTTTACATCCATCCAATCGGCAATGCCTTCAAGAATGGCAACCTCTTTGTCATCGATAGTTCCATCGCCACGAACAGGGATGTTGAGCAACAGGTTCCCGTTTTTGCTCACAATATCTACCAACGTGCGGATGACGGCTGCCGCCGATTTGTAGTAGTTATTATCGTAAACACCTCTGTTGTAATGCCAATCGCCAATGCAAGTGCAGGTTTGCCATGCATCGGGTTGCGGTTTGTCTGGTGCACCGCGTTCTACATCCCATACTATGCATTTTTTTTGTTCCTCAGTGAGTACTTTGCCGAACAAAACCGCTTCGAGCTTGCCGTTGTGAGCCGCCATGTTTGTGTTATAGTAATGGGCGGCAATTTTCAAACCCGCATCGCTAATGGGGTAAAGTGGAAGGCCGGTGTCATCGAAATAAAGCAAATCGGGATGGTACAGGTTGATCAAATCCATGGTACGGTTATAAAAATTGTCGCAATACTTTTGGTCGGGAATGTTTGCACCGTTTTCCCAGTTCCATTGTCCCCATAAGGCGGTAATGTCTTTATCGCTGTTCTTGCTTAAAGGATGGTTTTGGGCATACAATTCTTGCGGATCAAGGCCTTCCCACCAGGTTCCTTTGCCATCGGCTTTGGTGAGTTTGCCATCGTAGGGCACCCCTTTCAACGGCCCTGTGGTGTCGGCACGTTGAGAGGTTTCAAACCACGTCCAAGCATGTGTGGCATGAACGCTTAACCCAAATGGAAGGCCCTGTTTTTTAGCTGCTTTTGCCCAACCTGCAACAATGTCTTTCTTTGGTCCAACATGGGTTGAATTCCACGCCTGATATTTGCTGTCCCACAAATCGAGGTTGTCGTGATGGTTGGCCATGGCAAAGAAGTATTGGGCGCCAACTCGTTTATAAAGTGCTACAAGCTTCTCCGGATCCCAATTCTGGGCTTTCCATTCGTTGATAACATCTTTAAAACCAAATTTTGACGGATGTCCATATTTTTTAACATGAAAATTATACTGCCAGCTACCCTCGTTGTACATACCGCGCCCATACCAATCGCCCATTTCGGGTTGGCATTGTGGCCCCCAATGCGCCCATATACCGAATTTGGCATTACTGAACCATTCAGGTACTTGGTATTGCTGAAGCGATTCCCAAGTTGGTTGGAACTTTCCCGAATAAACCGGTTCGTTATCGGTATTGACATATACCGAATAAGAATTCTGGGCTTTTATATTAATCTGAAGAAAGATAATTAGAACTATTACTTGGTAAACTCGCATAACTATTGATTTTTAATTGTTTAGATATTGATCCCAACTCCCGAAAGGTACTTCATTTTTTCAAATACCTACTTATCAACAAACACCTTTTTAACCATAGTACAATACTTGTTTTTAACCGATAATAGGTAGAACCCTTTTGAAATGAAAGAAATATCGAAACTTATTGGCGAATTTCCATTGTAATAATATTGTGATGAGCGAATGGTACGCCCCGCTTGATCGAAAATGGTAATTTCCACGTTTTCAGCAACATTGGAATTAAGTTGAACAAATACTTGATTGGTTGCGGGATTAGGATAAATATCCATATCATTCAAGACATTTTCGGTTTCGGATTCTATCGCGTTGGCAATGGGAAGGTCCCAGTAAATCAAACCTCGCCCTAATATGCCACTCGTATATACTCTTCCGAAAACATTCATATCAGCAAATACAAAATTTACACCCCCGAACTGGTGGGCATCATCGTTAACACGAGTCCAGCTTGCTCCTTTATTTGTCGATCTGAACATTCCGTTCACACCTCCAACCGTTCCCCAGATAAAAACTGTAGGATAAGTAGCGGAAACATCCGCTTTTCCAATAGCTACCGCGGCGCAGTTAGTAACGTTTGTTATTTTCGTGTAAGTCGCTCCATGGTCGGTGGAGTATTTTAAACCGTTTCCGATCAGAGGCACCCATATGTGCCCTTCATATCCGGGTACTGTACGGATAAATGATTGCGTCCATGAAGCCGATGATGCCCCGGAATTACCGCCGACTGAAAAGCTAACTCCTTTATTGGTGCTCACAAGCATCTGTCCGTTGGACGGATTATGGATGTAAAAGTAATTGCTGTTTACCCGATCGGATACAGGAAATGCATTCGATAATTTAACACCAGTTACATTTGTCCAGCTTACACCATCGTTAGTGGTATATCTGGTAACAGAAGAGTCGCCGGCACAATGAAGTATAGTTCCTCCGTCGGCGCTGATGGCAAGATTTCCTCTCCCGCCTGTAGCAATGGGGCATGCCGTCCATGTGGAGCCCTGGTTGGTGGAATAGTAAACTGTTGTACTGCCGACTCTCACTACTTTGCTGGTATTTTCTGCTGCGTAATCAACACTCCAGTTTGACCCATCGGCTGGCTGATGAGTTTGCGTCGGATATGAGGTCAAGTCGTTGTGTACAAAACCTGTAATGTCCCCGAAAGCGGAAATAAACGGACCGCCCGGGATACTTACCCCACCTGTTACGCCTGTTTCTTCCAGCCCTCTCACATCAAATTTCCATCTTGGGCTGGTTACATCAATATTGGAGCAGGAAAAAACACCATTTCCGGAAACTACTCGTACTTCCGCCGTATTGCCAGGGGTAAATTCTATAGAGCCTGCCCAGTGCAGCATCCCACTTGCCCATTTTATGCCGTCGTTATTATACTTGCTGCCTGACCCATTCTTCAATGTCCAACTTGTTCCTCCATTTGTAGACAAGTACACAAAATCCCCCCATCTGGACCCATACTGATTATTGTTCCACTTATTGATGGTCGATACTACTACCCTGTTGGCATTGGAAGGATCAATGCTTACCCCTCCATAGGAATAATTGTTGCCGTTTGGCGTTACATTTGTCCAAGTATCTGTAGATGCGTCGAGCTTGTAAACTCTGCCCGAACCACAATTCCAAGGACCGTCTGCATCAGCATAAACAACATACATGGTGGTATCTACGAGTGCAGCCCTGTGAGGCATAAAAGTCGTAATAGGTGAAATGTCAGTAAATGTCACTCCTCCGTCGGTACTCTTGTATATATTCGCACTACCAGTACGTGAAACTCCTATGTACATGGTTTGCGTTGCTCCACTTACAACACTGCTTGAAGGGTCGTAAAGGACAAAGCTAATCCCATTGTCATTTGTGGTCGTAGTTACGCCGTTCCATGCAAAGTTCCAGGTAAGACCACCATCGATACTTTTCCACAATCCGTTCCGTCTGGTTCCGCAAAACAGGATGTCGCTGTTGTGGGGATCTACCGCGAGGCGTTCTCCATTCGAACGCCCCATCCCATTTCCATGCGCCTTGAACTTAGAGGTTACATCTATAACCGTGAAAGTATTTCCTTTGTCGGTAGATTTTAATATGGCAGTTTTCCCATAGTCAAAATAATCCAAGCCGCAATATATGTAAACGTTATTTGCATTTTGCGGATCAACAGCCATGGACTCCACGCCTGCAAAACCCTTTTGATTCTCCGGCACCCAATCCATTAACTGTACCCACTTACTGTTTACCGCATCCCAGCGGTAAACACCGCCGACATCGGTACGACAATAAATATCGCCCGATGTCTGATGAGTAATGACTCCTGTTACAAAACCGCCTCCGCCAATGGGGGTAATATTGCAGGTATATTGACCATAAGAATCAATAGTAAAAAAAAGACTAACACATGTCAACACTAACGCCGCAATATATTGATGCGTGTGATAAAAAATTCTGAAATTGGCTGCTTTTGTTTTCATAAATATAGATTTTATTTTATAAGGAATTTGTAAATTAATCTTATTAATATTCAACCGAATTAATAAATGAATTTCCATTCATCAAACAAAAAATCCTCTCCATTAAATACAAAATAGATATTACCTACTCCTTTATCTATTTTCAGTGCTATTTTCTTTGAGAGTGTAGTCAATTCTTTCTCATCACATAAAAGGGAAACAAGAGGAGTACCTTTCAGATTATTCACATAAACATCAATTCTACCTTTTCCTTTTACCCTGGCTTCGAATTTAGCAGGAATCTGTTTACTAAAATCGGCTCCCTGGACCATGAGACATTGTTTATCTGCTTTTTCTTTGGCAACCATATTGCCCGCATTACCAACAGCTTCGAACTGGACTTGTCCCGAAGTGCCTGCGGTGGTTTCAGCTTGCTGAAGAACGAATGGATTTAATGAGTTAAGTTGTGACGGACCTTTAAAAGTTGCTTTGCCCATAGGGATATTCACATTCTGTTCATCCACCTGCATTTCTTCAATACCCACATTGCGAAAACCACCCTTAGTGCCAATATAATCCTGTAAATACATGGCATGGTAAGCAATATAATATTTCTCTTTAAACTTGAACAGGTGAGTGTGATTGTTTGTATAAGGTCCCACGTTAATTTCGCCAGTATTCTTAAAGTAATTATCGCGATACTTCCAACTATCCGGATTTAAGGGTGTTTTACTCGTCATATAACACATACTACATTGGGTTGGTTTATCAATATTGCTATAAGGCCATTCAGTGCGTGCTTCCCAACTCGTATTATAGGTATAAACCCAGGTTCCATTGATAAAGTTAAGGTCGCTGGCCTCAAAAAAATAAGGAGCGGGTATCTTAGCAACATCGCTGGCCAAACTGATCATATCTGCTCCTAATTTGACGATTCTAGCATTATCTGGCATATATTTCGTTTTAGGCGATCCGCCTCCAAAAGTCAGCCAGCCTGTACCTTGGTCGTCAATCACAACTCCGGGATCGAATGGAGCATCGACATCCACTCCGGGGACAGAACGGTCGACTATGTTCTTTCCTAGTGGATCACTCCACGGGCCAACAGGAGAGGTTGAAGTAAGCATGGCCGTGCCACCACCGCTATTGGAGTAATACAAATAGAAATGTGTCTTACCATCTGCTTCCAGTCTGGATGTAATGGAAGGCGCCCAGGAATTCTGACTCCATGGCGCCATCTCGGCAGTATTTATGAGACCATGATATGTCCAGTTGACCATATCATCGGAAGACATCATGACCAGTGTACGGATATGCTCGTACGTATTTTTGCCATCCTTTCCTACATGCTCATACTGTTGATGATCGTTGGTAGCATACAAATAGATTCTTCCGTTGTATTCTACAGCTGTTGGGTCGGCCGTAAATATAAAATCTAATAAAGGATTCGCATTATTTGAGCTAAGTTTCGGCGAAACATTTGCGAATTTTTCTTCCAGATTTTCATTAACCATTTCCGGTTTGATCTGAGCTTCTACATCTTTTTGATATCCCCCAAAAGAGATAGCAAAGACTGTACTTAACAATACATTTTTTCTAAACATGCTTTTTTTATTTTATCTAAAAAACGATACTCGTTCCTTCGGTATCTATTAAGTGGTTTTATTTGTCTTAATTTAGCTCCCTACGATCTGTTCTCCCAGAGGTAGAGAAAAAGCTACCATACATTTGGTTGACTCCTTAACTTAATAGCATTGTAGTTGAAATCTATTTCTATTATATTTTTTACTTAAGTGGTGTTATACGGTATAATCCAGCTCCGTGCTGTGGCAGTTCACGGCTGAAATTTCCATCAAAGGTTCCAAGATCCTGATGACTCCATAAATCCTGAACCTTTACTTTTCCTTTTATGCCTATTGATTCGAGTATCACATTTACAGTTGCCGTTTCGGGAAGGTCTGCCTCTGCTTTGTCAACCCATACCCCAAAAACTACGGAGCCTTTGTCCTGGGTAACATAACAAGTTGAGGTAAAAGTTTCGTAACCTTCGGGCAATTGATAAATAATTACAGACTCTGCATGTGTGCCAATTCCTTCGATAGATTTATCACTGACAACAATGGGCTGATCGTCAACAGTCCGATTAACGTGTGCTTCTCCCCAGCCAGCAGTTGCGCTGAGCCATTTCAGTTCGGTCAGTTTCAAATCCCCCTTCGGACCATGCAAAACGGGTTCTCCCCATACAACATGATCCCAATCAAAGCCGTTGCCTCCGTCTTTTACAAATAAAATAAGTCTCTTTCCGCCTTTTACTGAAACTTCTACTTTTTGAGCGCTAACCTTCGCTGCTATAACAGGACTTGCGTAATCCGCGTTGTTAAAATCAAGGTTCTCCCCTTTGCTTTGTGCATTAAAAAGCGCAACGTACTTGTCTTTGCTATCGGGTGCATCTGCAGCCCATACAACCAGGTTTTTATCCCTCGATACCTGGCGGTTGTTGGTACTTTGCTGGTTCACTTTTAACATCTCTGGATTTGTGAGCATTTGTTTTGTGAAGTCGTCCAGCTTGGTTATATCTCCTCCAAAAATGAGCGGAGAACGGCCAATGGCCCAGAGGCTCATGAGTGTATATTGCTCATTTATTGTAAAGTTAGTTGGGCGTTTAAACTCGACAACTCCAATCGGGAGCATATCTGCATCAGGGAAATGACCAGGTCCCCGGAAGGGCGTCCAAGCATCCAGACGCTCAAACATGGCCGAGAGTAATCCCCAGCGATCCCAAAAGTCATCTGTAATTCGCCACATGTTGGCATTGTTCATTACATGCCCGCCTTCTTTGATGGGAGTTGCTCCTGGTGATAAACTTAAAATTATAGGGCGACCAGTCCTGTCGATTGCTTTGCGTAATGCTTCAATCTCCGCCTTCTGAATATCGTCATAGGCGCGTGAAATATCGTCGCATTTAATAAAATCAACACCCCAATCGGCATACATTTGAACTATTGAATTGTAATAAGCCTGCCCTTCAGGTTTGGAAGCATCAACACCATACATGTCTGGGTTCCAGGGGCAACGGGAGTTGGTTAATGCGATGTCTTGTGCTCTTAGTTTTGTGCCAAGTACAGGGGTATTCTTGTCAACAGCCTGCCGGGGAATACCACGCATAATGTGAATACCAAATTTAAGTCCTTTGGAATGGACATAGTCTGCAAGTGGCTTAAACCCCTTGCCATTGGCAGCCGATGGGAACTTTTTTAATCCAGGGGTTAAACGACCGTATTCATCCATGGTAAGAATGGCCTTAGGATCATAGGAATGTCCTTTCGCTTCAGGTTCGTACCATTGAATATCGACTGTAAGATATTTATATCCGCTTGGCAAAAGATGTTTTGCCATTGCATCCGCCTGTTCTTTGACTTGTTGCTCGGTTACCGTCGTTCCGAAACAATCCCAACTATTCCAACCGAGAGGAGGTGTAGTCGCCCACTGATGATATTTATTTAAACTGCTCTTTTGTGCTATACAATTTATCGCCATCGCTATAGCTACTGTAAATAATATATGTTTCTTCATTCGATAATTATTTAGTGCTAAATTTCCCCCTAGCCGAGCTGAAGGAGTTTTTTTTGCGTGTTTTATACTCGTCAAGCCTCTTGGTGTCCTTCGTTCTTCTAATAATACACCCTCCTCTTTGAACTCAATCTTCCAGCTTGTTTCTATTTTATACAAAAAGTTCTTTCCATCACCTGTCGGCGTAGGATCTTATCATTGAATCGTATCCGTAATATGAAAGAAATCAAAATCTACATATCCGCCAGTATTTTTGGTTGCATAATTAAACAAGCCAAAACGATACCCCATAAAATGTGGGATGTCGTATTTCATTTTCAATATATTCCCAATAGGATTCCACACTTTTCCATCTAAGCTGTACGAGAATTTAGCTTCGTCTTTCCCATTAAGAGCGTAAAGGTTATTAGCTTCATCGTTCATGCCGGTAAAATCGCAATCGATTCTGAAGTAAATTTGGTCTTGATCCAATGGAATTCGCTTTACTTCGACAGGCTTATCATTATCAGTAGTGATCATTACTATCGATTTTTGACCTGCGTCAATTTTAACCCCCACTAATCCATACTTTTTTTGGAGAACTGAGAATCCTGCAAAATCACCTTCCTTCATTTTGGAAACATCCAATAAAGTTGAACCAGTGCATGTTGGGCCAATTGTACGTTGCGTAAGTATATTTCTTACCTGCGTAAATACGGTATCAATTCTGGCTGTTTTTAGTCGAAGATATCCCTTTCTTTCTTTTATTGACCAAAGTTTGTTATCCGGATTATGATTCCATTGCCATACTAAAGGAAGTGCATCTTGTCCTTCTTCTCGATTGAATTCATCAGAAGCAACCAAATTCGGAATCAAACCAGTACTGGCTGGTAGGTCTAATGTTTCTGGAACTTTACCATTTTCTCCTAATACAGGCCAGCCGTCTTCCCACTTAACAGGAACGAGATAAGGAACGCGGCCAACAGCAGCATAATCGCGGAAAAGGTAAGAGAACCAACGTCCATCGGGAGTGTCTATCAATCCTCCTTGAGCAATTCCTCTATCCTGTAAGCCAACTCTTCCTTCCCAAGGGCCGTTAATATTATCTGCCCTATGTATAATTACAGTTCGCATTCCACCGCGTGGCGCGCAAATATTAAATAGATAATATTTCCCTTTTACTTTAAATAATTGAGATCCTTCAGCTCTAAGGCCTACTTCTTTTCCTGTTGGTGCGCTGGCGTTCTCGATGAGAACTCGCTCCGTAACGCTTTGTTTAACTCCTGTTAGATTCTCATTTAATTCAATAATTTTTAGTCTTTCCGCATCATGAATTAAATATACCTTGCCATCATCATCAAAAAACAAAGAATTATCATGATACGCTGGCTTAAAAGAAATTCGTTGCCAGTTTCCTTTTTCTATATCTTTTGTTTTAAAAATATAGGTTTCACCTGTGGTGTATGCAAAAGTGGTTACATAATACATCCCCTTGTGGTAGCGTAAACTACTTGCCCAGGAACCTTTACTATAGGCGTTTTTCCCTTCTGTCAGATTTAGCTCCGGCATATCTGCCAAAGTATCATAGGCATAGTTGATCAGTTTCCAATTGACAAGATCTGTAGATTTCATAATGGGCAGACCAGGGGTCATATGCATCGTTGTACTGCTCATATAATAATTTTTACCAACCCTGATCATAGACATATCAGGAACATCAGCAAAAATGATTGGATTGGTTGCTTGTTGTGCATGAACATTATTTGAAAAAAACATGCAACTTAAAAGCGCAACACAGGATAAAAAAGTTTTATGAAAGCCCAAAATCATAATGGCACTTTTGATATTCTTCATTTTAAAAAATTTAAATTGTTTATTTTAAGAGGTTTCTGCTTTTCATAAATAGTAATCTTTCTCTTGAAACAATGCTGTAAAATTATGCAATAGCAATCTGAAGGAAGGGCATCAAATGGGTAATACTAGGGTTTGAAATGTCCAATAAGGCTGATTTTTAACGTGTCTTATCAAAAATGCCCCTTAAGGCACTTAAAGATTGGCTGGCTTTAGCTGTGTTGGTTGCGATGGCTGAGCCTCTCGTTCGGCATCCAAGGAAACAAGGAATAAACAGAAAAATCTTACCTAAGAATTTTCTGTTTTACCTACTATATATTGGGATGGCAATACTTTAAATTCTTCTTTGAAGTATTTCGTGAAGTTCTTCGGGTTATTAATTCCAACTTCGTATGCAATTTCGGCAATGGTCATCCCGCTTTTTTTTAACAGATGCGCAGCTCTCTTTATTCTTATTGAACGAATAAACTCAAGGGGAGCTCTGCCTGTCAGCGAAAGAATTTTATTATACAAGGTCTTGCGGCTCATACACATCTCGCGGCTGAAATCCTCAACCGAAAAATCCGGCTTGTCCATGTATTTTTCAACTACTTCCAAAGCCTGTTTCAAGAACTTCTCATCAACAGGCGTTATAGTCACCTCGCTGGGATTGACCTCGATTTGCTTTTGAAACCTCCGTTGCAATAATTCCTGCTGAACCAGTAAATTTCTAATGCGTGAGGCCAGGATTTCAAAGGTGAATGGCTTGGTGATATAATCGTTTACTCCTGCTTTCAAACCCTCTAATTGTTTTTCCTCACTTCCCATTGCCGTAAGCAGGATAACGGGGATATGGGCCGTTTGCGTTTCGGTTTTAATTTTCCGGGCCAGTTCAACTCCATCCATCAAAGGCATCATAATGTCGCTCACTACCAGATCGGGATTCAGTATCTTTATTTTTTCCCAACCTTCTTTTCCGTTGGTTGCTTCTTCTACTTTATACAGCCCTTTCAGGTTATCTTTTAAATAAAAGCGGATATCTTCATTGTCTTCCACCACCAATATTGTTTTTTTACTGCCGCTTTTTTGAGTTTCCTCAGGTATCATTTGCCCCACCTCTTCCTCTTCTGCCGGCACCAGACTGATTGCAGTGCTAGCCGAAGGGTCATAAATCTTTTTTGCCGGAAGTAAAACTGTAAAACAAGTTCCCTGCTCCGGTTCACTTTTTACGGTAATGATACCCTTATGCAACCTAACAAACTCTTTTGTAATGGCAAGGCCAATACCGGTTCCCTGGTTCACCATGCTTTGAGGGACATCTGTCTGAAAGAATCGTTCAAAAATTTTTTCCTGCATCCCGGCAGGAATTCCAATGCCTGTATCTTTTATTTCGATGGCCAGGGTTCCTTCATCCTCATTATTTGCAGGGGGATTATAGGTCAGGTTGACGCTCACCGCTCCATTGTCATGTGTGTATTTAAAAGCATTGGAAAGCAGGTTGAAAAAAATCTTTTCAATCTTATCCTTATCAAAATAAATTTCAAGGCTGTCAATATCAGACGAGAATGAAAACCGTATATTCTTCTTTTCGGCGATGTCCATAAATGAGTGACTGATGTCTTTACTAAACCTTATAATGTCACCAATTGCAGGATGCAATTTTATTTCCTGCACTTCCATCTTCCTGAAATCGAGCAATTGGTTTACCAGGCTTAATAATCGTTTGGCATTACGTTGCACAAGATTCAATTGCTTTTTCAGTTCTTCGTCTGTGGTTTGCTTAATGATTTTGTCTAATGGAGAAATGACCAGGCTTAAAGGCGTACGAAACTCATGACTTACATTGGTAAATAATTTCGTCTTTAACTGTTCCATTGAATGAGCTCTTTCTGCTTCCTTACGCTGAAGTTGCACTTCGTAGCGCATGTGAATTCTGTCTAGAGTAATGCGCCGGGCAAGCAAAAACAATCCTGCTACGATCAACGCGTAAATAATATATGCAATATTGGTTCGCCAAAATGGTGGCTCAATATTGATCTGCAGTGTCTTTTCATCACTCCAAACACCATCCCTGTTTAAAACCTTTACTTTAAAAGTGTAATGGCCGGGACCAATGTTTGTGTAGGTAGCTCTTCTCAGGCTGCCATCGGCATACAACCAGTCTGAATTAAATCCCTCCAGCATGTATGCATATTTATCCTGAATGCTATGTCCAAAATCAAGCGAAGCAAACTCAATGGAAAAAACATTTTCCTTATATTTTAATTCAATACTTTGAAGCCTTGATAATGACTGTTGCAGCAGCGCACGGTTATTGATCAACTCCCCGGGCACTATGCTTTTACTTAATATCTGCAAACCAGTGAAAACAATTTTAGGGCGATAAACAGGTTTTAGAATTTTATCAGGATTAATAATATTAAAACCGGAAGGGCCTCCGAAGATCAGTTCTCCCGCACGGGTTTTGAGTGCTGCAAAGTCATTGAATTGACGGTACTGCAAATTGTTGGCATCATCATAACTAATGATAGAAAAAACAAGGCCAGCTTTGCCTTGTTTTGGAATGGCATTACATAGTCCGTTGGGGGTGGAAATCCAAAGTGTCTGATGGTTATCTTCAAGAATATTCAATATCATATCATCGGGAAGGCCATCGGATGTAGTGAATGTCTGAAATTGTTTTGCCTGCTCATTGAACAAATTCAATCCATTCCGGGTACCTACCCAAATTCTTCCCTTGCTGTCTTCCAAAAAACAAGTAACATTATTATTGCTTAAATCACTTTTATCTTTTGAGCTTTGATAAAAAACCGTGGTAGTGTTACCCTTTTCAAAGACGGCGATCCCGTCAGTTGTACCAACCCATACATTCCCTTTTTTATCCTGCAGAATGGTGGATATATATTCGAAAAGCCCTGAGTCCTGCAGCTCTCCCTTGTATTGAATATGTTTAAATCGGTTTGTTTCCCTGTTATAAATATCCAAACCGCCGCCCAACGTACCTATCCACAAATTCTGCTCCCGGTCTTCAAATATTTCCCACACATTATCATTCGCCAGGCTCGAAGAATCACCGTCACTATGCCCGTAGCGTGTGAATTGCTGACCGTCGAAGCGGTTGAGGCCGCCAAAGAACGTCCCTATCCAGAGAACATTCTCATGATCGATACATAAACTTACAATTACGTTATTGCTCAGGCTGGTTTTATTGTTCGGGTCGTGCAGGTATTGTTTAAATGTATTTCGTTTCCTGTCGAAAAAGATCAATCCCCCTCCATTGGTCCCAATCCAGAGATTACCGGATTTATCTTCAACAAACCTGTTTATATCGTCATAAGGAAGACTCGCCGCATCCGATTCCTCGTGACGATAAAGCGGAAACCGCACAATGTTGCTGTTTAAATAATTAACTCCGTATTTAAAGGTTCCTAGCCAGATAATTCCGTTATCATCTTTATACAATCCTATTATGCTATTTTGGCTAAGCGTCCGGGGATTTTTTGGGTCATTGAGAAGATAACTGATACTGAAGTTGTTTTTTTTATTGATCAGGTTTACACCGCCATGGTCAGTAGCCACCCAAATCAACCCATTGTTATCCTGAACGACCCCGTTTACCATGTTCGCGTTAAGCCTGAAAGGAAATGAATTTTCACTAAACTGTTTGAAGGAATTATACTGTGGTTGAAAAAGAAAAACTCCATTATTGAGGGCCCACGCCCAGACATCGCCATCAGTATCTATAAAAAGGTTATAAGCATTGCTCCCTTTATTGAGGCTTTGCAATGCGGTACTGGAGAAAATAACCTTGCTTAAATTTATATCATACTCTTGTAAAAATCCATTTTGATACACTATCCATAATTTCCCATCTTTCGTTTCTTTAACAGAACTAATTCTATCCAAACTGTTGACACTGAGGCTCTGCCTTAAAGATTTTGCTTTTTTATCTGTACCTGAATAGGAGTATAGCTCAAGATTGTCGTAAAGAAACCAATATCTGCCACTGTTTCCTTTTACGATATTGCTAACCGCACCGGAAGGTAAACCAAGAGAATGCAAATAGCCGTTTTGATCAGTATCGAATTTTTCGGTATGCGAATTATAAATACAGGTACCTCCCATCGTCACTACCCAGATCTTTCCATCGGGAAGCTCATAGAGAGACTGAATACTGTTATTAAGCAGCGAAGAGCTGTCATTGTAATTTTTACGAAATACCCTGTAAGAATAACCATCATAGCGGTTTAGCCCGGACATGGTACCAAACCATAAGAAACCGTCCTGGTCTTTTAGTATAGCATTCACCTGATTATTTGAGAGACCGGTATAAGTATCTAATTTGGAAAAATTATAATGCTCACTTTGCGCAAAAACAGAAAGTGCCTGTAACAGTAAAACTAGCCAAATAAGAAAACGCATCACATCAAGTTTAATTCGGGAAAACTTCAGCATAGATTCCGCTTTATAAGCCAATAAAATATTAAGTAAAGTTAACAAAAAAGTTTCTGAAATTAGTAGCTACACAAATCCCGGTATTTTTCAAGATTGGGTATTTAAAGAAAGATCGAGATGATAGGTCAGTGATAATTCCTGCCAGGTGAGTCGTACCATTTTGCAATAAGTTTACCAACATTATATAGAAAAATAAAATCACTGACAGGTCTTACTCCAAATAATCTAATTAAAACCATTCGTTTACGAAAAGCATATAAGCTTATCAGGGAAGAAGGTTTAAGAGCTTCCGAAGCCGCTTATAATACCGGTTTTACCGACCAAAGCTATTTCTCTGTTTGTTTTAAAAAGGAATTTGGATAAAACCCGTCACAAATTACAACTACCTCTAAAGGCCTAAATAAGTGAGTCCACCATCAATTATTCATCAAATAATTATGAAATGATATTCCCGCAACAGCCAAAATATTGGATGGCGGAAAGATATTAAAACCAGCTAGGGTATTGGTTTGGAGTTTTTGAACGACTTTGCACCGGAAAATAATACATTGTTACCCCTAACTGAAAACATAACATTCTTCGGTTTTAAGGGAATTGCAGTATTTTTATGATGTCTATTTTTCAATGCCGTTTGAGCTTGCAGCCTTATTTAAAATTCATTAATAACTATTTATCTAATTTAAAATGAGAAAAAAATTCACTTTTTTACTTCAAACACTTAGGAAAAATTCCTATTTTATGATTATTGCGTGCGCGTTACTCGTGCCTGTGACTGTGAAAGCACAGTTACCAACAGCGCAGCAGATTGCCGGTCAAATGAGAGTTGGTTGGAACCTGGGGAACACCCTTGAGGCCGTATGCGGAGAAGATGCCTGGGGGGCAGGCCATACTTCACAGCAACTCATTGATTCGGTAAAGGCTGCCGGGTTTAATACCGTACGCATTCCGGTGGCATGGTTTTGCCATTCCGATACAATTAATAGTGTTATTGATAAAGACTGGATTGCCCGTGTGAAAGAGGTAGTTGATTATTGTATTAATGACGATATGTATGTAATATTAAACATGCATTGGGATAAAGGTTGGCTGGAAAACAGGGTAAACAAAGCCAATCAGGACATTGTGAATAAAAGGCAACATGCTTATTGGACCCAAATAGCCAATTATTTTAATGATTACAACGAACATTTGCTTTTTGCTGGCACCAATGAACCCAATGTCCATAACGCTACCTCAATGTCAGTTTTAATGACTTACCACCAAACTTTTATTGATGCGGTGAGGGCAACCGGGGGCAACAACAGTTCGCGTACCCTGATTGTACAGGGCCCGTCAACTGATATTGAAGAAACCAACAAATTAATGAACACCATGCCAACTGACCATGTTGCTGATCGCTTGATGGTTGAAGTTCATTATTATACGCCCTATCAGTTTTGCCTTATGGACAATGATGCTAATTGGGGCAAAGTGTTTTATTATTGGGGAAAGGACAATCATTCTACAACCGATACCGTCCGCAATGCCAGTTGGGGTGAAGAAAACGATGTGGAAAAATTCTTCGGATATATGAAATCAAAATTTGTTGATAAAGGAATTCCGGTAATTATTGGCGAATTTGGAGCCTATAAACGAAAACTCAGCCCCCCATCAGATCAGGCACTTAACATTGCATCGGTAGAATATTATTATAACTATGTTGTAAATTCGGCCCTTGACAAAGGATTAATCCCCTATTGTTGGGACACACCAGGTGGATTGTTTAACCGCAGTACCGGCGAAGTAATTAATAAGGGCGTTGTTAATGCTATCATGCAAGCAACACTGGGTGCAGATACTCCGTATCAATCTAAAAAATAATATATTAGACGTAGTTCTATATCTACTTTAATCAACTTTTTATATCAATCTTTGATTCCGCAAATAAGGGCTTGACTAGTTGCGAATTAGAAATTACCTGGGGTTTTAAGGTATAAAATGAAGATCGATATAAAAAATATTTTTGCTAACTTAACCCTTAATAATAAGTTGAATGTATCAAAAGATGAGACAGTTTAATAGGTTTTTTTATACGCTAATTTTAGTTATTACGGGATATTATCACACTATAGCGCAACCTTCGTATAATTTCCATTATTTAAAAACAGAAAACGGGCTTTCAAATAATTCTGTTAGAACTTTTTTGAAAGATAGTTATGGTTTTTTGTGGATAGGTACTGAGTCGGGGTTAAACCGATACGATGGCTATGGTTTTAAAGTATATTCCACACAACCGGAAATGCCAAATTCATTAACTTCAAATGATATAATGGGTTTAAATGAAGATGGATTGGGGAATATATGGATAAACCTAGGGTTTGGCTACTTAATATACAACCGGGAGAAGGATAGTTTTATTAACGATGTCCAAAAATATTTAAAAGATTTTGGTATCCAAGTTGGCCAAAATATTAAAGTTTATGTTGATAAAAAACAAGATTTTTGGGTAATAAGCGGACAAAAAGCTTATGTATATAACAACCATAGCAAAACATATAGAGTTTATGATTTAGAAAACCAAATTGATGATGTTGCTACTATAAATTTAAGTGACGATGGCCAACGATTGTTTGCCATCCAAAAGTCAGGACTCCTATGGAGCATCGACAAAAGCAATGGAAACCAGATATTAATTGAATTTCAGGACTATTTAAAAAAAGAAATCAATAATTTGTTCAATAAAGTTTATGTTGATTCGCATAAGGGATTATGGGTTTTCTCGAACAAACCCGATTGGATATATTACAAAAAAAGCCCTGATTCCGAATGGAAAGAAATGATATTAAGTTCATCAATAAATGCAAAATCCAATATAATATCGAGTATAACTGATGATGAGAATGGCCATATTTGGATAGGTACCGATCATGAAGGATTGTTTATTTATGATAGGGAAAATGATACTTTTACAAATCTTCTGCACAACCAACGAACAAACGCAACCATTGCATCCAGTAATGTGGGATGCCTATACCGGGACAACAGTGGCGTAATATGGATTGGACACAACAAAAAGGGGATTTCGTTTTACCATGAAAGTTTTCAAAATTTTATAAATATTGAACACCCCGATTGCAAGGATGTAAATACCATTTTGGAAGACCAACAAGGCAATATTTGGTTGGGTACCGATGGAAATGGGTTGTATCAGGATAAAAAATTTGGAAATAATATCCAGAAACTGCCAATACCAAATTATGCAATTGTATCCTTGCTCGAAGATAAAAAAGGTGGAATTTGGGCAGGAACCTATTTAAATGGCCTGTTTTATTATAAAAATGGGCAGTTTACCAATTATACAAAAACAACAGTAGTTTAGCCAACGACAATATATGGAGTTTAGCTGAAGACCGTTATGGTAATTTGTGGATATGCAGCCTTGGAGGAGGAATACAATGTTTACCCGCTGATAATAAAAACCTTGATTCACCAATTATTACCATCAACGAGATTGGGTTTACTTATGATATGTTTTATGACGGGGGCGATAAACTATATATTGGTACTGCGTATGGGCTTTGTGCTATTGATATTATAACCCGGAGTAAAGTCATGTATTATGGAAATAAAAAGGAAACCCAAAAATTTAAGCAAATGTTTGTTTCCACTACCTATAAAGATGGAAATGAGTGTATTTGGCTGGGTCACAACCAAGGACTGACTTTATGGGATTTAAAAAACGACACCCTTTATTACCTCGACAAAGAAAATGGCCTGTGCGATAATATTATACGGGACATTATCAGCGATAACTACGGGAATACTTGGGTTACCACAAGCAACGGTTTATCGGTTCTAACGGTAAACCGCAATGCCCAGGGTGTCTTATTAATATCAATTAAAAATTTCTTCGCAAAAGACGGTTTAAAAGACAACTATTTTAACGGTCATGCCATTTACAAACGGCGCAATGGCGATATCCTTTTGGGTGGAACGGAGGGTTATACTATTGCTAATCCAAATAAAATGTCCGAAAAGAACCAACCGCTTTCTAAAGTTATTTTTACCGGGCTGGGTGTGGGCAATAAAAGCATCCAGATAGATTCAATATACAACAGATATAAGTTGCTGGAACGCCCTATGGAACAAACTAATTCATTGGTATTCAGTGCAAAGGACAAATTAATTTCGTTACAATTTACAACCGGCGATTTGCTAAATGCCGATAAAGTTAAATATATTTATAAAGTTAAAGGATTTAACGATCAATGGTTACCTACCCAAGGAAACAAAATCGAATTTTCATCGCTAAACCCAGGCAGTTACAAACTCCTGATAAAAGCCTGCAATAGCGATGGGGTTTGGAATGATGAAGCTACTGCTCTTGATATAACAGTCAAACCTCCGCTCTATTTATCCTGGTGGGCGTTGGTTATATATTATTTACTTATTGCCTCTATTTTGCTCTACTTTATTTATAATTTAAAAAAACAGCAATATACAAGGCTCGAACGGCAAAGGGTAAAATTGGAACATGAGAAAGAAACGAATCTTAATGAAATGAAATTAAGGTTCTTCACTAATATCAGTCACGATTTGCGTACTCCACTTACACTAATAGTAACACCACTGCAAACGATATTAAATGGTAAGTTGGAAGAAGGTTTACGGAAAAAACTAAACATTGTAAATAAAAATGCCGAACAATTACTGCAATTAATTAATTCATTATTAGACTTCCGCAAGCTCGATGTGGGAGCCGAATCATTGCGTCTGCAAACAGGCGATATGGTTAGTTTTATTGATGAAGCATGTGTACCTTTCTTATCTTATGCAACTGAGCGTGGTATTAAATTCACCTTTTCGCACCAAATAGAAAACCTTTCGATGCACTTCGATCCATACAAAATGCAGCGGATACTATCCAATCTATTTTCCAACGCCTTCAAATATACTCCCAATGGTGGTAAAATAGATGTAACTATTTACCAAATAAAAGACTCTGTATGCATCAGTATTTCAGATTCCGGACCAGGAATTGGCGAATCAGAGAAAAATCATGTTTTTGAACGGTTCTACCAAACTTCTCAAAAACAAGAAAAAACCGGTAGCGGAATTGGCCTGCACATTGCTAGCGAGTACGCCATTATGCACGGAGGTTCTATTAATGTTACCGATAATGTACCTCATGGTTGTGTTTTTACCATTAATCTCCCAATTCAGGAAACCGACATTGCTGATAAGCATATTCCTGATAACCAGCAAGATGAAGAAATACTGGAAGAACCCGAGAATCAGGAAATTCCTACCAATCCGGTACTGCTGTTTGTTGATGATAATAAAGAGTTTTGTGAATTTATGGCCGATAGCCTATCGGATGAATATACGTTATTAATTGCCTATAATGGACAAGAGGCCTTGGACCTTCTTCAGGATAATGACGTGAATATCGTGATAAGTGATGTTATGATGCCTGTTATGAATGGAACCGAGCTCTGCAATCGGATAAAAACAGATATACATTTATCGCACATACCTGTAATACTACTAACAGCCCGCACCGCAGAAGAATATAAAATAGAAGGATTCGAATTAGGTGCCGATGATTATTTAACCAAACCTTTCAATTTTAACTTATTGAAGTTACGTATCCGTAAATTTTTAGAATGGAGGGACAAGTGCCACTTGTCATTTAGTCAAAAGATGGATGTATCACCTAGTGAAATTACCATAACATCGTTAGATGAACAGCTTATTGAGAAGGCTATAAAGGTTGTAGAAGAATATATTGAGGATCCGGAGTTTTCAGTTGAAGAACTCAGTTCTGCTGTAGGTCTCAGCCGGAGCCATTTATATAAAAAACTAATGCACATCACCGGAAAAGGCCCATTAGATTTTATAAAGACAATACGTCTGAAACGAGGAAGGCAACTATTGGAAAAAAGTCAGTTGCAAATAGCTGAAATCGCTTATTCTGTTGGCTATAGTTCACTCAAAAGATTCACCATTAACTTTAAGAATGAATTTGGGATATCTCCTTCAGAATACCTGCGCAAAATAAATTATGAGAATAATAATACTGTTTTTGAGAAATAATTAAACCCCCACCAACAACAAACCCGCTATAAACACATAGTTTACAGCGGGTTTGTTTTTAAAAAGTGCCCAGAACAAGACTCGAACTTGCACGCCCTTACGAGCACCAGCCCCTCAAGCTGGCTTGTCTACCAATTTCAACACCTGGGCAGTTATAAGTTTGGTATCATTTAAGTTTTGGTGCCCAGAACAAGACTCGAACTTGCACAACCTTGCGGTCACTAGTCCCTGAGACTAGCGCGTCTACCAATTTCGCCATCTGGGCCTTAAAAGATACGTCAACTTTATTTTTGTAGAACGGAGTGCAAAAATAACCATTTTTTGTGTTTATGAAAGATTTGGATGGCTTTTTTTGTAACTAACTTTACTTAATTTGTAAATATCATAACAACTAATATTAATCTGCTATCCTTGAAAATAATAATCCTCAAAAATAATTTGATCAATATATTTTGTTTTTAAAAAATCAATTCCTTTATTTGTATCACAAATTTGATTGAAATGGTTAACAATTGTAAAAATATTTGGTGGTGGCATAACAGTTTATTACGACAGTAATGAAATTAAGGTCACTTGCCTAAACTTTATTAAAGCCTGTCGTAACATCCGACAGGCTTTTTTTAATAAATAAAAATTGAAATTATGAACTTAAAGATACAAATACAAGCATGGCGTTGGCAGGAATCATATTTAAACGGGTGAGAGCGGAAAGCCTATGCTTAATTTTAACGAATTACAAGCGGCTCCGGATCACCCGAGAGCCGCTTTTTATTTTTTTTAACAATCAACTTTTTAAACCAATGATATTATGACACCATCATTTTTCACCTTGAATACCAAAGAATTGCTGGCCGATGTGCTTACTCCGGTAGCCATTTACCTGAAATTGCGCGATGTGTTTCCCAATTCTATATTGTTGGAAGGCGCCGACTTTAAAGCCGGCGAAAACCAGTACTCGTTTATTTGCATGGAACCTATCGCAACCATAAAAACCTTGGGCAATAAAGTAACCATTCAGCATCCGAATGGGAAAGAGACCACACAGGTGCTGAATAAAATGAGCGAAGCCACCGATTTGCTCAGCCAATTTGCCCATTCGTTTGAAGCAAAAAGCACCCTGGAAAAAATACCGGCCACCGGTTTGTTCGGGTATTCCACTTACGAAGCCGTTACCTATTTTGAGGATATTGAATTAAAAACGGTAGCCGACGATAAACAGATACCCGACATGCTGTACCAATTCTACAAATACATTGTGGCCATTAACCATACCAGCAACAAAATAATGCTGATTGAGCACATTTTTAACGGCGAAGAATCGAATTTGCAATTTATTGTGGAACAATTGCTCTACCGCACGTTTGCCATCTATCGGTTCAATACCTTAAACGGCGAAGAAACCAACGTTACCAATCAGCAATACATGCAAATGGTGGCCAAAGGCAAAGAACATTGTTTGCGGGGCGATGTGTTCCAGATTGTACTTTCCCGGTCGTTCAGCCAACAGTTTAATGGCGACGATTTCAATGTATATCGGGCGTTGCGTTCCATAAATCCTTCGCCATACCTGTTTTATTTCGATTACGGAAGCTTTAAGTTATTCGGTTCATCGCCCGAATCACAAATAAAAACCGACAACGGGAAAGCCTATATCAACCCAATTGCTGGAACTTTCCGACGTACCGGGCACGACAGCGATGACAAGGAACTGGCAAAAAAACTGGCTGCTGACCCCAAAGAAAACAGCGAACACATTATGCTGGTCGATTTAGCCCGCAACGACCTGAGCCGCAATGCCGACCAGGTTAAATTGAACTATTTCCGCGAAATTCATTATTACTCGCATGTGCTGCACATGGTTTCGGAAGTAGAAGGCAAAATACGCACCGGAACCGATCCCATCCGTATTTATGCCGACACCTTTCCAGCCGGAACATTAACCGGCGCCCCAAAATTCAGAGCCATGCAACTCATTGACCAATACGAAAACCAAGCCCGTGGCTTTTACGGCGGATGCATCGGAAATATTGGATTGAACGGTAAAATAAATCTGGCCATCACCATCCGCTCCTTCATGAGCAAAAACAATACGTTGTATTACCAGGCAGGTGCTGGCATTGTAGCCGATTCAAATGAGGAAAGCGAATTGAACGAAGTTAACAACAAACTGGCCGCTTTAAAAATGGCCATTGAGGAAGCGAAGAAAATTTAGGGAAGACCGAAGTCGGGAGTCTGAAGTCAGAAAACTGAAGATGGAAATTCGAGATTAGAACCAAAAGTTAGAAGCTGGGGGAAGCCCCTATCTTTGTGCCATATGGCACAAAGATAGGGGCGTAAGAACTAAGCCCGGGGCAACGCCCCAGGGAAAATGGATTAAAGGCAAATGCGGTGCATCCAAGTTAGTTGCCATGGTATGAAAAGGCTACATGCACCGCAACACATAAAGTTGTGAGAGGTTAATAGTTTGAAAATTAGAATTTAGAATTTAGAATTTAGAGAAAAGAAATTTGCAACCAGAAACTAGAACCCAGTTACCAGAAACAAGTAACTAGCAACCAGTAACGAGTGACCAGTAACGAGTGACCAGAAGGCTAAAAACATCCGAAAAAAAAATAAAATTATCCTTAAGAGTAGAAGCTATACATTTGAAATATTAAACAACCTTTGAAATAAAAATTAAAATGAAAAAAATAGTAGTGATAGATAATTACGATTCGTTTACATACAACCTGGTACAATACATTAAAAACGTGACCGGCGAATTGCCCGATGTATTCCGAAACGACAAAATCACGGGACAAGAAGCACTGGCCTACGACAAAATATTGTTGTCACCCGGCCCCGGAATTCCCGATGAGGCCGGTAATCTGAAAGAGATAATCAAGACCTGTGCACCAACCCGTAGCATTTTGGGCGTCTGCTTGGGTTTGCAGGCTATAGGCGAAGTATTTGGCGGCAACTTAATCAACATGAACAAAGTGTATCACGGAGTTGCATCGCCCATTACCCAAACACAAGAATACGAGCCGCTTTTTGATAACGTACCAAGGGTTTTTGATGCCGGCCGCTACCATTCCTGGATAGTAAACCGCGAAGGGTTGCCCAATGAATTGATTATTACTGCCGTAGATGAAAACAATCTGATAATGGGACTGCGCCATGCAACCTACGATGTAAAAGGGGTGCAGTTCCACCCGGAATCAATCCTTACTGAATATGGCGGTATGATGATAAAAAATTGGATAGATAATTAACAATGCACAATTAACAATGGGCAATTATCAATTATCAATTATCAATTATCAAAAAACCAATTGCCAATTACTAATTATTAATTACTAATTGAATTTGTATGACTGAAATGCGAAATATTATCAATCACCTGACGGCTCACAAAACACTGAGCAGTGTTGAAGCACAGGCGATTTTATCGGATATTGCCCAGGGAAAATATTCCGAAGTGGAAATGGCATCGTTCCTAACCGTATATCTGATGCGAAGCATTACCGTTGAAGAATTGTCGGGTTTCCGCGATGCGCTGCTGCAACATTGCCACCGGGTAGATTTGGGGGCTGAACCGCTAATTGACCTTTGCGGTACCGGTGGCGATGGTAAAGATACTTTTAATATATCCACATTGGCTTCATTTATTACAGCCGGTGCCGGCGCTAAAGTGGCCAAACATGGAAACAATGGCGTTTCGTCGGCTTGTGGATCGTCCAATATTCTGGAATATTTCGGTTATCAGTTTACCAATGAGCAAGACAATTTGAGAAGGCAGATTGATAAAGCCAACATCTGTTTTTTACATGCCCCCCTATTCAATCCAGCCATGAAAAATGTGGCTCCGGTACGCAAAATGTTGCGGGTAAAAACTTTTTTCAACATGTTGGGACCCATGGTGAATCCGGCTTTCCCGCAAAAGCAACTCGTTGGGGTATTCAGCTTGGATTTAGCCAGGCTGTATGGATATATTTATCAGCAAACCACCAAGGATTTTGTAATCGTTCACAGTCTGGACGGATATGATGAAATCTCACTTACCGGAGGATTTAAAACCATTACCAACCTTTCGGAACAATTAAATCAACCCGAAGACTTGGGATTGACCCGTGTTAGTGAAGCATCCATTAAAGGTGGTGCTACGGTGGAAGAATCGGCTAAAATTTTCATGAATATTATGGAAGGAAAAGGGACTTTGGAACAAAACCAAGTGGTGCTTACCAATGCTGCTTTTGCCTTAAAATGCTACTTCGGCCATAGTTTCGACGATAGTTATGCCTTGGCAAAAGAATCGTTAACCAGCGGAAAAGCGTTGAAGTCGTTCAATAACCTGATTGAAGTTTCAAAAAAATAAAAAATGGCCACCATACTCGATACCATAATTGCCCATAAAAAAGAAGAAGTTGCCGCTCAAAAGAAGCTGGTCACTATTAATGCATTGTTGCAGCAGAAACGCAATAGGTCTTTTTATTCGTTGAAGAAGAGCCTAACTGAAGAACATTCAAGCGGAATTATTGCCGAGTTTAAGCGCAAATCGCCTTCCAAAGATTGGATCAATCAATCGGCTAAATCCGAACTGATTGTTCCAGCCTATCAAAAGGCCGGAGCATCGGGTGTTAGCATCTTAACCGATTCCCATTTCTTTGGCGGTTCACTGAACGATTTGTTGGCCGCCGCTCCATTGGTTGACATGCCTATCCTGCGGAAAGAATTTATGGTGGATGAGTATCAGATAATTGAAGCTGCCAAAGCCGGAGCCGACCTTATTTTATTGATTGCCGCCTGCCTAGAACCGGAACAGGTGCTGCATTTGGCAAAAACAGCACATGAAAACGGGTTGGAAGTATTGCTCGAAATCCATAACCAAAAGGAGCTGCGCCATATTACAGATGAAGTTGATTTGGTTGGGGTGAATAACCGCGATTTGCATACCTTTAAAACCACGTTGGAAACTTCGGCGGAATTAAGCCCGTTTATTCCCGATAGGTGTGTGAAAATATCGGAGAGCGGAATTGGCTCTGCATTAGATATCAGCTATCTGAAGCACTTTGGATACCGTGGATTTCTCATTGGTGAATCGTTTATGAAGACCTCCGATCCAGGCAAAGCATGCAACCAGTTTATTAACGAAATAAAGGATTAACAATATGAAAAACAAATTAAAAATCAAAGTCTGTGGTTTGAGGGAACCCAAAAACATAAAAGATGTCGACCAATTAAATCCTGATTATCTTGGGTTCATCTTTTACCCTTCTTCGCCAAGGTATATTAATATTTCTGGGGACAAAATTCCCGAAACCCAAGCCAAAAGAGTGGGCGTTTTTGTGAATGAAACCATCGAAACCATTTTGGCCAAAGCAACGGAATTCAATCTCACAGCCATTCAACTTCATGGTTATGAGAAGCCCGAAGAATGTTTGAAACTATTGAATTTAGGTTTTGAAGTATTTAAAGCCTTTAGAATTGACGAATGCACCCAACGCTTTGAAATTGAACCATATAAAAATGTATGTACTGCTTATTTGTTCGATACCAAAACAAGCATTGCCGGCGGTTCCGGTGTGAAATTCAATTGGAAAAAACTCGATGAGATAGCCCCTTTGGGAAATTTCATATTGAGTGGCGGAATTGGTCCCGATGATGCCGAACTGATATTGAACCTTAATTATCCTACATTAATCGGTGTTGATTTGAATAGCCGTTTCGAAACAGAACCGGGATTGAAGGATATAGCAGCGGTTGCAAGGTTTATGAATGATTTGCAAAAGGGAAAAATCAATATTTAATTCATGTGACCATTTGTTCATGTGACCATGTGACCATTTGAAGATGGAATAATGAGCTAATGAACAAATGGGCTAATGAACAAATGGGCAAATGAAAATAATGAACTAATTATAAAAACATGAACTATCAAGTGAACAATAAAGGATATTACGGCCAATTTGGAGGTGCCTTTATTCCTGAAATGCTATACCCGAATGTCAAGCATTTGGAGGAAAACTATCTGAGGATAATGGAAAGCGAGTCGTTCCAAAAGGAGTTTACCTCCCTATTGAAAAATTATGTGGGTAGGCCGTCCCCATTATACTATTCGCAACGCATGAGCGATAAATACGACATAAACCTTTATTTGAAACGCGAAGACCTGAACCACACCGGATCGCATAAAATAAACAACACGGTTGGACAGATTTTAATGGCTCGTTATTTGGGCAAAAAACGCATTATTGCCGAAACCGGAGCCGGACAACATGGCGTTGCCACCGCTACGGTTTGTGCCCGCGAAGGATTGGAATGCATCGTTTTTATGGGAGCAACCGATGTGGCCCGCCAAATGCCCAATGTGGAGAAAATGCAGATGTTGGGGGCCACTGTGGTTCCAGTACAATCAGGTAATAAAACCTTGAAAGATGCTACCAACGAGGCCATCCGCGATTGGATTAACCACCCCGAAGAAACGCATTATATCATTGGTTCCGTTGTTGGCCCACATCCATACCCCGATATGGTTGCCCAGTTTCAATCGGTGATAAGTGACGAAATGAAAACCCAATTGCTGGAGCAAACCGGTTCTGCTCTACCCGATACCATTATTGCCTGTGTAGGTGGCGGTAGCAATGCTGCCGGGGCTTTTTATCACTATTTGAGCGAACCAAAAGTTAAGCTGGTAGCTGTAGAAGCCGACGGAAAAGGATTGGAAACTGGCGAAACAGCCGCCACTATGGCCGCAGGCCGTCCCGGAATTATCCACGGGAGCATGACTATGTTGATGCAAACCGATGATGGCCAAATTGTAGAACCCTATTCCATTTCAGCCGGATTGGATTATCCCGGAATCGGTCCGTTGCATTCCCATTTGTTTACTTCAAAAAGGGCTGAGTTTATCCGTGCTACCGATGAGGAAGCGCTTTCGGCAGCTTTTGAATTAACATTGATGGAAGGAATTATTCCGGCTTTGGAATCGGCACATGCCTTGGCAGCTCTAAAAAAACTGGTTTTCAAAAAAGGAGAAACCGTGGTAATCAATATTTCCGGCCGGGGCGATAAAGACATGGAAGCCTATCGGAATTACATGAAAAACACAAAAAACAGTTGAAGTGTTTTGAGTAGCCAAATTTCTCTTAACTCTAAATACTTTAAGTACTCCAAACTTTAAATACTATTCACGATGAACCGAATAAATACACTTTTCGATACAAAAAAGGAAAACATCCTTTCAGTCTATTTCACAGCCGGTCACCCGAAACCAAATACGGCAGCTTCCATTATTATGGAATTGGAAAAAAACGGAGTCGATTTAATTGAAATTGGCATTCCATTTTCCGATCCATTGGCCGATGGCCCTGTAATTCAGCAAAGTAGTCAGTTAGCCTTGGAAAATGGCATGACTTTGAAAAAATTGCTGTCGGAAATTCAAGATATCCGCAAAAGCGTAAAAATTCCTTTGATTTTGATGGGATATTTTAATACGGTACTACAATTTGGGGTGGAAGAATTCTGCCGGCAGATTGCTGCCATTGGCATTGATGGGGTCATTTTGCCCGATATGCCCATGGAAGTACACCAAGAATCGTATCAAGACATATTTGAATCAAATGGAATAATTCCAGTGTTTTTAATTACCCCTGGCACATCAGATGAGCGCATCCGTAAAACCGACGAACTGAGCAAAGGGTTCATTTACATGGTGTCGTCGGCCTCAACTACCGGAACAAAAAGCGGCTTTAACGAAGAAAGCATGAGTTATTTCAAACGGATAAATGGTATGAACCTCAAACAACCTGTACTTACCGGATTTGGGATTTCAAATAAGGAAACCTTTACCCAAGCCTGCGAATACTCTAACGGAGCCATCATCGGAAGTGCATTTATTAAGGCATTGGAACAACCCGGGGAATTGGCAAAAAATATGGAAGGGTTTATAAAGACTCTAAAAGGGTAAATGGGTAAATGGCAACACTGGCAACCCTCCGGATCACCGAAATGGCAGAGCCTGTCGGTAATATTCATGGCTTATTTAACGGGATTTATTCGATATATTTTATTACCACTTCAATCTCCGTTGTGGTTTACCGAATTGCAATAGCAGGATAGATGAAAAATTGAAGTGATTAATGTACAGACGTACCACGTGGCGCATCTCTACAATGCAGCACGCACCGCAATATACGGCGTGATAATATTTCGTCCCAAAATTAGGGCAAATAACCGATAACTGTTACAAACCACCCTGCTTTCGGGCTTGCTATCCGGCAGTCTACTATACAAATTGAGTATTTTAAAAGGCAAATCTCCCAATCGAATATTAAATTGGAAGAAATTCGGGATTTTTTCCCTGAATAATAGTATCGTTTTGTTTCGGTACTATAATTAACTTAACTTTGTTTAAAACTTCTATCTATGCCAACTGTTTTAATTATAGGAAGGTTTCGCTTCTTTTTCAATAGCCGCGAAGAATCAAGGATGCATATCCATATAAATACCACTGAAGGAACTGCAAAATTCTGGCTGGAACCTTTGATATGTTTGGCAGAATATTATAACTTAACGTGAGTTCGACCTAAGCAACCAATTTAAGTCTTTTATTATCAACAATATCAATATTAAGGGATGGTTTTTTAGGTAGGAAGTGATATGCAATTAGTCCCGAAATTAGGTTTGCAAGAA
>JBAYKX010000058.1:0-34755 GCA_041664345.1 Salinivirgaceae bacterium
CTTCCTTCAGATTCCGCTTCGCAACGGACACCCTTGCTTTTGGCTAATGGTTGGTAACTACCGACCCCCATAAAGGACTTTCACCTCCTAGGTAATAAATATGCACGGCACACAATAAAAAAACCTGCCTGGATTTTGCATCCGGCAGGTTTTTAAAATTCGTTAAAAATAATAATCAATGTTCATCAGATGCATGATACCCATTTATAATGCTTTTATAATTTCGTAACGGATTCTTTCCTATTGATGCTACATATAAGTGAACAATCAAAAATAAGGAAATAAAGAAACCCATCACGGAATGCAGAACCGCTGTTAATTGAACTCCACCGATATGAAATATTTTTGTAAAAATCAATTCCGGATAAAGCAAACCAACACCGGTAATAGCAATAATTGGAACAAATACATACATGGTAGTTAAGTAAGAAAACCGCTGTAATGGATTAAATTTATTCTCTTTGGTAATTGGAAATGGTTTGGGTTCCCCTTTAAAATATCCGTATAAATAGTACATCCCTTGCTTCGAAATCCTTCCACCGAATCCTCTATAATTGGGAACATATTGCTTTCCATTGCCTGAAAAGTGGTTGTACACCAAAAATACCACGTAACCAATGGCCGCAATAACACCAGCAAAATTATGTATTTGTACCGATGTTTTAAAAGGAAGAAAGGGGTAATCGAGATTACCATATTGCATGCTTATTCCTGTAATAATTAATAGGATAATACAAATTGCATTCACTCCATGCCAGATTCTTAACCAGACAGGATATAGATATAATTCGTGTTTACTCATGTTACTTTTTATTAATAATCCGTGCAACAATATGTAATGAAATGCCCCCAATTGCCATGGCGAGAATAAGTAAACTAATAATATTTAAATACTTATTCCGGTTAGCACCAATAACATAAGCCTCGTTTAAAATTACTGAATTATAATACCCGCCTTCATTACGCGACTGTATTGCAGCATATTTATAGAGCTTATCGCGCAAAATACTGTTGGTTGAGTGACAGTCGCTACAAAGGTGAACTGCCTTTTCTTTAGGCAAAATATTGTGCGAAACCATTACGGTATCTGTTACCGGGGTATGACATTCAATACAACGGACGTTTAAAAAGTGCAATTCCTGATTAGGCAACCAATCATGGGTCTTTAGTAATTCCGGCTTCTGATTGTCAGTTAGAATTTGATATTTCGATAAATTATTATGACAACTCAAGCACATTTCATTGTCTTGCTTAACAATTTCGGTGATTTTTGAGTTTTCCTTACGGGCACCTAGTTTGTAGCTATGCAAATCGTGGCACATTTCACATTTGAATTGCTCACCAAATGCTTTTTTATGCACACTATTTTCCACTTCTTCGGCCATTTGATCAAACTGGTATTTGGCAAATGTTTCATCCCCACCATGACAATCGATACATGATAATTTAGGTTCCAATTTCAATTCAGAAGGATGTGGATAGTTTGCATAATCTGCAGAATGGCAATCTTCGCAGGAAAAGAAACTATGAATCGCTTTTACATACTTTGTACTATCAATATAATAGTACGGATTCATCAGTTTTTTTACCTCAGTATCGGTAACCTTATTGTGAAATTTATAATAGCGGTTTCCATGGCATTGAATGCAATGGCTGCTTTGCTCAGAAAGAGTAACCGGTTCATCTTGGGCAAAACAGAAAATACCTGATGCTAATAGTAAGCTCAGCATCAGGTATTTCTTAAATAAATATTCTGTACTCATTGGTATCTAAAGTATTTATAAATTTCTATTGCTACTAATAACCGGTTAATCGGGTAATAACAAACCCAAAATTAAATTGGTTAAAATCAAAATCCTTGGTTTCACGTATCATTACATATTGTGGCAATAGCTGTTTTGAATATCCCAAATAAAATTGGAAGGCATGTGAAACAGTGGCAATTTCATAACCCAACGCAACATTTGGATGAAGCTTAACATCTTCATGATTAGATAATTGAAGTGCTTTCAGAGGTTGGTCGTAATTGAAAATAACAGAACCTTGTTCCGTCACTTTAAAACGACCGATTAGATGAAGTCCAATGCGATCATAATCGTATTTTGAAGTATCGGTTTGATTAAAATGAGAGAAACTGGCACCTGCTTGTAACGTAATTCTATCAGTAAATTTACGGCTGGCATTTAATTGCCCGAACATTGATAAACGGTTCATAAATTCATATTCCAAACCATAACTTTCTTTTTCAAGTCCGCCTATTCCAATGTTTCCATAAAAAGAAACCGATAATGGGACTGAGTTTTTGCGGGTTTGCTCTAAAAAAGTCCATTTAGCACTAAAATCATGTACCATACCTTCCTTTGTAAGTCCGTATCCTACTTGCACATTCTTGAGTACTACAAAATTCAATGCTAAACGCACATTGGCTGAATTGTAAATTCCCCAAACATCTTCCCTTCCATTTTCAAGGGTACCAAACTTATGCTGGATAACAAATTCCAAGGTTTTTGGATAAGGAACCAAAGTTGTTTGATTGTCAATCAAATAACCGCTTCCAAAAGGCTCCACTACCGGTTTGTCAACTGCTGCTTCTTCCTGTGCAAATACTACTGCATTGGCTAAAACTAATGCTATAAAAGGTAATAATAACTTTTTCATATTTTTAATTTTTATAATTAATTATTTTTTGCTCCTTCTTCAATCCAAGTCAATACCAACAAATCATCTTGTGCAGTATAGATTTTATAATGTGAACCTGTGGATGCCGGTATAGTGACAATTAAACTTGTCGCTGGATTCAAGGTATCAACTACACCAGTATTAGACATTAGACTTTGATAAGAATTACCGGGTGTTAAATCAAGACCAGAAGCGTGAGAATCAGTGTGACATCCTGTGCAATTCTGATTGCTAAAAATAGGTTGAATTTGCTCACTAAATGAAATAGGTTCGGTGGGCACAATAACTTCTGGTGCAACATAGGCTTCATATTCGCAAGAACTGAAAATTAGCCCGACTCCAAAAATCATTATTAAAAACATTCTTTTCATAATTCGATATTTAAGTTTTAACTTATTACTATTTGTCAAATCTACATAAAAGAGTTGTAGTAAAATGACCGCAGCAAAGATACTTTTTGCGACTTTAAGAACCCGACCCGGTATGTTGATTCCATAACATCTATTTTTGGCGATACGACAATTGATTAAATGATCTAAATCAATAGTTGAATTGTTTCTATCTTTTTAATTGGATGGTGAATTGGTTTCATGCTTACTAATATTGAGGATTACGGTAATTATTAATAAAATTACATTCAATTATGAATACCAAGTTATCTAAAATATTTTAGTAGTTTCGCTGCAAATAAATTCAGTTTATGTTTTTCTTTGGATTGGCATCGAATTTTATAACTCTAGCCGTTTTAGGTGTTTTCTCCGTGATATTCTTATATCAGGGGGTAAAAGATGCTACCTTACTATCTAAAGATAACTCAGCTAATGAATTGATAATTCTGAGTCAGGATTATCAGCAAAACATTTCTTCCAACGACTTTCAGTTAACTTTCGCCGATACTCCGCCAACTCAGGATGATCTTACGATTTATCCAAAATTTGTACTCATTGATTGTTCGGAATTTGTTGAGGATTTACCCGAAAAGTTAAGCAATAAAAGCTACAACAGAGGCCCTCCAGCTTTAGCTTAAATCAATTCGTTGCTTTAGGCAATTATCCATTCAGTTGTTATCTTAAAATTTTATACTCATAAGTAAGGTGTGCAGCCTTTTCATTACGTATTATTTTTGATTATCCAACTCAACTGAAACCGGAATTATTCATAAAGCAATTTTTAAAACATTCATTTATTTTATTAATTGATATTCATGCAGTTGACTATTACTGCTATTGAATATATTGAAAATTGTAACTAATCTAAAATATTTAAACAAATTATGAAAAACCTTTTATTTATTGCATTCATTGCTTTCGCATTAGTTTCTTGTACTGAAGATGAAGACCCAATTGTAGTTGTTGGTCCAAAAATTAAAACCGATAGTTTAACAATGGATGTAAGGTATGCCAATGATATTTATTATAGTTTGAAAGATGGAGTAATTTCAACTCCTTCGCGCACGGAATGGGATATTGCCTTTTATACCAACCCTCAAACCTCAACTATTATTACCAACGATGGTAACGGTGTGGTTCTTTATGTTTGGCCAAATGGAAAAAAAGGGGATTGGGCTGCGGCCGATACAACTGGATTATCAACCTGGTCACCTTTATTTAACACCTATTCTGATACTACCTGGGAAAATGGAGCTTTTGATAAAAATGCATTAGGTCATCCCGATTATGGCTGGTGTGTTTACAATTCCACTAATCACACTTTGTTTGGTGATTCCATACATATTGTAAAATTTAACGATGGATCAGTAAAAAAGTTATTTATTGAGAAAAGGGATGCAACCAATAATACATTTTATATTCAGTTTTCAAATCTGGACGGTTCCGATTCAACTTCTGCTCAAATACCTTGCAATAGTTATTTGGACAAAAACCTGATTCATTTTTCTATCATAAACAACCAAGTGGTTGCTCATGAACCAGCTAAAGCAACCTGGGATTTACTGTTTACTAAGTATGCCGATATAGGTAACAATTTCGGAGCAGTTACGGGTGTATTAACTAACAATAAGATTCAAGTTGCTAAAATGGTTGATACCGATACTGCAAGTAATGATTATTCAAATGCTACCTTTTCAAAAGCATTAAATACAATTGGATGGGATTGGAAAACGTTACATATGGAAACCTCTCCTATCTACTACACTATAAATCCTAAAACATTGTTTTTTGTAAAAGACCTAAATAACAACTACTACAAAATTGTATTCACCAAATTCGCAGGAAGTTCAACAGGTAATATTGAATATGTTAAAACTACCTATTAAGCTATTTTAATATCAAATAGAGATACAAATATCAATAAAAGCGATTTACCGGTTCATCTCAGGAACCGGTAAATGGCTTCTTTCATTTTATGAGAAAATTCCTAATGAAAATCTACTTTCTATCTATAGTATTACTCCTATCTTCTTATTGGCTTCAGGCGCAACAAACCATTATTAAGGTGGTTGATGCCAGCAATGGTGAATCAATTCCATCGGCTCATGTTTGCACTGAATCGTCCAACAAAACTGAAAGAGGATTCCATATCACTGATTTGGATGGGAACATTAAAGTTCCATTAAATTCAAAGGCTCAAGTAGCCATTTCGTTTATTGGGTACCAAACGTACATTGATTCCATTGAACCCGGTAAAACCTATACCTTTCGCATAAAACCTACTATCGAAGAAATATCTGAAGTAGTGGTAACAGGGCAAATAAAACCCGAAACTAAAGACAAATCAATATACAATGTGCAGGTTATCAATAGCCTTCAAATTCAAAACAAAGCCGCCAATAATCTAGGCGAATTATTAAGTAATGAATTGAATATGAGTGTTGGTAACAGCGGAATTTTAGGAACCAGCATTCAAATGCAAGGACTATCGGGGGAACATATTAAAATTCTTATTGATGGGGTTCCGGTAATTGGCAGGCAAAACGGTGGAATTGATCTGGGACAGCTAAACCTGCAGGATATCGATCATGTGGAGGTTGTTGAAGGGCCTATGAGCGTTGTTTATGGCAGCAATGCCCTGGCTGGTGCCATAAATCTGATAACAAAGAAAAACAACCGCACCAAATATAATTTGAACTTAAATACCTATTATGAAACAGTAGGCGTTTATAATATAGATGGTATATTCACAACCAACTTAAAAAACCACCATTTTGCTCTATCGGGTGCTCGAAATTACTTCGATGGTTACTCTTATAGTGACATAGAACAACGAACTTTTAATTTTAATCCAAAGCTGCAGTATTCAACCATGTTGGAATATGGATACAATACACAAAAATTACAATTGTCGCTGAAACAGGATTACTTTAATGAAAAATTGGCTAATTTAGGATCGATGTATGAAAGCGGCGATACTATAATTACCAATGCAATAGCTGATTCTACTACAAAGGAATATTTTGCATTCCCTAACGCCGACGATGAGTTATATCAAACGGCAAGGGCAAATACCAAAGCTGAAATCCAGTATAAACCATCGGAAAAAAATGCCATTTCTTTTATGGCTGCCTATTCTTTTTACAACCGGATTAAAAACACCTATCATAAAAATCTTTATTATGAAACATCCGAACTGACACAGGATTTATCAAAACAAGACACCACAAAGTTCAATTCCGTTATTTCCCGTGCTAGTTATACACAACAGATAAATAAAGTTGATTTTCAAACAGGTTACGATATAAATATTGAAACCGGTGAAGGAAAACGAATAACAGATATTCAGCGAATTGACGATTATGCGGCTTTTTTAAGCATTCAATATAAACCCCTATCAAAATTATCGTTTCAAGGCGGTACCCGGTTTATTTACAATACTAAATTCAACGCTCCAATTGTGTATTCACTCAATGCAAAATGGGACCCTATCTCAAACCTGAATATCCGCGCATCTTACGGTACGGGATTTAGGAGCCCGTCGCTCAAAGAACTTTACCTGAACTTTGTAGATGTAAACCATGAAGTAAAAGGGAACCCAAATTTGGAAGCTGAATATTCTGAAAACATTAATTTATCATTCAATTATAAAAGGGATAACGATAAACACAGCAATGGATACGCCATAAAATTATTTCACAACCGGATTGAGAATAAAATAGATTATTTATACGATTCGGTAAAAGCGTCAAAAGCCGACTATATTAATATTGATGGGATATATAAAACCATTGGCGGACAATTGGAATATACTTTCTATCTGCATCCCCGTTTTGAGTTTAAAACAGGGGTGAATTATACCGGAAAATCGAAATTTGCTGACTTAAATGACTACACCT
Organism: Salinivirgaceae bacterium; assembly: GCA_041664345.1. GTDB lineage: Bacteria > Bacteroidota > Bacteroidia > Bacteroidales > SZUA-534 > GWE2-40-63. The sequence continues at coordinate 6,968 of JBAYKX010000058.1, forward strand.
ATACTCCCGACTACACAGCATCGTTAAATTACCATAACTTGAAATACTTATTCCGGTTAAATATATTTTATAAATACAACGGTAAACAGAGTCAGTTTTATTCTGTCAAAAAGGGAGAAGAAACCAACATAGAAGAAAGGTATATCAGCCCTTACAACATGTTGGATGTTTCGGTAAATAGGCCTTTTTATGACGATAAGGTTACGGTTGCCTGTGGTATAAAAAACCTTTTGGATGTTAAAACAGTAGATGGTACCGGAGGTTCTGGTGATGCTCATAGCGGTGGCGGCGATGGCAATAGTAATATAGCCTGGGGGCGTACTTTTTTTGTAAAAATAAATATTAACATCAATAAATTCTGATTATGAAGTTCACTATGTCATCAAAAGTCAATTTAATATCCATTCTGAGTCTATTACTTTTGGGAGGATGTTTGCCACAAGATGAACAAGAACCTTTAGTTCCTTATGGCGGCATAATAGGAAGTACCAGTAATTCTATTTATACCCACCAGTCCTTTTTTTCCTTACCTGATAGTAACGAAGTATCTAACAACTTAAATGCTGCCTGGGATTTGGGATTCGAGGCTTCACCTAACGGGGAACATGTGATTTTGAATAATTCCGATTTATTGCGCATTGCCAATTTGGGAGCCGTTGACTTTAGCCAAACAACTCAGGTTCCGGCAAATGCCATATGGCTTTACGATGCAAGTTCGGGTAATTACGACTCGTTAGCCATTATGAACTGGGTAAATACAATAGTTTCACCATTTGAGTACACCCAAAATGTTTATATTTTAGGGCAAATGGGCGAAGATTCCATAAGGCCACTTAAAAAATTTCAATTAATAGAATTAACTCCAAACAAATACAGAATTGTAATCGGTAAACTCGACAATTCAGAACAAGATACCTTTACTATTGAAAAGAATCCGGCAAAAAATTTTGTGAAGGTAAGCATACGCAATAACTTTGATATAGTGCCTATTGAGCCCACTAGCGATGATTGGGATATCCTTTTCACCCAATATGAAGATAGCATCCCCGATGATTATGGGGTATTGTATCCATATGTGTTAAGGGGGACATTTATTAACCACTCCAAAATTAAAGTGGCGTACTATTATATATCGACCAATGAGGTTCCTGCAAATCCTGACGATCCTAATAGGGAAAGTGGTGAATTAAAAGCTTATTTTGAAGGCAATAGCATAAAGCCTGCAGCTGATTCCGCTTATACATCGGAATGGGATGCTATCGGCTGGAAATGGAAAAAGGTAACTATAGACGAAGCAGCAAATACAGCAATATATAAAGTGGATACACGCCGGATTTATTTAATAAAAGACTTATTGAATGGAACTGAATATAAACTTCGGTTTTTTTCTTATTACTCCAATGGAGTTGTGGGGTATCCGGTATTCCAATATATTAGAATGTAATCCGTTTTTAAGTTATATCAGACAAGGAAAGCGAATCGCCCCCCAGTAAACGGTGCTGGCTGCTTTACTAATGTTAGTTTTACTAAAAAGAAAATACCGGCCTGGAGTCCGGTGATCCAAAAAAAAGCCCGTTTTTAGTGGGCAAAAATTATTTAACAATTTAGTTCACAATACTGATTTTTCGGGTTATTATCTCTTTGTCGGCCTCTAACACTAAAAAATAAAGTCCACTTTTCAGATTGGGAAGTGGTATTTTATATTCAGAGTTCAAATTGTTTAACGATTGCTTGTAAACCATCCTTCCTGTTGCATCATACAAATTCAAAAAAGTGATGCTTTTTGTGTTGTTTTGGAATTGGATATATAATACTTCTTTTGCAGGGTTGGGATAAACCTGCAAACTATATGTCAACTCCTCAGTATCGATGCCAATATAATCAGGATAAAAGTATGCATAATGATAGAGTGGATTCCATTTTCCGTAATTCCAATAACTATATGTAGTACCCATTATTTTATTGGTGGTACTAAATTCATTAATTGTTTGATACTGATAATTCCATACCAACAAATCCCAATCGAAATAAAAAACTGTTTTCAATGTGAGATTCCAATTGGCATCATAGTGATAAGATATTTTAGAAATTTCAACCCATTCTTGTCGAATTTCATCCCAATCCAAAAATTCTTCGTCTTGAATCAGGCCATTGCCATAATAAAGGAATGTTTTTTTCCAATCATTCAACCAACTTGTATGTGCGCTATTGATTATCATGTGCTTTTGCTCCAACAATTCATGGTTATCGCCATAAACCAAAGTATCGAGTTGTTGAGGAATCCAGCTTAAGTAGCTATAATCCCAGATACTAGTTAATTTTCGCAAATTATTACCGGAAAAATATCCATAGGAAGTTTCCGTTAAGTATTCCCAATCATTGGTATAGGTTGACCAAAATGAAACATAAGAGCTGGTAATTAATTGATTATTGTTATAATTGAATACCGATAATGAGTCATTAACCCAAATTTTTTGTAACCCCGACCATTTTGAATCTAATAATTGGATAATATGTTCATTGGTATCGTATTTATAGGATAGTTTGTCTTTAAGCACCCATTCCATCTCGTAATCATCCCACCAGGAGAACTCTCTTCTATCAAGTAAACGAGCGGTATAGTAAAATTCAGTTTTATGGCTTGCCTCCCATTGCCCATTTTTCAAAATATAGTTGGTTTCAGCCTGCTTTAATTCGTTTTCATTGTATGTAATATCTTCTTTCCATTCTATATCCCAGGTATTATTTAAATCATTCCAATTGTAGAAGATAATTGAATCGGGTTTATTTATTTGAGTAGTATCTTTTAAAAATGATCCCAAAAACAAACTATCAGTCACTTGGCTAGTAGAAAGTTTTGTGCATAAAACCAATAGTACAATTAACATGTATTTAATTAACAGCATCCATCCAAAATTTAACTAAAGCAAATATAAACAATAAGTAACTTTTAAGATTACTAAAAATATACGGAGCATCAAACACTAAAAAAGTCATTTAAACGGAATAAAAAAATGCGGCTACCTCCCTAAGATAGCCGCATTCAAATATAGTATGAATAGTTTATTTCAATCCTAATCCAGCTTCAGCAACTGTCAACATTGTGTTGGTATAACCAGGGTTATGTACACCATGACTAAGGTCTTCTTTCAATGATATCCAGTTCCAATAAGCTTTAAACTCGGCTAAAGGATATTGACCTACAACAGCTAAATCTGTTGCATCAACAACAATACCTTTTTCAACCAATTTAGCTTTAATAGCAGCCATGCGGGTATCAAAAGATGCAATTTTGCCATTGATATCAAAGCTGGTAGCACCAGCATGACAACCGGTACAGTTTTCTACACTTGGGAAAAAGGTATGTCCACCTTCTTCGCCATTGCTTTCGCCCATGTGGCAAGCAGTACAACCAACACCAGTATGAGTAGCGGTGCTGCTAGTTCCATAACCGAGAACACCAACTAACATGTTTGATTGTGGTCCATGGTGAGGTCCTGTCCGTGAGCTACTGATTCCAACGTTTCCGTCAGCTACAGCTACCATAACTCCACCTACTTTTACAGAGTCAATTGATTCTGAAGCTAAGTAACTTGCTCTTGATTGGTGGCAATTAGCACAAAGATTTGAATTGTTTTCAAAATCAATAACAGTGCCATCAGCTACCGCAGTTACTGCTGCTACTGTTCTGATAGGAGCTTCAATGCTATCTTCCAAACTACCGTGGTTGCTGTGACATGTTCCACAACCCACTTCAGTTGCATTAAAAATGTCAGTAGGAATAGCAGGATTGCCTGAATGATCTGCATTTGGAACTCCTTCAAGTACATAAAGAAATCCTTCATGGGTATGACACTGAACACAAGCTGCTCTTCCAGTTCCAGAAGTGTAAGCTACATAAGCACCAATTCCATGGCCTGAAGTAGCATATTGACTTTGAATGGCATCCATGTTTACTTGAGTATGGCACTCTAAACAGGATAGGTTACCTGCAACACCATCAGTACCATCAGTACCATCAACACCAGCTGGACCAGCAGGTCCTTCGCAACTTACTAAAAATGACATTGCTGCTATCGCAACAACACCAGTAAAAAATTTGTACATCATTTTCATATTAATAATTATTTTGATTTATCCGTTGGTAAAAGTAGTAAATGCCTCAAGAGCCCAGTTGATAAAGGAAGTGAAGCGGTACATTGATTCTATTGATTGTTCCAAACAAAAGCAAACCATTATATCATTAAACACATTGATATATATCAATATAAATTTTATCTTTAGCGCCACTTAAACATATATTTTTGCCGCATGTATAAAGAATCATCCATTACGTGTAAAAACTGCACCTGTAGGTGGTCAAATTTTGACAATCTCAAGGAAGAACAATTGGAACTTATTAATGCCAGCCGGTTTCAGGCTCAATTCAAAGCGGGTGAAATAATTTTCAAACAGGGTTCTCCTACTTCAAATGCTATTTTCCTTACCTCGGGATATGCTAAAATTTATATTGAAGGGTATGATGATAAAAATATAATTTTAGCCATTGTAAAACCTACCCGTTTAATCGCTGGCCCGGGCTCTTATGTTGACAACCGCCATCATTATTCCATGGCTGCTATTACTGAAACAACAGCCTGTTTTGTAGATATGACGGTAATTAAAAAATTGGTACTCGAAAATAGTGCTTTTGCTGAAGGATACCTCAAAGATATTAGTGGTAAATCGCTGAATACTTTTCACAAGCTGGTAAGTTTTAACCAGAAAAAAATGCATGGAAGGTTGGCTGAGGGTATCCTGCATTTATCCGACGATATTTATGAATCACCAAAATTCAATTGCAACTTAACACGGCAAGAACTAGGTGAGCTTACCGGTATGACCAAAGAGAGTGTGGTTCGGTTACTTAAAGAGTTTCATGACGAAAATATTATAAAAATGGATGATCGGGTGATTGAAATTTTAGATAAAAACAAATTACAAAAAATCAGTATCTCAGGTTAAAATTCACAATTAATTAATAAATAATTTAAATTTCTATATATGCTAAAAAAGTTTTGGAAAGTGTTAATATCTCCCATTACCATGGGAGCTCTACTTATAATAGGTGCATTTTCGATGGGTGTAGCTACATTTATTGAGAATGACCTAGGTGCAGCGCAAGCAAAGGCGATAGTTTATAATGCCCGTTGGTTTGAAGTACTCATAGCATTGTTTGCCATTAATTTGATTGGTAGTATTTTTCATCGTAAACTTTACAAAAAGAATAAGCTTACTATTTTTATTTTTCACCTGGCATTCATTGTCATGATATTAGGGGCAGCTATTACCCGTTATCACGGTTATGAGGGAATGATGCACATCCATGAAGGTGGCACTTCAAATGTGATTCAAACGCAGGAAAAAGGATTGACTTTTGATATTTATAAAAACGAAAAACTTTTTTCAAAGGCATGGGATTCCGATAAAGTAAACCGTAAATCGGGATTTAACGGAAGAATTAAAGTTGACAAAGATCAGGTAAAATTTCAATTGACCGAGTATTTGCCCAATGCCTACGAAAAGGCTGTTGAAAAGGAAACTGGAAAACCCGTAATAGGTTTTGTTCTGGCTGATAAGAGTTATCGGGGTATAGGGTATATTGAATTCGGTACGTCCCAAAAATTTGGCAATACATTGATTTCATTTAATTCTGACGTAGAAAACGCTGACATTTGGTTTACTTTAAAAAATGATACCTTTTATATTGAATCAAAACTTCCATTTGAAACCTCGAAAACCAATGAGGAAGTGAACCCGAATATATCGGGTAATAATTATCCGGTTGCCTTAAGGAAACTGTATCAAACCAGTGAGTTGAATATTGTGGTGCATGAAATGTATGAAAAAGCCGTAGTTTCTGCTGTAGCAGCTTCAAACAATACACAGTATAAAAAATCGGCCTATATATTTAATGTAACCTATAAAAATATAGTTCAAGAGATGGTGGTATGGAGCAATGAAGAATCGATGGATGAAACCTCCACTATGGATTTTGATGATCTTCATATTGTTGCTAATTATGGTACTAAAAATATTACCTTACCCTTTAGGTTACAACTCGATAACTTTGAAATTGAGCGTTATCCCGGTTCTCATAGTCCTTCCTCGTTTTCAAGTTATGTACAAGTACTACAACCGGATAAAAATCCTGAAAAGTTCCATATTTATATGAATAATATTTTAAAAATGCATGGATATCGTTTTTATCAGTCATCGTACGATAACGATGAAAAAGGTACTATTCTTTCCGTTAATTATGATTCTGCAGGAACCTCAGTGACCTATTTTGGTTACTTTCTGTTATTAGTAGGTATTCTCTTTTCGATTTTTAATAAGAATAGCTTTTTCAAAAACACGTACGTAACAAAAGCAATTGCAACCTTAATCATACTTGGTGGAATGGCATTTCCACTTCAGTTATCGGCCAAACCCTTGGATGAAACAACAATTAAAGGGATTGATAAAAAACATGCCGACCGGTTTGGTGAATTGTTGATACAAGATAATAAAGGGCGTACCGAACCGGTTTACACTTTTTCGTCGGATTTAATGCGAAAGATTTCCCGAAAAGAAAGCATGTATGGACTCTCACCAGTTCAGATTATTTTGGATATGAGTCTGGATTATGAAAAATGGGTGAATGTTCCATTGATTAAAATTTCGAATAAGGAACTACAAAAAGAAATCGGGATATCAGGCAATTATGCTTCATACAACGATTTTATTTCGCCAACCAATGGTTATAAATTGCAGAATAAAGTGGAAGCCGCTTTTAATAAGCCTCCCGGAAAGCAAAGTAAATTCGATAAGGAGTTGATCAAAGTTGATGAGCGTTTGAATATTTGTTACGCTATATTTAATGGTTCATTTTTAAAGTTGTTTCCCATTCCTAATTCTGAAGATCATCAATGGCATGTGTCGAGCGAAGCGCAAAATTTGGTTGGGAATTCTATTGATTCCGCATTTTTATCAAACATTCTTCCTGTTTATTTTAATGAATTACAAAAAAGCAAGGTTAGTGGCAAGTACAAACAGGCCGATGAGTTTTTGGAAGGTATTTTCACCTATCAGAAAAAATATTCAGGGTATGAATTGCCTTCGGCATTTAAAGTGAAAACGGAGGTAAATTATTATAAATGGAATGTATTTAACAAACTTTTTCCCTATTATGCTTCTTGGGGATTCATTTTACTATTAGTACTTATTGCAGGCATTATTTCCGGTCGTAATATACCAGGTTGGCTTATAAAAAGTTTGACAGGCATTATTTTTATTGGGTTTTTAGCTCATACTGCCGCATTAATAATTCGCTGGTATATTTCCGGTCACGCTCCCATGAGTAATGGTTTTGAATCAATGATATTTATTTCATGGGTAACCATGCTAGCCGGTTTTATTTTTAGCAGGCAATCCTTAATGGCGCTATCAGCAACATCCGTTTTATCGGGGTTTACCTTAATGGTTGCTCACTTAAGCTTTATGGATCCTGAAATAACTAATTTGGTACCCGTACTCAAATCGTATTGGTTAACCGTGCATGTTTCTGTAATTACCGGAAGTTATGGTTTTTTAGGTTTAGGTGCCCTATTAGGGATAATAGTTCTTATATTGTATATTCTTCAAAACAAGAGCAATTATTCCCGCTTGGAAGAAACCATTGAAACATTAACAAAGATAAATCACAAGACACTCATTTTGGGGCTTTACTTTTTAACTATTGGAACCTTTTTGGGCGCCGTTTGGGCTAATGAATCATGGGGAAGATATTGGGGATGGGATCCAAAGGAAACCTGGAGTTTAATTACCGTACTAATTTATTCCTTTGTTACTCATGCCCGGCTAATTCCAGGGATGCGTGGACGGTTTGCCTATAATACCCTTTCAATTTATGCCTTCTTTTCAGTTTTAATGACCTATTTTGGCGTAAATTATTATTTGTCAGGGTTGCATTCTTATGGAAGTGGCGATCCAATTCCCATTCCTACTTCTGTATATGTATCTGTAATAAGTTTAGTGCTCATATCAATAATGGCATGGGTTAAACAAGGAAATAATCAAAAACTATCGAAATAAATTGACAATAAAAATCCGGCCCTGGAGCCGGATTTTTATTTTAATAACGCTTTTATAAAATCTCCAATGGAATCGATTTTTATTGAGGAGAATTGCAATTATAAAGAATTTCCACTCCGCAAGTCAATGGGGTATGAAGTTGAATATTTTTACTGTGGTCAAATAAGTTGGGGAATATAGCCGTACTTCGACACCGCTTTACTTTTTCAAACGCTTGGTAAGGTAAATTTGAAAACTGAGCCTTTTCCATATTCACTTTGAACTATTAATTTACCACCATTTTGTTTAACAAATTCCTGACAAATTATTAAACCCAACCCGGTTCCTTTTTCATTGTTTGATCCCAAAGTTGATAAATGTTGGTCAATTTTAAAAATCCGTTCCAGATTCTCCGGTTTTATTCCAATTCCAGAATCAATAACCGCTATTTGTACCTGATGTCTTTGATCGGATAATTCAATTTCAATAGTACTTTCCTGATTTGAATATTTGATGGCATTCGATAGTAAATTCCTAAAAATAGTACAGGTCATGTTCTTATCAGCAAAAACTAAGAATTCTTTCGATTCGTCAAATAGGATGTGTATTTTCTTCTGGGCTAAGCTATGGTTAAAAAGACTTAAACTTTCATTAATAATATCATTAATCGGAAAAGTTATGGGTGATTTTTCAATGGTTCCTGATTGCGTTCTTGCCCATTCCAATAGATTCTCTAATAAGCTATATACTTGATCGGCTGATTGATTGATTAATTGTACAAATTGTTTACTTTCATCGGGTGAATAGTCCTCGTAATTGTCAGAAAGTAAGCTAGTTAAACCTAAAATTGCATTGAAAGGATTCTTTAAATCATGAGCCATAATATTAAAGAATTTATCTTTAGCAGCTAATGCTTCTTTAAGTTTACTTTGCGAAAATTTTAAATTTCGCTCTGCTTTTCTAATGTCGGTAATGTCAATAATTATTCCAAGTGTACCGAGTAAGCGGTTTTCAGAGTTTACAATTCCTTTTCGGTAACAAATTACATCATGTTCCTTTTGATCTTTAAAAATCATGGTTCCTTCGTTTCGCAACAAATCTTTACCCGGATTGCAAAACAATTTGGCCGTATCACAGGAAAGAAAGGATCGGATATTCAAATCAGTTAGATTAATTCCAATGATTTCATCCATTTTTCTTCCCGTTATATCTTCAAAAGCAATATTTCCACCTAAAATAATACTGTTTTTATCGGTATAAAACACCGGATTAGGAATGGTATTAAGCAGTGTCTCAGTAAAGGTATATTGCTCTTTAATTTCAATATTCGATATTTCAACCAATTGTTTTTGTTCTTCAATTTCCTTATTCTGTCGCACCAATTTTTTGTTTAATTTCGATGAGTTCATTAGGCTTCGGTATATAATGGCTGCCAAAAGAATAACGGAAGCAACAATAAATATAAAAAAATAGCGCTCTCTTGCTATCTTCTTTTTTTCCAATAGTTTTGTTAATTCATAGGTTTCAATTTCCTTTTCATATTTTCGTGACTGATTTTTAAATTCCAGCTGTAATTCAGAATGGTCAAGTTCTTCCTGTCTATTAATCTCGCGAGCACTATCTGCTAAATGAAAAGCAATAACCTGAAATTCGTAGGCTTTTTTGAAATTACCCAATCTCTTATACGATTCACTTAATTGAATGGCCGACTTTTCTTTTAGCTCAACAAATCCCTTATTTTGAGAATTTTTATAAATATCAAGATAGGTTACCAATGCTTCCTCTGGTTTATTTTTTTTAAGCAAAAGTTGTCCTAAATAATCAAATCCAAACATTTTAGAATAGAGATCATTTATTTGTTCCGATAGGAAAATACCTTTTTGATAAAAAACCTGAGCAGAATCTAAATACCCTAATGAATAATAATATTCACCCAGATTATAATACAATACAATCAATTCGGATTTGTTGTTATTTTTTAAATCAATTTGGAGCGCTTTATTAAAATATACCAGAGCCTCCTGATTTCGATTCATCTCATTTAAAACACTGGCGATGTTGCTGAATGTTGATGAAATTCCCACTTCGTCAGGATTTTTAATGCTTGATTCTAATGCTTTAAAATAAAAAACTAAGGCTCTGTCATTATCATCAAGCAAATCGTAAACCACTCCAATGTTATTATATAAGTCGTTAAGCAAAACCTGAGCTCCTATCAATTGGGCATATTCTTGCGCTATTGCATAACTTTCAAGGGCTTTACGATGGTTGCCAGTTAGGTCATATATGGAACCAATATTCTTGTATGTTTTTGCCAGATATAACGTATCCTCACATTTTTCAAAAAAAGTTACGGCTCTCAAGGCATTATCCATAGCACTGGCATAGTCTCTCAGTGAGAAAAAAACCGCATTTTTCTCCAAAAAGTACATCCCCCATAAAAGTTGACTGTTAAGTTTGGTTAACTGTCCTTCTAAATCAAATAAAATTTGAGAAATTTCCTCCGTATTTCCTTTTATTGTTAAGCATTGCAGTTTTTTCAACTGAATTTCAGCCAATTCATAACTCATGTTATTTTTTTGTGCAATTGAAATAGCCGTGTCGCAATACTCTAGCGATTTGTTAACATCGCTTTTTTGAAAAAACATGATTAATTTTTGGTATAAATCTATTTTTTGATGGGTATTGCTTTCATTTGCAATCAAATTCACCAAACTGTCCTGATATTTTTCTTTATCGGAAAGAGCAACTAAGTCATAATTACAAATCCCTATAAAGAAAAGAAGTAATAGGATAGTTTTTCTCATGCTCATTGAAATATTGCAAAATCTGGTAGCGGGGATCATTATATCTAAATTGACTTTATTGCATCGTCAATACTTTCATATATTTCTAGAACTTGGTCAAGTTTGGTAATTTTAATTAACGACATTACCATTGGCTTAATGTTGCACAGTTTTAAATGCGCCTGCTGATTTTTTGCATGGGTAAAAACTGCAATCAAGGAACCAAAGCCAGAACTATCAATAAATGAAATACTGGCTAAATCTAAAATAAGGTTGCCTTGTTTTTCATCAATTAATTGACACATGCTTTTTTTAAAATCATCGGCAATTAAAACGGTGAGTTTTGAATTTTCCTTTGGAAAACTGGTGGTAATATATTCGGCTGATTCATTAATTATCATCATCATAAGCTAAAATTTTAAATCCTTAATTTCATTCAACACCTGCTTTGAAATAGCACCAAATTTTTCGACAATTGCCGGAAAAGTATCCACCTCAATTGCTTGTTTCGCTTTAATCTCTAATGTTTGCAAATCAGTAACTAATTCTGTAATTCCAAGCATGGCAACCGATGATTTTGCTTTATGGGCAATTCCGCTGAGTTCAGCATAGTTTTTATTGAATAAAGCATCCGTAAGTTCCTGATTTAATATTGGCATTTGTTGTTTAAATAGTTCTAACAATTCATTTAAAAATTTTGAATCTCCTTCGCCAATCGACTCTAAGTAACTCAAATTTACATATTCAAATCTATTCTTCGTAACTTTAGTTGCCTTATAGGGTTGTTCTTTATTATGGGTAACTGGTGGATTTATTTTTTTAATATTTTCAATTATAATTTTATACAGTTCATTCGGTTCAAATGGTTTTGAAAGATAGCCATTCATACCGGCAGCAATACATTTGTCTTTTTCGCCCTTGATGGCAGCTGCTGTTAATGCAACTATTGGAACATCCTTTTTAGTAGAATCAGTCATGTGCCTAATAATTTGGGTGGCTTCGTATCCATCCATTTCAGGCATGTGCAAATCCATAAGTATCAAATCGTAACTATTCTTGTTTACCATATCAATTACTTGATTTCCATTGGATGCTATTGAAATTAAGTATTTCGATTTTAAGATAGTTTTAACATACAACTGATTTATTTCGTTGTCTTCGGCCAGCAAAATGTTAGCATTTGAAAAGTCCTGAGGTAAATCATTTGTATTCTCTATGGTTGTTAATTTATCTTTATGTTTACTATTACCGTGCTTAAAAACTAAATTGAAATAAAAAGTACTGCCCTCTCCTACCTTACTTTCCAAGTGAAGAGTGCCTTTTTGCAATTCAACCAATTGTTTTGAAATAGTAAGACCCAACCCAGTACCCCCATATTTTCTGGTCATATCGCTACTAGCTTGCGAAAAGCTGGAAAATATAATTTCCATTTTTTCTTGCGAGATACCAATTCCTGTGTCATTCACCATAAACTGAATGGTACTTTGGTTGGCTGTTTGTTCAATCACTTTAACAACCAAGGCAATACCACCTTTATCAGTAAATTTAACGGCATTTCCCAAAAGATTTACCAAAATTTGATTGAGCCGTGTTGGATCGCCAATTATGAATTCCGGTACCCGGTCACCAATATTCAATTTAAAATAAATGTTTTTTTCGCTTGCAGCCTGTAAATAAATAGGTTCCAGTTGTTTTAATAATTCATACAGATTGAATTCAATGGTTTCAAATTCAAGCTTTCCGGCTTCAATTTTCGAAAAATCAAGGATATCATTAATTATTACAAGTAAATTATTGGCAGATGTTTTAATGTTATCGAGGTATTGATTTTGATCTATATTCAATGTAGTATCACTCAACAATTTAGCCATCCCCATGATACCATTCATAGGAGTCCTAATTTCGTGGCTCATATTTGCTAAAAACTGTTCCTTTATTTTGGCCGATGTTTCTGCTTGATCCTTAGCGAGTTTCAAAGCTAAATTTTGCTTATCTATCTGGCTAATCATGGTATTAAAACCCTTTATCAATTGGCCAATTTCATCTTTACCTTTTTCTTCAATTTGAATGTTATAGTTTTTATTAACCGAAATATGTTGCATGGTTTTGGTGAGACTAATAATGGGGTGCGAAATAAATTGCTGCAATCGGATTGAAATGAGTAAGGTGATAATAAAGGTTGAAATAAATATAATGATAAAAACGTTGATAAAATTCCGAATCCTTTCACCATAATCATCAAGCCCTGAATAAAGTACAATGGAACCTATTTTTTCATCATCAAGTACAATAGGCCTATTTATTAGTAAGCTTTTATCAGTAAAAGAAAAGGTGTCTTTCTTTTCAATAAAATCTAAATATTTTGAGGCGTAGGATTCATCAATTGAGTATTGGGCAAAAAGATTGTCGTTTACATCATAAATACGCGCCACTTTTATATTCTTATTGGCTATCAACGATTCCATTATTTCTAGCGCACCCTGGGGAGAGTCGTATTTAATATTGGCTGTATTATTGTTGCCAATAATCTCAGCAATGATATCGAGTTCACGCAAAGCAGAAAGCTCATATTGAGATTTATCATAAGCAAAAAAAATGAGCCCAGATAATAATAATGAAACCAAACTGGTAGCTCCAATAAGGGAAATAATCTTAAATCGTATCGATAAATCGCTAAAACTCATCTTCTTTATTTGATATGATTTTTGCCAACAATAAAAGTTTTGGACTTATTCTTATACCCTTATTTTTTGCTGATTCATTATTAATTTCAAATTGATGCTCTGAAAACTGGGATGTAAAATTTATGATACCGCCAATTTCACAGAAATCAATCAATTCATCACCTAAAGTAAGCATTGGTAGGCCTTTTGTTCTTTCAAAAATGGTTAATGTTTCATATTTACCCACATCTGAAATGAATAAAATATGGCATTTTGTTAAATCGGATAAATTGGTGGAGCGAATAATTTTCCAATCTTTACCTTGAGCTTTCCTACCAATCAAGGTCTTTTCAAGTATAGCTCCAAATGGGTCGGTTCCATAAATACCAAGAATTAACGTATCGTTATTTCCCTCTATTTCAGGCCATTCAATGAATTTGGCAAAATTAAATATATAGGCAGCTTTAATTTCATACTCAGAATATTGAGCAAGTGATTGATTAGTAAAGTTTAGCAGCAATACTATGAGAAAGAAATAATATAAGATTCGACTTGCTTTCAAAACTTACTCTTTTAATTCAAAAACATTAATTTCAACCCTTCTTAAATACTGGGGATCGGAATTATTATCGGAATTGATTGATTCTCCAAAGCCTTTAACAATTAGTCTTTGATACTCCACTTTATGATCGATAAAAAACCGAAGCACTTTTTGAGCCCTTTGTCTGCTTAGTGATAAATTATATTTTTCAGCGCCTTGAGTATCGGTATATCCATAAATTTCAGCACCTAACGAAGGATTATCCATTAATAATCGACAAATATCCTGAATTTCAGAGAGTTTTTGGGTTGGTATTTCGTCTTGGTTTATCGGATAATTTACAATAAATCGATGTATATATGTTCTGTCTTTAGCTTGTGATAAACGGAATTTGGTTTCTTTTGAATCCTTCCGCTCTACCAATTTACTCTGAAGTTTTTCATATTCAGTTTGACTCGATGGTGTTTTTATAGCTGGCGCACAATAAATGGTATCGGTTCCAATAACATAAGGAACTAATGTTTTATTTTTATCGCCGTCAACATAAAAGTGAGTTTGTTTAATTTTATCTTTCTGGATCGCATTCGCATCTAAAATAGATAATGTTGTTGGATCTGTAGTTTCAATAGCCTCTTCAATTAGGTTTAAAAGAGCATCCACATTTTTACCTTCTACTTCAATGTTTTGATTTGTTTTTCGGTAATTAAACCGCATGGTATCCGTTGTTTGTATAATATTCTCAATCAATTCCAACAAATGATCATAATATTTAGGCTGTTTTGGCATGTCTTCAAAAAGAATGGAATCAGCTTCAATAGTCTTATACAAATCATAAAAAGTATTATTTACGGTTACAATTTCGCCAACAACACCATTTTCAAGTGTTACTGGTTGCAACAGTATTTCTTGATATAATTCATAGAAATAGGTTTGATAGGGAATATAAATATTAATTAATTGAGGTAAATAATCATCAGAACCAATAAATACATCATAATTTTTAGCCGGCGGAAAAATCATTAGGTATTTTCCTGTTTCAGGATCAGGATTGTAAACATATTTTATTTTTTCACCGGTTTCCTTATCAAAAACTTGAATGGTTGCACTTATAGGTACCGGTGGAATTCCACCTTTTATAACCCCTTTTACCAGAGTGAGTGGAATTGGATCTTTCAAATTAACCCTGAAAATATTGTGCTTATTAAATACATTATTTTTTGATGAAGAAAAATATCCAATTTGACCGTTGGCGTTTAAAACAAAATATAAATCGTCTTTTGTTGAATTTAAAAATCCAAGGTTTTCAGGTTCCGACCAGGTGTTAGCATTGAATTTACTTTTAAAAATATCGCTTCCACCTATAGTTTTATGTCCTTCGGAACTAAAGTAAAGTGTTACATTATCAGGATGTATAAAGGGAGCATCCTCGTTGAATTGGGTATTTATCTTTTCACCCAAATTTTCCGGTTCACCCCAGTCTCCTCTTTTCGTGCGTATCGATTTATAAATATCGGTGCCTCCAAATCCGCCAGGTCTATCCGAAACAAAGTACAAAACAGTTCCATCGGCCGAAATACTCACTCTACCATCAAAAAAAGAAGTGTTTATATACTTATTTAGCTTTTTTAAGTCGGTTATTATTTTCCCAGATAGTGCCCCAGAATATATATCCTGATCAAGTCCCTGCCCAATATTAAGGAAAATAGTCTGCCCATCGGGAGAAAGGCCTGCCAATAGAATACTTTTACCTTTAAATTTATCAATCATTGGAATATCGAGTTTTGAAGGTTCTCCCCAATATCCTTCAGGCGTTCTGATACTTAGCATTAGGTATGTTTCTGGTTTTGCAAGCTTACTTAAACCAATAGTTTGCATATATACCATAACTTGTTCATCGGCTGTAATTAGCGGACAAAACTCCGATTCCATCGTATTTATTGGTGTTTCAAGAATATCGATATCAGCTTTAAAGGGTTGTGTTGTAATTTCAATAGCATTATTACACACATCAATCATTCTTTTTGCATATTCTATGTCTTTTTTCTCAGTAAACTGATCTTTTCTACTCACCAATAAATATTGTTCAAACATATAAATAGCCTCATCAAATCGGTAGGTATAATGGTACAATGTTCCTAAATCGCTATAAACAATTATTGGAACTTCAATGGATTCCACTTTACTTAATTCTTCTAAATAAGGCAGTGCTTTTAATTTTTCGTATTTTGAATTCAAATAACAGGCACCAATGCGATATTTGACAGAATAATCATCGGTAAGTGAATCTATTTTAAGGAAAATGGGCAATGCCTGAGCAAACTGCTCATCATCAAAAAGGTTATTTGCTGATTTTAATAGCTTACGTTCGGATGCAGTAAGCTGAGCAAAACTTGATTGACCCCATGTCAGGGTAAGAATGAAAAATATAAACAAAAATCTTTTCAAAGCGCGCTCGGTTTAGTGCATCTAAAAATATTAATTTTTTTGGTATGTTTGGTTGATTAAATCAAAATATTGAGTTTGCTCATCACTTATATCTAATAGTTGGCATGTTTCATTGCATTTCAGGTCAGATTTTATCCTTAAACTATTTTATTGATCAACAAGGAATTATGAAAAGGTACCTTGCTGAAAAAGATAATTGGGAACTCCATTTAACCAAATGCAAAGAATTTATTGTTGATTCATTGCCTGACAAAAAAAATCTGAATATTGCCATTTTAGGTAGTGGTTGGTTGCTTGATGTTCCCATGTCAACACTAATACCAAACCATAGGTTAGCACTATTTGATATAAATCATCCCCGACAAATTCAGTACAAGTATCGCATGTATTCAAATATAACCTTTATAAAAAAAGATTTAACTTATGGCTTACTATCAAAAGCCAAATCGTCCAAAACGTTGGCAGAGTTCCTTACATATTCTGAAAAAATAGAAACATCTCAGGAGTTTTTGAACTACGATTGGGTAATATCAGTAAATATTCTAAATCAACTGGATATTTTATTACTCGACTTTATTATTAAAAAATTTAATATCAGTGAATCGGAATTAAACTTTGTAAGAAAGATAATTCAGGATAATCATGTATTATCGCTTCCCAAGGAAAAAAGCATACTCATTTCCGATTGGATAGAACATAGCATTGATGATTTTAGCACCGTAAAAGAAAATAAAGCATTAATTTACACCCACTTACTTAATTCAAAAAAATACCAGGAATGGACTTGGGTTTTTAATACGAATAAATTGTATCACAAAAAAAATAACACATCATTTACGGTAAGAGCCATGACTATTTAAAGGTATTTTGTAAATTTAAAGTTTTATGCTACTTTATATATGAAACAACTTATTGCAATAATATACCTGCTGGGTTCAATAAACCTTTATGCACAAAATGATTCTGTTCAAACAGGTGCCGAAGAAAACGAAGTTCAGCTATATATTAAAAAAGGATGCGAACTAATTACTAATCAAGAATATGAAAAAGCAATCACGGCTTTTACTTTAGCAATCGAAAACAAATCGGATGATACTGAAGCACTTATAAAAAGAGCGAATGTTTACGTTATTTTAAAGCAATTTGAATTAGCCAACCATGATTATAACACGGCAATTTATTTGGAAAAGAATCAGTGGCAATCTTATTTAGGCAGAGGCACCTTAAAATTTTATGAAGATAAGCATGATGAGGCTTTGAAAGATTTATTGAAGGCAAAAGATTTGAAATGTCTGGATGCAGAATTGTTTTATTTTCTTGGTGCCCTATTATTTGAATTGGGTGATTATGAATCGGCACATACCTATTATTCGCAGTGCATTTCAATTAATACAAATCATTTTTTTGCCTACAATGATAGAGGAAGTACCTTGCGGATGATGGGATTGTATTCCAACGCAATTACTGATTATAAAAAAGCTATTGAGCTAAAACCCGATTTCACTTTAGCCTATACCAACTTAGGTAGCACTTATTGGAGAAATGGCAATCTGGATGAAGCAAGCATAGCGTATCAGAACGCGATACAAATTAAACCCGATATGGTATTGGCTTATATTAACCGGGCAGGAGTTAAAATTGATAAAAATGATTTTGAAGGAGCCTTGGTTGACTGCAAAAAAGCACTTGAAATTGATTCAAACTATGCACCAGCTTACAATAATCAAGGAGCCGCCTTATTAAAAATGAATCGTTTAAGCGATGCCGCCAAAAGTTTTACCCTTGCTATTGAAATAGAACCAACTAATGGAATTGCCTATTTGAATCGTGGAATTTGTTACGAAAAAGAACACAATATCAAATTGGCAGTGGAAGATTGGAAGAAAGCCGCAGCTTTAGGAATTCAAAAGGCCAAGAATTATATTGATTTTTATGAATAAATTCACTTTATATGAATAATTGGTTTGCATTTAAAATCTTAGTTACTCTCTTTTTATGGATTACCTTATCGAATGAATTGTTAAGTCAATCCATCCCTTTTGAAAAAAATAGTTTTGAAAATGATAAAGAAGGATTCAAACTAGCAAACAATAAGTTAAAAGAAGGGGAAGCGTATTTTGAAGAAGAATTCTATGAACAAGCGATTGAACCATTTTTATTGGCTCAAAATTTCAATCCAAATAATGCAATCCTAAATTATAAAATTGGTTTTTGTTACCTGAATTCCGAATCGCGGTATAAATGTCTGGAATATTTTAAAAAATCATTTGAGTTGGATCGGGAAATTTCTACAGATATACATTATATGATTGCACAAGGGTTTCAACTGAATCATGATTTTAAAATGGCTATCAATGAATATAAAGCCTACTTGTCAACTATTTCCTCCGATCCAAAAAATAAAGAATTGGTAATTATCGAAAGATATATTAATCAATGTTATAATGGCATTCAATATATGAATGAAAAACCCACAGCAACAGTTGAAAATATGG
Source organism: Salinivirgaceae bacterium (assembly GCA_041664345.1). GTDB lineage: Bacteria > Bacteroidota > Bacteroidia > Bacteroidales > SZUA-534 > GWE2-40-63. Next base: position 25,992 of record JBAYKX010000058.1, read on the forward strand.
GAATAACCATTAATTCCAATTACAATGATCACAGTCCACTTATTACAGTTGATGAATCGTTGCTGGTTTTTACATCGACCCGTGAAAATAATAAGAAAGCAGCCATTGATGGACAATTTGATGAAGATATTTTTATAAGCAACAGTAAAGACAACCAATGGCAATTTCCGGAATCAATCGGTGAACCCATTAATAACCCGTACAATAATGCCTCTGTGGGTTTATCACCCGATGGCCAACAAATGCTCATTTATAATGGCGACCGAGGAAATGGTGATATTGAAATATGTTATTTTGAAGGCAAATCATGGACATCGCCCAAAACTGTTTCCGACGAAATAAATACAGATTTCAGAGAAACTTCAGCCTGCTTTTCGCCCGATGGAAACCACATATATTTTGTAAGTGATCGCCCAGGAGGATTGGGAGAATCAGATATTTACGTTTCGAAAAAAAACAACAAAGGAAAATGGGATAAACCTAAAAATATTGGGTCAGAAATAAATTCAGAATTTAGTGAAGAAACGGTATTCATGCACCCCGATGGAAGAACTTTATTTTTTAGTTCTCAGGGACATAGAACCATGGGAGGTTTTGATATTTTTAAAAGTCAGCAAAACGATTTGGGTGTTTGGGAAGAACCAGTTAATTTGGGTTTTCCGGTAAATTCAGCCGATGATGATTTATGTTTTGTTCTTTCAGCCAACGGAAGACATGGTTATTGCAGCAGCATTCGTTCCGACAGTTATGGTGGATATGACATTTACAAAATTACTTTTAATGGTGCTGAAAAACCAATACTATTAAGCAACCATGATGCTTTGCTTGCTGTAAAACCCAATTCAATTACAAAAAATGCGGTGGAATCGACCCTTGCAATTAAAACGTTGAGCGTAACCCTTGTAAAAGGAACCATTATTAGTGAGTTAACTTACAATGGAATAGACGCACAAATTGATATTGTTAATAACCAAACCAACGAATTAATTTTTACTGCACATACAAATAAACTCACCGGAAACTATTTATTTTCGTTACCCAATGGTAAAAACTATAGCATCATAGTAACTGCTGAAAATTATTTATTCCACTCTGAATATTATGATTTAAAATTAACTCAGGAATATCAAGAAATTAACCAAAATATAGTTCTTAAAGGGTTTGAAAAAGGGTCTAGAATAGTATTAAATAATGTGTTTTTTGAGGCAGGGAGCTCAAAGCTGAGTACTAGATCATACTCTGAATTGGATAGAGTTTCAAACTTACTTAAAGAAATTACAGACTTGCGTATAGAGATTTCGGGGCATACAAGTAGTAAAGGTGATGACAAGTTAAACCAATTATTATTGGAAGAGAAAGCAAAAAATATGGTAACTTATTTAATTTCGCAAGGAATTGATGCTTCGAAAGTTGAATATAAAGGATATGGATTGGATTCTAAAGCATCACCGAATCAACCAGTTAAAAACCCGATGACAAATTTTTGGTTCGAACTAAAAGTACATAGCAATTAGCCCGCTTTATTCATACCTGAGCACAGCGAAAGGCATGAATGTGCGATGGGTATTGGGTTGCAAAGCGGGAAACCCCGATTTAGCTACACCCAAAATTGGGAGTTTTTATTTTCCCAATATTGAGGTGTAGCTTAATCGTCAGGATTATTCATTAATAATCAGGGTTAGTTTTATAAGCAATATCTATCAAATCTTAAATTTTAGCTCAATCCATCCACTCATGGCACTATCCCCTTGTTTTTAAAAACCATTGAATTATACCTCCGCCAAAACTTATAATGGGTGAACGAAGTTAACAAAACTAACTTTTCGAACCAACGGAATTTAAGTAAGAAATGCAGAATGAAGTAACTACTAAAAAACAATAAAAAATAGATAAAAGAAGTAACTATAAAACCTAAAACTTGATTTAAAAAACCAGGCAAACCATTTATTGAAATGCTTTGGATGGATATATTTTGGTAAAAATTATATCCAACAACCATATTGGCAAGAATTAGAATAGCTGCAAAAAAACCATGAACAGTTTCAATGGCCCGCTTTGGACATGAATTCATACAACGCATACAACTCTCGCACCGATATGTCCAAAATGGTTTACTGTTCACTTCCTTTATAGCCTTTACAGGACAATTTTTGATACAAATATTACAGTGATTGCAAGCTGAACTTGCAATAAATGATTTTGCAATTAAAAATCTTCCAACAAAATAATATCCAATGCCTATGGGTGCAATAATCAAATCCTGAATTATATCGTAAACAGCTCTGTAGTTTTTCTTTCCATCAAAAATTAATGGTCCAATTTTATTTATTCTTGCATGCTGTTTCAAATAAATACTTTCAACCACCTCATTTTTTAATCCCGGATGCAGCGATATCCAATTCGATGGCAAATCTACCGGAACCATGGCAATAACTTTATAACCTTTAAACTTTAGGATACCTGCTGCCAAAAATTGCGTTAATCCGCTCACACCGGGTAGAAAGAGTTTACCGGCTTTCATGCCAGCTCGGGTATTCATAATGAAAACACGATTCGATTTAGCCCTAGGGAACCTAAGAATAAAATGTAACATAATGGGTGGAAAATTGAATCCATGGGTAGGAGCAACAAAACCTATTAATGAACTCTCAATTACCGATTGATGTAATCGATCTTCGATTTTTCCAATATCTATTAGTTGTGTGGGTATTCCTTTATCATTTCCGATTTTCTGCATCCATTGCGAAACATTCAACGCATTTCCGGTTCCCGAGAAATAGTATATATGACAAGATGGAAAAATACTCATATCATTTTTTTTTCGATTCTGAAATTTTCAAAAGCTTTTTCATTGAACTACTTCGCCATATTCGAACGGGGTAACCTGCTGAATTATTTTTCATTGATTTAAAGGATAAATTATCAATAAAATGAAAATTACATAAAAAATTTAATTACAGGAAATGAAAGTTTTATAAATGTTTATAAAAAGGCTTACTACTTTCAGGGAAATCGCTTTTAAAAACCCGCCGCGGTAAGTTCAATATGAATAGCCCCGGCTTTCAAGCCGGGGTATATGGATTTGCGTTATAAAATCGGCGCAAGCACTAACTTTTAATTGAAAATATGCGGAATCCATGCGTCGAAAATAGGAATTCAATATTGAAATTCTTAAAAGCGATTTCCCTGGTACTACTTTTAAATACTTGATGAAATTGTTAGATAAGAATAAATTAAGTTTATTACTTACAAATTTCAACTGCTTATTTAGTTGATTATCTTTACTAAAAGATAAAAATAGTAAGTTATGGATAATCAAGTTACTGCTGAACTCTCATTTTTTCCTCTAGAAAGTGCTGATTATAAAACCGATATTGGCAAAGTACTGGAAGTTATCCGATCATTCAATTTGGAACATAAAATTGGATTATTATCAACAACAGTAAGGGGCGACCAAACAACCATTTTTAAAATGGTGTATAAAATATTTAGCACCATGAATGAGACAGGAAAATTCGTTTTGAGTATTAAGTATTCCAATTTGTAGCTCACTATTTGGCAGCTAATTAATTGAAGGAGCTTTCCGACAATCAAATAAATTAGACCCACCATTTATTTCCGAACCAATACGTTTTTATTTTTAATTTTAGTGGAGCCATAAAATATCTCCTTATTCACGTACTTTATGTTTTCAATAGTGTATAAAGCATTAGGGTTGTGCATCTGAATAATTTGAATAACTGCAGGAATATTCTTTCGAGATACAATAATATAAACAATTCCAACCAATCCTTGTGTTCCCTCAGCTGAAACAAAGGTAACTCCATAGCCTTCGTCTTTAAGAGCATTAACCAAATCAAAAGCTTCCCGTTTTGTGATTACACGAACCAACTCATGTCCTAAGGCGAGTTTTTCTTCAATTTTCATACCTATGTAATTTCCAGTCGCAAATCCACCGGCATAAGCTATGTAGCAAATCCAATTATCAAGGTTTTCTATAATTTTACTGATAGCAAGAATCCAAATTAAAACCTCAAAAAATCCAATAATAGGAGCCACATTTTTTAGTCCTTTTGAAACTAAAATTATTCGAACCGTACCCATACTTACATCGCAAATACGGGCAAAAAAGATTAATAAAGGAATTAAAATATAGGAATAATAATCAAAATTCATAAATCCTTAGTTGCAATTAAAAACATTCCCATGAATAAGAAATTGGGTATAATATACTTTATGCTTATACTTTAGGCAAATAAAATTCCCTGTGCTAGGTTTCTTTAATTAATAAAAATTTATTGACTAAATTTAGTAATTGATTTTTATTTATTGGTTTGGCAATAAAACCAGTAGCTCCAGCTAAAAATGCTGTTTCTTTATCTGATTCCATCACATAAGCTGACTGAATAATAATAGGCAACTGATTTCTGAAATCACGTATTATTCTTGTTGCTTGCAAGCCATCCATTTCAGGCATTTTCACATCCATCAGCACTAAATCAATTTCAGGATGTTTTTTGCAAATTTCAATAGCCTCAAGACCATTTTTTGCGTGCAATATGCGTTTTCCTGAATTCGAGAGTATTTCACTCAAAAACATGAAATTTATTTCCTCATCTTCGGCAATTAGTATTGTATATATATTGCTTGATGGCTTACTTGATGAGAATTCTTCTTTCTCATTTTTTTGAATTTCAGAGTTTTCAGTATAATACGGTATGGTAAAAAAGAATGAGGTACCTATATTTTCTTGCGATTCCAAACTTATTTCGCCACCAAGTAACTGAACTAATTTTTGAGAAATTGAAAGACCCAAACCAGTACCCCTAAATTTTTGAATGGTTTGATTTTCCAATTGCCTAAATCTTTCAAATACGGCCTTTTGCATATTTAAAGGTATTCCTGAACCCGTATCTTTAACAAAAAATTCCAAGCAATCATCTTTTTTCACGTACCCAAAACTAATCTGACCTTTATTAGTAAATTTGAAAGCGTTGCTTAATAAATTATTAAGAACTTGAACCAATCGTTGTTTGTCAGTCATTACAATCGACAAATTATCGGGTAGATCTTTATAAGGAAAAAGGGATATATTATTATCCTTAGCTCTGGGGCTATAAAATGAAAAAAGTTCGGTAATTACATCATTAACTAATACCGGTTGTTTATAAATGCTAATTTGGCCTACCTCTATTTTCGAAAAATCGAGAATGTCATCAACGATACTCATGAGTTGCTTCCCACTTTCGATTACAATATTGGCATAGCTTCTACGTTTTTCCGGTGTAATATTTTCTTGTACAAACAAATCAGAAAAACCAATAATGCCATTCATGGGGGTTCTAATTTCGTGACTCATATTTGCCAAAAATGCCGACTTTAGTTTATCACTTTCTTCTGCTTTTTCCTTTGCTTTAATCAATTCTTCTTGATAATTATGCCTTTCCAATACCTTACTAATATTATCCATCAGTAAGGTAAGTTGTTTTGAATCAACATTAGAATATCCATCTAAATTGTTGGCAACTGCAATACCAAACAAATTTTCGGCATCAATTCTTATAGGCACCACCATCATATTTTTCCAAGGAAATAAACCACTTAGGTTTTTCTTTTTAACATCCTTGTTTTCATTAAAATTATTTATAATGACTGCTTGATAGGTAATCATTAATTGACTAATGAATGCTTTTTTAAACTCCTTATTAACGCTCTTTAGCCTTTCTATTTGGAGTTCGTCAACTTTATTGTAAGTAAATGCATCTAAAGTAAACTGATCCTTTGTTGCATTGTATCTGAAAATAAATCCAATCTCACTCAAGGTTAACGAAAGAGCTTCTGTTAAAGCACTATCGAGCAATTCTTTTGAACTGGAACTAGTTAATTGGGCAATACAAAACAAGCTTTCTAACTGTTCGTTATGTCGTTTTAGCTCTAATTCTATCTTTTTCTTTTCCGTTATATCTTGAACAATACCATACCGACGAATCATATTTCCTTGTTCATCATATTTAACAAAGGCTTTTGAATACACGTGTTTGATTCCGCTAACTGGAGTTACTACCCGGTATTCCCATTCAAATTCAGACGCCTTTAATTCAATATTTTTCTTTACTGTATTAAAAAAGTAATCCCGGTCATCAGGGTGAATAACACTTACTAAATGCTCTTGAGATATCGCATAATCATAGTATTCATCAAAAAAAACATTATATGTTTCATACGATCCTAAAAACTTATTCTCTTTCAATAATGCTTCATACCAACCTATTTTTCCAGCTTTTTGAATTTCATAAAATCGGGATTCATTTATAACAGCTTTTTCTTTTTCTTTTACAATTTGTTCGTAATATTGCTGTTTTTCAACTATTTGCAGTATGCTTTCTAACAACAAAACCAGATGTTTTTCCATGGATTGGGTTAATGACATCTTATTAAGTCCTATAAAATGAATCAATTGAATATTCGATTTTCCAATCACAGAAACACCTAACAGCTTATCAACAGGAATATCACAGGAACTTAATTCGTTACTAAAAAGCGAATTGAAAGTTATTGCATCCATTTCATAAAAATGACTTTGTTTTTTAGCATTTGAAGTGATTTCTTTTAAAGCCTCAATTTGTAAAGTAGAAGGTTTAAAAGTTGTTTGGGCATTCCAAAGAGTTGTTAGTTCCGAATTATTATCCAAATCAATAAGTAAGCTTAACCCAAAATCACCTTTTGCAAATTGCGTTGTTTCTTTAATACACAAGAATAAAAGATCGCTAAGAAAATCTATTTTGTATTCTGATAACCTTACTAAAATTTCAAGCCTTTGGTTGTGAAGTTCCAATTCAATTTCAGTTTTCCACCTATTCGTTATATCAGAAAATATAACAGCAAAATATTCTTTTTGAGGAGAATAAACATGGGTCTCAAAGAATTTATCCCATGGTTTCATATAATTTGAAAATGTATCAGGCACACCTGTCAATGCCACCTTTCCAAAATTATCAATCCAATATTTTTCAATAGTAGGTACTACTTCTAATACCCTTTTATTAATAATGTCTGTTTTTTTTAATCCGGTTATTTTTTCAAACGAAGTGTTCACATCAATATAAATAAAGTCGATGGGTTGATTATTTTCATCCACAATTATTTTATGCAAAGCAAATGCCTCAGACATATTTTCAAAAAGCAACTGATACTGTTTTTCGCTTTCACTTTGCCTTTTTTCATGTCTTTTTTGAAGGGTTAAATCCCTGAATGCCGCAATCCAGTATGTATTTCTATTTATTTCAAGTGTTGAGCCTAATATCTCTATCCATGATTCATTCCCAAACCGATTCTTTATAATTACTTCACAAGGTTTTTCCTTTGATTCCTTCAAAATCATCATAACCTCTTCAATGGTTGATGGCGAAACGTGTCCATAAATGGATTGACCTACTGCTTCTTCCACCGAATATCCCAACCATTCATATAATTTCTGGTTCCCCTTGATTAAAATACCATCGATGGAGAAAATACCAATTCCCCATCGAATGTTTTCGAAAATACCATTATAAATATTTTTACTGTCGGAATTAAGCAACTCTTTAAGTTTTGCAGTCAACTCTTCATTAGGCTTCTCAACTCCTTTATCCGACTGATTGTTAACCATGTTGCTCAATATTATGAATATTGCAAATCAGAATTTAGTGAAATAGGGAATTCTCATTTTTGCTAAATATAATAACTTAGTTACAAATGAACACTAAAATAATAGACTAAAGATTTTATTAATGCCCTAATAGCATGTTTATCAGCTCAAAAGACTCAGTACTAAATTTATAAAAAAAATGGAATAACATGCAGCAGGGCGCTCTGTTTATGATGTTGCAAAAAAAATGCAGCTTTTGTTATCCACACCTTTTATGATTAGTTATTTTTAAGTTACTTTGCAAAGGTATTCTCGGGGAATAGCGCAGTTGGTAGCGTGCCACGTTCGGGACGTGGAGGTCGGGCGTTCGAGTCGCCCTACCCCGACAAAAAGCTATTGATTATCAGGTCTCTATTGTGTTTTGAACCCACCAATTGAAAATGCTATTCTATCTAAAGAATCAATATTTTTTGTTTTGTTTAATTTATGACTCTATTTTAATCCTTTTTAAGTTGGTTCAAATTCCTTTTGAACAAAGGTGTAAAGTTGGACACCTGCTCGGCTATAAAACTTTCTACCGTATCAAAAACATAATATCCTTTAGAAAACAAGTCCCCGATTTGTTATTCATTTGCTAATTTATTGATGGAGGCTACCTTCCTATGCTGATTAGCTAGGGCAGTACCAATCTCCATTCCCACTGGCAATATGTAAATTAACCAAGGGATAAGGTTCGTTTTGTTAAGGCTGGCTATACTTATCATAATAAGTATTTCTGGACATAAAAAAAAGCCCTGTCACATTTCTGTAACAGGGCTTAAAATTCGGCGGCGTCCTACTCTCCCACTAACGCAGTACCATCGGCGCTGTGGGGCTTAACTTCTCTGTTCGGTATGGGAAGAGGTGTGGCCCCCACGCTAAAGCCACCAAAAACCTTTAGATAGTATCAAGTGGCAAGTATCAAGTATCAAGATTTTTCATCTTGCGTCTTGTATCTTGTGTCTTTTCTCTATCACAATATCTTAACATGCCGGAAAATAGTATCATAAACACAATTCATTGCGCGAAAAGTAAGTTTACGGGTAATTAGTATTGCTCAGCTTTGACGTCACCGCCTTTACACTTACAACCTATCAA
>JBAYKX010000059.1:0-34750 GCA_041664345.1 Salinivirgaceae bacterium
CTGTCCTTTTTCTCATAAAGCATTATATGTTAAATTTATAATGCCCAAAGATCAGCCTTCCAATTTTGTGTATATTTGTTTGCCCAACGGAAACTATCCCGTTAGGGATTTAGTTCAACCCACGGTATAATGCATGGCGGGCTTACAGCAATTTGGCAATTCGAATCTTTTTTGTAAATTCGGTGCGGTTTGAAAGTTTTGAGCTATGAAATCCGCCACGACCTCATACCGTCAACGTTACCATGCATTAAAAATCAGCACACATTGTTATTTAACGCTATTTTTGAGAGAATTTTATAGATTTGTTAAAAATGAAATAATGACTGAATCCGAGATTAATATATATCAAACAGATGATGGCCAAACCAATATAGATGTTAAGTTTGAAAATGAAACGGTTTGGTTATCTCAGAAGCAGATGGCTCATTTGTTTGATAAGGACTCAGATACAATTGGGCTTCACCTCAAAACATTTATCAATCTGGTGAATTAGAGGAATTTGCAACTACCGAGGAATCCTCGGTAGTTCAAAATGAAGGAAAAAGACAAGTACAGCGAAAAATAAAGTTATACAATCTTGATGCAATTATTTCTGTTTGTTAGCAACAAGCCGAAAAAAAACGATACAACGTAATTCCACAGATAGAGACAAGAATAAAGGATAATCCCCACATATTCAGGCACATTTGGCTACCCAAACACACAGGCTAAAGCTTCGCAGCCAAAAGAGCATTCATTTTTCTTGCGCACAAATTTTGATTTAATAAAATGTTTATAACTTTTGTCCGGACAAATATTGTCCTAATGATATTTGTCCTTATATTTGAAATTAAAAATTTAAAAAGATGTCCGAAGAAAAAATTTTGACATTTGGAGAATATATAAGAGAATTGCGGGAATCTACAGGATTACCATTAAGAAAAGTTGCAGCTCAACTTGATATTGACCCTTCATTATTAGGTAAGATTGAACGTAATTCAAGACCTCCAAATATTGAAATAATTAAAAAGCTGGCAGATATTTTTGGACAAAATGAAAACAATCTAATTACAGAGTATTTGAGTGACCAGATTGCTTACAAAATAATTGAAGTACATGGAGATGTAAATGTTTTAAAGGTTGCCGAAAAAAAGATAGATTATATTATAAAACAGAAAAATGAACAAAAAACTTAATATAGATTCAGAGCCCTATTATGAGACTGGTTTAGGAGTAGCATTCCAAGCTGATAGTCTTGAAATATTTAAAAATATTCCTGACAATTCAGTAAACTTGATAGTCACTTCACCTCCCTTTGCACTTACAAGACAAAAAGAATATGGAAACAAACCCGAAACTGAATATATTGAATGGTTCTTACAATTTGCTAAGGAGTTTTATCGGGTATTAACCAAAGATGGCTCTTTTGTAGTTGATTTAGGTGGAGCTTATATTCCGGGTCATCCTGTAAGAAGTATTTATCAGTATGAACTACTTGTAAGGCTTTGCAATGACTTAAAATTCTTTCTTGCACAAGAATTTTTTCATTATAATCCATCGCGTTTGCCAACCCCAGCAGAATGGGTAACAGTCAGACGGGTTAGGGTAAAAGATTCAGTGAATGTAGTCTGGTGGCTCTCAAAATCTGAAAATCCCAAATCTGATAATAGGCAAGTGCTAAAACCTTATAGTGAAAGCATGAAATTATTGCTTAAAAATGGATATAAAGCTAAAATGAGACCAAGTGGCCATGATATTTCTGAAAAATTTAATACTGACAATGGTGGAGCTATTCCACCCAATTTACTTGAATTAGCAAATACAGAGTCGAATAGTCATTATATGAGAAAATGTAAAGAAATTGGAATTAAGCCTCATCCTGCTAGATTTCCAAGAGAATTTGCTGAGTTTTTTATTAAATTTCTCACAAATGAAGGAGATATTGTTATTGACCCATTTGCTGGTTCAAATACTACTGGATTTGCAGCAGAGAAGCTTAATAGACAATGGATTTCAATTGAATTAAACGAAAATTATATTGAAGGTAGCATTATAAGATTTCAAGAAGAACCCAATTTATTTGAAATAGAACTTAAAGTAAATGGCAGCAAAAAGACACAGGAAGTTTGACCTATTTGATAAAATAATTCAAGCAATTAATGATGACGGCTGGAATGTGCTTTACCTTTCTGACCCAGCGTATCATCCATTTAGATTGAAGATTTATAAGGATAAAGAGAGTTTTAATATTAGAATTTATATTTGGAATCTTACTCACGGTGGTGGGGCTCAAAGACCTGCAGACGAATATCGTGTCCAGATTACAGGTGTTGACATTTTGAGGATGAAGTAGGTGGAAAAACGTTAATTTTAGGATGGTGGACAGAGGGAAGCGTTTTTGCTGGATTTGATTTTACAAAACATACTGGACAATTAGGATTTTCTCCTTCAATTCAAATAAGAGAGGAAGCATTGAGAAAAGCTTATATTAATGGTATTGCACCTTGGGAAAAAGATAATCAAGAAATTGCAATTGCTTTCAGACCAGATTTTATGGTAGAATATATTAGAAATTTGGAATCACTTCATTCATTTGGTGAATCAGTTAGGGATTTTGAGGTCTTGGAGGAAGTTGCTGAAAGACCTGATGATGTAAATGATGAAGTAGTTGATACAGTAACCCAAGAAAGACAAGTTGCAATTACAAATGTTAAGAAAAAAATTAGAGATAATAGTTTCAAATCGAGGGTTTTAACTTCATACAGTCAACAATGCGCCATTTGTGGCATCCAAATGAAGCTTATTGATGCAGCACATATCATCCCTGTTGAGCATGACGGAACTGACCATACAAGCAATGGTGTAGCAATGTGTGCATTGCATCACAGAGCCTTTGACCGGTCACTCATTACGATAAACGAAAATTATCAAATATTACATAGTGCGCTAAAAATGGATAAATTAAGGGAGATTGGACTTGATGGAGGCATGGATAGATTTATAAGAGATTTGAGAGCAGTTATTATCTTGCCACCAGCTATAAATGACAGACCACATATTGATTTTATAAAATATGCCAATGAGATAAGAGGTTGGGTGTGATTGCCATACCCTTCGCAGTCATACACATTGGCAAGTCACTCAAAAAGCCGACCCGCAAACTAAAACTGGCCAAAGAGTATGTCTGCCCCAACGCATGTTGGACAAGACATTACAGTAAAATTAAATGAAAAATTAACGAAAGATAAAGGACTGTTGCTAACCTGAATTCAAAAAACAGTATTCTGTAGTTCAAGAATAAATCACCAAAAAATGATAACCCAATTTTCAGAATTACTTATCTCCAATTTAAAAAAAACCGGTTTCTAAAAAACAAACTCCGGTCGAATTCTATGGGTTCAAATTTATCGGAAATTGCATTGTATTCGTAGAGTTGGTTAATACTTGGGTCGAACGAAAAGCTGTTTGTATTTAATTTTCTATCGGCATAAACTTCATATAATGTAAAATCATAAGTTTTGGAATAATTCCATTTTTTACCATTTAAGTTGTCTGGGCATCTTTCTAAACGAAGCTCATAAGCCAATCCCCCGTTTTTTATCACTTTTTCGGTAAGTCCGTTTGTTGTTTGTTTAAATCGTGGCGATGTTGATACAATTTCAGATATTAACTCTTTTTTTGAGTCTGATTCTTGCTGTTCAAAGTAGTTAGTACTATTACCAGCTGAGTTATCAGATGCAATTTCATTGGCTGCCGGGATATTTTTATTCTCCAATTTGTTTTGTTGATAATGGCAAGAATAAGTTGCCATTATCAACAAAACTATTATAATGCGACCAACAATTTTCATTTTATTATAGTATTTGCTAGAATAGAATAATTGTTAAAGTGGAATATGGCTTACTTCCTGGTTTACCTGTCGTTTTGCAAATTCACGGGCTTGCGATACCCATTTTTCGTTTTCGATACGGTTTGCTGAAATTTCCAATATATCCGTAATTATGGCAATGTCAGCTGATTTCAGACGACTGATTTGCTCATAAGTATATATTTCCAAATTGTTTAGCTTTTCTTCAATCCAGAGACTAATTCCTTCAATAAGGGTAAGGTTGTTAGCTTGATGGTTGTGTGCAACCCCTAATTGGTCGTACGAAATTTTTATTTTTAATTCTTGGATGCGCTTGAGCAGTTCGGCTTTTTTTCCTTCAACTTTAACCAGTTCTTTTGCTTGCATTATCCACTCATCGCGTTCAATTCTACCGGGAAAGAATTCAATTGCCTCGGTAACCATTTCAACGTCAACATCATTGAATTTGCTTATTTGCAAAAATGTGTAAATATCAAGAGCGTTGAGTTTTTCATTAATCCATCCGCCAATGCCACTAATAATTGTTAAATCATTAGCATCACTTAGTTTTGCAACTCCAATTCTATCATAGTAGATGCGGTTTTTTCTTGCTTTAATGCGTTCTAATAATTCTTTTTTCTTTTCTTCATCAATAACAAGTTCTTTTGCTTGAGCAACCCATTCGTCGCGTTCAATGCGACCTGAAAAGTATTCAATGGCTACATTTATGGTGTCAATATCCTTGCGGGTGAATTTACTGATTTGTAAAAAAGTAAAAATATCTAATGCATGCAGCCGTTCCTCAATAAAGGGGCCAATACCGCTAATCATTTTCAGGTCATCCTTTTTCAATAAGCTTGAAGTGCCAAAGCTGTTGTAATCCAATAAATGTTTTCGTTGCGCAATATTGGTTAATGCTTGGTCCTTTTCGTACAGCAATTGTTCGTTTCTTTTGTTTCTCAATGCCATAACGTTGGTCTCATCAACGGCTTCCGAATGAAGTGCTTTTAGAGCCTTAATTTCTAGGTTTAAATGGTCGTATTCTTTTTCTTTTTCAATAAGCGCCACTTCGGCAATGCTTTTTTCACCATTTAGGTTAATAATATGGTTGTTCAATTCATGCCTTTCCAGTTCAACCACTTTAATTTTGGCTTGATATATTACCCTGGTATAAAGCCAAGCGGTTATATATCCAATGATTGCAGCTCCCAGCAACATGGAAACTATTTCGAGGGTGGCTCCCCCTTTTGTTTGTGCTAAAATGATTACTAATGTGTTCATGGTTTTATTTTTTTATGATTATTACTGTTCTACGATTATTCACTCTTCCGGTACTGGTATAGTTCACATCAATAGGCTCCATCTCACCTTTCGATTCTACTGTTGATTTATTGGCTGGAAGGCCGTGCTTGACGAAATATTTTTGTAATTCCAAAGCCCTTCTGTAACCAAGTGATTGATTGTATTTCTCAGTTCCAATGGCGTCGGTATGGCCTACAATGGTTAGCATTAATTGCGGGTTCTGGACCAGAAAAGAGTTCCATTCACGAAGGTTCCTTAATGTGGATGTGTCGGACTTAACATCCGATTTATCGAATGCAAAATAGACAACCAATTTCTTTGGGGCTATTTCTTGTTTAACCAATACGGGTTCAGGAAATGTATCGTAAACGATAGCTTCTTTACTGGTTTCCATACTCATTTGTAACGTTGCCGGTTCATAGCAAAATCCTTTAATTTTGCATACATAGATATAGGTTGAAAATGTTGACCAACAAATAAATACCAGCATTCCGATTGTCAGGGTTTTCATTTTTTTATAAGGTTTTAAAATGCAATTAGTAATATCACTTAATGTGTTTAAAGTCTTTTAAATTAAACCCATCCGGGTTATCGTTGGTAATTTTTCGGTAATTGTAATAGTATAGGTTGCCCTCTACATCAAAAATCATTTCAAAACATTTTCCAGAACCGGAAACAGTGGTTGGTCCTACGTGAAAATTAAACACCAAATTGACAGGGTTTGTAGCTATTTCGGCTTCAATTTCAGCAACAGTAAGCAGTTTTATATAGTAGGGGTAAACCGTTGCTATTTTTCCAGGGGAATCAGCATTTGCGGCTACTTTATCTTTGTTTAAGAGCAATACTTTATTATTAAATCCAATTTTATGGTTGTAATATTTTAAACCTAACATAGAAATGATGAACCGTTTCTTTTCAAGGTTTGTGGCATGTTTTTGCATGAATTGAATAATGGCAGGAAATGCATATCCATTATCAGAAGTTGGTTCATCGGAATAGGATATAGGAATGCTGCAAATTTCCGGCATGTTGGTTACATCGCGGGCTGCATCTCCAAGTACCAAGCTCATATAATTGTAGCTGATTCCGCTTGGGTCTTTATCAAAAACCCCTTTCATGAGTACTAGAAATGAGAAATTTGAATTGAAACGTCGTTTTTCAAACTCTAGCTGATCGATAAACTCAAATTCGGTATTTTTCCAATATTTTTTTATCGCATCGGTTAAAAAAAGGTTATACGAAATATTGCTATTGTCGAGTACGATGCAGGTTTTCGAGTTTTTAAACATTCCAATTTGCTGTTTCGATGCTAATGGTGGATTTGCATTAGCAGTAAAACCTAACAGAATTAGCATATAAATTAAACTGTATTTATGAATCAGAAGTTTTGCTAGAATTTTTCGTAGCATCTGGGTTAATTTCATTGGTTTCATAGCATTTTTTTTAAGTGAGTAATTTTAATTTATCCCAGAGTGCCGTTTTTTTGAACCACACTTTGTAATTTTTTGCAACCAATAAATGGCAGCGCAGCATGTAAATTTTCCCAATGAAACGTTATGGTACGATGGGAATTATTACCTTACAAAGGTGGTGAGCTTTCGATTAGAAGGTGTTATATAAATTCAGCAAAAGGTTACATCATTCACACATTAAAAGTTTTGATCGAGCACATACACCAGATACCATTTTGATTTGATTAACTCAAATCGGAATTCAGATATAAACTCTGAGTCTTCAACCCACACTTTTTGGGTAAACGATTTTTTGGTTTTTTTGTAGGTTACATTGTATTCCGTTGTATCAACATCATAAATCCGGGTGCGGATTAGGGGCAAATTATCCTTTGTCCATCGTGTTTCCAAAGCTCCATCAAGCGACATTCCACCCATAGGAAATTTGTACCTGGAAACCTGGAAAAGGGTATCATTATGAAACGCATCATAAAACACAACAAAATCTTCATCTGTGCTTTTTTCTATTGGTTTTGATTGTGAAACGATTTTGGCGGGATTACAGTTGCTGAGAATAGCTGGAACAACCACCCATAAAGCCATTAGAAGGAAATATTTGAGTTGGCGTTTCATTTTTTTTAGTTTTTAAGTCTGATTGTTATTGATGCCATCGTTTAGAATTACACACCATTCCATGCTTTTTAAAAAGTGGAGTGGTGTGTTTTCTTGTTAAGAATTTATGTTGTATAAAAAGCGATTCCACCCTATAATTACTCCCCCGAGGACTCGGGGTCGTGAGGTCGCTTTCGCTTAGTTCCCCCAAGGGGATACTTCCTCCGTAGCAGAATTGCTACCTAAATTAAACGACATTGTATTAATATTGTGATGAAGGTCAAATGCGAATCTTTTTAATTGAACAATACGTTAAAAAGCTCATTTAAATTAGGCGATAGAATAACTTCTGTTCTGCGGTTGGCTGCACGTCCTTCTTCAGTTTCATTTGATTTTATGGGGTGATACTGGCCCATACCTGATGCGGAAATACGGGTTGCATCAAAACCATTATCAACAGTTAAAACACGTAAAATAGAGGTGGCTCTAGCTGTACTGAGATCCCAATTGTCTTCAAACATTTCTGTTTTTATTGGCAGACTATCGGTATGGCCTTCAATCATTACGGTAATTTCTTTGGTAGAATTTAAAATCTTAGCCAATGATTTGAGTGCATCTTGTCCTTTTTGATCCACTACATCGCTGCCCGATTTGAATAGCATTTTTTCTTCAAGTGAAACATATACTTTCCCATTTTTAACAGTAATATACAGTTCATCGTTTTTATAATTAATGAGTGCTTCTGCAATTGAATTTTTGAGATTGTGAAGTATTTTCTTTTGTGATTCAATTTTATACTGGAAGTCGTTCAACTGTTTGGCTTGCTGGGCAATTGTATTGCTTGATTCAGTAGAATCGGCTTTATTGTAGCCTTGCAATAATGCTAATTTATATTGCAACGATGTTTTATCTTCCTGAAGCGAAGTCTTTTCTTTATTCAGTGCATCAACCTGTAAATTGCAATCGTTTAATTGGATGTGTGTGGCGGCACTTTCTTTTTGAAACTTATCAGCGCTGGCTTCTGAAGCCGCAAATTTTTTGGTTGACACGCATGATGTAAGCAGTAAGCCTACAAGAACGGTCGAAATTGAGAGATAATTAACTGCTTTTTTCATTTTGAATATTTTAAATGTGCGTTTATTTATTTGATAGTAAAGGTATATTGCATTGTTATGCAAACCGTTACATAACATTGTGTGATTGTTGCATTATTCACACATGTAAGAAGTTCTCCCATCACAAACGCACGCCAATAACTAAAATGTCATCTATTTGCCGGGTTCCATTTTTCTAATCCTCAATAAATGCTTCAAGGTATTCTTGCTGCTCTGACATTGACTTGTTTTGAATGTTGACAAGGATTTCCTTAAATTTAGTACGCATTAATTTCTTTCCATTCACTCCACCATATTGGTCGGCATAGCCATCAGTTGTTAAATAAAAGGTGTCGCCTTCCGCCAATTTCAATTCGTGGCTTGCAAAGTGTTGATCTTTACTGGTTGAACCTCCAATTGACCTTTCAGTTGCTTTAATTTCATCCATTTCAGTTTGACCGTTTTTTATTAACAGGAGTGGGGAATTGGCCCCGGAGTATTTTACAATCCGTTCCTTTACATTAATGGCACAAATACTTATGTCCATTCCGTCGCTGGTGGTGGCTATGTTAGTATTTTGGTGTAAGGAATTTTTCATTCCCCGGTTTAGGTGCATTAATATTTTTGATGGTTCAGAGTCATGTATAACTGCTTCCAATAATTTATCGGAACCAATCATACTCAAAAGAGCACCAGGAATTCCATGGCCGGTGCAATCGGCTGCTGCAATAAATACCCAAGGATCGGTTTTATGGAAAAAATAGAAATCGCCACTTATAATGTCCTTGGGTTTATACAGTACAAAACTTTGAGGGAGTGAATGGATAATTTTTTCAATATTCGGTAATTTTGCCAGTTGAATGAGCTTGGCATAATTTAAACTGTCGGTAATATTTTTGTTCTTTTTCTCAATAATCAATTTGTATTTTTTCTCCTCCTCCATTTGAATGTTGGCTGTAATTAATTCAGCAGCCCGTTGTTGCTTTTCATGGTTTTGAAAAACTAGCTCCTGGTTAGCTATTAATAGTTCAGCGGCCCGTTTTTCCTTCTCCTCGTTCTGAAAAATCAACTCTTTATTCATAGCAGAGTACTTTTCAATCTGCGCTTCAATAAGTATATTTTTTTCTTTCAGGTTTATCTCTGCCTGTTTTCGTTCAGTAATATCATGAATAACACCCTGTAAGCCAATAATAACTAGCCTCTCAATAAGAGGAACTATTTTTATTTCAATATAAACTAAGGATCCATCACTGGGTAAAACTTCCATTTCAAGCTCAACCCATTCTCTTTTGCTTTCAATTATTTTTTTGAAGGTTTTCTGTATATCATTTACATGATTAAAATTAATGTAATCGGTAAAAAAATGGCCTTCCAACTCTGAAGCGTGGGCAATTTTAAGGATATGGGCCATTGATTTGTTTGCAAACGTGATAATGCCTTTACTATCGGTAGTAAAATATCCATCATTCACCTCATTAATCAGGTTGGAATACTTTTTCTCACTTGCTTGCAAGGCAGCCTCTGCAAACTGGCTTTTAATTTTAAGTCGGAATTCGCTTATGGCTCTATCTATGGCAGGTACCAGTCTTTCAAGGTTGTGTTTTAACACGTAATCGGTTGCCCCGTTTACCATTGCGTTAATGGCCGCATCTTCGCCCATTGTGCCTGTAACGAAAATGAATGGTATGTGTGGGTAATTATCTCGGGCCAGTTTCAAGGCTTTGTTCCCACTGAAAGTAAGAAGGGTGTAATCGGAAAGTATAATATCTATAGTTTCAGTTTCCAGAATTGTCAAGAATTCTTTTTCGGTTTCGCATAAAAAATAATCAAAAGCAATGTTAGCGGAATTGATTAACGTTTGTATTAAATCGGAGTCACCTAAAGAATCCTCAAGGTGGAGTATTTTTATTTTATTGATTGTTAGATTTTTCGAATCACCTAATATGTTACTACTAAATTCCTTTGATACTATATTTTTGGTAAAATTCATAATGTATTTTTAATTGTTGTTCGGTCTAGCTTGTTCACTTTTTTTTAGATGATTTGTATTTGGCATTCTATGTTAAGTTAAGGTTTTTCACCCTCCTCCCTTCGTTCCGATTGCTATCGGAATCCCTCAAAGGAGGACTAGCGCTGATGTTACGGAGGAAGTTAGGGAACCATCGCTAACTAAACGGCATTGATTTGGCTCTCTGACATTTGTTCTGTTTTATTTTCAGCCTTTTTTTGCTCTGTATTAACTCTAATATGGCATTGCATTGCTTTTTGCTGGTTAACCGAATAAACGTTACTTAAGAATTCAATGTTTATTTTATTACCGGTTGCTGTTTCAATAATTACATTATCGTATCGTACATATTCTTTTTGCCTCAATTCCAAATATTTTTCATAATTGGCAACTATAACTTTAAAAAAATCGATTTCCCACAGTGTTTTTTCTATAAATTTTTCCTTGGAATAACCCATCAGTTCAATTAAGGCTTGATTTACATCAATAACTTTTCCAGTAACAGCATCCAAAATAAGAATCCCGTTTTTTGCTGATTCAAATAGGCGGCGATAGCGTATTTCGGAGTTTTTTAGCGCCAATTCGGCCAGATTGTGCTTTTTTGCTTCTTCCGTTTGCAGTAAGGCTCTTTTAATGGACGGCCCCAATTTATCCAGTTTCCTTTTAAGCACACAATCTGTTGCCCCATCTAACATGCACGTTATTGCCGTATCCTCGCCCATTGCCCCCGACACTAAAATAAATGGAATGTGGGCATATTTTTCGTGTGCCAATTTCAATGCTTGTTTGCCGCTGTATAATGGAAGGCTATAATCAGATAGAATAAGATCGATATTTTCAGTTTGGAGTATGTTGGTAAATTCTTTTTCTGTATCAACCAAAAAGTAATCGTATTCAATATTTCCACTATTAAGTGAAGCACGCACCAAATCGGAATCGGCTAAAGAATCCTCGAGGTGCAGTATTTTAATTTTGTTGGTCATGGTTGCTTCTATTACTATTTGCTCATTATATATTGTCCGCCAATTGGCGGATGATATTGTTTATTTTTTCTTTCTACTATCCTTCATTTGTTGTAGAATAGTAACATTGTTTTTTATTTTTTCAATTACGGCAGGTCCTTATTTAATTCATAAGCATTCTTTTTTTTTTGTAGAGATCAATTTATTTGTATAAGGTAATGTAAAGTAAAAGGTGGTACCCTTGTTTATTTCCGATTCAACCCAAATTTCGCCCCCCATTAATTCTACTAGGCCTTTTGATATTGAAAGCCCGAGTCCGGCCCCTTCATAATTCATTTTCATGGCTTGATCCGTTTGCACAAATCGGTCGAATATTTTATTGAGCATATTCGCTGGTATTCCAATTCCGGTATCACTAACATAAAATTTGATATAATGGTCAATAATCTCATATCCATAATCAATGGTTCCCGATTTTATAAACTTTAGTGCATTGCTAATTAAATTAGTCAAAATCTGTTGCAACTTGGCTTCATCGGAAAAAAAAGGTGAATAGGTTTCATTGGAATCATGGTAAACCAGGCTAATATTTTTATTGTTGGCAATAGGTATAAAGAATCGGAATAAATTGTAAAACAGAGTTCTAATTTCGATTTCTTTCTTATTAATTTCAATTTGTCCGGTTTGGATTTTAGAAATATCCAGCACATTATTAACTATTTCAAGAAGGCGGTTTCCACTTTGAATGATGATGTTTGAATAATCTCTGATTTCAATATTGCTAACATCTTCATCTAGCAATAATTTTGAAAATCCAATAATACCATTAAGTGGAGTGCGAATTTCGTGCGACATGTTTTGAAGGAAGGCCGTTTTCAGAATATTACTTTCTTCAGCATTTTCTTTTGCTTTTACCAATTCCTGTTCTTCAAGTTTACGCTGTGTAATATCGGATGCAACCCCAATGAGTCCTAATGTATTGCCTTCTGTATCATAAACAATTGTAGTTGAAAGTTGAACTTGAAATTCGGTTCCATCCTTTTTTTTATTAATTAATTCGCCCTGCCATCCACTTCCCATGGTTAGGTGTAATGTTTTGTTGCTTGCAAGTGGAAATCTTTTCGATGATTGTATTTTATGTATGTCTTGCCCTATCAATTCACTTTCGTTATAGCCATAAGTTTTTAAAAATGAATTATTTACAAATATTATTTTATTTTCAAGATCGGAAATGCTAACGCATTCATTTATGCTTTCCAGCGAATGGGCTAGCACTACAATTTTGTTTTCCGACTGCTTTCGTTCGGTTATATTCCTAATGTTGCACTGAATTACATTTGTATGGTTTACTATATACACATTGCTTATAAATTCGACATTTATTTTTTGCCCTGTGGCTGTTTTTAATGGCAAATTATCGTAACGTACATACTCTTTTTGTTGCAATTCAAGAAACTTTTCATAGTTAGCTACTAAATCCTGTAAGAATCCTATTTCCCATATTTTCCTTTCAATGAAATCTTCTTTTGAATAGCCCAACAAATTAATTAAAAATGGATTTACATCTACAATTTTTCCGCTTTCGGCATCTAATATAAGAATGCCATCTTTTGCCGATTCAAAGAGCCGGCGATAACGTACTTCGGATGTTTTTAGAGCAACTTCAGCCAACTTGCTCTTTTTCTCCAGTTCAATTTCGTTTATGGCCCTATTAATGGCAGGTAGGAGTCTGTCGAATTTGTTTTTAAGAACGTAATCGGTTGCCCCACTTAACATTGCATTAATAGCCGTATCTTCGCCCATTGAACCCGACACGAAAATAAAGGGTATCAATGGGTGTTTTTTTCTTGCATACAACAATGCTTCCTCACCACTATAAGTGGGTAGGAGGTAATCGGAAAGTATAATATCGATATTTTTAGTTTCTAAAATAGTTGAGAAATCAGCCGCTGTTTCAACCAAAAAATAATTATACTGTAATCCTCCCGATTTTAGAATGGATTGCGTCAGTTCTGCATCTCGAATAGAATCTTCAAGGTGGAGTATATTTAATTTCTTATCCATTTTATTAACTAATTACATCGGTTTATTTTCAATCGTTTTGTAAAGTTACCACAGGTGGTTGATTAATTAAAGCCCAGTATTGCCCCAATACTTGCATGGTATTCATAAACTGTGAAATGTCGACGGGCTTAACCACATACGAATTTGCACCCAATTTGTAACATTCAATCACATCGCGCTCTTCGCGCGATGAGGTTACCATTATGATAGGTACATACTTAAAATTGGGGTCAGAGCGGATGTGCTTAAGTACCTCTATTCCATTCATTTTCGGCATTTTAATATCCAACATAATAAAATCGGGATTGCCTGTTTCATTAGCGAATTTTCCCAGTTTATACAGATAATCCAATGCTTCCGCACCATCTTCGGCAACAACCACTTCGGTAACCAGGTTCTTTCCTGATATAGCTGCTTTGACAAGTTCCACGTCCTTAAAACTGTCATCCACAATCAGTATTCTCTTAGGTTCTGCGTTCATAATCACTTTTTTAAGTATGTTAATTATTATTCCTTAAACGGGGATGCTGAAATAAAACTGGGCACCGTACCCCAAATCACTTTCAGCCCAACATTTCCCTCCGTGCCGTGAAACAATTCGGTTCACATTGGCTAAACCAATTCCGATGCCTTCAAAATCTTTGGCTTTATGCAAGCGCTGAAAAACACCAAAAAGCTTATCGTAATATTTCATATCAAATCCAACACCGTTGTCTTTAACATAAAAAACTATTTGATTGCCTACTGTTTCACCTCCTATTTCAATTGCAGGTTTTTGCTGATTGCGGGTGTATTTAAGTGCATTTGATATAAGGTTAACCCATACTTGATTCAGTAGCGTTTCATCGCCTTTTACCATTGGTAAATCCAATATATTTATTTCAATTTCGCGTGCAGCAATTTCATCGCTAAAGGAATTCATCACGTGGTCAACCATTTGCCTCGACTGTATTTGGGTTCTTCGCAATTCGGTTCTGCTTAATCGTGAGAATGTTAATAAGGCATCAATTAATTCACCCATTTCGCGGGTTGAATCCACAATGTAATTCATATATCGCATGCCTGTTTCATCGAAATGGGAGGAATAGTTTTTGCTCAACAGATCAACAAACCCACCAATGTGGCGCAAAGGAGCCCGTAAATCGTGCGAAACGGAATAACTAAAAGCCTCTAATTCTTTGTTAGCAGCTTCTTGTTTCTCTTTCTCTTCAACTTGAACTACCAATTCCTGATTTGCTATAACCAGTTCAGCGGCTCTTTTACCCTTTTCCATGTTTTGAAAAACAAGCTCCTTATCGGCAATAATTAGTTCAGCAGCCCTCTTGTCCTTTTCCAAGTTTTGAAAGACAAGTTCCTTGTCGGCAATAACCAGTTCAGCCGCACGTTTGCCTTTTTCCTGATTCTGAAAATCTAATTCTTTATCGGCAATAACCAGTTCAGCTGCACGCTTTCCTTTCTCTAAGTTTTGATAGGTAAGCTCTTTGTTGGCAATAATTAATTCGTCGGCCCGTTTTTCTTTTTCCCTGTTTTGAAATGCCAATTCCTTGTTGGCAATTAGCAGTTCATTGGCGCGCTTTTCTTTTTCTTTGTTTTGGATGGCTAGTTTTTGGTTAGCAATAATTAGTTCCGCCGCGCGCTTTCCTTTCTCTTCGTTTTGATAAGCCAGTTCATTATTGGCAATAATTAACTCATTGGCTCTATTTTCTTTTTCTTGATTTTGAAAAGCGAGCTCTTTGTTGGCTAGAATTAACTCATCGGCCCTTTTTTCTTTTTCCCTATTCTGAAAAGTAAGCTCTTTGTTGGCAATTATTAATTCAGCGGCCCTTTTTTCTTTCTCTATGTTTTGAAAAGAAAGCTCTTTGTTGGCAATAATTAATTCAGCAGCCCTTTTTTCTTTCTCCTTGTTTTGAAATGAAAGCTCCTTGTTGGCAATTATTAATTCAGCCGCTCTTTTTTCTTTTTCTTTGTTTTGAAAAGTAAGTTCTTCGTTTGCAATGCCAAGTTCAGCAGCTCGCTTTTCTTTCTCTTCGTTTTGGTAGGCAAGTTCCGTATTGGTAAAAGCCAACTCGGCAGCTCTATTTTCAACCAATTCTTCAATCCGCTCGTTCAGTAGTCTTAGTTCATCGCGGGTTTGAATAAGTTCATGGTTTTGGTAAATGGTGCCTTGATAAATATTTAGCAGAAATCTAACCATTTTTTTTGTATCCGTTTTTACGGCCCGCTTTTTATAGCCGTAATCGATTTCAATTTCTATCGCACTGCTTTTGTAATCGGTGTCTATCTTTTCATTCAACATTTTTTCAATATTCGATAACAAATATTCTGAATTGTATGGTTTGGCTATAAAACTATCGGCACCGCACGATAGGCCTTCAATAGCCTCGTTAGGATCGGAAAGTGAGGTTAATAAAATGACTGGGATGTTTTTGGTTTTCTTATCGTTTTTTATTTTTCCGCACAATTCAAACCCATTCATTTTGGGCATAACAATATCTGAAAGAACCAGTGCAGGCGTGTTTTTTGATAGCCATTCCAAGGCTTCTAAACCATCTTGGGCAATTATCACATTGTATTTATGGCTTTCAAGCAGGTGTTTTAATTGAGCAGACTGTGTTGCACTGTCCTCAGCAATTAAAATAGTTGCTTGAGCTTCTGTAATATTTGTTTTATTATTCATAACCTGTTTTTTAACCCTGATTCTACTAAAACTTTGGCAATCCTTTCGGGGGATAAGGATGTATTTGAAGCACCAATCCGAAGTGCTTCGCCCGGCATTCCAAAAACAACAGAACTCTCCTCGTTTTGCACTACGGTTAGAGCACCTTTGTTTTTCATATCTTTTAATTCGTCGGCACCGTCTTTGCCCATACCTGTTAATAAAACTCCCAAAGCATTCGGTCCGAATGCATTGGCTACCGAACGGAAGAGGAACCCAACAGAAGGTTTTGATCCATTTTCGGGAGGCTGGTTGCTTAATATTATTTTACCGTCATTGGTTACTCCCATGTGGAAATTGTCGGGAGCTATATAACCAAAACCGGCCATTATTTTTTCACCCTCTTGTGCAATTTTCAACTTTATGCCCGATGATGAAGAGAGCATTTTTTGAAATACTTGTATGAAACCCGGAGCAATGTGTTGAACAATGAGAATGGGAACTGATAAATCGGGAGGAAGCTTTGAAAGGATAATTTGCAATACGTTAGGTCCACCGGTTGATGCACCAATGGCAATTACCCGTATCCGGTTTTTATCATCTTCGGTTAATTTAATGATTGGGTTGGGCGGTATCAATACTTTTCTGCTTCGCGGAAACAGCTTCACCACCTTAATTTCCGACATCAACTTTATAGAAAGTATGAGCTCTTTTTGAAATGCCTCATATTTCAATAATTCAAATGGAGCCGGACGTATTACAACGGCTAATGCACCCGATTCCTGATACCTGTTTTTGCTTTGGGGTTCAATGGCATTTTCACTCACAATAATTATGCGGGTAGGATGTGTTTCCATAATGGTTCGGGTAGCCTCATAGCCATCCATCCAGGGCATTTGTATGTCCATGGTAATTACATCGGGGCTTTTTGTTTTTGCCATTTCAATTGCCTCATTCCCTGAGCTGGCAATGCCCACCACCTTAATCTCACAATCAGTAGAGAGCAAGTGATCCAAAAATTCCTGAATAACCTTAGAATCATCAACTATTAGTACTTTTATCATGAGATGCTTTTATTAAATAAGTTTTTTGATAATTTGAATCAAATTGAACTGGTCGAAACTGCTTTTAACAATGTAGGCATCGGCGCCGGCTTCGATACCGCGTTCCCGATCATCAACTGAACCCAGTGCTGTAATCATAATTACCGGCACTTGGTTCAATTTGTTGTTGCGTTTAATTTTGGTTATAAATTCAAAACCATTCATGTGCGGCATATCCACATCGGAAATAATTAGGTCGAACATTGAGGTGGTTGCTTTGGTGAATGCATCATTTCCATCAACGGCAGTAGTTACCTTGTAACCGGCCGTTTCAAGTATATTTTTCAATAGCGTTCGCGATGTAATGGAATCATCGGCAACCAAAATGTTTTTAACTTTTTCAGGTGCTGTTTTTAATGGTTCCGATGAAATATTATTATGAGAAATTGTGAGTGCCGATTTAATTAAATCAGGCGCAAATAGCACCAATACCACATTTCCGCTTCCAAGTATGGTAGCACCCGAAATGTTTCGTACCCGTTTTAGCAGTTTACCCATTCTTTTTACCAGTACCTGTTGTTCGCCCAATACTTCATCAACAATAAAAGCCATGCGCTGTTCCCCTGAAACCATAACAACCAAATGCAATTTGGTATTATCCAATTCTAAATTGGCTTTAACTGAACGTTGAAGAGGGGGTAAAGCCAAACCCAACACTTCAGCCAAACTCACCACCGATATTATTTGATTATCAATGCGGATGGTTTTATGATTCTCAATGGTTTTTATGGAATTCCTATCGATTTTTAGCACCCTTTCAACATTTTTAGCAGGAATGATAAAGGTATATTCGCCGCACATTACCGAAATGCCTCGAACTGATGAAAGCGATACTGGCAATACCATGCGGAACGTTGTGCCTTTGTTCAACTCTGTTTCTACGGTTATTTTTCCGTTCAGGTCTTCCACTTTTTCTTTAACAATGGATAAGCCCAACCCACGACCAGAGACTTCGGTAATTATTGGACTGGTTGAAATGCCTGATTCAAATATGAGTGGTAATATATCTTCTGGCGTTAGTTTCTTGGCGTTTTCTAATGTTAAATTTCCATTTTTTATGGCAGCGTCCAAAACCTTTTGCAGGTTGATACCAGTACCATCATCGGTAAGTACCATTTCAACCTTTCCATTTTCGCGGCCAATAAATTCAAGCTTCAGGGTTCCGTTTGCCGTTTTTTTCAGTAACGCGCGTTCTTTAGGTTTTCCTATTCCGTGGTCAATGCTGTTGCGGATAAGGTGAATCAGGGGTGCTTTAAGTTCTTCCAGTATCCGTTTGTCAATTTCCAATTCGGTTCCAGTTATGATAAATTCAATTTGTTTGCCTTGTTCAAGGGCCAATTCCCTAACCATACCCGGAAATGCTTCAATAAGGGTTGAAACCGGTTGCATGAGTATCTGCCTCATTGCTTCCAGATGATTATCAACCAATGATTTAAGATTGTGTTGGTCGCATTCTAATGCACGGGTAAATTCGGCAAACCGGCTTTCTAATTTGGATAAATTAAATTTAGTATCGGCCAACCGTTCGTTATAAAAATTAGTTGTTTCCACTTGTAGTGGGGCTTTCCATTTTGTCAACAATGAATTCAATTCAATAAAACTGTCAGAAATCTCGTTAAGGTCAATTAACCGTTGGCCGATTGCATTTTTTTCCTGTATAAACTCCTCAGCTTGCAAAAGGAGCCTATCGAGTTTGGCCACATTTATTCTTATGGTTTGTTGTGCCATTGGAATGTTGGCTATTGCCTGTGGCAACCCGGTTTGAATTTCAACAGGGGTTTCGGAAATTGATTCTTTAGGTTCCCCTGAAATGGGATTATTGGAACTTTCCAACGCACTTGTTTTTGGGGTTGAGGTGGTACTGTTTTTTAATTTCTCTATAATTTCGTGTTGTGTTTGTTTATTAGCATTGGGTTGCGCATCATTCACCTCCAAAATAAGTTGCGAAAGTAATTCTGCGGTTTTATAAAAAAGATTGATAAGCTCAACAGATAACGCCACGTTATTGTGTTTTAACGCTGAAAATACATCCTCCAAAGGTTGACATACTGATTCAACCGTTTTTTGATTTACCGATCGGGCAGCACCTTTTAGGCTATGAATTTCGCGAAACATAACTTCAATAATTTCGACATATTTTTCCTTTGCCTGCCTTTTCTCTAAGCCGAAAAGGCCTTTTTTAAAGGCTTTAATATGCTCATCGGCCTCCGCTTGGAAGGTAGCATTCAAATGTTTTTTAAATTCAATTTCGTTCATATCCAGAGGAATCACTTGTAGTTACATTTTGAATTGTTCAACCACATCTTTTAATTTTTGACCCATATTGTGCAAATTTGAAAGGGCACTTTCGGCTTGTACCATACTAACACCTGTTTCAACTCCCGCTTGGTTAATGTTTTGCATGGCAATACCTATTTGTTCCATACCAATCATTTGCTGTTGGCTCGATGCCTCAATTTGAATGGAAACCTGAACCGATTCACGGCTGCTTTCGGTTAGTATGCGTATTGATTCACCGGCCTGCAATGATTTTTTGACCCCTGCCTCAACCGCCCTATTTCCTTGTTCGGTAGCAAGAACAGCAGCATTGGTGGCCTTTTGAACGTCGTTCAGTATTTTGCGTACCTGCATGGTGGCCTGTTTCGACTGTTCGGCCAAATTCCTTATTTCCTGTGCCACCACTGTAAATCCCTTGCCCTGTTCGCCGGCTTTAGCCGCTTCAATGGCTGCATTCACGGCCAATAGGTTCGACTGGTCGGCTAAATCGGTAACCGAAGCAATTATGCCTCCAATGGATTGGCTTTGTTCGCTTAATAAAACTACGGTTTGGGCAATTTCATCCATCTGCTTATTTATGTAATTGATGCCTTCAATGGTTTCATTTACGGCTTTTTGACCATCAAGTGAAGCTTTTGCAACCAGGCTGGCACTTTCCGATAGCACCTTGGCCTTTTGGCTCGATAGTTTTGTGGCATTACGAATTTGTTCAACTGTGGTGGTGGTTTCACTTATGGCAGCAGCTGTTTGGGCTGAGCCCGTAGTAATTTGTGCCGTTGATACCAATATTTCGGCGGTAGTACTTGCAATTACATTAACACCCTTCAAAATTTCCTGATTTTGCTGCCTCAACATTATAATCATTTTATTGAACGACTGCATTAATAAACCTAATTCGTCTTTTCTATTAGAGGAATTGAATTCCAATGACAAATCGCCGTTGGCAATAAGTTCAGCTTTGCGGGTAACCTGATTTAGTGGTTTGGCAATGTTTTGGGTAATAATAAAACCGGTTATGCTTAAAATAATGACTGAAAATAGGATTCCCCAAACAACTGTTTTATTGGTTTCCTTATTTACACTTTCCATGGTGGCCTTCTGAACCATTAACAAATTGTTCTCTTCGAGCGACATAGCCGCAAATAGCGCCCTAATATCATCCATTATCAACTTTCCTTCTTCCATTGTTTCATTATTAACAATAGATGCAATTCCTTCGTCTTTACGCAATTGAATTACTTTTTCCAGACGGGCAAGCTTTAAATCAATCAAGGGCTTAAGCTTTTCGGCACGGTGTACTTGATTTTTATTGTTACTTACTGAATTTTGCAGATCCTCGAACCGATCATAAATGGAATCACGACCAGTAAAATAGATATTCAGATATTTCTCGTTTCCCGTTATTAAGTAACCCCTTTGCCCGGTTTCGGCATCTTTTAATGCCGATGAAACGGAATAAATATCATTCAAAACCATATTGCGGTGAGTAACCATTTTCGATTCATCAAAAAGTTTCTCGGTATTCAAATAGGCCGTAATTCCAAAGAATATTATTAAAACAATAGCCAAAAAATACCCAACATAAATTTTAGTTCCAATAGTAAGTTTCATCGTTATAATTATTAATTTTTAAAAAGTTTCGTTGTTTACAATCATGTTTTTGTCCATTAGTATATTTTCGGCCGACAAAAGGATGATTTGGTTTTTTGTTACGCCCCTTAAAAATTTTTCGCCAATTCCTTTTACTGACAGGGGCACAGGCACTATATCTTCTAAATGGATGGTGTTTGTACCTATTATTTCATCAGCCAAAATTCCAAACTCCATATTTTGATTGTGAATAATTATTACTTTGTTAAGTTCACCCAACCCCATGGGAGGTAGGTTAAAGAATTTTTTTAAGTCAACCACCGGGAATATTTGGCCACGTACATTTACAATACCAAGAATGAAATTAGGAACGCCTGGTAGCGGTGTAAAAGCTTTCAAAGGGTACACCTCGCTAACATAAGCTGATTCAATGCCATACATTTCGCCACCAATGGTGAATTCAATAATATCAATGATTGTAGAGATTTCCCTTTGCTTTACAGTCTCAATAGCTAGGTTTAATGCTCTTTTTTTAAGAATCAGATTGGTTTCATTATCCATTGGGTTTTATTTTAAATTACTTGTTTTTGTAGGGTAGCTAAAATTATCTCTTTGATTTGCTGGCTCGATAATCCTTCTGATTCCTGAATTATATCATCCTTTGGTGAGGAATTCAATAATTCGAGGGTGTTGTTGAAATATTGGTTTGCAGCCTTCGAATCCCCTTGCCTCATCAATAAATTTCCCAAGGTAAAATGGCAGATTAAATAATTCGGATTGATATATATTGCCTGTTTCAAGGCTACTACGGCTTCATTGTTTTTGTTCAGCTCTTGTAAAATAGTGGCCTGAAGAAAATACATATCGGCTGCGAGCAAGTTATATGCAATGGCATTGTTGCGATTCAACAAGGCTTCATCGAGTTTGCCTTGGTTGGCCAATTTTTTGATGGTTGTTTTTTGCTCGGCTAACGTGTTTTGAAATATTTCAAGGGTTTGTTTGGGAAGCAAATTTTCGCAGGTCACAGTTTCATTATTCGGTGTCCCTTCCGCTATAAAGTAGGTGTCTTGATTGGAAGTTGCATAATTATTATTTGCAAATGGATCCTCCGAAATGGTTATCAACCCTGTGGGAAATGAATCGAGAAAAAGATGATTTTGTTCAATCATAAGGGGTTCAACTGTGGCCGGCAACTTATTTAGAGGCTTCCGATATAGTACGGCACCCGGAAAATTTACGGGGGCAAATTTTGAAAACAATATTGAAGAGAGTTCGCAGGACGCAACCACTAACCAACCGTTGGTTGACAAAGAATTATAAAGGTTTTGAGATGCTTTGGTTGCCCATTTATCGGAAAAATACATTAACACGTTTCGGCAAAAAATGATATCCATTTTAGGTCTTAAAAAGGTTATATCCGTATAATCTTTCTGAATTAAATTAAAGGCTGAAAAAGTTACCATTGATTTAATTTCAGGTATTAATTCATATTTGCCGTTTCCCAATTTCTTAAAATACTTTTCTTTAAGCCACGGGGGTGCATTTCGGAACGACCATTCTCCATAAATGCCTATTCGGGCTGTTTCCAGAGTTTTTGTGTTTATATCGGTTGCAAAAATGTTTATTTTCCAATAACTATAATTGGGAATAACGCGGCGGAGTGCAATGGCGATAGAGTAAGCTTCTTCGCCGGTTGAGCAGGCAGCACACCAAATATTGATGGTTTTATGGGTGCCATTTTTTGAAGCCATATACTCTTCAAGGATCGCAGCAAAGGCGTCAAACACCTGCGGTTCGCGCCAAAAGTAGGTTTCTGTAATGGTAATATGCGATGCCAACGTTTCTATTTGACTAGGAGTTACTTGAGTGGTCATCAGCATTTGAATAAGGTCTTTTGTGTTGCTGAAACCCATTTCTATGGCAGCCGAATCCAGTCCCCGATTAAGCAAATGCCATTTATCGGACGTAAAGTTTAAACCCATAAGCGATGCAATGATCTTGCTGGCTCTTAAGGTTTCTAAATATGATAAATCACTGTTCATGCGTTTCTAATTTTAATGCTTGTTCTAATTTATATTCATCATCAGTACATAAAAACTTATCGATATTGTAAATAAAGATGAGGCCTTGGTCAACTTTTATTACGCCATTCATGAGTTCAGCATAAGGCATTGGCTGTTTGGAATCAGCCTGTTGGTTCATATCCAGTTTAACCAATCCGTTAACTGTATCAACCAAAAGGGCAACAATCCGTTTCCCGGTAGTAACCAAAATCAAACGGTTGTATAATTCAATTTTGCTTTTTTTCAGTCCCAATATTTTGCGAATATTAACTACTGGAATAATTTGCCCCTTTACATTTATAACTCCGGTAATTACTAACGGAGCTTTTGGCAAAGGCCGAATTTCTACTGCATGAAAAACTTTTACTACCGAAAATATTGGGATGCCATAGGAAAAATCATCCAATGTAAAAACCAATATTTGATTGGATAGGGCTTGATTTTGTTCACTCATTATTCATCCTATTTTACATTTTTAAATATCATAAAAAACTAATTTTCAGAGAATTAAAGGTACATTGCTTTGTCCTAAAATATTTACACAACTATATGAACTTGTTATATTATTCACACATTTTCTATCTATTACCTTATGGAAATATCAAGTATTTCTGGCTTACCCACTTCAAAATCATTGAAGCCAAAATCGGTTGTCCGGAATGAGTTTGCTTTAAAAACATTATAACCATTATCAGGCATAACAGGGTAATATGAAAACGATAGTTGAAAAGTATTAAAAACCAGGTTATCGTTTTTAATTAGAATGCCCACTCCAATTTGTGAATAAAGTTGACGGCTGTTGAATTGTGCCGGACTACCTCCAATAAATCCAAAAGAGTAATTCACAAAAGGGCCGATCCGGAATCCGATTATATTCCAGGGTGCGTAAAATTGTGTTTGCAGGGTCATTATTAATCGTCGGGTGCCTGAAAGCGTTGAACTGGTAAAACCACTTAACCCGAACCCATCGTTAAGGGTTAAGCTATCGTTTCGGAAAGAATTTGAACCAAACGATATTTCTTGTTTTATAAATTGCCGTATTCTCCATTTGCCTAGTTCGGTTAATCCGGTAAAAAAATTTATATGCGATTTAAAGACTCCTTGTTCCGCATTTTTTGTATTAAAAAAGGTTCCGAATTCAAAAGTTGAACTCAAGTATCCCCATGAATAATAATAACCATGCGAGATGCGGGCTCCTAAATAATTTCGCCCTCTTTCATTTTTAATCTGGTATCCTCCTGTAAGGCTATAGGCTCTGCCAATGGGAACATCTTCAGTGGTACCAAAATTAAAAATATACTTGTCTTGCACGTATTTTCTTGAGGAAATACCTATGCTTGTTAGCATAAAATTTTCATTGGAGAAGGTGTTTTGAATCCCATTAAATTCAATGGGCTTATCGAGATACCGAACCCGTAAAAAACGCCCGGCGATAATAAGGTTAGTTGAACGGCTGTATTCTGAATTCCCCTTAAATATTTGAAATGCCTGACCTGCCCAATAATCCTGAGTATTAAACGTGACTTTTTGAAAATCATCGGGTGATGCTCCAGTAAGGTTGAGTCCGTTTTGGAATTGCTTCGATATTTTTATTCCAGCAGCCCAGCGTGCTAAGGGCGAAAAAAATGGACGATCGACAGCAAAGCTATGCAGGTAATTTCCATATTCATCGGACGAATAATTCACTGTTGAATTTATATACGTATTGAGAATGTTTGGAATGTAATAATTTACTCCATAAGCTAGGTTACTGTTTCCATAATACCAGGAAAAATCAGTTTTAGCCGTATGCCCAAAGCCACCAAAATTCTTGTCGGTAAAACGGACCAGTGTGTGTGAATTGGAAACTGAAGCATAAGGAGTCATACTCCATCGGTCCAATTCGCGGATGAATATATCAACCGAGTCGGAGTTGGGTGCTGTAACCGAAAACGTAAATGAAACATCGCGAATATAGCTTTGACTGCGCACCAAACGCTCTGATTCTTTAACGAGTAATGAATCGAACGATTGATTTTGCCGAATGAGCAATAAATTACGAATGGTGACGTGCAACGTTTTTAAATGCAGTGAATTACCTGTTTTAACTAAAAAATTGTGGGGTTGTGCTGAGGTATCGGTAATAGAATACTTAAAAGGATCGAGTGTTGTAATGTTAATTTCTCTGATTGTTTTACCCTCGTAAGCATGGTACGATTTTTTTATCAGTTTTTTATAAGCTTTTTTTTCACCGGGCTTACTGAGCTTGATTTTTTCAATGGGCCTAAATATGGAACTGTAGATTAATTTAGTGAATTTATTCTTTTTTGAGTAGGTTTGAATATTTTTGTAAATGTCAGTGGAATCCTTACTGGCACGTATTTCTTGAGCCCATGCATCATTTTTGGTTAGCAGTAGGACAAAAAAAAATATAAGAATACTAATAAATCCCGTTTTCATCTGATTATCAATTATCCACTCATGGCAACCGTGCTTAAGAATTTCAATATAGAATTCAATGTCGTTTAGTTTAGGTTTTCCCCCTCCACCCTTTGGGCACCTCCCCCAAGGGAGGACTAGCTTCGATTTGAATTTGTGTAGTATTGATGAAAGTACTACAAAAAACTCACAACGGAGCAAGTTCTCCCCTTTGGGGAGATGGCCTTTAGGCCAGAGGGGGGTAGGTCATATTTAATCCTGAATATCATCGTTTTTGTGTTATGTATTTATAATGACCTCCATCCAATTTTTTCGGGATCGATTTTCTTGTCTTCCTTAGTCATTTTTCCTTTTTTTTACTTGCTCATTGTATATTGTTCATTTTTTCTTTCTACCCTTATTCATTTGTTGCTGAGTAGTAACAACCTATTATTTCTTTTCATCTTTTACTGATTGTTCCTTAGCTGCTTTTTCCTTTGCTTTTGCTTGTTTTTTAAAGTATTTTTTAAAAAGGAAATTGTGTTTTAATGCCTCCATATTTTCGTTCAATGCATGGCTACTGTGTTTAAGGTTCACCATGGTAACACTCAAATTTGGTGCAATGGTTGTGTCGCTAATTAATTGACCCAAAGTACCATATCCATTATTTATATCCACTATAATCTCTTCCATTTGTTGAGTTGTAACCTGCGCATTATTAGCTGTAGCCTCCAAGCTTGACATTATATTTGATATTTCATGTTTTGTTGAATCAATAAGCACTAAAACTCCCACTGAGCCTAATTGAAAATTCTCAACAATTGAGGTTAAATTTTGAGCAATTAGGGTATCGTGTATTAAGCGACCAAGCGTTCCGTAACCGCTATTTACCTTAACCATTATATCGGCAAGCTGTTGCGTTATTGTTTCAGTATATCCTGCAGTTATTAGAAGGCTGGCCATAATATCATCGGTTTCAATGGGTTCATTTGAAGCTATTTGTTGGCCACTTTTAGCCATGGGTGAACTATCGTTGCCTTGGGCTATTATCAACACGCGGTCGCCAATAAGCCCCGATGAACCTATACCAGCTTCACAATCGGATTTTATGAAAGGCTGAATCTCTTTCTGAATAATCATATCGACCCAAACAGTAGTATCATTAATAATTTTTATGTTATTAACAGTACCTACATCAATACCTGAAAAGCGTATGTTGCTTCCCACTTGCAATCCGCTTACGTTATAAAAAGTAGTACTTAGTTTGAAAACGGGATTAAAAAGGTTTTGCTGTTTGCCGATTATAAAAATGGCAACTACAAAAAGGGTCAGTCCACCCAAAACAAACAACCCTAATCGTACCTTAAATTGCTGTGTGTGCTTATTCATGACATTTAATTATTTAAAAAATGATTTAATAAATGGATCCGATGAATTTTCAAATTCTTCCAAAGTCCCCTCCATGTAAATTTCGCCTTGGTGCAGCATTAAAATGCGGTTTGCTGTAGCCCGCACGCATTCAATATCGTGAGTGATAATTATGGATGAGGTTTTATATTTTTTCTGAACCTGGTTCATCAGTAAACTTATTTCGTCGGATGTTACCGGATCGAGCCCGGTGGTAGGTTCATCGTACAGCATAATCATAGGGTCGGCAACCAGGGTGCGGGCTAAGCTGATTCGTTTCCGCATTCCGCCCGATAATTCAGAGGGCATTTTATCAATGGAATCGGCTAAACCTACTTGTTCCAATACCTCCACAATTTTTTCGTCGCGTTGTTTTTGGTTAAGTTGTTTCTTTATTCTTACCAATGGAAATTCGAGGTTTTGTTTAACCGTCATGGAATCGTACAGGGCACCACTCTGAAAAAGAAAGCCGATTTTTGTTCTTAATTCGTTTAGTTTTTTGCTGTTTAATTCAGTAACATTTTCACCAAACACATTAATAGTGCCGCTATCGGGCTTTAATAATTGAGCGATGCATTTAATGAGTACCGATTTTCCGGAGCCTGATTTTCCAAGCACCACGAGGTTTTCACCATTATAAAGTTGTAGCGAAACGTCTTTAAGCACGGGATTCTCCCCAAATCCTTTCTCAAGGTTTATAATTTCAATAACCTTTTCATCGGATTTTGTATAAGCCAAGGAAATAATTGCTTTATGTTTTGTATCTGTTATCATAGCATATCGGTTATTTGAACTGCAATTAAATCGACAATAATAACCAGTAACGAAGCGGTTACTACGGCCGAATTTGCAGCAATTCCAACACTCTCGGTTCCACGGCCTGCGGTATAGCCTTTATAGCAGCCTACTAATCCAATAATAGCACCAAAAAAGAACGATTTAATAAAAGCAGGTAAAAAATCGATAAATTCAAGCGATGAAAATGCTTGTGAAAAAAATAGGGTAAACGTAACATCGCCTTTTATATTTGCCCCAGCCCAACTTCCTAGAATTCCCAGTGCATCGGCAAACAATATCAATAAGGGTATCATTAGTGTGGCTGCCCAAACCCTTGTAACAACCAAATACCTCATGGGATTGGTTGACGAAACTTCCATGGCATCAATCTGTTCGGTAACTTTCATGGAACCTAGCTCGGCCCCCATACCCGAACCAATTTTACCCGCGCAAATTAAGGCTGTTATAACCGGACCCATTTCACGGATTAGCGATACGGCAACCATACCAGGAAGCATGGTTACTGCACCAAAATCGGCTAATACCGGTCGCGATTGGATGGTGAGTACCAATCCCATAATGGTGCCTGTTACAGCAATTAACGGTAACGATTTGTTCCCAATTTGGTAACATTGGCGTAAAAATTCCTTAAACTCAAAATTAGGGGTAAAAGTTTCTTTAACGGTATGGACAATGAATAGAAAGGCTTCGGCTACATCAACAAAAAAAATGCTTACAATCTGTGTGCTGTCAAAAGCTTTCTCGCTAAGTGCAATTATTTGCTCTTTTGCGTCCTTTATATATGGTAATTTAATGCTTATAGGAATAAATCTTTTCACTTGAATAGAAGTTATAAAAATGATTTTACTAACTAATTGCCTGCAAGTTAGGCTGTTTGTGGTGGAATTTTGTTACACAACATTGTCAACCTGTTACATCATTCACACATGTTTCATTTGCAAACAACAAAAAGCCCGCCCCTCCAATTAAAGGAGCGGCGGGCTTGAACCAAACAACTATTTAATTAACCCTATTTCGAAATCAGTTTTCCTGATGGAATAAGCTTATCATTATTGGTTACTTTGAAAAAATAGATTCCTTCAACATAAGAATTCAAATCAACCGTAGTGGTTTTCTGGTTAATGGTTGTAAACATAACCTCAGCTCCTGATGAATTGTAAATTCTTAAATCGTAGCTGTTGGTTTCCGATGCATCATTAATCATAACAGTGGTTTGTTTACTGAAAGGATTCGGGTAAAACATAACTGATTCAATATTGGATTCAGTTTTAACCGAAACATCGGGGCATAAACACAACCAAAGGATTGCATTTGCCGATGTAATATCCGGTGAACATAAGCCTGAGATTACCACATTATAGTTTGAGGCAGTATCGACGATTGTTACATGACTAACTGTTAATGTTGCCGAAGTGACACCGGAAATATTGCCTTGGTTGATTAAGTTTTCAGTTCCCTTTCTCCATTGATAAGTAAGTTCAGTTCCTGTGGCAACAACTGAAAAGTTAACTAACCCATCTTCTTTGGCCATTTGATTGTTAGGAGCTACCGTAATAGCCGGAGGATTATTTACTGTAACAGTTACAGAATTAGTATTTCCACAAGCTGTTGCAGTGACGGTTTCAGTTAATGTGTAGGTAGTTGTTAGGATTGGATTTGCCATAGGGTTTGATATTGTTGCCAAACTAAGCCCTGTAATAGGTGTCCAATTATAAGTATTACCTGCAATTGCAGTTGCACCAATGGTAACTGACTCTCCCACGCATATTACCACATCGTTTCCGGTTGTTGCATAGGGTTGCTTATTAATAGTTACCGTATGGATTGCTGAGGCTGGCCCATTACAACCTTCGGCACTTGCAGAAATAACACTTGTTCCACTCCATGCTGTTGCATAAGTTACAATTCCCGTAGTTGATACAATGCTGTTTCCTGCAAACGCTTCGGTAGAGGCATCCAAACTATAAACAATACTTGTTGAGTTGGTCGCTGTGGCGGTATAAGTTACGGAACCTGCACTTTGACATTGTGAGGTTGTTGCCCCCAGGGCAAAAACAGGTGTACCCACTGTTGGGGTAATTGTTACAGTATGTGTTGAAGTTGTTGGCCCATTACATCCTTCGGCAGTTGCCGTAATTATGCTTGTTCCACTCCATGCTCCATCGTAGGTAACAACGCCTGTAGATGTAGCAATGCTGTTGCCCATAAAAGCTGTGGTGGTTGAGTCTAAACTATAAGCAATGTTTGTTGAATTACTGGATGTAGCTGAATAGTTTTCAGAATTCGAACCTTGACAACGTGTTGAGGTAGCACCCAAAGCAAAAATGGGTAAACCAACTAATGGATTAATAGTTACAGTATGTATTGATGTAACAGGTCCATTGCATCCTTCGGCAGTTGCTGTAATTACGCTTGTACCACTCCAATCGGCTGAATAAGTTACAACACCTGTAGCTGCTACAATGCTGTTTCCGGCAAAAGCGGCAGATGTTGCATCCAAACTATAAGTCATGCTTGTAGAGTTGGCGGCAGTAGCCGTATAAGTAACATCGACCGCACTTTGGCATAGTGTGGTTGTTGCACCCAAATCAAAAACAGGAGTTTCCACCGATGGTGTAATAGTTACGGTATGTGTTGCCGTGCTTGGTCCATTGCAACCTTCGGCAGTTGCAGTAATAACAGAAGTTCCGCTCCATGCTGCTGCATAAGTTACAATTCCCGTTGCTGCTACAATGCTGTTACCGACAAAAGCGGCAGATGTTACATCCAAACTATAAGCCATGCTTGTAGAGTTGGCGGCGGTAGCGGTATAAGATATATTACCTGCGCTTTGGCATTGCGTGGTTGTTGTACCCAAATCAAAAACAGGAGTACCCACCGTTGGTGTAATTGTTGCGGTATGTATTGCCGTGGTTGGTTCATTGCATCCTGCAGCACTTGCTGTAATTACGCTTGTACCACTCCAATCGGCTGCATAAATAGCGGCACCGTTAGCCGGTGCAATGCTGTTACCGGTAAAAGCCTCGGTTACGGCATCTAAACTATATACAATACTTGTTGAGTTGGCGGCTGTAGCTGTATAAGTTACAGAACCTGCATTTTGGCAAAGAGTAGATGTTTCACCCAGTACAAATACAGGGGTTTCCACCGATGGGGTAATAGTTACTGTATGAATGGCTGATGTTATTCCATTACAGCCTACTGCACTTGCAGTAATAACACTTGTTCCGCTCCATCCGGCTGCATAAGTTACAACACCTGTAGCTGCTACAATGCTGTTACCAGCAAAAGCCTCGGTAACGGCATCCAGACTGTATGCAACACTAGTTGAGTTGGCGGCGGTAGCTGTATATGTTACTGAACCTACACCCTGGCATTGTGTTGATGTTGCACCTAATGCGAATATAGGAGTAACTGCTGCTGGAGTAATTGTTACGGTATGTGTGGCAGTGGTTGGTCCGTTGCAACCTGCGGCAGTTGCGGTAACAACGCTTGTTCCGTTCCATCCGGCTGCATAGGTCACAACACCTGTAGCTGCTGCAATGCTGTTGCCGGCAAAAGCTTCGGTAACGGCATCTAAACTATAAGCAATACTAGTTGAATTTGCAGCGGTTGCTGTATAAGTTACATCGCCCGCACTTTGGCATTGAGTAGAAGTTGCACCCAAAATAAAAACAGGAGTTTCCACCAATGGGGTAATTGTGACGGTATGAGTTGCTGTTAGTGGTCCATTACAGCCAACTGCAGTTGCAGTAATAACACTTGTTCCACTCCATGCTGTTGCATAAGTTACAATTCCCGTAGTTGATACAATGCTGTTTCCGGCAAAAACGTCGGAAGTGGCATCCAAGCTATAGGTAATACTTGTAGAATTGGCGGCTGTAGCGGTATAAGTTACGGAACCTGCACCTTGGCATAGTGCTGTTGTAGCACCCAGTGTAAACACAGGTGTACCCACATTTGGCGTAATTGTTACGGTATGTATTGCCGTGGTTGGTCCGTTGCAACCTGCTGCAGTTGCAGTAATAACACTTGTTCCACTCCATGCTGCTGCATAAGTTACAACACCTGTTGCTGCTACAATGCTGTTACCTGCAAAAACATCGGTAACGGCATCCAGACTGTAAGCAATACTGGTTGAATTGGCGGCAGTAGCCGTATAAGTAACATCGCCCGCACTTTGGCATTGAGTTGAAGTTGCCCCTAAAGCAAAAACAGGTGTACCAACTGATGATGTAATTGTTACGGTATGTGTTGCAGTAGTTGGCCCGTTGCAACCTGATGCAGTTGCAGTAATAACGCTTGTTCCGCTCCATGCTGCTGCATAAGTTACAACACCTGTAGCTGCTATAATGCTGTTACCGGCAAAAACATCAGTAACGGCATCTAAGCTATAAGCTATACTTGTTGAGTTTGCGGCTGTGGCTGTATAAGTGACGTTACCTGCACTTTGGCATTTTGTTGATGTTGTACCTAATGTAAACACAGGTGTACCCACAGTTGGAGTAATTGTTACGGTATGGTTAGCCGAAGTAGGTCCATTAACACCTTGGGCTGTTGCCGTAATAACACTTGTTCCACTCCATGCTGCTGCATAAGTTACGGCACCTGTTGCTGCTACAATACTGTTTCCGGCAAAAATATCGGTAGTGGCATCCAAACTGTATGCAATACTTGTTGAATTAATAGCCGTGGCTGTATAGGTGACTGATCCAGCTTCCTGACAACGGGTTGATGTTGAACCCAAAGTGAACACTGGAATACCTACGGAATTGCAATCGGCAGGGTTCAATGTTATTGCTGAAGTACTTATAATGCCTCCTTTTGAAAGAGCCCGCCCGTTTAGGGTTGATGCACTCATGTTTATTGCACCATCGGCAATTACAGTTCCATTAAAAGTGGATCCGCCGCTTAACGAAAATGCTCCACCCACTTGCCAATAAATGTTGCAAGCTGAAGCCATATTAATTAGCTTAATGTTTGAAGCCCCTGAGGCTCCTACGGTTAATGCTCCACCTACAACTTTAATAATAAATATGGAGTTGGGATCGTTATTCCCATCTAAGGTTAATTCTCCATTTAATACCGCAGCGCCTACTGTTTGGTAAACACCGGGAGTAAGAATCTGGGTTTCAAAGGGTGTACCAATAACAGTACCACCTGCTGCATAGCTGGTCCATGCAGTAGCTACATCATCCTTTGCGGTTGTCAAAATTGGAGCTCCTACACTATAAATGGTTCCGGTTACGGTACCTGTTCCAGGAAGTCCGGTAGGTTCATCGGTAAAACTACCGATATCGCCCGTAATATTCGAGGCGCCAACATTGTTGAGGGCACCAGCTGCTGTAAATAATGCGAAACTGGAGGTTGTACCCAAAGTTGGTGCCTGTCCAAATTGCACAAAAGGCATTAACAACAGTATAACTGTTGCTAATACCATTAGTAATTGTTTTCTCATTTTATTAAGTATTAATTTATATATGAATTACTGTAAAGGTGGGTATCCTAACCGTTTAAAGTGTTACAGAACTTTTGCTATTAGTTGTATCATTCTTGTGGTTAATAGCCATGTTTATATAAAAGAAAAAAGCCCACCCCTCCAATTAAAGGAGCGGCGGGCTTGAACCAAACAACTAATTAGTTAATCCTATTTCGAAATTAGTTTGCCTGTTTGGATAAGAATTTCATTATCAGTGACTTTATAGAAATAAAATCCTGATTTAAGCTCGAATGTTTCAATCGTTGTTACTTTTTCAATAAGGGTTGTATGTTTCACCAACGATCCCAGTGCATCATAAACAGCTAATTCGTAAGCACCTTTCATATTGGTTAGCAATTCATCATTTATAATGATGTTTATTGAATTGGTAAATGGATTCGGATACACTTTTATTAAATTGGCAGTAGTTCCGAAAACGAATGGATCAATTCCATCTGGAGTTATTTCAAGGGACACATTTGCGGAAGTTACACTTGGAGAACAGGCACCGCTAACAACCACATTGTAGTTTGTTGCACCATCAGAATCCATTACCGGATTGATTGTTAGTGAGTTTGTGGTGACACCTGAAATATTTCCACCGTCAATTAAATCAACGGTTCCTTTTCTCCATTGGTACGTAAGATCGGTTCCTGTTGCAGTTACTGAAAAAGTTGATAAAATTCCGACACAAGCTGTTTGAGTTACCGGAGCTGAGGTAATAACAGGAATTTCGTTAAGTACTAAAGCAATAAAAACGGATGTATCAATCGGTACTAATGACATGCTAACAACAACATTATAATTGGTTTCCATATCAAGAATTGTTACTGGATCGATGGTAAATGTTGCTGACGTTGCGCCTGAAATATTTCCACCATCAACAAAATCAACGGTTCCTTTTTTCCATTGGTAGGTAAGATTTGAACCTACAGCAGTTACCGAAAATATTGCAGCACTTCCACTACATGAAACTGCTTCTATTGGCTCAATAGTAATTACAGAGCCTTCAACTGTAACAATTAACGATGCATTTGCCGAAGTAATACTAGGCGCGCATGTCCCGCTAACAACAACATGGTAGTTGGTTGCTGCATCTCCGCTGGTAACCGGATTAATGGTAAGGGTGGCTGAAGTGGCGCCTGAAATGTTCCCGGCATTACCTAAGCCAACAGTTCCTTTTTTCCATTGGTATGTAAGTGCTGTACCATTGGCAACAACTGAAAAACTTACTGACTCATCTTCTGTGGCCATTTGATTGGTAGGATCTTCCGTAATAGCTGGAAGATTGTTTACGGTAACAGTTACCGAATTTGTATTCACACAAGCTGTGGCAGTCACCGTCTCAGTTAATGTGTAGGTAGTTGTAAGTATTGGATTCGCCGTAGGGTTTGATATGGTTGTCAAACTAAGCCCAGTAATAGGTGTCCAACTATACGAATTACCTGCAATTGCAGTTGCACCAATGGTAACTGACTCCCCATTGCATATTACAACATCGTTTCCGGTTGTTGCATTGGGTTCCTTAATAGTAGTTACGGTATGAGTTTCCGTGGTCGGTCCGTTGCAACCTAAAGCAGTTGCAGTAATAACGGAAGTTCCGCTCCAAGCCGCTGCATAAGTTACAACACCTGTAGCTGCAACAATGCTGTTACCGGCAA
>JBAYKX010000060.1:0-33856 GCA_041664345.1 Salinivirgaceae bacterium
CAGTGGTTCCTATTGCATGAGCGGCCAATTTGGTGCTTTTTGCGGTGGAGCGGTTGCTGCAAACAACAACTATTGGAAAACGGGCGGCGGTGCTCCTGTTGACGGAGTTGACTATCTTTTGTATGGAGGCTGCACAAATCCAGATAATCCAATTCTATTCGCTAGGTTGCAAGTTACCGATAATTCACCGGAAAATTCCTTCACTTTATGTTCACCACTTGAAGAACCCGGTCCATTGAGCCTAAATTCACCTTATGGAGCAGATGCCACTTACCGCGCTGTAACAACCGATTTAGGTACACAGCCGTTAAATGTAGCTGTGGAGGAAATACTGAATACCGATGCAAAACAAGGCACTGTTTACGATTTAACTACCCAATACGGGTTATTGGGTCAAGTGCTTACTAACAATTTAAATAACCTGAACGCTGGGGAGGCTTGGTATGCAAAGCACAGCTATCAAATGTTAAAATCACAATTGGGAAAATTTGGTAAGCAGGAAGGCACCGATAAAGTGAACCCAGAGCTTACCCAAAAAATGTTGCAAGTAATACGCAAACTACAAACCGACGACAACCAAGGCAACGGCAACAATAACGGCAAAAAACACAACCAAGCCTACTTTTCCCATGCTATGGACGAAGCCGAGATACTTTGGCTGGAAAAGGATTATGAAGGAGCCATTACCTTGCTTCAAAAACTCGCAAAAAAAGCCGATGCCGACCAGTTATGCGAAATACAAAAACTAATATGCCAAATTGAAATTGACCGCGAATTTATTGCCAGTGGCAACACCTTGGAAATTGAGGAATTGTTGGCACAATGTACTGAATGCAGTGGAGCCGAAAAATCCGGTAACATAAATAGTTCAGGTGGAAGCCAAGAAAATGTGAATCCGGCAAATGAACTGAATTTGGAACAAACTTTGGGTGTGGTTCCCAACCCGGTAACCGGCAATTCTGAAATTAGGGTTTATGGCTTGCAGCAAGCGGCCACCTTGGTGGTTTACAACAGCACCGGGCTTAAGGTAATTGATGAATCCATTGTTACTTCCTCGTATTCCCGTTTGGTATCAAATACGGATTTGCCAGCGGGGATTTACCTGGTAACATTGAATGTTAACGGCACTGTTACACAAACCTTGAAAATGGTGGTGGTGAAATAGTCTTTTAGCCAATTTTATACTTAAAACAGGATAAATTGGCGCATTATAAATATTTGGGCTAAAGCCCGCATCTTCACGGTTATCAAGTTTCCCCGACCTAAAGGACGGGGCAATTTAAATGTACAAATTTATCCCGTTTGCAGTATAATAGGCTAACTATATGCTGATAAAAAAAGGCTCATTGGAGTTTATTCCAATGAGCCTTTTTCACTATATTTTTTGGGAAAAGTAAACTATTACTTCGAATACAACCAAACCTTGTCGTTTTTCTCCTCAATACGGATGCGGCGGAGTTCGTGCAGGGCATTTACCTTATTATC
This sequence comes from Salinivirgaceae bacterium, assembly GCA_041664345.1. Lineage (GTDB taxonomy): Bacteria > Bacteroidota > Bacteroidia > Bacteroidales > SZUA-534 > GWE2-40-63. The sequence continues at coordinate 1,486 of JBAYKX010000060.1, forward strand.
GAAAGTGGCCAACGATACCCGATACAAATCGTTATCGCTTAATACGCTGGTTTCAAACCCTTTTTTACGAAATAAGGCTGCCTGTTCGTTGGCATTTAGCTCTGTTTTATAGCTGCCCCCGATAATGTAAAACGTAAGTCCTTCGGTGTTTTGCCGGGTAATTGCGGGTGTTGCTTCTTCGGTATAAAACAACGCCTGCCTTTTATCGGTAGTAATGTCAAGAACTTTGTCCATATTGGTATCCATGGGCATGGCTGAATGGGTAACCTCAATGGATTGTTCGCTACTGCTGTCGAAAGCATAACCTGCCTGCTGCTGGTTTTTTTGGTAGCGTGTGTAAGGAATAATAGCCAATAATCCTACCAATGGAACTACAATGGCCGCTATTTTCAATGTTTTTTTTACGCCCTCGTTCATAGTATAATCTGAATTATAGAGTGGTATTATATCGTGGGCATTTTTTTGATAATTCAACGGTGGAAACCTGAAAGAAGCCAATCCGTAAGCATCGGTTAAAAAGTTTTCGGTTTCGGCAGGGGTAAAAAACAGGTTTCTGTTTTTATCGTATTTAAAAGTACCCACCCCATCAAAAATCACCTCTTCCTCTTTGTCAAGCTGCAACCAGGCTTTCTGCACTTCCATCCAAATCCGTTCTTCAGCTTCCTGATACGGAATGTTTAAATTTTTGGCCAAATAATTAATCAGCAATCCATCGTTGTAAGTCAGGTTTTTATTGAACAACACATCCTTTTTGGGAGGATAAAAGGTGTTGCTCAAATCGTTATGTTCTGCCGCATGGTAATTGGTAACAAACCCACCAAAACCTGGCAGTATTACACAGTCGTGAATAAATAACAATCCGCTGATATACTTATTAATGTCTTGCATCCGTTTTGTTTTATGTTGCAAAATTAACATTTTTATCCTTGGTTTCCATCAAGGCAAAATTGAAAAATGTGTATGTTTGCAATCTTGTTTAAAGATAAGTACCCAAATTGAGCGATTTTTCCTTTAGGTGATGAGCTAAAGGTTTCGCTCAATCGATTAAGTAAATGTAAGCATTTCACCTCACAAATTCGGTGAAACGCAACATTTTCTAAATCGGGGTTTTACCTAAGTAAAGCGTTTGTTCGCTAAGCTCCAACCGCTCAACTTAGGAAGTATTTATTAAGTACATTCTTTTATAAAAATAACAAAATGAAAAAAACTGTTTTAATTACCGGTGGAGCCGGATTCATTGGTTCACACGTGGTACGCCTTTTTGTGAATAAATACCCCGAGTATAACATCATCAATCTGGATAAACTGACGTATGCCGGTAACCTGGAAAACCTTACCGATATTGAGAATAAGCCAAATTACCAATTTGTAAAAGGCGATATTGTGGATGCTACTTTTGTTAATGACCTGTTTACAAAACACCGATTTGATGGGGTAATCCATTTGGCCGCCGAGAGCCATGTTGACCGCTCCATTACCAATCCCATGGAATTTATCAATACCAATGTGCTGGGTACCGTAAATTTGTTGAATGCAGCCAAAGAACAATGGAAAGGAAATTTTGAGGGAAAGCGGTTTTACCACATCTCAACCGATGAGGTTTATGGTACCTTGGGTGATACCGGTTTTTTTACCGAAGATACCGGTTACGATCCAAAAAGCCCCTATTCAGCATCCAAAGCATCGAGCGACCATTTTGTAAGGGCTTATAAAAACACTTACAAATTGCCCATTGTAGTAAGTAATTGTTCCAATAACTACGGCCCCAACCAGTTTCCTGAGAAGCTATTACCGTTGGCCATAAATAACATTAAGCATAGCAAACCCATTCCCATTTACGGAAAAGGTGAAAACATTCGCGATTGGTTGTATGTAGAAGATCATGCTTCGGCCATTGATTTAATTTATCACAAAGCCGCAAACGGTAAAACCTACAACATTGGTGGTCACAACGAATGGACAAACATTGCTTTGATTAAGTTGTTATGTAAGGTGATGGATAAAAAGCTAGGTCGCGCCGCCGGGGAATCGGAAAAACTGATTACTTACGTTACCGACCGTGCCGGACACGATATGCGCTATGCCATTGATGCTTCGTTGATTGCAAAAGAACTGGGCTGGAAACCCTCATTGACTTTTGAAATTGGCTTGGAGAAAACCGTGGAATGGTATCTGAACAATCAGCCGTGGATGGACCGGATACTCTCAGGGGCTTACGAAGCCTACTATGAAAAAATGTACCACAATAGATAATTGAATATGAGCTTCTTGGGAAAGATATTTGCAAAAAAAGAACCCCTGGTTCCCCTGGATTTATCTTTTCTGGGATGCGATATTCATTCGCATCTGATTCCGGGCATTGACGATGGCTCTCCATCAATTCCAGATTCCTTGGTTCTTGCCAAAGGATTTGTGGATTTGGGCTATAAAAAAGCGGTAACCACGCCCCACGTAATGAGCGATTTTTACCGCAATTCGCCTGAAATTATCAAAAGCGGGTTGGCCAACCTGAACCGAGCCATTAAAGAAGCCGCTATTTTCATAGAAATTGAAGCGGCTGCTGAATATTACATCGACTTTGAGTTTCTTAAAAAAGTGGGAAAGCAGGAACTGCTGACATTTGGAAACAAATATGTTTTGGTGGAATTCTCATTTGTTGAACCTCCCCGGAATATTAAGGAGGCTTTTTTTGAATTGCAAACCAACGGCTATCGTCCTGTTTTGGCGCATCCCGAGCGTTACTTGTATTGGAACCGAAACCCGAAAGAGTTATTAGAACTGAAAGAGCGCGATGTGCTTTTTCAGGTGAACCTGCTTTCGCTGGCAGGAAACTATGGCCCCGAAGTTTGCCGTGCTGGTGAAATGCTTATTGAACACAAATTGGTGGAATGGTTGGGTAGCGATATGCACCATGCAAACCACTTGCAAAATTTAAAAACCATTCAACTAAAAGAGAGTCTGGTCGAAAAAATTCATCGATTGCCTCTGTTAAATTCGAGTTTGATTTAAAGACTCTGTTTTTAATACTGCAAAAAAAGGATTGACAGAGAACCTGCCAATCCTTTAAAAAATAAAAATAAAATGTTACGCTTGCGAAACCGCAACAGCAACAGCCACAGAAGCTCCTACCATTGGATTGTTTCCCATTCCTATTAAGCCCATCATTTCAACGTGTGCAGGAACCGATGATGAACCGGCAAACTGTGCATCGGAGTGCATACGTCCCATGGTATCGGTCATGCCATACGAAGCGGGTCCTGCAGCCATATTATCGGGGTGCAACGTACGGCCTGTGCCGCCGCCTGATGCTACCGAAAAATATTTTTTGCCTTGTTCAATACACTCTTTTTTGTAAGTACCAGCCACGGGATGTTGAAAGCGTGTTGGGTTAGTTGAATTACCGGTAATGGAAACATCAACTCCTTCCTTATGCATGATAGCAACGCCTTCGCGAACATCATCGGTACCATAGCAGTTCACTTTGGCTTTGTCGCCTTTTGAATAGGCAATGCGGGCTACTTCTTTCAAATCACCGGTAAGGTAATCGAACTGGGTTTGCACATAAGTAAACCCGTTGATGCGCGAAATAATTTTAGCGGCATCCTTTCCCAATCCGTTCAAAATAACGCGTAAGGGTTCTTTGCGCACCCTGTTGGCCGATTTTGCTATTCCAATGGCGCCTTCAGCAGCGGCAAACGATTCGTGCCCTGCCAAGAAAGCAAAACATTTGGTTTCTTCGCGCAGCAACATGGCGGCTAAGTTTCCATGACCCAATCCAACCTTGCGATCGTCGGCTACCGAGCCTGGGATGCAAAATGCCTGAAGGCCTTCGCCCAACGTGGCAGCAATTTCGGCAGCATTGGTTTGTCCCTTTTTAATGGCAATGGCAGCTCCAACAATATACGACCACATAGCGTTTTCAAAGGCAATGGGCTGAATATCTTTTACAATTTTGTAAACATCAACCCCTTTTTTGTCGCAAATCTGTTTTGCTTCTTCAACAGAAGAAATTCCGTGCGAATTAAGAACCTTGTTAATTTGGTTAATCCGTCTATCGTAACTTTCAAATAATGGCATTTCTGGTTCCTCCTATTCTTTACGTGGGTCAATAATTTTAACTGCATCTTCCATCCGGCCGTATTTGCCCGAAGCTTTTTTTAATGCTTCGTTGGCATCGGTTCCGGTTTTAATCAGGTCCATCATGCGGCCCAGGCTCACAAATTCATAGCCAATAATTTCGTTGCCGGCATCCAATCCCAATTTGGTGATGTAACCTTCGGCCATTTCCAAGTACCGTGGCCCTTTGGCCACCGTGCCGTACATGGTTCCGGTAACTCCGCGCAGTCCTTTGCCTAAATCTTCAAGCCCGGCACCAATGGGTAACCCACCTTCAGAAAAAGCGGTTTGGGTACGTCCGTAAACAATTTGCAGGAACAGCTCGCGCATGGCGGTGTTGATGGCATCGCAAACCAAGTCGGTATTCAATGCCTCAAGGATTGTTTTTCCTGGAAGAATTTCCGATGCCATGGCCGCAGAGTGTGTCATACCGGTACATCCAATGGTTTCAACCAATGCTTCCTGAATAATTCCTTCTTTAACATTTAGGGTTAGTTTGCAGGCGCCTTGTTGCGGGGCGCACCAGCCCACACCGTGGGTCAACCCAAAAATGTCCTTAATTTCTTTAGCCTTTACCCATCTTCCTTCCTCGGGAATAGGAGCAGAGCCATGATTTGCGCCTTGTGCTACGCAAATCATTCCTTCAACTTCATGTGTAAAACTCATTTCGATTAATTTTGATAAATATAGATTAACAATGATTTTCCAATATTAAAAACTAAAGAATCCCTTTTTGGGACCTTGTTTATAAAGCACGATGTTCGCTTTTTCAACAGTTATCATGCATCCATAAGGTAGTTTTTTGAACCAAGGAAGAATTTTTTCGGTAAATTTTTCAATTTTTTCCGATTCGTCCACAATTTCAATAACTATGGGTAGTTTTTCGGTTATTTCCCAAAATTTAATTGAGTGCACAATGCTGCTGGAACCGAAACCCATACTACCTTTTAAAACAGTTGCCCCAGCCAAGCCATAGCGTTTGGCAGCAAAAACAATCATCTCATAAAGAGGGGAGTGTTTAAATTTGTCGGTATTGCTTATGAAAATGCGCAATAATTTGGCTTCGCCTTTAATTTCCATAGCTAGAATATTTTAGTGGTTAAATTACCCAAATACGTTGCCATAAGTCCTAAAAACACACTCAATCCGGCATATAGGGCAACATAAAAAAAATTGCCGTCGCGGAGCATGGAAAGGTTTTCGTTTGAAAAAGTTGAAAAGGTGGTAAAGCCACCGCAAAACCCGACGGTAAGGAATATCCTCCATTCATCGTTCATAAGGCCTCCTCGTTCCGACATACCATAAAAAAGGCCAATCAGAAAACTGCCCAATATATTAACCGCAAATGTGCCAAACGGAAAAGCAGACAGGATGCTATTATGGATATACCTTGAGGTAAGATACCGGGAAACGCCTCCAATAAAACTGCCTGAACCAATTATTAATAAAATTTTTAGCATAGCTGCTGAACCAAACTTTGATTGAACTAAAAGCGTATTTTGTAGGAGTTATCAGCTTATTTAAGGCGGTTCAAGGCTAACCCCATAGCCAGATAAGCAAATGTAGGGAAAATATCTTTTTTAATCAATGATTAATGAGGCACTAATTGTGGATGAAAAGGGTTTTTTATTAAACGGCATGCAGATACTTGAAAAACACGTTGCGAAAACAAAACTCACACCAAATTGTTATAAGTTTTGTGCAGTAATAGTATGGCTGTACAGTACCGGCTTTTTATTAGTTTATAATATGAATTTGTATCGTAAATTAATATAACGATACAAATAATATCATGCTTAATTAAACTAATAAAAAACATGCAAACTCCAGAATTTTCGCAACCTACCAATACCTTTCATACAGAATTGCGCAAACGCGTGAACTTATACTTTACCGATAAAAAAATAAGGCAGACCGGTAATTTTAAACTCTACTTTAAAGCCACCCTTATTACGCTGGCTTTTATTGCTACATACACTCATTTGGTTTTTTTTACTTCATCAACTATTTGGATAAGCCTTGTTGAATGTATTGCTTTGGGTGGATTAACAGCGGCAGTTGGCTTTAACATTATGCACGATGGGGCACATGGCAGTTTTAGCCGGAAAGAGTGGATTAACGAATTGGCCGGAATGTCGATCAATTTTTTAGGTGCCAATGTGTATATGTGGAAAACAAAGCACAACGTGATTCACCACACCTATACCAACATCGACGGGGTTGACGATGATATTGATGCTAAACCCTTTTTGCGTATGTGCGAAACACAAAAGAAATACAGTATCCACAAATTCCAGCACTTTTATTTTGTTTTTGTTTATTCCCTTTTGTATTTGTATTGGATATTTTTTACAGATTACAAAAAATACTTTACAGGAAAAGTGGGTCAATTGCCTATTAAAAAAATGAAAGTAGGTGACCATTTTTCGTTTTGGGGATTCAAAGCCATACACTTGATTTTATTTGTTGCCATTCCCATTTACATGGTAGGGTTCCTTCCTTGGGTTATAGGCTTTTTAGTATATGGACTTTTTGCCGGAGTTGTTTTAAGTATGGTGTTTCAATTGGCTCATACCGTAGAAGACACTTATTTCCCAGTTGTTGAAAAGGGGCAGGTGAATATGGAAGACGAATGGGTAATACACCAATTGAAAGTTACCGCCAACTTTGCAACCAAAAACAAGGTGGTTTCGTGGTTTATTGGCGGTTTGAACTTTCAGATTGAACATCATTTGTTCAAAAAAATATCACACGTACATTATCCGGCGTTAAGCAAAATTGTAAAACAGGTTTGCTCCGAATACCACATGCCCTATATTGAATACCCAAATGTTCATTTGGCTGTGGCATCGCACATTAACCACCTGCACCAAGTAGGTAAACGAAAATAATGGTTACGGAAATAGTTGGAATTTAAATATAAAAACCAGCGATGAGGCTTGATTTCAAGTTTTATCGCTGGTTTTTTTGCATTGAAATTTGGTGTTTCTTATTGAATAATTACCTACTCCCGAGTTTTACTTTTTCACCTTACGATAAACAAGCCAACCGGCTAAGAGTATAATAAAAATTCCTATAAAATAGCCCATTCCTTTATTCATGTTGTCGCCTTTGGCACGGCTCCACATTTCAAGGATGGCATCGTTTTTATCTAAAAAATCGTGCAACAGCATACAGCGGCTTACCACACTGCTATCAGGATACTGAATGGGGTTTACCTTTAAACTGTCGTTACTCGCACCAAAGAAATAACTGAGGTTAACGGTTTCGGTGAGCGTTGAATCAATTTGGGCTTCTAAAATTTCAGGAGTGGCTACTGCACTGGTATAACCACTTACTTCCATATTGCGCAACACAACATCAGGTTGGCATAAGTAATTTAAAAAATAGCTGGCGGCTTTTACATTCCCGGCGTATTTCGGAATTACCCATCCATCGAACCACAGGTTGCTACCTTCGTGGGGCACCACATAATCGAGCGATACATTTACCAACGCCGCTTCTTCAATTGACCAAACAGCATCGCCGCTCCAATTGTAGCTCATCCAAATTTCCCCTTTGGTCATCATCTCTTTGCCAAAATCGGCTTCCCATCCGGCCAAATTTAGTTTCAACGCCTTTAAATTCTTCTCCACCATGGCTATATCATCATCGGTGTGTGCGTTTGAAACATCGTAAAGGGTGCGTTTACCGGAAACAATGTCAGGATAAAAACTATAAATGGCAACCATGTTATAAACATCCCAATAATGATCTTTCATCAATATTTTTCCTTTGTTTTTTTCATCCCAAAGGCACGACCAGGATTCTACCTCGCTTTTTGATATAAGATTGGTATTGTATAAAATGCCCGATGTTCCCCACATGTAAGGCACCATATAGTCTCCAGCTTTTTTACCGGGAGCACTGAAATCGGCCATGCGTTCGGTAATAAACGGAGATAAGTTTCTAATATAGTTTTCGGTTTTGCCAAAATCCATGTTAATGGGCAAAAGCATATCATTTTTCATCATCCGCTCAATAACATATTGCGATGGGCAAACTAGGTCGTAATCTTCGTTACCCAATGCTATCTTGGTGTACATTACTTCTGTTAGGTCGAATACTTGATACACTACCTCAACATCCTCACCCGTTTGTTCTTTATACCACACAGGGAATTCCGTGAGCAAATCCTCATCAATATAATCGGCCCAATTATATACTTTCAAAATTTTTTCTCTCGAATCATCATCCTGATTAAAGGAACTAAATAGGGTTACAACACCCATGAAAAGGAGCAATGCAACGAATGAATGCCCCAGCATTTTTTGAATGAATTTTTTCATGATTTACCTCTTCTTTTTTACGGATCGTTGATTAATAAATAATAATAGCACTAGCACAGTTATAAATATAATGGCTGAAAGAGGCCTAAGTTCCGGGGTAAGCCCTCCTTTGCGGGCATCGGCATAAATGTAGGTTGATAGGGTTTCAAGCCCTTGGTTACCAATGGTAAACAGCGTGACCACAAAGTCGTCGATGGAAAGTGTAAAAGCCAGAATAAAGCCACTAATCATTCCGGGTTTTAATTCGGGGAGCATAATTTTACGAAGTGCATAAAAAGGAGTAGCTCCCAAATCGAGGGCTGCTTCGTAAAGGTTTTCGTTCATTCGGCGTAACCGGGGTAGCACACTAAGTACCACATAGGGAGTGCAAAAGGTAATATGCGCCAGAATAACGGTAGTATATCCCTGCGAAAAGCCCAGACTGATGAAGAGGAGAAACAAGGAAATGGCTGTAATAATATCGGGATTTAAAATGGGAATGGTATTTAACAACTGTACCGTTTTCCGTGCCCGTGGACGCAGATTATATATTCCAATTGATGCCATGGTGCCTAAAATCATGGATGCAAAAGCTGAAATGAGGCCTATAATAAGGGTATTCCAAAGAGCATTCGACAAAGAATGGTGCACTCCACTTTTGAAAATAGATGTATAGAGTTTAAAAGAAAAGCCGGTCCAGTTCCCCAGCACTTTTGATTCGGTAAACGAGAAAATAATAATGATAAGAATAGGTGCATAGAGCATTATTAGCAAGACTCCTAGATACGATCTTGAAAGGATGCGTTTTATCATATCAATCCTCCTTCCGCAGAATCATTGGTCGTACCTTCGCTGTTGAGTAGCGATGTTAGCCCAATAAGTAGTAACATTACCAACGACAACGCTGCCCCATAATTCCACATGCCATTGTAAATATTTTCCTGTAATGTGGTTCCAAAAAGTTTGATGTTGTTTATGGTGAGCAATTCGGCAATAGCAAATGTAGAGATAACGGGCATAAAAACCATCATGATGCCACTGGAAATGCCCGGGGCTGATAAAGGCAGAATTGTTTTTAAAAACACCTGCCTTGGATTGGCTCCCAAATCCTGTGCTGCTTCAATTAAATTGGAATCGGTTTTTTGCAGAATGTTATAAATTGGATAAATCATAAAAGGGAGGAAGTTGTAAACCATTCCAAATATGAGCGATCCTTTTCCAAGGGGCAGACTCAAAAAGTCGAAAAGAGCCACGGTGGCTAACGTTCTGATAAGAAAATTGACCCACATGGGAAGTATAAAAAGCAATACCAGAATCTGTGCTTTTCGCGATTCCATGCGGCTTAAAATATAGGCTGCCGGATAACCCAAAATCAGGCAAAGAACTGTAGTTATTAAGGCAATCCCGATTGAAAAGATAAAGGTATTCATTGCTTCGGGATGCATCCAGAATTTACGAAAGTTTGTCAAGGTAAATGTACCGTCGTGGCTGGTAAAAGCATAGTAAACAATTAATCCCAGAGGTATTAATACAAAAAAAGTTAAAAAAAGCAGGTACGGAATGGACCAATTCCTTCGCAATCCAATGAATGATTTTAAGTTTCGTTGCACCGTATTTTCGAATTATTGGTTTATCAGTTGAATCGATTCCGGAGGTATGGTTATTCCTATGCGGTCACCATCATCCCAAACATCATTGGTATCAACAAAAATATGTTCTTGATCTTTAGTAACCACAGTAAGGTGGTAGTGGTCCCCTTTATAAAGTATAAACCGAACATCGCCACGTATCATGCCATCCTCCTCGTTATCCTGAAGGATTATTTTATTAAAGTCAACAGCCACCTTTACTTTACTGCCATTTGGAACCGAAATCTTCTCATCCAATTTAAAGGTATGGCCTAAGAACCGCACTTGATTTTTATCAATCACAACCCCTTCAAACGTATTGATGAGCCGTTCTTTTTTCATCACATGGATATCGTTAGGCTTCACCAAAAGGCTCACAGTCCTACCCACTTCAAAGTTGTGATAGTCCTGAATCAGGAATTCGTAACCTTCGGGCGTAATAACCATCATTTCGTAATGTACCCCTTTGAAAATGCACGAAGTAACGGTTCCAGTAAATTGGGCAGCCTCCGATAATTCAAATATATAAATATCTTCGGGACGGAGAACCACATCCACAGACTCATTCAGACCGAAACCTTTATCCACGCATTCAAACTGGTGATCGGCAAATTCTACCAAGCTATCTTTTATCATCACTCCATTCAGGATGTTGCTTTCGCCGATAAAGTCAGCCACAAAAGCATTAGCAGGTTCGTTATAAATTTCGGTGGGCGTTCCAATCTGCTGTATTTTACCTTCGCTCATCACTACAATGGTATCGCTCAGGGTTAATGCTTCTTCCTGATCGTGGGTTACGTAAACAAAGGTAATTCCCAGTTTTTTATGCATTGCCCGAATCTCCATCTGCATATCCTTGCGCATTTTCAGGTCAAGGGCGGCCAACGGTTCATCGAGAAGCAATACCTGTGGTTCGTTTACAATAGCCCTGGCAATGGCGACCCGCTGCTGCTGACCGCCAGAAAGGGAACCCACATCACGTTCTTCATAATCGGTCATGGTAACCATTTTCAAAACCTGCATCACTTTCTTTTTAATATCAGCCGAAGGAAGCTTTTTCAGGTTTAACCCAAAGGCAATATTTTGATACACATTGAGATGGGGAAACAGTGCGTATTTTTGAAAAACCGTATTAACCGGGCGGTGATGTGGTGGAGTTTCCGTTACATCGGTTCCGGCAATGGTAAATTTCCCTTCCGAAGCTTTCTGGAACCCGGCGATTAATCGCAGTAGCGTTGTTTTTCCACAACCCGATGGACCTAAGATGGTAACAAACTCTCCCTTGCGGACTACTAAATTAATGTCATCAAGAACCGTTTTCTCGCCAAAAGAATGCGAAACGTGTTCGATGGTAATAATGGGTTCAGGCTTTTGCATGGAATTTTATCCGAATGTTTTATATCAATAAAATGGTTACCAAAGATATTGATTCGTATGAAAAATAATTGAAACCGACCTTGTTTTTTATGAAAAAGATCATTCAAAAAACGAGCAATTTTTTGATGAAACAAATTGAAGGTGGACCGCTATTTTAGTTGAGAGGATGGGGCCGTTTTTGGTATCTTTATAACAAACCGGGAGCCTTCGCCCAGCTTCGAAAAGAGTTGAATTTCTCCATCAATAAAATAAATGAATCCTTTTACAATGGCAAGTCCGAGTCCGTTACCTCCATAATTTCGGGTAGTACCGGTTTCTATCTGGCGGAAATTATCGAATATTACCTCGCGGTGGTTGTCAGCAATTCCAAGACCCTGATCCTGTATTTGAAACTCAATAAAATGATTATTAACAGTGGCTTGGATTGAAATATCCTTGTTTTGCCCATATTTAATGGCATTATCAATTAGGTGATACAATGCCCGTTCCAATTTATACTGGTCGGTACTAATTATCGTATTGGAATCACCATTAATAGTAAAATGGGCAACTATATTTTTTTCATTGGTTTTTGTTTTTAGTGCCACATCAAGCTCTTGCATCAATTGGTCTAGCTTTCGTTCGGAAATAAGCCTTTCCATTTGTTGGGTTGATATTTGCGAGATATCGATGATATCATGCACAATAGTTAGCAATTGATTGCTGCAACTCAGAATGGTTTGTGTATAATTTGTAATAGGGGGGACTTTTTCATATTCATTCTGTAGCAACCGGCTAAAACCCACTATGCCATTCAACGGTGTGCGGATTTCGTGTGAAATGTTTTGAAGAAAAGCCGTTTTTAAATGCTCTGCTTCTTCCGCTTTTTCTTTGGCTTTTTTAAGTTCCAGATTTTGTTGCTTTAGAATTAGAGTTGCCTTGAGGTTTATAAAATAGAGCGAAGTAACAGCGGCGGTTGAAGTAATCTCAAACTTTACTAAACCAATAATGTGAAAATACTTAGCAATCAAGCCCCCGTCGTTAATAGTTCCCACAAAATGACCGGTTAAAACCATGATTGGGATTATAAACAAGGCATAGTATGCAACGGTAAATATAAACCAGTATATGCCCGATAAAAAACGATCAATTTTGTGCTTATCAAGGTATTGAAAAAAGTAAAAAGCTACTAATAATGCAACAACATGCATGCTGAACGTCGAAAAATAGGAACCATTAGCTAGGTTGGTTAATGCTGTTATGAAACTGATTAATGGAATGGATAACCAGTACCGGAAATAGAAAACGCCAATGAGTAAGGCAATTTCGCGAAAATCGCTTGCTCCGCCCTCAACGCCGGGTATATAGAATTGAATTTGACTTAATAAAACAGAGAGCAAACCAAAACTCAAAACAAGTAAAATTTCCTTGAAAACAGGGTTCTTATATTTTTCAATGAAAAGGTTCATGCTTTGAATTTATTATTAAACTATTTGAACAGCTAAAATAAAGTATTTTATTGATAATCAATAGTTGCCAATATCGGTTAGTTAATGTTGAAGATTTTAATTTTCACTATTAACCGGCTAATATTAATATTTGATATGAGATTCTTCGCTTCACTTCGTTACGCTCAGAATCTCATAATTTTTGTCGGTCACTAATGATTAATTTTAATAAAATTGATAAAGCATCCAAGCCATATCTAAAACGTTTTGTATTCGTAAATTTTTTTGCTTTTCAATTTTCCATCAGGAGTAAATGTTTTTTTTTCAACTTTAAGTTTCCCTTCATACTTAAACTCTTCGCGTTTTAAAACCTTACCTTTTGTATCATAGGTAATTTCAACTATCTGGTTTCCATTGCTATCGTATTCATGTTCAAAATAAGTTTCCAGCGTTCCTTTTTCATTATATGTTTTTTCAAGCAGCACATTTCCATTTGCATCATATTGGTATTCGGCAACTTTGTATTTTACCTCTTTGCCGCTGGAGTAATCATATTTCCATTCCGTTTGATTACTTATATTGGCTTCTTTCAACTCTTTCCTGCTTTGTGCCATAATAGTTGTAGCGCATAAAAGAACCAGCATAAACAAGTTTAATTTTTTCATAAATACTATTTTAATAAAACAACTGATCTTTGTAGTCATCAAATTTATACAAACCATTTAATTAAGAAACTGTTTTAATTTACTTTGATTGAATTAAATTAAAAATGTGACTCTATTTATTTTTTAAATGGTTCTACAGAATTTGGAGTGAGATAAAAGACCTTTTTTAGGTTTATCCTCCCCAACCCTCCTTAAAAAGGAGGGAGCAGATTCCAATTTCAAATTAAAATTGCTTTGAAATAATTAAAATCTACCCCTGTCAAATAATCGTAGAATCTGTCCCTCCCTTGTTTAAGGGAGGTTAGGAGGGATAAATTACAAGTTATCCGCGTGGTTGTTCTCTTTAATTAATCCTACTTTGTCAAATTAGAATAATTGGTGTGAATTTGGTGATTTTGTGTTTTGGTGGCTAAAAATATTGCCACTAAATCACCAAGACACCAAGAATTCACCAAAAGAAAAAATAATACTTTTTGAAATATATCAAAGTAGAATTAAGAAATCGCTTTGCTAAGTTTAAGGCAAATTTTTCACTCTAAATCCTGAAATGCCAAAAAATTTAAACAGTTTCTCAAGTTTATAAATCTCCTAAAAACCCCCTTTGTTTTTTATAAATTGAAACAAAAGTCATGTTTTTTGTTTTAATTATTGTGCCGGATGATTTGGCAATTAGCTATTTTTGGAACTTAAAAATTTGAACATGCAAAATGAACTTAAGTATGCAAAAAAAGACAGGCGAGATATGATTCAATATATCAATCTGCAATTGGCAGCATTGGGTCAACCCCTGTTTTATGACACCGACGATGCAAAAACGAAATATTCGAATGCCCGTTTTATATCACTTACCGAAGATTTAATCAAGAGTTTCAAAGAAAAATCGCGCTTATTATCCGGTCATCTTTCTCCGGCTGATGCCCGCATACAGAGCTTCTTGGATGATTATCTGAAGGAAGTGGAACTTGAAAAATCGTATCGCATCCCTCACAATACTTTAGTGCTTAACCAAAAAGGATTAGCCCGTGAAATAAGCCTTCCGCCCGATGGCAATTTGTTTAAAAACCAATACGTTAGCTCGTATCGGTTAAAACAAGGAATTTTAAATAACCCGGCAAAAGACAAACGAACCACCAAAGGAACGTTCCACATTGTTCGCGGTGGATTGCCAGTGCCACCTGATAAAAAAGAAGTTCCAAAAATTGCTTTTGCCCACATGCTACACCATGCGTTTAATCCACCCGAGGTCTTAAAAATATTGCCTTTCACGGCTAATCAAAAAGAGCAAGCTAAGGTAATGATTTCACTATTAATGCGTCCAGTAGTTTGTCCTGAAGTTAAAGGAGTAATCAGTGAAAAGAGCATGGAAATGCGATTTTTTGCGCCGGGAAGTTTTGCCAGCAATCTCGATTTTGTGGAAACCATTTTTGGAAATGCCGGCGATCATAACCTAGCAATTAATGATGCCGCATTGGATGTTGAACACTGGACCGGACATACCGGTTGCATGGTTCTGGCACCTCATTTAACCCAACTTAAAAAGAAAGAAATTGGTTTGCCCCACTTCAGCGATGCCAGTGTGCGCCAAAAAAGAGACGGAATGTGCTGGAAAGATGAAAATGAGTTATATAACGAAGGTCAGGCATTTAAACTTACCTGTCGTGATGCCCGGGGAGTGGTAATTACACTTATAGCCGACAATTATTATGGATATTCAAAAAAGGAGATAAAAACACAAATCAGTTATTCCGCCAATTTATACGGATTGGTTGAAGAGGAACATGCCGGAGGAACCATTGCTTTTCCTTGCGGTAATATGATGGACAAAGTGTATGGAAATATTTTTACCTCTAAATTTAAACCGGGATACACCTTTGAAAATGCATTAACCCTTTTGGGAAACTCTGTTACACTTCACCCCGATGGTTATGCCGTAGATAATAAATATCCCGAAATAGTTTATATTCCTGAACATGCCGATTTTGATATTCATAAAAGAAACATCAGTTGGAGGTATAAAAATAAAGAGGTTCAGTTAAATCTATCGCCACAAAAAACTTATGTGCATCCTACCGGGCATAAGTTTCGATTAGCCAAACATCCGTATCAGAATTTATGGCGTATTGTTGATACAGCACCAGAAGGCGTTTTTTGTCATAAACCCTCCACCGTTTCAGGTGGTGGAAAGTCAGAAATTTCAAAGTCGATGCAAAATGCCATCCTGTATGGTTCGTTTTATATCGATGACTTGGAAAAAGACGCCATGCAAGCTGATTTGTTAATTAATATGGATTACTCGCACCGTTGGAAAAATATACGTGCTGATGCCCAAAAATCAAGACCATTCCTCAGTCCCGAACGGACCTTGGGAAGTGCTGTAAAGTTATTAACACCATCGGATCAATACAGCGATGAGTACAATGCTTTTCTTAAAGGAATTCCCGATCACATCCGCCCATTGGTTCTGTACATTAAGCGGTTGTATCGTACTAACGAAGAAACCAGTACTTGGAAAGACAAATTTACGGTAGAAATTGTAAATGGCCGCAAAGGACACGCACTCCGTTTTAATAACAACCCGGTTATTTCAAGCAATGTTCGCATTGGTTTTAATGAAGAGGGCAACTGGTATTTACATAAATTACGATCCGACTTTATTCCTTCACAAAAAGTTCAGATGGAGGATGATATTACAGCATCAATAACCCTTCCGGCGGCGCAATTAAAAAACCTGAACCCGCAGTATAAAAACAAAAGCGTTAAACTGGTTACCAATTGCGAAAGTTATTTCTTTCAACGACCCGATGAAGCAGTAATTCGGGGATACGATAAAGAAGCTGAGTACGACATTGTGCAAGGCAATACTTTTATAACCAACTATGAACCGTTGACCAAAGAGAATGCCAATGAACTGTATAACGATGCGATTAGCTTTGAAGAATATACCGATCCGGTGAAGGATTTAATAAAAAAAGTTGTGGAAAGCGACGACGATATGTATTTTGTTACCCCTTCGCACACCCGGATTGTAGATGGTGAACCCACCCAAAACCCACGTTATTTGGAAAAAAACCGATTCAAGGAAGAAACCAAGGAAAGCTATTTGGCTGATGTGGGTGTTCGGTTGTTCCGAAAAATGAAGAACAGCGAACCGGTATTTTATCCGGTTAATGCTGTTTTGCCCGGACGCCGCAACAATCCAGCCAATAAAAAAGCCAACATTCGTCCGTTAAGTGTTTATAATCCCATTCACTATCAGGAACTTCCAGAGTTATTTATGGATTTTATTTGCAGCCTTACCGGAAAATCGCCGTCAACTACCGGTGCAGGTTCCGAAGGAGCGCTTACCAAAGGTCCTTTTAACATGTTGGTAGCAACCACCGATTTGAATAATGCCTTGTTATCGTACCTGTTAACGGAATATCAGGGCTTTAGCTCCGCAGCCGGTTTTATTGGTTCCGAGAATCGGTTCGATCACGATATCAGCATCCTTATTCCTGAAATATGGGCACGCCTAATGCCTGAAGATAGGGATCCCATAAACCTGATTGCCAACAAAAGCCTTGAAAAACTGGAAGACTTTGAATATAATGGGAAAAAAGTATTGGCAAGTCGGTTGGGCTATCGTATTACTGAGAATTTTGCTTTCCGTTGCATGAACCGGCTGTTTGATGAGCCTTTAGCCGTTTTTTCAGAACGGATGCTAAAACCCGAATTGCAAGGTATGGAGGATTTTGTGGATGGCATAAATAATATTGTGGAAGCCCAGCAAAAAGTGGCTCTGGCCTATTTTGAAGATGGAAGTATTGAAGCGGCTATTCCTCCACTAAAAATATTGCTGCATATAATGGCTTTCGGTAATTATGAGGGGAAAGAGATTAGTCATCCGGAATTGCGTAAGTATTTTACCAGAGAATCGGTAATTAACAGCGATTGGTATTTGGAACGATTGGTATTAAAACAGAAAAGAGAATGCGATTTTTGTACTGCACAAATTGAGTATTTAAAGAGATTTATTGCCAATCAGGATAATTCAGATATCGTAATTGAAATGGACATAAAGGGAAGAAAGGAAAAAGCTAAAAAATGTTTGACAGAGGTATCTTCCCCAGCATATCTTGAAAGTCTGATTGGTACCATTGGGCTCGATCCACTATTCAAAAAGTAACATTCAAATTTCAATGTATTGAAAAGGCTGCCTTTTGGGTGGCCTTTTTCAATTTTTGCTGGTTATCGGATTAAGTTGTGGTCGTGTTTTTTCTTTTACTCCACCATTCGGCTAAATATTCTTGTTCCGTTTGTCCGGGAGTGGCAATTAATTCGGCGATTCGTTGCAGGGCATACAAATCCATAAGGGTTGAATAACCGCTTAGTGAAATAATTTGCGGTGTATGTTTTAGGTAAAAATAGAGTTCCGGAGTTGATAAATGGGGAACATGTTTTATTTTTTCGGAAGTGGGAAGCGGATAGTGGAATAGATTGGAATTATTGTTTGGCTGTCCACAAACCAGCAATACCTTTTGTTCCGTTTGGGAAAAGCGCAGAATCATTTGCCGTTGAAACTCAGATCGGAAAGGTTCTGGTCCGGAAATAAGCACTAAAACATCAGGATACGTAGTTGGCAAATTACCATTGGTTGGGGGTTCGTATCTATAAAATCGCGATAAAGGCCCAATGTATTTTACGTTTTTTGGCAACTTTTTTCCATGCGATAAATCGCCGGCCAAACTTTGGCTGTACTCCTCAAAATCGGGAACCCAACATTCATGAAAGCGATGAATAAGAATTCTTGTAAATTGGTGTAAGGTGGGTTCCAGCCATTTTAGGCTATAAGGTAATTTAATAAAAAGTTGATGGGTAATTAAAACATTGAGTGTTTTTGGATGCCACAACCCATATCGGTTGTCGGAAACCACCGTGGTAACCCCAAGTTTTTTTACCCAATACCTCAATTTTAAGTTCTCGGTAATAATTGAGATTCCCAAAAGGGGCATTTGCAGTAAGACTTTTAAGAATAAAAAACCAGTACTCGAATATCTTACCTTATAACCTTTTAAATGCACGGTTGGTAAGTTTGGAAATTCTTGCTGCAACAATACCAATGAAGCTCCCTGACCAGCCAATATAACCTCATGATTTTCGAGTATAAATTGCCGGATTAAAGGAATACAGCGGGTTGCATGTCCTAAGCCCCAGTCGAGTGGAGCTATTAATAGGGTCTGTTTGGTTTCCATTATCTGCAAATATACTTTGAAAAATTAAGTTCCTTGAGTGGGAACCCAATGAAAAACAGAAAGTATATTAACTAATATGATGTATTTTAACACCTTAATCGTTGATAAGTTCTACCCTTGTTATATGATTTATGTCATTTTGATAGGAGGTGTAATGTTCTATTTTTGAACCCACTAAACTACATGCAAAATGAAAACTACAGTATTTAAATGGAAAGAGGAATTTAGTGTTGGTTTAGTCTCTGTAGATAAACAACATCAGCGGTTTTTGGAAATCATAAATTTATTGGGCGATTGCATCGCTGAACAAACGTATAAGGAAAAAGGAAATATAATTTTCTTTGCCTTGCTTCATTTTGCAGATGAATACCTGCTGAAAGAAAAAATGTTGGTAAATAGTTTAAGCAAACTGGACTATTCCTTTTTTAGGGAAAAGCACAATGAATTTCTGGGCAAACTAAAATATTTTAAAGATAGTTACACTGAAAATCCTACTGAAGATGTATTCATTGGTTTGTACAATTATTTAAAATCAATGTATCCCGAATACCTTGCCCACTATACTCCCACGTTGGTTAAAATTCTAAAAGAGAATGGAATAAGTTAGTTTTAGTTTTTTAAAAGAATGTAAAGGTAAGCAACCGTAAAAATTAAACCAACCGGGCAACTTCAGCAGAATCGGTTAGGCGGTTGTTTTTAAAATCAAATCCGGTAATTAGCAAAACTCCCGGTTTTTTACCTTTCTCAAAACTACCATATTCGGCTTCCATTCCTAAAGCCCGAGCGCCATTTAATGTAGCCCACAAAATCAATTCATTAAACGGAATTTCTGGAAAATTTTTTTGCATCGTGATTAGTTCATCCACCATGGAGGAGGAGCGTTTGAGCGCTATGGTTTTATTTGTAGTTATTATGTTTCCTAATACACTAATTCCCTGGCTCCACATATAACGCAAGGCTTTTTCGGTTTCCTTTTCTATATTGTCGGGGTTTTGCCCTCGGAGCAGAGTTATCTGCTTAATAAATTCAGGTATTCCAATGCCTTCCGGAATTTGACCTTTCAGGTGCGACAACTCCAAACGACAATGAGCAATTACAAAACCGGGCACCAGAATGCCACTGTAAAATTCCAATCCAGCAATTTCGTGCAAAGTTTCTCCTCCACCGCATACATCCAGCACTTCCCCCTCATCCGATAAAACCAAATATCCGTTTTTTACAGGAGGTTTTGAAATGGGAAAAACCAGGTTAGCGGCTATTTTTCTCATTTTTTTTGCTGTAATGATAGTGAACGTTCTCAGTTCCAGTAGTATTTATCTGTACTCTTTCGTTATCCTTTAAAGCCTTGGCAAAGTAAATTCCACAACTTACACATTGGTAGCTGTAAGGGTTTTTAGGTTCCCCACAAGCCGGACACAGCAACTCGTTTTTCATCCACCCCTGCTGTTTTTTCCATAATTCCAGTTCACCCAAATCAAAGGTTGTTCCCGAAATTTGGATGATGCTTTTTTTAATCCCGGTAACCGATGCATGAATGCTGATAAAATAAAAGAGAATACCGGATACTATGGCTAAATAGGAGAAAAGCGGGTTTTGATAGAACCTGAAAAACAGACCTAAAGCCACAAAAAAAATCAGCGAGAGGTTTAATTCAAAGAGTGATAAGGTAAAGGAAACCTTCCCGGTAATAGGATCGGGTTGAAACCGGAACGATACTTTTATGGGAATCTTTGAAACGGGATTAGGTACCGATGCCACTAAGCATTCATTGGAAATAGTGCCCTCATATTTAGTCCCCAATTGTTTCATAAAAAGGGTATTGTCAAAACTATCCGGTTTGTAAAAAACCAACTCATCGTGGTAACAAAACGGAAAGCTTTGATTGATATGCTGTGCCAGTCTTTTAAAACCTATACCCATTTATTGATCATCTTATAAACGATTAACTGGCTTTTATTGGAGGTTATCAAAAATAATAGGCAACACCCAGTACTTTTTGGTAGAGAGCTTTTTTGCTAATTGTTGATATCGAAATTAATAAGTACATTCTGAACCACCGGATTCAATGTATCAAAGGGATTGTTTACCTCGGTACAAATAAGGCCTACATTTTTGGCATAATACTCTTTAGTATTCCAATTGGCCACTGTTAGCGTATCGGAAAATTCAACCACTACCAATACACTTTTAAATAAAGTATCAATAACTGAAACCCCGGATGGATTATAAATGTACATGGTGTCTAAAATTTTTATGGTTTGCCGATAAATAATTTCGCCATTCACATCGTTAACAATCCAGGGTTTTTGAGAAACACTTTCTTCCAATAGTTTTTTTATTGGGTACAAGGTTGAATATTGCGTAATGCTATATTCATACAGGTAATTTCCATTGATGTAGGGCACTAATTTTTCAGCTGTATAATCATTTGAATTGATGGTGGGTTGGTAGCTATGGGCAATGTACTCCGGTTGAACGGTAATGCGTTCGCCATTGCTGTAAACCCACCAAGAACCGGGATAAGCCGGCAAATATTCTTTTGGATAAACAATAGTTAAGGCATCCTCTTTAGTGCAAGAAGTTAACAGTGTCAGTAAAATATAAAACAGCGCTATCTTTTTCATACCTTTTTTTTAGTGGTGTTTGTCACCGGTTTCTTTTGTAAGGAATAAATCATCAGAACAATTTCGGCAATAAAAAAAGGAATGCTTAACCATTGTCCCATATTTATTTTCATGTTCGCTTCAAAATCAACTTGGTCTTCTTTCAAAAATTCAATAAAAAAACGGGCAGTAAAAAAGATTACCAGAAACAGTCCAAAGATAAAACCGTGCCGCTCCTTCTTGTAGGTTTTCTCTAACAGCCAAAAGAGCAACCCGGAAATTAACAAATAGCTTAATGCTTCGTAAAGCTGAGTTGGGTGTTTTGGCATTGTTTCGCCCCGTAATTCAAAAATAAAACCCCAGGGCAATTGGGTTTCATGGCCATAAATTTCAGAATTCATTAAGTTTCCGGTTCGTATGAATAACCCGGAAAGGGCTACCACAATAACCACACGGTCAAATAACCACAGGTAGCTTTTTTTGTGCTTTCTGACAAACAAATAAAGGGCTATAAGCATACCAAACCCGGCGCCATGACTTGCCAAACCACCTTGCCAAACCATTAAAATTTTTATTGGATGAGCTAAATAATACTGGGGTTCATAAAACAAGCAATGCCCCAAACGGGCACCGAGCAATACACCCAGAAACATATACATGGTGAGGCTATCCAAAACATCCTGTTTAATACCTTCGCGTTTAAAATACCGTAGCATAATGTAATAACCCACCACAAAAGCCATGGCAAACAATAACCCATACCAGCGGGGAGCAAAATCGCCAATGCTAAAAATTTCAGGGTTTACATGCCAATGAATATAATTAAGTACCATAGTTCAAATTTTTCAGCAAAGTAACAAAATAATCAATCTGGAAATAAAATATTTTTTGAATAATTGCAGCGTTTAATTTTTAGAAATTTAGGGTACAACGAATTTAGATTGAGACAAATTTATTCAACCAAAAAAAATCTGTTTTGCTAGAATTAATTAATAACCTAACTACTTTCTATCACTTTAAATCCAGTAGTGCTAAATTTATATACAATTGAAAAACCGGCCGGAGGCCAGTGATCCATTAAAAATCGTAATAGAAATTCTGAAGGGAGGTTCGGATGCCAAAAGTAATCAGGCTTTGGTTTAAACTTTCAGAACCCGTTATTTCCTTTCGCAAGGTGTAATTTACGTAAACATTCAAATTGGTTCGTGGATTCACCAAAAAAGCAGCTAATAGCGAAGTATATTGCAAGGTTACTTCCTGAGCTTGTCCCACATAATTGCCATAATCCTGATAACGGGTATCGTAAGATAAATAAATATCGTTTCCAAAGTTATACCCGGCAGTGTCGCTTCCGTGCAACGCAATGGAATACCTTCCTTCCAGAAACAACCGTTTGTAGTTGTACCGCAAAAACGAAACCGATTCCCAAAAATTCGATCCCAAAGGATGCGCCAATGAAACCTGATAGTGTCCATAGTTTTGTTTTGGAATGTGGTGCGAATACATAAAAGGCTGCACATAATTAAACTCCGATTGAATATCGAGATGTTCCAACCCAAACAGGTCAAAGGTTTTATATCCGTCTTGCACGCCCCATTTATTGCCCCACCAACCACTTCCAGCTATCATTTCATCCACCTTAAATTCATCAATTATAGCTTGACCGTAAAGGACTTGTTTCTTGAATAAAGTCAGTTTTCCGGTTATGCCCATCAGGGAATTATCGGACGAACCCACGGAAAATTCCACGGGTCGCATAAAAATTACCGGATTGGCATAGTTGAAATCAAAACCCCTATATCCAGTGGAATCAGCATGTTGCCAAATAACCGTTTCAAAAAAACCAATATTCAACCAGGGCATCACACTCCAATCAAGGTAATGGAAGGCTCCCCATTTTTTGTTATACGGTTCTCCATAAGGATGCGACTCCGTTAAATCCTGGAACTGAGCCCATAAACAGACGTATTTTATATGCCAAAAATCGGTAGTAATGCGAAAATAGGGATAATTGAAGGCATTGTCGGAAAGAATAAGCGACCGGTAGCCATCGCCCCAAAAGTTTTTACCGTGGCCTAAGGTAAAATCGAAATGGCGGTTGGGAGCATAAGAAACGGAAGCATCGGCAAAACCGTAATCGTAATTGTATTGGGTCGAATCACCAAATGACTTCCCCGTGCCCTGGCCGGGAACGATTCGATGACCGATGGCTTCAATTCGTTCGTGCCGATAATCGTAAAATGCAGCCTGGTTCTCATAAAACGAGGTGGTTACCGAAACCATTTTCCCTAATCGGGCATTTACCAGAATTCCCCGGGTGTTTATCCAGCTTTTGCTGGATTGGTCGGGGTCTTTTCCCAGTTCAAAGTTAAAAAGCGGGTCAACGGTAAAGGCAAAATCCCCTTTTTTATATTGAAATAAACTGCGGTTAAAAAGAATATCTATCGCTTTCTTTTGAGTGGGAATACGGTATAACGTATCAAGCGAAACAATGGAATCGGTTTGAGACAGTAAAAAAGGTTTTACCGAGGTGTGGAACCGTCGGTTACTTTGGTAAACATACCGGTCGAAGTGCCTAAAAGTATGGTTCTGGTAAAGGGAGTATGCCTCCTGGCTCTTTAAAATGAATGGGAACAATAGGAGGAAAAAGAAGATGAGTAGCTGTTTCATGTATGTATTAAAATGATAACGACATTAAAACCCAAATTGAGCGATTTGTGATAGCAAATCTGCTCAATCGACTAAGAAATTGTAAGCAATTCACTTTTATACTATTCACCTGTTTTGTGAATTGCAACAATTTCTAGGTCGGAGTTATACCTAAGTAAAGCGCTTTTTCCCCGAGGACTCGGGGTCAAATCGCTCAACTTAGGTAAAAATAGTAAATCTTAGTCACGAATCAGCTAATCGGAAGTAAGTTTACGCTAATTTACATGAAACAGAGGATTCTTTGGGGGAAAAAATCATTTGAATTGAATATTGTTTTAAACGGGCATCTCTAATTGATCCAATAACCCTTTTTTAAATCCATTACCAGACAGGACGATACAGCGTAGTTATGTTTCAAAAATAGGTTGTGCAATTTGCTCCCTAGTTGCTGCCCAAGGAAAAAGGCTGCCACTAAAAAAAAATAGGTGTACCAGGCAAATCCAATATTGAAATATATGCGCATAAAAACAATTACCGGTACAGGAATGTGAATGGCCAAAACCCATTGCCATGAATACTGGCTGACATTCGCCCGCCAATATCCAAAAGGAATGTTAAATAAAAACACCACCAATGAAATGATAACTAACCGCATGTTTCAAAATATTTGTCGTCAAAGCTATTAAAAACATTTTTGATAACGGGTCAAATTTTTATAAAAGTGTCGGTTGAAATTTATGAAACCGTAAAGCATTTTCCTTTATGAATTGTTCCCAATGATATTACTATTTATTTGCATCTTTGTATTAGCATAACAATTATTAACTGATGAATTTATTGAACTACATAAAGTACTTATTAATTGCTTTGCTGCTTATTGCAAGTAACTGTTATAGTCAGGAAAACTTGTACCAATTTATTCACCTGAATAACGAAGATGGGCTTTCGCAAAACACCGTTACTTCCGTTTGTCAAGACCAATATGGTTTTATTTGGTTGGCTACTTTCAACGGGCTTAACCGATACGACGGATACCATATTGTTACTTTTTTTAACAACGAAAATGATTCCACAAGCCTAAGTTATAATGATATTGAAATACTGTTTAACGACTCAAAAGGCCGTTTATGGGTGGGCACCTTTGGTGGTGGGGTAAACATTTTTAATCATACAACACAGCACTTTAATCGCTATATATTTAACCCAGCCGATAACAATTCAATAAGTTCCAACGATGTAACCGATATTTTTGAAAACCCTAAAGAAACAATATGGATAGCAACACTTAACGGCCTTAACCGCTTTAATGAAGAATCAACTAATTTCACCCGCTACCAAAACAAACCAAACGAATCAAATTGTATTTCATCGAATTTAATATCCTGCATCCATTCAAACAATCCAAAACATTTGTGGATAGGTACAAAGGACGGTGGATTAAATAAACTTGATTTAATTACCAACCAATTTACCTTTTTTAATAAGGCTCAAGGAAACACTATTAAGGATGATAAAATATGGTCGCTTCATGAAGACACCAAAAACCGTGTTTTGATTGGAGGAGAAAAGGAAGCACTGACTATTTATAATCAAAACAACCATACTTTTAAGTATTATGGCTATACCCACGAACAACTAACCAACCAAGGAGAAAATTTAGTGCGAAGTATTGTTCCCGGAGTGGGTGATGACTTCTGGATTGGTAGCGATGGCGGCGGGCTTTATCAATTGAACCATACCTTGAACTATTTTAGGGAATACCGTTATGACATTTCAAAGGGTGAAGGATTGGCCAACAATTCTGTGTCAAAATTATTTAAAGACAAACACGATATGTTGTGGATTGGTATGATTGACCACGGTGTAGATAGAATTAATTTGCATCAAAAACCATTTTATCATATAACTTATAATCAGAACCCAACTAAAGGGTTAAAAAACAATGGTGTTTCAGCCATTTTAGAAGATAGCGAGGGAAATTATTGGATTGCTACTGACGGAGGGCTTACTATATCGAATGACCAGTTAAATTCTTTTACTCACTTTAACGAAAAATATAATGATCAAACCACCATAAACAACAATGCGGTGGTATCGTTACAGGAGTTAAAAAATGGGGAAATCTGGACTGGGACTTATTTAGGGGGCATTAACATCTATAATAAGAAAACTAAAACCTTCCGTTATTTGACTTCCGATAGTAATAATCCAAATTCGTTAAGCAGCAATTTTGTGCGCTCCATTTATGAGGACAATGCTGGGTTGATATGGATAGGAACCATGGGAGGAGGGTTAGATTCATACAATCGCAAAACGGGGTCATTTAACCACTATTTAACAAGTGAAAAAGATAGCATAAAGAGTACCAATATTATGTGCATTTTACCCGATAAAAATGAACATCTTTATATTGCCGCTTATGGTGACGGACTGATTGTTTACGATAAATCATCGGGAACTTCAACTTCATATACAGCTTCCTCAAAACATAAAAACAGTATTAGTAGCAATCAGGTAACATGCTTATTGTTTGATACGGATTCCACCTTATGGATTGGAACCGTTAATGGATTAAATGCTTTTAATACCAAAACTCAAACCTTTACTAATTATTTTAAGCCGGATGGACTATCTGATAATTTAATTTCTGCCATGGTCGAAGACCGTCATAAAAACCTTTGGATTAGCACCAGCAATGGAATAACAAAATTCAATATTCAAAATAAGGAAACAAAAAAATATTACAAAGACGATGGCCTTCAAGGCAAAGAGTTTAACTTAAATTCTAGTTTAGCCTCCAATAATGGACTATTATTCTTTGGGGGATTCAATGGAATTACCTATTTTAATCCCGATAGCATTCATGGTTATATACTTGAACCTGAAATTCAATTTACTGAGCTTTCGGTTATTGGCCAAACTATAACTTTGGGCGATACATTCAACAACAAGATAGTGCTTACGGAACCCATTTATAAAGCCCAAACCATTACACTCAGTTATGAGGAGCCTTTTTTTACTATTTATTTCAGTGGTTTTCTCTTTAATTCCGTAGGAAAAACCAACTATGCTTACCGATTGCCTGATACCGATACTACTTGGTTTGATATAGGAACTACCAACTACATTACCTTTCATAAATTCCCTTATGGTAAACACCGTCTTGAAGTTCGCGCCACTAATTCAGAGGGTAGTTGGAGCAAAAACACAAAATCTATAATAATAAACTACCAAGCCCCATTCTGGAAAACATTGCTATTTAAGGCTCTGCTAATTCTTTTGCTAGCCAGCAGTCTTTTGCTTTTTAACTTTTTGCGAAACCAAAGAAATAGAAAACAGAAGCGGCTATTAGAAAAAACGGTTCATGAAAAAACCACTGATCTTCAAGAGATTAACTTGCTACTAGAAGAAAAACAGGCTGAAATGGAAGTACAACAAGAGGAAATTGTTACCCAACGCGATTTAACTTTTGAACAAAACCAGCAGATTTTAAAGCAAAACGAAGAGCTTGAAATGATCCACAAGAACCTTGAAAAATTGGTGGAAGAAAGAACTAAGGAATTGGTGGAGGCAAAAGAACAGGCGGAAAAGGGTGATGAATTAAAAACCGCTTTTTTAGCCAACATGAGTCACGAAATACGCACTCCTATGAATGCAATTTTGGGTTTTCTTGAAATTCTGGATAATGAAGAATACTCAAAAGAACAGAGAATCTATTTCAAAAAAATAATAAACAGCAGTGGGCACACTTTATTAAATCTTATTGATGACATTATTGATATTGCAAAAATTGAATCGGGACAAATTACTTTACACAACTCTACCTTTAGTTTAATGTCGTTGTTTGAAGAACTCCATTCAATTTATACTAAAAAGATAACCGAAGATAATCCAAATCTAAACTTGTACATTGACTCTTTAAAGGATATAGTGATTAATTCCGATAAGTTACGCATTAAACAGGTAATGATTAATTTGCTCGATAATGCCATTAAATTTACCGAATCAGGATCCATCCATTTTGGGTATCAAATAAAAAATAATAAGATTCTTTGTTTTGTTAAAGACACGGGTATTGGTGTTTCAAAAGAGGATCAAACATTAATTTTTGATAGGTTCCGCAAAATTGAAACCAAAAACAGCAAGCTCTTTCGTGGAGCCGGGCTGGGTTTAGCCATATCAAAACACATTATCCTGCTTCTTGGTGGCAGTATTTGGATTGAAAGCCAACCCGGACTAGGTTCTACTTTTTACTTTATAATTCCACTACCTCACGAATCATAAAAAAACCGAGGAAATGATGTATTCCTCGGTATAATTGAGGCATTCGCCGATTTATTGACGTTTATTGTTTTCGCCTTCTGTAAATTAGCCAGCAAAAGAATGGCAAAATGGCAAAACAGGAAAATCAAAAAAAAATAATTGTTTGGTATTCAATTGTTTGCTTAATTTTATACAATAATAATAAGTATTCTCGTTATAAGCAGTGTAACTTCTAACAATTCAAGACGTCTATAATCCATAACTTCAAGCAAATAAAAATGGTAAAAATTGAGCGGCTTCACAAATCTTATGTAATGGGGTCAAATAGCCTGCATGTACTTAAAGGAATTGATGTTGAAATAGAAAAAGGCGAAATGGTTTCCATTATGGGAAGCTCCGGTTCAGGAAAATCGACCTTGTTGAATATAGTTGGTATTCTTGATAATTACGACCAGGGAGCATACTATTTAAACGGGGAGCTGATTAAAAACATGAGTGAAGCCAAAGCGGCTGTGCACAGGAATAGAACATTGGGATTTGTTTTTCAGCAATTCAATCTAATATCCTTTAAAAATGCACTGGAAAATGTGGCGTTGCCTCTTTATTATCAGCAAGTAAGCCGTAAAAAGAGGAACATAATAGCCATGGAATACCTCGACCGTATGGGACTCAAGGACTGGGCGAACCACATGCCTAATGAACTATCGGGAGGACAAAAACAACGGATTGCGATTGCCCGGGCTATGATTTCAAAACCAAAATTGATTTTAGCTGATGAACCTACCGGGGCTCTTGATACCACTACATCGTACGAAGTAATGGAAATACTTAAGGAAATCAACCGGGATGGAATCACCATAATTATTGTAACCCACGAACACGATATTTCTGAAATGACAACAAGGGTTATCCGCCTGAAAGATGGTTTGATTGAATCGAATATTAAAAATGGAAAAGTAAAACACTTGGAAACCGTATAAGAAGTATTTAGAGTAATAAAGTACTTAGAGTATTTAAAGTTAAATACATTGGGAACTCTAAATACTTTTTATACTCAAGTAACTCTAAATACTTTAAGTACCCGATAAACTCTAAAATACTTCTTTAAGATGTTTGATTTAGATAAATGGCAGGAAATTTTTGCCACCCTGAAAAAAAATAAACTTCGCACATTCCTTACCTCCTTCAGTGTCGCGTGGGGTATTTTGCTCCTGATTATTTTATTGGGATCGGGTAATGGGCTGCAAAATGCGGTGATGCAAAATTTTGAAAGCAATGCAAAAAACGCCGTTTGGATTTGGCCCGGACGCACCAGTATGGAATATAAAGGGTTAAAGAAAGATCGCGAGATAAAATTTACCAACGAAGATTATGAAATTCTCCGCGACCAAATACTTGGAATTGATCATATTTCGCCTCAATTTAATATCTGGGGAGGAACCAGTGTAAGTTATAACAACGAATTTGGGAATTTTACCGTTCAATGTGTGCTACCCGACCACAAACCGATTGAAGGTTCAAAACTCCTTTCCGGACGATATCTGAATAATATTGACATTGAACAGAAACGTAAAGTGGTGGTTGTGGGCGAGGAGGTACAAAAAGCCCTGTTCAAACAGGAAGATCCCATTGGAAAGTATATAAAAGTGAATAACATCCTGTTCAAAGTAATTGGTGTTTATTCCGATGGTAATGGATGGCAAAACCGCAGGGTAGTGTTACCTTTTACTTCGGCTCAACAAATATTTAATGGTGGAGTCCG
Organism: Salinivirgaceae bacterium; assembly: GCA_041664345.1. Classification (GTDB taxonomy): domain Bacteria; phylum Bacteroidota; class Bacteroidia; order Bacteroidales; family SZUA-534; genus GWE2-40-63. The sequence continues at coordinate 31,514 of JBAYKX010000060.1, forward strand.
GGTTTCAACAATAGGACTCACAACTGGCGATGCCTCTGTTGAGGAAAGTAAGTTGATTGAAGAAAAAATACGACAGAAATTAGCCAAAATTCATTCCGTTGACCCCGAAGATAAAAGTGCCATTGGTATTAACAATACACTTCAGGAATATAAACAAACCCAAACCGTTTTTTTTGGAATAAAACTTTTTATCTGGTTCATTGGAATAGGGACTTTAATTGCGGGGATTGTTGGCGTTAGCAACATTATGATGATTGTGGTTAAAGAACGGACCAAGGAAATTGGCGTACGAAAAGCATTGGGCGCTACACCAAGGTCCATACTGGGGTTGGTAATTTCAGAGGCCGTTTTTATTACCACTTTTGCCGGGTATTTTGGAATGGTACTGGGTGTTGCCGTTATGGAAATGATTGATTTTGCTGTGGACCAAAGCATCGCTAATGCACCGGTTACCAGCGATGCTGGAGGACAACCTGTGATTTTCCTGAACCCAAATGCCGATATTGGAATTGCCATTGGTGCAACCGTTTTATTGATAATATGTGGTGCTCTTGCGGGTATGATTCCTGCTATCAAGGCAGCCCGTATTAGTCCAATTGAATCATTGCGTTACGAATAAAAAGGAACTTTTAATATAAATTCAAGATAAAAGCATGTTTGACGCTGATTTATATCGGGAAATTTGGCAGGCAATTTCAAAAAACAAAATGCGATCTACTTTAACCGCTTTTGGTGTTTTTTGGGGAATCTTTATGCTGGTTGCTTTAGCTGGGGCTGGAAACGGCCTGCAAAATGGTATTACCAAGCAATTTGAAGGTTTTGCTACCAATGCCGCTTTTATGTGGACCGAAAACACCACCCTCCCTTACAAAGGTTTTAAAAAAGGAAGAGGTTGGAATTATGATAATGAAGACATGCATGCTTTGCGTGCCAATATTCCTGAAATAGAATATCTGGTTCCCCGCTTGCAAGCATACCGCCAGAGTACTCAAAACAATGCGGTTTATCAGGATAAATACGGAACGTTTCAAGTGCAGGGCGACTACCCGGCGTTGGCCAAAGTGGAACCTTTTAAAATGTCGAAAGGACGGTTTTTAAATGAAATTGACATACAGCAAAACCGCAAAGTTTGTGTTATTGGCTCACGGGTTGAAGAAGTGCTTTTCAAAAAAGGGGATAATCCCATTGGAAAATATATCCGGGTTTCAGGGGTTTACTTCCAAATAATTGGGGTAACCAGTCCTGAAGGAAACATTCAAATTGGATACGATAAAAAAGAATCAATACATATACCATTTACTACCGTGCAATCGGCCTTTAATTACGGTGATATTGTACATTTTTTTTCGTTTACTGCCAAACCACAATATTCAGTTGCTGATATTGAAAACCGCATCATGGATATCCTTAAAAAACGACACGACATAGCACCTGAAGATCAGGGAGCCGTTGGACATATAAACATTGAACGCCAATTTAAAATGATGAGTTATTTATTTATTGGTATCAACATCCTGATTTATCTGGTTGGGCTTGGAACCCTACTGGCAGGTGTTATTGGCATAAGTAACATAATGCTGGTTATTGTGAAAGAACGTACCCAGGAAATAGGAATCAAAAGGGCTCTTGGGGCAACTCCATATAACATTATCAGGCAAATCATCATGGAGTCCGTTTTTCTTACACTTTCCGCCGGTTATTTAGGTTTGATTCTTGGCATATTACTGAACGAGGGTTTGGGTATCATGCTTTCGGGTACCGCAAGTGAAATATTCCTAAACCCCGGAATTGATTTGATGATGGGCTTAAAATCATTGCTCATTTTGGTTGCGGCAGGAGCTTTGGCCGGTTTATTACCAGCAAACAGGGCTGTTAAAGTAAAACCTATTGATGCCATTAGGGAAGAATAGGAAGAAGTACTCAAAGTATTTAAAGTTATAAAAGGTAATGATTAATTTTTAATTGGTTAGCCTGAACTTAGCGAAGCGGTTTCACGACCAAAAGGGAGTAACATGGCTAAAAGAACTCAGCCCGGTGCAACGCACCGGGAATAAAATATACAAAAGTATTCGGCGCAAGCAGTTGTATATTTAACGAAAAATGGTTCATGCGCCGAAAGAATGAGATGTTAGAAATTAGTCAATCGTTAAAAAACAAAACATATAAAACAATTTTCAATAAATCAACAATAATTATTCAAAACACTCTAATATACTTCCTAATATGTTCGACAAAGAAAAATGGTTTGAAATTTTTTCAACCTTAAAAAAGAATAAACTCCGCACAGTGCTCACTTCGTTTAGTGTCGCCTGGGGTATTTTTATTCTAATTATTCTTTTAGGA
>JBAYKX010000061.1:0-33628 GCA_041664345.1 Salinivirgaceae bacterium
ATCCACATCAAAGGCTTTTGAGGAAAGCTGAGCCGATACATCAGCTATTGTCTTTTGATCAATGTTAGGTGTTTCAACCGATTGGGTTTCCACCGGTTTGGTTTGGCATCCGGCTATTATCAAAGCCAGGACTACGGGAATTATTCGGGTTTTCATAGTGATAAAATTTGTATGTTGCTTGTTTTTCAGGCATAAAGGTAATGGTTTGGTGAAATTTAGGCCGCTTTTAAAAGGAGCTAAAAAGCATAATTTGGTATGTTTCACACACGTCAGTTTGATATACTTATTGGTGACCAATTGTTTTTTACTTTACTCAGGTTGTTTCCCGATACCGAATCGGGACTTGCTGTGAGAGTGCTGCGCTATGTCGTAGCTGTGAATAATTTATATGACTATCGGGAAATATGAATAATTGAGTAATTCCCCCCTAAAGTCCCCCCAGGGGGACACTTACTTCGTAGTGGAATTTTGATCATCTCTTTTGCACCAAAACCAAATCGAAGTAAGTCCTCCCTTGGGGGAGGTGGCCATAGGCCGGAGAGGGAAATAGCCATAATATTCCCATAAAAATTTGATGTTGTTAATTCTACTTTACGACTTGTAAAGCAGAATTAATCATTTCAGATACAAATCTATTTGAGGACTTAGCGATCCCGATTACTTGGGATTGTGATCTTTGCGGTTATTGTTTCTCTGATTTTTAAACGCCGACCAATCAATAGAATTGTTTGATTTTCACCTTCTCAGCTGTTCCATCTGTTCCTCAATAGCCTTTATTTTAGCTTCGGCATCGGCTTGTTTTTTGCGTTCAATGGCAACCACCTGTTCGGGTGCTCCGGCTACAAATTTCTGGTTATTGAGTTTGCCCATCACGGCTTTTAAAAATCCCTGCTGATACGCAATTTCTTCCTGTAGTTTTTTCATTTCTGCCTCCACATCGAGGGTTTCGGCCAATGGAATAAAAAATTCGCTGGTTTTTACCATAAAGCCGGCCGCATTTGCGGGTTTATCGGTAACCAAAGTAATACTGGTTAAGCCTCCCATTTTTGCCACCACTGCATTAAATTCTTGGCTGAATCCATCGGTTCCCGGTTTCACCAGCAGGGCTATCTGTTCTTTATAGGAAATGTTGCGGTCTTTGCGCACCGTGCGGATTTCGGCAATAGCTGTTTTGGCTTCTTCAAACCGATCAATTAATGCTTCGTTGTAAGGCTGCAAAGTGGGCCATTGGCTCAACATAATACTTTCTTGGATAGTCCGTTTGGCAATTATCTGCCAAATTTCTTCGGTAATAAAAGGCATGAACGGATGCAGCAGTTTCAACAGCTTTTCGAACAATGCGTTGGTGGCATCGTAAGTAGCCTTATCGCATGGCGCTAAGTAAGCAGGTTTAACCATTTCCAGGTACCACGACGAAAACTCATCCCAAAACAACTTATATACCGTCATTAAGGCATCCGACAAGCGGAACTTGTCGAAATGATCGTTCAACTGTTCAATGGTTTGGTTCAGTTTGTGGTTGAACCAATCAATGGCCAATTTCGACGATTCGGGCTGGGGAATGGTGGCATCCACATCCCAGGTGGTGACCAAACGGAACGCGTTCCAGATTTTGTTGGCAAAGTTGCGACCTTGTTCCGTCAGCGATTCGTCGAACAGCAAATCACCCCCCGCAGGTGAACAGAGCAACATTCCAACCCGAACGCCATCGGCCCCATATTTTTGCATCAGCTCAATTGGGTCGGGCGAGTTTCCGAGCGATTTGCTCATTTTGCGTCCCTGTTTGTCGCGCACAATTCCGGTATAATACACGTTGCGGAATGGTATTTTTTTCTCGTATTCAAATCCGGCAATTATCATCCGCGCCACCCAAAAAAACATGATTTCAGGAGCCGTAACCAAATCGTTGGTGGGATAGTAATACGCCACATCTTTGTTATTCGGTTTGCGGATGCCATCGAACACGGCAATAGGCCACAACCAACTACTGAACCAAGTATCCATCACATCTTCGTCCTGATGCAAGTCGTTCAACGTAAGTTTGGTATTGCCGGTTTTAGCCACCGCAATTTTCAGAGCTTCATCGGCGGTTTTAGCAACCACAAATTCATGCGTATTTCCAATATAATAAGCTGGAATGCGGTGTCCCCACCACAATTGACGGCTGATGCACCAATCCTGGATGTTTTCCATCCAATGCTTGTAAGTGTTTTTGAACTTGGCGGGATGAAACTGCACTTGGTCGTTCATTACACTTTCCAAAGCGGGTTTCGAAATATCGGTCATTTTCATGAACCACTGCATCGAAAGTTTGGGTTCAATAACAGCATTGGTGCGCTCCGAGGTTCCAATTTTATTGTTGTAATCTTCAATTTTGGCCAAGTTTCCGGCAACTTCCAGAGCCGGTACAATTTCTTTGCGGACCACAAACCGGTCTTTTCCTATATATAGTTGGGCTGCTTCGCTCAAGGTTCCGTTATCGTTGAAAATGTCGATACTTTCCAAGTTGTGTCGGTTCCCGATTTCATAGTCATTAATATCGTGCGCCGGGGTAATTTTCAGGCAGCCGGTTCCAAATTCCATATCCACATAATCGTCCTGAATAATAGGAATGGAACGGTTGATAAGCGGCACCAGCACCCGTTTTCCCACCAAATGGGTAAAACGTTCATCGTTCGGATTCACGCAAACCGCTGTATCGCCCAAAATGGTTTCGGGGCGGGTGGTGGCAATGGTTACGTATTCGTTGGTGGTTCCTTCAATTTTGTATTTTAAATAATACAGTTTCGATTTTTCTTCGCGGTAAATTACCTCTTCATCCGAAAGAGCCGTTTGTGCATCGGGGTCCCAGTTTACCATCCTTACGCCGCGGTATATCAGTCCTTTGTTGTATAAATCAATGAAGGTGTCAATCACACTTTCGTAATAGCCTTCGTCCATGGTAAAGCTGGTGCGTTCCCAGTCGCAACTGGCGCCTAGTTTTTTAAGCTGATCCAGGATAATTCCACCGTGTTTTTCTTTCCAAACCCAGGCGTGTTTCAGGAATTCGTCGCGGGTCAATTGCGATTTCTCGATGCCCTGTTCTTTCAGTTTAGCCACCACTTTGGCTTCGGTGGCAATGCTGGCATGGTCGGTTCCGGGAACCCAGCAGGCGTTTTTTCCCTGCATCCGGGCACGGCGCACCAAAATATCCTGAATGGAATTGTTGAGCATGTGCCCCATGTGCAGCACTCCGGTTACATTGGGTGGCGGAATAACTATGGTGTATGGTTCACGGGTATCGGGGGTGGAGTGGAAAAAACCGTTTTCCATCCAATATTGGTACCATTTGTCTTCGGTTTCGGCGGGGTTATACTTGGTGGCAATTTCGTGTTTGTTCATTGTATGAATGTTCTATAAAGTTTCCGATTGTTCTGAAATAATTGAACGGCTTGTAAATTAGCCGGTTTGCAAAAATAACAATTGCAATTAAGATTGAAACAAATTTGAAAAAAAGATTATGGTAGGTATGGATCACCGAGCTCCTGTTCGGTTTTTTGGGAAGATATACCGACAGTCATTGGCCTGTCGGCGATCCAAGCCAGGCATTGCTGCAGGGCTTATATTTCATTTGCTTTTCTTTCTTTAATATTTATTGGCCACAAGGTAGTCAAATCGGAAAAATTCCCCCACCGGCCTATGGCCACCTCCCACAGGGGGAGGACTAGCGCTGAGTGTAGGTCGGTAGAACGAAAAAATCCCCAACCAGTCCGTACCATTTTTATTACACCTTGCCGTGGAAAGCGAAGCGCCCCCGAGAAATCGGGGCAGGCTGTTTCGCTATTTATTTTCTATGCCATGAGATTCGTACAGCATCGGAAATATTTATGTTATGGTAAACGATTATTCTCTAAAAAACGTTAATCCAAAAAATTTTATACCTAAAATTGCAATTAGAACCATTACCATCTAAAATCCAAAATTGAGTGTCCAAAATAAAACCACTGATTATGAAAGAATTGTTAATTATTACCGTTTTTTCAGCATTGCTATCGTCGTGTGCGGTTCATCAGGGAACCATCAGCTCATCATCTTTCGCAAAAAAAGTGAAGTATGAGGATATGGCTTTTGGCGTTGCACAAACAAACACTTTTTTAGGAATCGGAGGCATTTCGAAGGACGCATTGGTGTTGGAGGGAAAGTGTGAATTGGTAAAGAGCCGGCCGTTGAAAGCAAATGAGGAATATGCCAATTTCAGCATTGACTTTAAAAGGACCTATTTCCCATTGGGCAGTCAAACAAAAGTCACCGTATGTGCCGATGTAGTTAATTTTCAAAATGATACGTTAACCGACCCCTATTCAGAGCTGTATAAAAAAAAGCTTTTTACCAAAAGGTTGGTATCCGACAATTTGTTTCAAGTGGGCGATTCTATTATCGATAAAAATGCAATTACTGCAATAATTATAGGAATTGAGGATGTAAATAAAGTTAGAATTCTTTACCGATCAAAAAACGGCCAAAACCGCACAAAAAAAATTGGAACTAACAAGATTTATGCGACAAATAAGCGATATAAGGGAATTTTACCGGGTGAAGTAAATCAGTATGAACTATACCAAAGCAGTTCACCAAAGGTTTTAGGTGTTGGGTTAAAAAAATATATTATCAATAAATCGGGTTATATTGAACAGCGAAAATATAATTAGCCGTTTATTTTACCGATACCAATAAAAATATCCCCCATAGTATGAGGAATAAATAATCTGCTGTTTCAAAAAAATGTTATTTATCGATATTCCTGTTCTCCAATTCCTTATCCTTCTTTTTTGAGTGTTTCCATTGCAGAAAAAAATAGACCGGTATGCCTGATAAAATCAGGCTCAATCCTATGGCCGCTTCCCGCGGACGGGTGCCGATGGTATTTGCAACCAGATACAGGCAAAAAACAATGAAAATGGCCGGTACTACAGGATATCCCCAAGCTTTGTAAGGCCGGTGCGCATCGGGCATTTTACGCCGCAAAACAAATACCCCCAACGAGGTGGCCCCGTAAAATATAAACACCGCAAAAATAATCATGTCGGTCAATTGGTCGAAGGTACCTGAAAGAACCAAAACGGAAGCCCATATTCCTTGCCACAACAACGAATTACCGGGAACATTTGCCGTATTCAATTTGCCGATGCCGGAAAAGAACAACCGGTCGCGCGACATGGCATAATAGGGGCGGGCACCGGTAAGGATGCTGGCATTGGTGCACCCCAGTGTAGTTACCAGAATTAACAGGGAAATAAATAATACTCCTCCGGTTCCCCAAAAACCACGAACAGCTTCCACCGCCGCAATTTGATTGCCCGAAGCGTGTATTTGCTCCAGTTGAGGAATGGACAACAGGGTGAGATAAGTTACATTAACCAGCAGGTAAATTACAATTACAATAAAAACACCCATCAGGATTCCTTTGGGGATGTTCCGATTGGCATCTTTCACTTCACCGCCAATATACCCAACAGAAACCCATCCCTGATATGCCCAAAAAGCAGCAAGCATGGCCGTGAAGAAAGAGGAGAGCGTAACTGTTCCCTGGGTCAGCTCTTTGATATTCATAAAGTTGGCCGGTTTTGCTCCTGCGTGGGTCAAACCAATAAACACAATTACAAACAATCCGGTGAAAACCAGCCACATTATTATTTTGCTGACTCCCGCACCACTTTTCAGTCCTGAAATGTTGAGTCCTGTCAACAGCAAAATAAGCACGATGGCCGTAAGCTTGATGCCAAATCCCTGAAATGGGAAAAACACGCCACCGATGGTAACCTGTTGCAGGGTTGGAAACAGTTCGGGTATTGCAATGATGCTGTTCAGCGATTGGGCAAACACATACGCCAATGAGGAGATGGTGGCTGTTTGAATCACGGCAAAAAGTGACCATCCATATAAAAAGGCAGAAAAGCGGTTGTAAATTTTTTTAAAGTAAACAAAGTCGCCACCGGTATCGGCTAATAATCCGGCAACTTCAGCATTACTCAATGCTCCAAAAATTGTGATGATACCGGCCGTTATCCATGCGGCGAGTATCCAAACCGAAGAGTGAAGCTCGGCAGCCATGGGAGCAATTTTTTTATAAACACCCGATCCAATAATGTTTGCTATCACAAATAGGATTACATACCCTAAACCAAGTGTTTTGACTAAATTTCGTTGACCGGCCATAAACAAGCGTTTTTTAATAATAAACGCTTCTAAATTAGAAAATCTGTTGGATTTTAGCAGACAAATCTTATCGAAAGGAAGAGCAAGCGAATTTCTCTTTATGGGATCAATCTGAAAAAACTTCCTTTAAAACGAGGTACGATCTTAATGAGTTAATATTCAAAAGGTGCAATTCAAAAAGTTTAACTACCGAATCAAGCAATTTATCCCGTTGATTGCCCGTTAAATTAAAATTTTGCAATTCGCTGTAAGGTCTCTCTAACAAGGAAATCAACAAATTTTGATCCTCCTTTTTTAAAAAATATTCATGGGAGGGTTTTAAATCCGTTGCAACGTTTTCTTTGTAATCATAATAGCCTGATAGTATGGGTTCGTCGGACATAAAACCCAACTGCTTGGCTAATTTTACCATAAAAGCTACATGAAAATAGGGCAATCCAAGGGTAATTTCCTCTAAAATCAATATCGATGTTTTTACAAAATCAAACAAGCGTTCATCGGCAAATTCCTCTTTTATTGAACGGTAGAGAATTTCAGAAATAAAAAGGGCTAATGCACTTTTGCCTATTTCATGAGGAATATTGAACAGCGGAGTTGCCAGCTTAAATTCCTTTATTTTTTGGAGACTCGAGTTGGGTTTATAATACAATTGTGTTTCTAATAGATTCAAGGGTTGAAAAAACCCGAGCTTATTCTTCCGCTTCCCTCCTATTCCATAAACAATAATGGATTGCCTTCCGTGTTTTTTTGTAAGGGAATGAACAATGATTGACGACTCGCTGTATTTGGTGTAATTGAGAACAATGATTTCGGTTTGCGAAAACATGTTAACGAACAATTAAAATTTTGGTAACGGCCGCTTCTTCTCCTGTATTGCTAGTGCAAAGCACCAAATAAACTCCCGATTGAACATCAGCTCCACCCATATCTTTTCCATTCCATATAGCATCGCCCCCATTACTTAAGGTTTCAAAAACTAAATGCCCCGAAATATCGGTAACTTTTACATTCGTCTCGTATTGCAACCCACGAATGGTTATTAAGCCATTGTATCCATCTTTAACAGGATTTGGGAATGCATAAATGGAACTATAATCGGAGTTTCCTTGAGTAGCAGTACTCATATATGACTGCAATCCTTTGTCGGTTCCAATAAAAACCTCCCATGTTGTTTGATTTATTTCAACGGAAACAATATTATTCGAAAGCAGTTTTGAGTTATCAACATTCCATACCATAAGCTGCTCTGTTCCATCGGCCGAAACCAAAAATAAACCACCGCCGGCAGTACCCAACCATTTGCGGTTAGCACCATCTACTGCAATAGAAGTAACTACTTCGCCTTCTAACAGGTTTTTTAAGTATCCATCAACCACCAACTGGGGAACCCGGGCATACATGGTTTCGGTAAACACCCGCTCCGGATAATCATAAACCACTACTCCATCGGCCGTTCCAATCCAAATGGTTCCATCCAAATCCTGAGCTATATCGTACAATTCATTATTTAATTTCTTGTTCTTGTCTTCAACCTTGAACGTAACAAATTCATCGTCGTTTTTATTTTCTGGAGTATTATTACAATTCCAAACATAAACGCCTAGCCCATTATATGATATGTTCCACATATTGTTGTTACTGGTTGAAATTAACTTAAATATTTGCCCATTGCTCATTGTTTGTTCATAAGCGTAATTATACCATTTCCCTTCCGGTGTTTTTACAACAACAGGTTTCGGGCTTAGCCTATTTACTATCCACAAATTACCTTCGGAATCGAATGTACTGCTGCTTACAAAATTTCCTAATATTCCTTCGGTATTTGAACTATTATATATTTTCGAAACCGTACCGTTAACCACTTCAATCAATCCGTATCCCCATGTTCCTGCATAGTAAGAATTGTTGTTGTTACTTGCAAAATTAACTAAACATCGAAGTTCCAAAATAGAATCATAACTCGTATTTAACAAAGAGTTCCAATTTTCGTTGGTAAATTCAAAAACATCTGCTTGATAATAAATTCCATTTCCTGAACGATCATGCCCGCCAGGTGCAACCAAAATATTGCCCGCACTAAAATGAACATTAAAAACATTATTATTCGCGGGTCCATTGGGTAATAGTACAGTTTTATAGGTTTGTTTTGTATTAAGCAACAATCCTTCTTTTGAATCGGCCAACCAAAGATTTTCATCATCGTAAAGCGCATGTTGAGCCGTGTGCGCACTATATGCTCCAATTGATTCCCATTGCGAATTAAAGGTGCACACATGATATTGTTTAATTAAAACCAATTTATCCTCTGAAACAGAAATGGAGCGAACTTCATTTAAATCGGTAAAAATTGTATCCCAAACCACTCCATTATACCTATTTACCAAAGAGCCGTTGGTTTCATCTTTCAGATTTAAGACCAACAATTGATTGTCGAACACTTCTGTTGCAACACTGGGTCTATTGGGATACATAATGTTTGTATCTTTAATCCAATTGGAATAATTCCCTAAAAAAGGATCGTTAATAGCGGCTTTATACAAACCTATATCGCTGGATGCATAAATAGTATCGTTATAAACTGCCGTTGAATTAATTTTAAGATAGGAGCCTCCAGTACCAATGATATAGGAATCGGATATTTCATTTTTCAACAAATTAAAAACCACAATTCCAAAACCATAACTTAAATAAGCATAATCATCCACCATGTTTATATGCTGAATGGTTTTATTCCCAACCATGTTTTTTACTTTAATATCAGGAAAGTTTGTTTTAGATTCTCCACTAAAAATATCAATGTTTCCATTATTATAAATAACCATCAGTTTTTTATGCTTTTTACTGTAAGCTATATACCCAGGATCCAAATCACTCAGTCCATTTATTTTTGAAATTTTCTGAATAGAACCATCTTCCTTCTCGTAATAAAACAAGGCCTTATCGGTAATGCAATAAACACGATCCGGAGTTATAGCAACCACTTTTCCTTTATTGTACGATAAATGATCGCGCCATGCTCCCTTTGGAATTTGTGCTATGCTGAATATTGAACTGAAAAGAAATACACTAAAAAAAATGCGTTTCAACCGAATTTGGTTCATATGATAAGTTTTGCGTTAACAATTTGTTTTCAAGTACTAAACTCAAAAAAGGGTTTTTTATTTTATGATGTTGAATCCTTTTATATCCTTTTCAGAAACTCTTACTTTTCAAATACAACTTGATTGTAATCGTAACGCCGCTGCACGTAAAAAATTCCTTTCTCCGTTCCCTTTCCAACAGAAATAACCATATTTATTTCGGCTCTCCGGGGCAGATTAAGTTGTTTTTTAATGCGCTTGGAATCGAATCCTTCAATGGGACAAGAATCATAACCCTGGGATTTTAACGCCAACATAAAGGTTTGAGCGGCTAAAGCCACACTTTTATGGATGGTTACTTTTTTGTTTATCCGGGTAACTTCCCGAACAATGGGTCGCTTCATACCAACAAAAAAGACAAACGCTTTTTTTAATAGCGAAAGAATAAAAAAATGGTCGGGGGCATAAAAAAGGGGCATCAACTTTTTATAATAGGCCCGCCTGCGTATTTTGCTCCGCTCCGACTCAAAATTATCCGGATGATCAATCGTATCTAAGTTAAATTGTATTGATTTTTTATACTTATCAGGCCGGGCAACAATCACCACTATTTCCGAAGCTGTTTCAACAGCACTCTGATCGAGGCTGTTGTGGGCCATCTCCTTTTTTGCAGCTTCGGAACGGATTCGGTAAAACTCCCAAAGTTGCATATTACTGCTGTTAGGCGATAACAGGGCCAATTCAAGGCTCTTTTTTACAATTTCAGGATTGTATTCTGCATTGTTGTCATAAACCCGCATCGATCGGCGGGAACGGACAATTTGCTCAAAAATCTTGGCGGTCTCTAACATTGGTTTTCGTTTCTGTAATTGATTGTTTTTTTTTTTCAAATAAGAACAAAAAATCTGAATTCTGCTTCTAAATCAATAAAATAAATCAACCTCTTTTAACTTCTTCTAATACACACAAGGGTTGGTTTGTATTGCAAACGATTGTGCATATTATAACTGAATTATGAGTAAAATCGTCTTTTATAACCTGTTGTTTTTCTATATTTGTGTTCGCAAAAATAAACTCAAAATTTAACAATCACTATAAATTTATTCAATCATGAAACAAATTAAAGATTTCAATTTCAAAGGCAAAAAAGCCATTGTTCGTGTTGACTTCAACGTGCCACTTAACAAACAAACTTTTGAAGTTACAGATGATACCCGTATTAAGGGAGCTTTGCTTACTATCAACAAAATTTTGGATGATGGCGGTTGTGCTATTTTAATGTCGCATTTGGGTCGTCCCGATGGAAAAAAACAGGAAAAATATTCCATGAAGCATGTGGTACCTGCTTTAGAGAAAAATTTAGGCCGCAAGGTAATTTTTGCCGGCGATGTTATTGGCGATTCGGTTGCCAAAATGGCCAAAGAATTAAAAGCCGGGGAAGTATTGCTTCTTGAAAACCTCCGTTTTTACGAAGAAGAAGAAGGAAAACCTTACCACTTGGGTGAAACACCAACCGAAGAAGAGAAAAAAGCCGGTAAAGCAAAAGTAAAAGCCTCGCAAAAAGAATTTGTGAGAACCTTGGCCAGCTATGCCGATGTTTACGTGAACGATGCTTTTGGAACCGCGCACCGCGCCCATGCATCAACCGCATTGGTGGCCGACCATTACGATGTAGAACACAAAATGTTCGGATTCCTTATCAACAGCGAATTGGCGGCAATAGACAAAGTAATAAAAGCAGCCGACAAACCTTTCACCGCCATTATGGGTGGTGCAAAAGTTTCCGATAAAATTCTGATTATCGAAAATTTATTGGATCGTGTGGATAACCTGATTATTGGCGGCGGTATGACATACACCTTTATTAAAGCCCAAGGCGGACAAATTGGCAACTCGCTTTGCGAAGTTGATAAACTGGATTTAGCCTTGAGTTTGCTTGAAAAAGCAAAAGCAAAAGGGGTAAAAGTTTACATTCCTACCGATGCCGTGAATGCCGATAAATTTGATGCCGAAGCCAATACCAACATTTCAAAAACCAACGCAACACCTGACGGATGGATGGGATTGGACATTGCCGCCGAATCGATTGCTACTTTTACCGATGTAATAAAAAAATCGAAAACCGTTCTGTGGAATGGCCCGATGGGTGTTTTTGAAATGGAAAAATTCTCCAAAGGAACCTCAGCTATCGCTCATGCTTTAGCCGATGCTACTGCTAAAGGTGCATTTACCTTAATTGGTGGTGGTGATTCTGTGGCTGCTATCAACAAAAACAAACTAGCCGATAAAGTTAGCTATGTTTCTACTGGTGGTGGAGCCATGTTGGAATACATGGAAGGTAAAGCCTTACCTGGAATTGTTGCCATACGTGGAGAATAGATGTTAGAAATTAGAAAATTAGAGATTAGATTTTAGAAAATAAAAAATCAGTATTAAGGAAACCGCATCCAATTTTGGGGCGGTTTTTTATTTGAGAACGGACGGCTCTGTCCGCTTTTAATTGCACAATACTGCGCTCCGTTAAAATGTTACTGGCTACTATTCTTTTTAGCCTTTTAGCTAACGTGTAACCTTGAAATCCTTTTACCATTCAACCCGATAACAGTGATACCCTGCAACCTTTTCATCTTCTCTAGTTTCTATACCGCTAATTTTACTTTACATTCATAAAACTTAACTAAACGTTATCGTTTCTTTTTGTAAATTTTTTGGATTCTATCAAAAATTAGGTGATTGTTATTGCCAAATTTAAAACCAATATATATAACGGAAATAGCGTGGTGGGGTGCGTTTATCAATATCAATTAAAGGAAGAAACACCTTGGGTGAAATGTTTATCAGCTTGTTGGCATAAATGAACGCAACTAAATTAACATGATTACATCTTGAAATAAAAGATTATGAAAGCAAAAATTGTTTTTTGGGGAATCCTACTGTCTTTGGGACTTTATGGATGTAAAAAAGAGAATGAAAACAGAATAATGACTGATAAATTTTCAATTGCTTATTTGCGCGGTAGTTCATGGGTTGATTATTCTTATGAAGTAATAATGGAAAATAATGGAAAAATGCAGGTAATAGAGGACCACGGAATATCAAATCTTCATCGACAATCAAATTACACAATTAAACATGCCGATATAGATTTAATTAAAGAAAATTTAGCGGATCTATCATTGATAAATATTAATAATAGTTACGGATTTGGAGAAAACGCACCGAAAGATTTACCTGTAGTATTAATAAAATATAAAACAGATTATAATTCTGATTCAACAGTTATCTATTCACCAGATAAAGACGAACTTCCCAAGGAATTGGTTTCATTTCTGAGTACTATCGGAAAGCTAATATCAGATATAGATATGCAAAAAAAATAATGATTGAAAAGTGCCAATTGCACTACAAAAATTAATGCACCACAAAAAATACATTAATTTGCGAATAATCCTTTGTAATTGAATCTATTATGTATATACACCGATTGTTTTTATATACCTACTAATGATATAATTGAGTTAATCAATAAATTTGACTGTGCTTTAATTAGTAAAATCCAGCCCATTGTTTTGGCTAAAAATTCCATTTCAACCTACCAAACGCCATATTCATTCTAATACGCTGATTTGTTGTTATTTTCATATTGAAGTATTGGTAAATCAACGAAAAATTCAGGTTGTTTGTTACCGATACATCAAACCCAGGCATAAGAAAAAATCCGTTTTGGTCGGTGTAATACATTCCCGCCATGTATGCCGATAAAATTGGGGTCATGGGGTAGGTTATGTTGGCGAAAAAATTGTATTCCGAAATAGATAAACTTTTTGAATTGGCGGGAGCCGCATAAATTTGGTTTAACTGAGTCAATGTTTTGGTATCGTTATATAAAAACTCTGCCTGGATCATTAAGCTATTGCTAAAGCTGATATCAGTTCCAATGGAAGCTAAAAAAACACCCGTAGTATCACTCCAATTTTTTTGTGGATGATAATAGGTCATTTCCCCCCGAAAGGCAAACTGCTTGATACTTCCCTCCCATCCGGTTCCCAACACAAAATCTTCACCATTGGCAAAACCGCCTAAAAATTGAAAATCGTATCCTCTTTTGTTGATTTTTTTTAATCCCGCTATTGTTAAATTATTGGCGCTATCAATTTTTGCCACCAATTCATACGATGCTGCCGAACCGGAATAATAAACCGCCCTCACCGCATCCGAACCGGGTTTTTCGGGATAATCGAACTCGTAATACGAATAGGCATTAAAAATATCGTTCGGATTCCATACCAATGTTCGTCCCCAGTTAATCCGCTGACGGCCAATAGAAAGTTCAAATTTGCCGCTGGTGTATTCCACAAACGCCCTATCAATCTGAGTATTAAGTAATGTTTTGCTTCCGCTGTACCAATTCCAATTTAAATCGAAAAACCCGTTGTCTTGGGCGAATTTTTCAGCATAGTTTGGTGTCAATTCCACCGTTTCGCCCCATAAAAACTGATTCCGGAATTGCAACTTTGCCGTAACATTATTCGAAAAGTAATAGGCTGTATTGATGCGATTATGCAAAATATAATCCCAGGTGGCATTGCTGGAATCACCTACAAAAACCGATGATCCCATTTGTGAAATATAGCCATCAATGGTAAACTTTTCCTGACAAAAGGTGGCGGGTAATAATCCAATTACAATAATTATAAATACTAAACCCTTATACATTTGAATCAATTATTGATTTGTAATAAAATGACGTTTAGTTAGCGATTCCCCCATATAATCCCCCCAAGGGGGATACTTTCTCCGTAGCAGCATTACAATACCAACTAAATGTCAGCGATCCTATTCTCCCCCATTTTTCTTCACATCGCTTAGCACTTTCCCGTCTTCAAGGGTAATTACCCTTCGTGCTTTTTTAACTACCCGGTTATCGTGCGTTGAAAAAATAAAGGTGATGTTTTCTTCCCGATTGAGTTTTTCCATTATATCCAATAACGTTTCGGTAGCTTTTGAATCGAGGTTTGCCGTGGGTTCATCGGCTAAAACAAATTTCGGTTTAGCGGCTAAAGCCCTTGCCACGGCAACCCGTTGCTGCTGACCCCCGGAAAGTTTTGCGGGTCGCGCATTTACACGCTCTTCAAGTCCAACGGCTTTTAGTAATTCCAGCGAACGGACTTCGCATTCCTTTTTCGATTTCCCTTGCAGTTCCATTACAAATTCCGTGTTTTCTTTGGCTGTTAAAACCGGAATCAAATTGTACGATTGAAAAACAAAACCAATATTACGCAGCCTGAAATTGGTTAATTCGGAACCTTTCAACTTTGTAATGCTCGAACCACCTATTAAAATCTCACCTGATGATGGGCTGTCAAGTCCGCCAATCATATTCAGTAAGGTAGTTTTGCCGCTTCCCGAAGGGCCAACAATGGCAGTAAATTCTCCCTCATCAAAATCTAAGGTAACATCATTCACTGCAATTACGTCCAGTTCAGCTTCTGTATATATTTTTATAATGTTATTAATTTCGATTACTTTCATTGCATTTACTGTTTAGTTTTACTTATCTCCTTACTTTCAATTATTTACTCAATTCTGAGCGATTCTACCGGATTTTGTTTAAGCGCCTTGCGAGCTGGAATTATAGATGATAAAATCCCAATAACAATGACCATAACTGTAACTCCAAAAAAGAAAGAAACGGAAATGGACGGATAAACTACCGCTGAATAACCGATGGCTTCAAAGCCTTCAGCTATGGACGCAAAATTCAATCCAACCCGTCCGGTTATATTAATTAATCCGGCGCCTATCAGCATTCCTAAAACACTTCCAACTAATGTTAAAAATATCGTCTCAAGCATAATCATGCTAAAAACTTTCATTTTCGACATCCCAATGGCCATCAACATTCCTAATTCCTTTATCCGTTCCAATATGGCCATCATCATGGTATTGATAATTCCAAAAGCAAGGGCAAAGAAAATAATTCCCATAATCATAAAATAGTAGAAATTTATAAAATCCGCCATCATGCCGGCATCAGGAGCCATCGTCTTCCAGGTCATTACATTTGCCTCACTAAATTGGGTTGAAAGCTTTTCTGAAAATGGAATCAAATCCTCCTCTTCGTTTTTTAATAAAATGGCAATCTCATGAAATTGGTCCTCTCCAAAACCGGCCACTGCGGCCAAATCCACTTTTTTCACGAAAGCACTGTATTGGTCAAAGGTAGAATTGGAGGTTTTAAATATTACACACACCTGAAAAGTTTGGTACGACAATTCACCTTTGGCGTTTGTAAAACTAAATGCGATTTTAGCTTTTGGCTGATAGTATTTGGCTAAATTGAGAATGTACGGTCCATATTTCCGGATTTCGGAAGAAGAAAGCCGTTCATTCAAAGCCGATTTAAACTTGCGGTCCGTAATATATCGTATGTCAATGAGTTGCTTTAATTTTTCGGTAATCGGCTTGGGAATTTTCAACCGTACTAAACTATCCAGAACCCGTTGATCTATCTTAAAGTTCTTTATTCTAAGTAGTTCCGCCGTTTTATCACCTATCAAAACCGGAGGGAGCTTGGTTGGTTCTTCAAAATAATCTCCTCCTTGGGCGACCAATTTTTCCGAAATATTGGATACCAATTTCTCCTTTACCGGATCAATCCCCTTTAAAACAATACCGCAGCTTCCTCTGCTGGTAGTGGCCATTGCCATGATTGTTATCCGGCTGCACCAGGCCTCAACTTCAGGAGCGCTATCAATAAATTGTGTAATTTGCTTGTAATCTGATATAGTATATTGACTTTCTTCGTTTATTAGGTAATTTGGGTTGCGCAGTTTAATGTGCGACATTTGGGTATAAATAACATCCCGAATACGCTGATCGACCCACCCATTCATAAGCCCGGCTACAAAGACTCCTGCAATGGTTCCTAATGTGATAGAACAAATCACGATAAGGCTTCGTGGCTTATTTCTCCATACATTTTTCCAGGCAATTGAAACTATCATAGGTAACTGTTTTTTTGTAATGCTTCTTTTGACTTTAATTTTTTAATTATATGTTGATTAAGCCCTTAATGCATCCATAACTTTAAGCTTACGAATTTTTTTCAAAGGAAAATAACAAGCTAAAATAACCATCACAAGAATAATTAATCCTTGCCAGGCAAAATAGCCTTCAATTAATGCAGTAGGCATTACCGGATCAAAGCCCATATCTTCATATAATTTGGCGCTTTCGCCGGTAAACCGGATGGGATTGTGGTTAAACCCAATAATAATAGGAATGGAAGCTAACATTCCGGCAAGGGTGCCTACCAATCCAATAATCAACATTTCGATGGATACCACCCATGAAAGCAGTTTCTTCTGCATCCCAATAGCTATCATTACGCCAAATTCACGCATGCGTTCGGTTATCATCATTAAAACAGTACCAAAAATGCCAAAGAAAATTATTACGTATAAAATGCCTATAAAAATCTGTCCGCTAATACTATCTCCTTCTATCTGCTGTTTGAGTGTGGGGTTAATTTCAAGCCAGTTTTTAACCATATACCTTTCGTGGTCCAGTTTACCGGAAAGGAGTTCCTGAACAGAGAGCATTTCATCTTCATCCTCTAAATTGATAACCACCGAAGTGATATGGTTATCTAAGCTTAAAAAGTCCTGAGCTTTTTGTATCGACATATAAACCAGCTTATTATCTAAATCAGGCGATGGAATATGTATGATTCCCCGCACCGGAAACAACCCGGCAGCATTGGTTCCCTGATAACCGGCACCCATTAAAACAAGGGTGTCTCCCACATTTACACGGAGGAATTGTGCCAACCGATTCGAAACCAATACACCCTCATCATTTTCGTTTAGATAAGTTCCCGGAACCCGACAATGATATTCAAACGATTTGCGGTATGAATCAAATTCGTGCGGTTTTAAGCCCATATCAGCGGCTAACCTATCCAGATTATTATAAACGTTGTTTTGAAAGATTTTAAGCTGTTCAATTTGCGTTTCTGGCAGGCGAATCTCCTGTTGTATCCGCGACAAATTTTCAGGTGTCAGTTTATAATGAACAACCAGATGCTCCGGATTTGAAACTTTAGCTTCATGTACAGGATCAATTCCTGTGAGGATAATACCTTTACTTTGATGCCCGGTAGAAGCCAATACAAAAGTTTCCACACGTGGAACAAAAGCTTTTATGCCGGCTGTATTGGAAAGTGTTTGAATAAGCTCTACATCATAAACCAATGAGTTATCGATGGTTGCATCATCAAAATAGTCTTTTTGTTGAATTTGTAAATATCCGGAATAAAGTTCAATGCTCTGTTTTATCATGTGGTCATAACTTCCTAGTTCAAAAGAACGCATGATAACAGCAAAAAACACAGCAAAAAATATAGACGAAGCCGTAATTACGGTTCTTCTTTTATTTCGCAAAAGGTTTCGCCAAGCTATTTGTGTTAATTTGCTCATATTTAGCGTTTTGAGTGCTTTCCTTATAGATACTTATCGCAATTTTTTCATGTTTTGCTGGGTGAAGAAACTTTCCTGAATATCCACATCAAAATCAATACTTATAAATTCAAGAATTGTTTTGTTTTGGGGTTCCTCGGTAGATATTATTTCAATAATTGAAGGTATCTCCCTGTTATCAAACACTTTAACCTTGCTGGCCAGTTCTGTTCTTACTAAATATCCTTCTTCATCGAAATATTCGCTCTTTAAAAAAAGTAATTTTTCCTTATCAATCCAAGTAACCACTTTTCCCCATACCACATTTGCATTATCATGCGGAATCATTTCAATTTTGTAACACTCGCTATTATTAATAATATCGTTTCCCAAAATCTTTTGCTCATAATCATTAACTATCGAGGTCTGTTTAACTAAGTCGTCATTGGTATAGTCCGATCCCATCCAACCTTGCGACATCATAGATGGCGGTAACTTAATCATTCGGTTTATCGCTGGCATAAAATTCCATAAATCGGTTTTATACTTCATAAAAACCTGTCCTTTATCTTTTGCCGGAGCTGTAATTAGGGTCATGAAATAATCACGGCCTAACGACCAATTTTTGAATTCAATGGTCCGGGTATAGGTGGGCCTTACAATGGTCATGGAAAGTTGGCTGATGTTTGAATTTCCTTGCATCTTATCATCCGCCTTTTTTACAATCTCTTTAGCGTCTTGACAAATTCCACTCAATAAAAAAAAGGAAAAAACACCAGTCAGAATCTTGCTTTTCATATTTCTGGCTTTGTTAAAATCATTATTAGCTTTTCTAAATAGCTAAATTAAGTACAAACATCCAATAATTGAACACAATGAATAAAAATGTTTCGTCGTTTTTAGTTCTTCAAATAAAATTGACTTGGCTATTTAACTCAACACTAAATTTACTTAACCATTATTTTATTGATATGGTTACTGGTTATTTACTGGCTGCATTACTATTCTATTTAGTTTCTAAAATTGAGAACTATTGATGGAATAAAATGTTAATACAATAGGTAGAATTCCTAGTTCGCAAACTATAATAAAAAAAATAATCTTGCTGATAAGAGTGACCTAGATATTAATAAAAAAAACTAAATTTGTTAAATATAAAGCCACAACGTATGTTCAATAATTATGACTTCTCAGGGAAAAAAATCCTGATAGCCGAAGATGAAAGAACCAATTACCTTTTTTTGGAAGCATTATTAAAACGAACCAATGCAATCTTAATATGGGCCGAAACTTGTAAAACGGCATTAGAAGCTGTTCAAAAAGATTCTGCTATTGATTTGGTTTTGATGGATATAAAAATGCCGGAAATGAATGGATATGAAGCCACCCACGAAATAAAAAAAATTAGACCGCAATTACCAATAATTGCTCAAACTGCTTATGCTTTGGCTGGTGAAAAAGAGAAAATATTAAGTGCCGGATGCGATGATTATTTATCAAAACCGATAATGGGTAAAGTTTTGCTTGAAAAAATTGATGTTTATTTAAATAAAAAACTTTAAATATATCAATAGAAAGGGCGCTTCAAAATAATGAAGCGCCCTTTTTATTTAATGAATGAAGCTTAATAAATTAACTCAGAATGTTCATCTTTTCAACCTACGATTTTTGCCTTTTTCTATCGGTTTCGTTCAGTAATATTTTTCTAAGTCTTAACGCCGTTGGGGTTACTTCCACGTATTCATCTTTCTGAATATACTCTAATGCTTCCTCTAAACTAAAACGGATTGGAGGAGCTAAGTTTGTTTTATCATCGGTACCGGATGCCCTCATATTAGTAAGTTTCTTTGTTTTTGTAACATTCAAAACTAAATCGTCATCTCGGGAACTTTCACCAACAACCATACCAGCATAAACTTCTTCCTGTGGTCCTATAAAAAACTTACCTCTATCTTGTAATTTGTTAATTGCATACGCAAAACTGGTACCACTTTCCATTGCTATTAAAGAGCCGTTCAATCGCTTCTGAATATCACCCTTATACAACCCAAATTCAATAAATCGGTGTGCAATAACAGCCTCACCGGCTGTTGCTGTAAGCATATTGCTCGAAAGACCTATTAAGCCTCTCGAGGGTACTCTAAATTCCAAATGTATCCTCTCTCCTCTTCTTTCCAGTGTAAGCAATTCACCCTTTCTCTGGCTTACCATTTCAATAGCACGACCCGAATATTCTTCAGGAAGATCAATTGTTAATTGTTCAATGGGTTCATGTTTTTCTCCGCCAAGATCTTTAATTATCACTTGAGGTTGTCCAACTTGAAGTTCATATCCTTCACGACGCATGGTTTCAATTAATATGGAAAGATGCAACACGCCTCGTCCAAAAACAATAAACGCATCGGCAGTATTACCCGGCTCAATTCGCAAGGCAAGATTTTTTTCTAACTCCCGTTCTAGCCGTTCACGCAAATGTCTTGATGTAACAAATTTTCCTTCTTGACCAAAAAATGGTGAATCATTAATCGTATACAACATACTCATGGTTGGCTCATCAATAGAAATTGGATCCATTGGTTCTGGATTTTCCAAATCTGCGATAGTATCACCAATATCAAACCCTTCAATTCCCACAATAGCACATATATCCCCTGCGGCGACAAAATCTACCTTTCTCCGCGCCATTCCTTCAAAAACATAAAGTTCTTTAATTCTGGTTCTAATAATTGATCCATCACGTTTACACAAACTATATTGAACACCAGAACGAACCTCCCCTCTATAAATACGGCCTATGGCAATACGTCCCACATAGGAAGAGTAATCCAAAGAAGTAATTAACATCTGAATTGTTCCCTCGTAAACACGTGGTAACGGAATGTGCTCAATTATTGAATCTAGCAACGGTATAATATCTTCTGAAGGCTTTGTAAAATCCAACGACATCCATCCTTGTTTTGCTGAACCATATACGGTAGGAAAATTTAGCTGATCTTCAGTTGCATCCATGCTGGCCATTAAATCAAAAACCTTTTCTTGAACTTCCTCGGGTCTGCAATTCGCTTTATCAACCTTATTAATAACAACTATTGGTTTCAATCCTAAGTTAATTGCTTTCTGCAAAACAAATCGCGTTTGTGGCATTGGTCCTTCAAACGCATCAACCAACAATAATACTCCATCAGCCATATTTAAAACACGCTCTACCTCCCCACCAAAATCGGAGTGACCGGGAGTGTCAATAATGTTTATTTTAACGCCTTTGTAAACAACCGCAACATTTTTAGCTAAAATTGTAATTCCTCGCTCACGTTCCAAATCATTGCTATCTAAAATTAAATCACCGGGGTTTTCATGATCTTTAAACAGTTTTGTTTGAAACAAAATTTTATCCACCAGTGTCGTTTTTCCATGATCAACGTGAGCTATAATAGCAATGTTTCTAATTTTCTCCATTTATAAATAATTAATAAAACCTTTTAATAAAAGCGCACAAAAGTACAACTTAGATTGATATTTCAATCATAATAATTGCATTATGCAGAAAATATAACAGATAAAGTCGTTGGAAGTTTAATACGATAAAACAACAGAGTTAAAAAATTCTTTTAATGAAAAAGAAGGTTCACTATAAATGCAGTTAAGCGTTGTTTAAAATCAATAATACAGCAACATATATCATACTAATTAATTTAATTGATTGCTGCAAAATTCCTTTTTAGGATATGGCTACATTAACATCCGAATGGATAATCCTGATGAATTAATTCAATTTTCCCATGTTGAACTGATTATTTGATCCGATTAACACATCCAATATAATCTGATACTTGAACGATTCCATCGGCATATCGGTATATCTTACATTTTTACTTCAATTAATTAATCTAAAAAGGAAACACCCTTGGTTTAAAATCAAAATATAATTGAACCCTCAATAATATATTTTCTGCTATTTATAGTTTTCTATTTGCTTTCCGTCCCAACAGCCTTGTTTTTATCAAGATTTGTTCCACGTGGAACTTAATTTCAATTACCACAATTGTTCCACGTGGAACGTTATCTGCCGAAACTAACTAACAAAACATTAATGTCTGATGGGCTAATACCAGGGATTCTGCAAGCCTGACCTATTGTATCTGGCTTAATTTTAGTTAGTTTTTGTCTGGCTTCAGTAGATATTGACATAAATCGGGAATAATCTGTGTTTTTGGGAATACTTAAATGATCCTGTTTTTTTACTTTCTCTGCGATTAATTGTTCCCGCACTAAATAACCATTATACTTCATCAATATTTCTGAACTTTCAAGAATATCTCGTTTTTGATTAGTAATACTATTACACAAATCGTTAAGCTTCGGCACATATTGAAGTAAGGAAATAATAGAAACGTCTGGTCTGCTAATAATGGCAACTAATTTAGTGGATTGACGCAAAGGAGAACTGCCAAGGCTTTCTAAATAACCATTAATTTGCAGAGCCGTAACTGTTGTTGATTCAAAAAAGGTTATAATTTTCGAAATCCATTGCTCTTTATAAACCATTCTTTGATACCGCTCTTCATCTGCCAATCCCAAATTATATGCTTTTGTGGTTAACCGAATATCAGCATTATCTTGCCTTAGCAAAATACGGTATTCTGCCCGGCTGGTAAACATTCTGTAAGGTTCATCCACCCCTTTTGAAATTAAATCGTCTATAAGAACTCCAATATAAGCTTCATCACGCATTAAAGTAAAGGACTCCTTATTCTGTGCATTTTGGCTTGCATTACTTCCAGCAATCAAACCCTGAGCAGCCGCTTCCTC
Source organism: Salinivirgaceae bacterium (assembly GCA_041664345.1). GTDB lineage: Bacteria > Bacteroidota > Bacteroidia > Bacteroidales > SZUA-534 > GWE2-40-63. Next base: position 22,544 of record JBAYKX010000061.1, read on the forward strand.
ATAACCAGTGGTACCATTTATTTGACCAGCAAAAAAGAGATTCGGTACTAATTTTGTTTCAAGCGTATTACCAAGCTGAGTAGGATCAAAGTAATCATATTCGATGGCATAACCAGGACGAAATATTTTTACCTCTTCAAGACCTTCAATTAATCGTAATCCTTTTAATTGTACCTCCCAAGGTAAACTACTTGAAAATCCATTAATATAATATTCTTCTGTATCAAAACCTTCTGGCTCAAGAAAAAGTTGATGACTGTTTTTCTCAGAAAAAGTAACTACTTTATCTTCTATACTTGGGCAATATCGAGGCCCTACACCTTTAATTGATCCATTAAATAGCGGACTTAAGGAAAAACTACTCCTAAGTGATTCATGAACTTTTGTGTTTGTGTGAGCAATATAGCATGGTCGCTGATGAACTAAAGTATTGTCAGAATTAAAAAAAGAAAAACTTGATGGGTTTTCATCTCCCATTTGAGCTTCTAATTTACTAAAATCAATACTTCTACCATCAAGTCGAGCTGGTGTACCTGTTTTCATTCGACCCGTACGAAATCCCAGCGATAAAAGTTGCTCGGTAATACCAAAAGAAGATGGCTCAGACATGCGACCTCCAACAATTTGCGTTGAGCCAATATGCATCAAACCATTTAAAAAAGTGCCATTTGTTAAAACAATGCTTTTTGCTAAAAAAGAAAACCCCATTTGAGTTTTAACTCCTTTAATTATATTTTCTTCAAAAATTAATTGTGTTACTTTATCTTGAAAAAAATCTAAATTCTTAATGGTTTCTAATTGCTTCCTCCATTCTAAGGAAAATTTCATGCGATCACATTGTGCTCGTGGACTCCACATTGCAGGACCTTTTGATCTATTAAGCATTCTGAATTGAATGGTTGCTTTGTCGGTAATTAGTCCGGTATCACCACCTAAGGCATCTATTTCACGAACAATTTGACCCTTTGCTATTCCACCAATGGCCGGATTGCAAGACATTTGTGCAATCTTTGTAAGATCCATCGTAATTAGTAAAGTGGAAGAACCTAAATTTGCTGCTGCAGCAGCTGCTTCACTACCAGCATGACCGGCACCTACAACAATAACATCATACGTTTTTAGCATTCAAAAAAAGGTGTATATATTTATTTTCTTCCAATCTCATTGTTTTTTGTTCTTCATTAAATTTATCATCATATCCTAAAAGATGTAGAATACCATGAATCATAACTCTTAAAAACTCCTGATTGTTTTCAATTTCTAAGTTTTTGGCATTTTCCAAAACTCTATCAACACTTATGAATAAATCGCCAGAAATAAATTTCTCATCATTATAGTTGAATGTAATAATGTCCGTATAATAAACATGGTTTAAATATTCTTTGTTCAATTTATACAAATATTCATCACTACAAAAAATATAACTAACATCAGCTAAAACAAAACCCTTTGATTCAACAACCGATTGAACCCATATACTAATTGAATCATAATCTAATTTCGGCCGAGAAATATCTTCTTCAAAAAAATGTATCATGCTAAACTTTAAATTTTAGATTTACAGTAGCACCACCTTTATCAAAAGTAATTTCATCTGCAAGGTGTTTCATTAAAAAAACCCCTCTCCCATCGGGTTTTTCTACATTATCTGGTTTTGTAGGATCAGGAATACTATCAAACATAAAACCAGTACCTTCATCGCAAATTTTAATAAACAAAAATGGGTTGTTAAATTGAAAACTAATTGTTACCATTTTTGCTTCATCAAACTTATTACCATGAACAATGGAATTAGTTACCGCTTCAATTACTGCTATTAATACGTTTCCATATATATCAGCAACAAGTCCTAATTCAATACTCAATTCATCTATCAAGTTTTCAACAACTGATATACTTTCAATTTTCGATGGTATTTTTATTTCCTTTTTCATCAGGTACTTGATTTAATTTATTTATATACTCCTGATATTTATTCTTGTAAAAAAATTGCAATTGTAAACTCGATTTATTAAAAATTTCCTCAAAATTAATCTTTTGAGAGTCATTATCAAACAATGCTTTTGGATCACTAATAGAATAATTATTCGGTTCTTTTGATTTCCTTATATCATCAATTTCTCTTTCCTGTTCTGATTTTTCAGCTTCCAATAAGCGAGTAACAATTTGTTTTTGCCTGTTTAGTGTTAATTGAGAAACTTGCATTCGTGCTAAATCCTTCTTATTGTCCTCTATTAATTGATTTATTTCTTTTAATTGTTTAGTATATTCTTTACCAACACCAGAACCTGAAGATAACTCGTTTAACATTTGCTGAAACACTTCTTGCTGAGATAACATTTTTCCTAGCTTTTCTGATGATGGATTTTTGCCAGGACTATTCCCTTGTTTCATCTGATTTATCATTCCTTCAAGTTGTTCCTTCATTCCTTCTTGGCTTTTACGCATTTCACTTAAAGAAGGTTTTCCAGGTTTTGGTTTATTTTTTTTAGTACCACTATCACCACCAGAACCAAACATATTTTCCATGTTTTTTAATGATTCGGAAAGTAATAACACAAGATCATTTGAATATTCAATAATATAACGTTGTTCGGTATTTAACTTTCGAAGAACCTCATCTCTCTTAAGTTCTTTAATAGCAAACAATTTATTTTCAATTGAAAATGCTTTCTTTGAGATATGATTACCTAAATAAGCATTTCTTTTGCTAACTTGATTTAAAGAATCTTTAATAATTACAAAAATGTCTGATAGGTTATTTTGAGCCAATAGTAACTTATCAAAATTAGGATTAATCAAAGCTATCTTGTTAAACTGAATATTTAAACTTTCTTGTTCAAAACTAAAATATATTAAATTCTCTAATATCTGACGTATCGTATTATAATCTTCCTCATTTTGTTTAGAGTTGCTTTTTGTTAAAAGATTCTCCAAATTGGACGATAATTCCTTAGCCGATTTACTATTCTTTAAAGCATTTTCACTATTCTCTTTATTCGATTTTTCTGGATCTATGTTTTTTTTAGTATTTTCTTTTAACTCATTAAAATCATTTTGAAAATCACCAACATCTCGCGGTTTATCAAGATTGGAGTTTTTTTCAATAATTTTTTCGTATTGCTGAGAAAGTTGCTCCGCTAATTTCTCATCGGTACTATTTGAGCTTTTAATGGAATCTAATTTAATGTCGTCTTGCAATTCTTTCGAAATTAAATCCTGATTTTTACTAAGCAAATCTAATTTTTCAATTAATTCGCTAATTCCTTTTTCTATATCAAGTCTTTTAATTAATTCTAAATTGTTGTCTAATTGCTTTGATAATTCTTCGTAATTTCTTTCTAAATCTTTTGAAATATTATTAAAATTATCTTTATTGAATTCGTTTTTTAGTTTTTCTAACTCTTTAAAAAGTTCTTTTAATTCATCGGTTAATAAAGAATCCATCATGCTTTGTAGAAGCTCTTGCTTATCTAAAATCTCTTTTGATTGCTTCGAAAAATTATTCTCAAAATTATTCTTCATTAAATTGTTATTTGATAATTCATTGAATAACTGATTCAATTCATTTTGTTTATTTAATAAATCATTAACTAATTGAGTTTTTTCAAAAGAAGTTAAATTTTCTGTTAATAATTTTTTCTGCAAATCTTTAGTATTATTAAGTAATTCCTGAGCCAATAAAAATGACTTCTCAAAATCATTTTCGATTCGCTGCTGTTTCTTTTCTATATCTTTAGTTAATTCATTATAATCAGGAACTTTAAAAGAAAAATTATTCGATTTTGTTGATTTAAAATTATTTATTTCATCATTATCAAAAACCATAAAATACGATGTAAATTCATTTCCGTTGAATAATGAAAAATCAAAAGCAAAATAGAATTCTTGAGAATTGATATTCTTATTAACTATAAGAGGCACTATCGTATCGCGCAATCCATTATTACATATAAAAAAAAGTTTACTAAAACCGTAATCATCATCAATTACACCTTTATAAATAAAATAACTATAATTCAATTTATCTTGAAATTCCTGAACATTAATAATTGGAAATAGATCAGAAATAACAATAATTTTGTTATTCGTAGAAATAATTTTATTAAAAAATTTATTTATGCCGTGAACAGAATAATTAAAATCATTAAAAATTACTTTACTAAATTTAAATAATTCCTTTTCAAATTGAGAATACAACAATAGGGAATCAGTAGTAAAAAATAAAGAATCCAAATTCATTGTTTCAAAAGACCAAGTCAATTTTGTACCTGAAGGAATTTTAATGGATAAATTATCATTAACCATATAATCTTTGAATCCAATATATTTTGGATACTCAACCAAAATATTGTACTTAGAAATAACAGGAGGGGAAATTACATTGACCGTATAATCTTTACTGGTATAAAATGAATTTACAATGCGAAATTTAAATGAGTTATGAACATTTTTAAATTCATAAGTGAATTTATCATCAGCTTTTTTATTTAATAAAAATTCCTGTCCATTTACTTGTATATTAATGTATTCTAGACGTTGAATACCAACAATGTTAATATTTAAAGTTTTGTTCTTACCTTTTTCAACAATTAAATCGGTGCTATCAACTTCAATAGTGAATCCAACATTCTTTTCGTAAATTCTATTAAAATGTAAAATTCTTGATGAACTATCAACAATGATATCTGGGCTAAATAACAAGATACCACAATAAATTACAAATAATAAAACTAAATATTTAATCATTGGAAGTATATTCCGATTGTTTATAGCAGAAGAAAAATCAAAACGATTAGAAAACTCTATTTTTTGATTAATGCTCGCTAATATTAAGGAGTTTTTATAATCTGCTAAATATAACTCATTCAATTCCAAGATGTTAATTAACAAATCTTTACATTCAGGAAAAGAATTTGAAATTAATATTACGGCATGTTTATGAGTAATTCGAGGTAATAAATTAAAATATCGTAAAATAGGTATAAGTAGAAAATAATAGAAAATAAATGCAGTAGATAATATAGTGCTCAGGAGAATAAATAATCGAGTACTTTTAGATGCCCAAGTAAAGTATTCAATAAAAGAGGATAATAAAAAAATCAGCAAAAAGCCTATAACAAAAAAGAATAAACCCAATATAAACCGATTGAAATAATATCGCTCTATAAATTTATTTAATGCATTTTTGAAGTATGTAAAATTATCATCCATTTTTCAACTTTGCTAACCAATCCTCCGGATTCAACTTTTCTTTTTCTCTCCAAATCTGAAATTGTAACACAGTTTTATGATCAGTGTCATTCTCGGTATAAACTACACCAATATTTTGTTTTGTAGAAACCTTATCTCCTTTCTTAACAAATACTTCCTTTAGGTTTGAATAAACCGTACAATAATTCCCATGACGGATAATTATTGTTTTATGTGCACCTGGCAAGAAAAATATTTCACTAATGGTTCCTTCATAAACACTACGGACAATGGCACCTTCATTGGTGCTAATATCAATTCCATTATTTTGGATTTTAACTCCTGATAAAAATGGGTGGGATTGCTCTCCAAAAACACCTGTTATGGTTCCTCTAACTGTTGGCCAAGGTAATTTACTTTGGTTTTTTGCAAAAATATCAGCAATTAGTAGTTCATCGGGTGTAAGTTGAAACTTACCTGTATTTTTTTTCTTTAATAATTCTGCCGCTTTTTTTGTTTCTTCCTCTATAATTCGTTGAATTTCTTTTTGCAGCCTTGAAGATAAGTCATACTGCGCTTTTAACTTATTTCTTAAATCTTTCTCTTTTCCTGATAATAATTTAATTTCTTTATCTTTTTGTTCTTTTTCCGTTAATAACTTAAAACTTTCTTCTCTTTTATCACTTAGTAAATTATTCTTTTCCTCAACAAGTACTTCTAACTGTGCCATTTCTTGAGCAAGCTTATTTTTTGATAGAATAATATTATTAGCTTGCTCTTTTCGAAACCTTGTATATTGCTGATAATATTTCATTCGTTTATAAGCAATATTTATATTTTCAGAGGCTAAAATAAACATTAACCTGTTATTGCTATTACGACTTAAATAGGAATAGTAAATAATATTCGCATAATCATTCTTTAAACTATCCAAATCGTCTTCTAACAACTCAATTAAATTTTGATGGTTTAAAATACTGTTAGTTAAATACTGAATTTCTTTTTCAATTGTTGAAATAATCTCCTTTCGGTTATTGATTTTACTATTAATTAAAAGAACTTTATTATACGATGTTTTTTTGTTACGTTCAGTATTTACTATTAATTCATTCGTATATTTTATCTCTGCTTCAGTAGCAATTCGCTGTTTTTCAAGCTCCTCTCTGGTTTGAGAAAATAAGATTAAGGGATATAAGAACAAAATAATATAAAATAATTTCATTGAAATAGAGAATAATTTTTGGGAACAGTAAGATTAAAAGATTCGTCTTTACCTTTACTTACATTTTTATACTTAATGAAAATATCTAATGCGAAATTATTTAATGATCCTTCAATAAAAATTTTACGTGGAACGTTCCTTTTATGAAAATACTCATCATAATTAATCATAATATTAGTATTCTTATCACTAAACTGCTGGTTTTTAATTAAATAACTATAATATAAAGTTACTTTTCCATAAGAAGACATAAATGAATTCTTGCTTTTATATGTTTTAATAGAAAAATCATTTATAAAATAACTGCTGTCTATAGTATAATCAATGGTGTCAAAAATAGTATTACCAAATAAAACATTTACTAATTTAAACTGATGAAATGAAGGAATATTAAGTGCTTCAAATTCAGCTTCAGAACCTTTAAAATATTTTTTGTTTAATTTATCAATCAAAAAAACGCTGTCCTTTTTTAATATAAGTCTAAAAATTTCGATTCCAAACGATGAAGAATAACCATTTATATAAATATCATTATTCGCATTCGTTTTAATAATTCCATTAACACTAATTTTTTTACTGCCGTAAATAATACTGGACTCATAATCAATAGTTAATGGCTTCAAAAAAAAACTTTCATTATTATTCGGATGCTCTAGTATAGGCGATTCAATCCTTGAAATAGTTTTACAACCTGTAATAAAAATAAAACCAATTAAAATATAATTATTCAATATACTTTTTATTAAGAATTTTTTCATTTAAAAAACCACTTCCATTACCCATGCTTTTAGCCTTTTCCCATTGAATTACAGCTTCATCAATATTATTATTAAAATACAAAATATCGCCATAATGTTCAATAATAACAGCACTTAAACTACTATCATTTGCAATTGCTATAGAAATATACTTGAGTGATTCAACATACCTCTTCATCTGAAACAATATCCAAGCATAAGTATCGAGGTAAGTTGCATTGTTTGGTTCTTTTAAAATGGTTGATTTTGACATCTGTTCTGCCTTTTCTAATTCCAGTTTATCAATTGATAAATAATAAGCATAATTATTTTTTACTCCATGATTATCCGGATCAATAAGAATAAGTTCATCAAAACATTTGTACGCTTTTTCTTTAAAATTATTTTTATGATAGGCCTCGCCAAGAAAAGACAAATAATCATTTTTTAAAGGATCCTCTTTTGTAATAAGCTTATAACCAAACTCAAAAGAATTCATTGATTCAACATACATTTCAAGTTGAAATGCACTAAATCCCTTGAAAAAATACAGTAAGCTCTGATTTGGAAAATAGTTTAAAGCTTCAGAGGAAATGGTGTATAAACTATTCCAGTCTTTAAGTTCATTTTCAATAAGTATAATTTGCTCCCACACTTCATATTTGTCTTTTCGAACCTTTAATACGCTTAATAAATGATCTTTTGCTTCTTTTAATAAACTATTTTGTAATAATAAATCTGCATATAAAGTATTAATATCTGGATCATCAGGATAAAGCTTTACTAAAATTTCAGTTAATTCATAAGCAATTATTTGCTGGTCTTTATTACTACCAACATTCTTTAAAAAAGTAATTAACAAATTAAATTTAACATCTCGGGTAACTTCATCTGATTGAAATGCAAGTTTTATTTCTTTTATTGAATTATCAAATAAACCTTCCGTTCGATAGCATTCTGCAAGTCCAATATGAGAGTATCCATCGTTATTATTAATAGCAATCAACGCATTGTAAATACTTTTTGCCTTAACAATTTCATTATTATTTAGATAAAAATCAGCTATTAACCGTTCATATTTAGGTTCATTTTCAAATGCATTTGAAAGTTTTTGTAATTCTTTTAAGGCTTCAGTTTTTTTATTTAATGAATAATAAATAGATAGTTTTTGCATTGAGATAACCTCCGAAATTCCAAAACTATCATCTATCTCATCATATACTTTTAATGCATTTGTATAATCCTTTTGTTTTAAATAAGTATCGGATAAATTCAAATAAAAATCCATTTCGTTTGGAGATAGAGCAATTAATCTTCTGAAAACATTAATGGCCTTTTTGTATTCATTGTTTTGGGAATATAAATTACCCGCTAAATAATAGTACCAAATATTTGAATCATTATATAATATTGCCTTTTCAGCATATTTTTCGGCTAAAACAAAATCCTTCTTTTCAATATAAATTGAGGCTAATTTATAATAAACAACAGCACTGGTAGAATCAATTAATAAGCAATTATTAAATTTACTAATAGCCAAATCGTAATCACCCAGCATTTGCAATTTATTTGCTTCAAAGAATTCATATTTGAATTTAAATAGCTGCTCCTCTGATAAAACTTGTTCCGAGTTCTTTTCTTTAGTACTAACCATATTTTGAGTAGAGCACGAAGCAAATAACAATGCATTCACTAAAAGAATAATTATTAAAATATTATTAATTTTCATATAAAAATCATTTTCCTGTATGTCCAAAACCACCAACACCTCTTGCAGTTTCATTAAGCTCTTCCACTAAATAAAACTCTGCCATTTCATGTTTTGCAATAATCATTTGACAAATGCGATCACCATTTTTAATTGTAAAAGAATCGTTGCTTAAATTAACCAATATAACCTTTATTTCGCCTCTATAGTCAGAATCGATAGTTCCCGGAGAGTTTAAAACAGTAATTCCGTTCTTTATTGCTAAACCACTTCGTGGACGAATTTGCACCTCATAACCAATTGGAATCTCTAAAAAAAGACCCGTTGGGACTAATACTCTTTCTAAAGGATTTAAAACAATATCGTTGGTAATAGAACAACGAATATCCATACCCGCTGAATTAATTGTTTCATAAGATGGAAGTGGATTTGATGATTTATTAACAATTTTAATCTCCATAAAAATTAACTCTTTTTTATAAAACGTAATATATTACTTAATTGAATCTTTTGATGATAAAACACGACTGCAATAAAAAACAACAAAAGTAAATTTGAAATCAGTAAATCGGTTACAATTCCACTAATATTCATAAAATATCTCACAATAAATAAACCAATTGCCAAGGTAAAATAAAAAAACAGACGCTTTAAATCATATACTACCGTATAATATTTTTGTCCTAAAAAGTATGATAAAACCATCATTGAAAAATAACAAACAAAAGTGGCTATTGCTGAACCTAAATAACCAATAATGGGTATTAGCCAAAAATTCAGCAAAATAGTAATAATTACCCCAATAAAACTTATAACAGCTCCCAAATAGGTGAGATTGGAAAGTTTATACCAAATTGATAAATTGTAATAAATACCTAAAAACATATTTGCTAACAATATAATGGGTACAATAAACAAACCAACCCGATAATCTTCATCAATAAAGAATTTAAAAATTGAAATATTCATAGTAACCAGCAAAAAAATTACCAAGCAAAATATTACAAACCATGTCATTATGGTTGAATACAGTTCTTTTGCTTGTAAGTTGTTTGCATGCTTAAAGAAAAAAGGTTCTGCAGCAAATTTATATACTTGAATAAATATAGTCATTAAAATAGCCAATTTATAATTAGCTCCATAAATACCAACACTTGAAAGTGCTTCCTCTTTAGGAATTACTAAGTATTTTAAGAACAATTTATCGCCAACTTCATTAATCATTGCTGCCAAACCAACAAAAACAAGTGGCAAAGTAAATACCAGCATCTGTTTTAAAAGAGCAAACTCAATTTTGAATCGAAACTTAAAAATTGATGGTAAAAGAATTAAAAAATTGAAAAAAGAGGCTACCAGATTACTTATAAAAACATATCCTACACCAATATTTTCATTATATAAAGAATGTAAAAAAACATTTTCGGAATTGCGGCAAATAACAAAAAAGAAAATGTTTAGGAATATATTAATAGAAATATTCCCGAGCCTAATTAAAGAAAAAAATACTGCTTTACCTTCCAAACGCAATTTAGAAAGAGGGATGGAAACAATGGCATCGAAAAAAATAATTAATGCTAAATACTCTATATAGATGGAGTAATCTTTATATCCAATAATAGAAGCTATACTGTTCTTAAAAGCTAATGCAATTAAAAGAAAAATAGCCGACGTAATTAAAACTATAAAAAAAGAATTATTAAAAAGTGTTTGCGGATCTTTAGCTTGAGAACTAAACCTGAAAAAAGTAGTCTCCATTCCAAATGTTAAAAGAACCATAAAAAAAGCAATATACGAGTACATTTCAGTTATAATACCAAAATCTTGAGTAACAAAAACATACGTGTATAAAGGAGTTAACAGGAAATTAAGTACACGTGGAATAATAGTACCTAAGCCATAAATAACTGTTTGTCCTGCTAATTCTCTATAAGGTCTCAAAATATTCAGTTTATTTCCAATGGAACACCATCAATTTTTATTAAACTATCTTGTTCAAAAGATTCCATTTTAATCAAATCACCAAATTTGTTATAGTATTCCCAATTGCCATCTTTTTTACCATAAGAATAATTTTTTACTTCCAATATCTTTCCATTTTTTTCATAAAAAATATGTTTCCCATCAGGAATTCCCATCAGAAAATTTCCTTCGAAATAAATTTTACCATTGGAGTATTTGTAAATCCATTTACCATCCTTATAATCATTCTTATAAAACCCTTCTTC
>JBAYKX010000062.1:0-33431 GCA_041664345.1 Salinivirgaceae bacterium
CCCGGTTGCCCCTGTGGTGATACTTCCGGTGCTCCATAAGTAAGTAAGCGGTGCCACGCCTCCTAATGCACTTATCTCAGCCGTGCCATCGTCGGCACCGTCAAAGCAGTCTTTTTTTGTTTCGTTAATGGTAGCGGTTATCTCCGGGTTTATTGCCGAGGTGGTTATGGTAAAAGTGGCATTACACCCAATATTGTCGGTCACAGTGCAGTCGTAGAAAGTAGCTGCGGCAAGCCCTGATTCTGTGGTTGTTGCGCTACCGCTGCTCCACAAATAACCAAGCGTGGGAGTACCGCCTGATGCCGAAATCTGAGCCTCACCGTCATTTCCACCCCCAAAACAGTCTTTCTGGGTTTCGGCAATGGATGCATTTATTTTTGAATTCTGGGCGGTGGTTGAAAATGCTGGAATTATTGCAGTACAATCTTCACTGTCGGTCACAGTACAGGTGTAGGCTGTCGATTCGGCTAACCCGCTGGCGGTGGCAATAGTGCTGCCGTTGCTCCACAGATAGGAACTAATTACTCCCGAGCCATCGTTTGTAGGTGAAACAGTAACAAGGGCCGTTGCATCACTAGCACCGAAACAGGATTTCTTAGTGTCTGAAATAGTAGCTGTAAACTCGGGGTTCTCAGTAACGGTAATATTTTTGGTGATGAAGCAACTGGTATGGTTGGCATCGGTAATGGTTATATTGTAGGTGGTAGCCGGAGCAAGTCCGGTGGCGGTGGCGGCTGTGCCTTTTCCATTGTCCCAGATATAGGTAAAAGCACCTGTACCTCCGGTTGGATTAACGGTTGCTTCCCCATCATTTAAGCCAAAACACGAAATCTTGGTTTGGTCAATGGTGGAGGAAATTTCAGGGTTTTGGGTTATGGTATAACTTGTATCGAATTTACACCCATTTGCATCAGTTGCTGTTACAGTATATGTACCAATTGGCAGGTTTTCAATTTTGCGTGTAGCTCCTGCTGGTGTCCAACTATAAGTGTAGCCAGCAGTTCCACCTGTGGGGAAGAGTTGCGCAGTTCCATTAATGTCACCAAAACATTCATTGTTGGTGGAAGCACCATCGGAAGCAAATTGCCCTTGCCAGGTGATTAGGTATTCATTTCCGGCTGAGGCATTGGCATGGTCAAATTCAATGGTAACACTGGTAATTCCATAATTGGTATATAAAATAGAATCTACTAAAGTTACTGCAGTTCCATTATAAATAATAGAACCTAAACCATCAATACCTTCACGAATGATAAGTAATTGTGCAGCTTTTTGATCAATGGTAAGTTTGATTCGCTGACAGGCAGTTGGTGAAATGGTGAAAAGTCCAGCGCCTCCAGTACTCCCATCTTGTGCTGAATTCGCACAATCGGTTACCGTTTGGGTGGCTAGGGTTAAATCATATAACGAATAAGCGTTATTCGTAATTAACAATAGTGCGCTTACCGATAGGATGAGTACATATTTTTTCATGGCATAAAATTTTCAGAAAATTACACAATTTGCAGTTTTATAGCAACTTATATTATTAAAAAAAACGAAACAATTTCAGGAAATAGGTCTAATAGTTGAGGAAATCGGTTTTATTAGGGGTGAACTACTTATTCCCAATTCAGTTTCATGAGGCTAATCAGGCTTGAGCTATTAAACGACGAGGTACCTAATGTGATGGTTTTACCGGTAGCATCAATAACACTTTTTACGCCAAATTCATTTCTTGCACCTCCAAAAGTGGTTGATTGTATGATGTTTCCATCCAACAAAGCAAGCTCGGCGATATATACATTGTAGGTTGATAATTGTACATCTTGGGTTGAACCTGTTATAATCAGATGGTTTGTTTGAGAAATGGATATGCTTGTTCCCATATCATCACCGTTGAAACCTATTTCTTTTTGCCAACTGAAAGGCATGTCCGAACCATCGAAAGTTAATTTGGCAACAAATATTTCTTTTTTGACATTTGCCCCGGAATTGCGGGTTCCACAAACATAGATGTTGCCAGCAGTATCTTGAGTGATGCCATTAAATGATACTTGTGGATCAAAATCCATGACAGTAAAAACTGTGAAATCCTTCTTCATTAATACATTTATTTCAGGTTGGTTATTACCTTTACCCGTAATGTAAATAAAGTCACTATTTTTGGAATAGGATATCCCAGTAAAATTAACATCGGCAGCTGATCTTGAAATGGTGCGTATCGTTGTATCACCGGTTGTGGTAACTTTGAAAAAAAGTTTTTCCTTGGCAGAAGCTGTGGACGTAGAATCGGAGGTTGCTGTTAACATCAGGTCTCCTGAATCAAATTCCATAAGGCATTTGCCCGATTCGTGATTGGTATTGTTATATATTTTTTCGGTTTTAATTTCGCCATTTAAATCAAGAATGTAGAGTATCATATCGGAATAATAGGGTTCTTCATCGGTTTCTGCTGTACCAATAATGGCATATCCTTCCTGTTTTTCAAGTTTGATTAATTGGCTGGCAACGGTAGAAAAACCCTGATATGAAAGTTCTTTTTCCCAAACACGGTTCCCAAAGTCATCGGTTTTTACTACAAGTATTGAAGAAATATTATCCTGGTTGTATTGATTGCCAATAAGCACAAACGACCCGGCATCTTCAATCAGATCAATGCCTTCGTTGGTATATGGACCCCCAAAAAGTTTGATGAATTGTTCTTTTTGAACATCACTGGGGCTATCTTTTTTGCAACTGTAATATACCAGTAGATTAAAGATAAGGACGAACAATAAACATAATCTACTTAACGACATCGTAATTGGATTTATTAGTAGGTTTTTTATGATGAATGTAAAACTCATAATTGTAACTGACTGAGATGCTAATATTTGAATTTGAAAAATCATTGCCAATATCCATAAAGTCGCTCATAATTTGGTCAAATTTAGGAGAATAACGGATATCGGTATTCATCACATTATTAAATCCAAATTTGTACCGTATGTTGAGGGCCACGTTTCCCCGGTAGATTTTAAATTTACTTCCAACCCCTAGGGAACCCATGATAAGATATTCTTTTCGTAAATCGGTCATTGAAAGGGAAGATCCCTCGTAATCTGGATTTTCGTTGCTTTTAAAGGTAGATGTCCCATTATAATTACCTGAGAGGTACATGCCATAAATGGCTCCAAGTTCTCCATAAACACTGATACTGTTGTATTTATAGAAAATATAACTTGAAAAAACAGGAAAGTCAATATATGTCATCGTTTCATCGTTTAAAGTACTGTTGATAATTGGATTGGCAACATTTTCTTTTACACTGAACGAATAGGTAGTTAAGGTTGGTTCAAAAATTATATCCCATTGATGATTTAAATGGAATGCGCTCCGTATCCCTGCATTATATCCAAACCCGTTAGCTGAGTATGTGGGATCGGAATCCTCATAAGGGGCAGTTCCATAAGGTTCAATCAATCGGGGCATCGAACTATTTACTCCAAGCACAACACCCAACGAAAAAATAGGCGAGGTGTTGAAGGAATTGTACAGACGCGTAAATTAAACAGGGTCAATAGCCTGATTGGTTTTAAATTCCGGATCTTCTTTAAGCAGCCGGAGTAAGGAGCTTTCAGCCTTTATTAAGTTATCATCGAACAGATATACCAACGTTAGCAACCGCAAGGCGGTAATTTTGTTTTCTTTATTGAAACCGGATTCAATACATGAGTTTAACATTTCGGGTATCTTCTCTATTTTCCCTTCTTCATAAAGTTTTTCCGCCTCGTTTAATTTGACTACACAGTCATCTTGTGCCTTTCCAACAAAGGACAAGCTCATTAATAGAACCAAAACCAGGAAAGGGGTAGTAAATCTGGGTATCATAATTAGAATAATTCTGGTATCGTTTTTTTATAATCAATGTCTTTGGCTAAGTATTGCTGCCATTCTTCAATGGTAAAGTTCCGGATAATCTTTGCTTTCACCAGCTCGGCAATCTGTTTCGAGTCGAGGGGCCATTTTCTGATTTTGCCGTCGGCATATCCTGAAAACAGATAATCTTCGTTCGGTGTAAATTTAATATTCATCACCCAGGCCACATTGTCTTTGAGTTGGTAAGGTGCCAAGTTGAAATCTTTTTGGTTCCAAATCAATATTGTTCCATCATTGCTGGCGCTGCCCAAATAATTATTCTTTGGCGAAAATTCCAAACAATTGATACGTGCTGTTTGTCCAGTTAGGCGATATTCAAATTTATTGTTTGTTAAATCAAAAACCATCACATTGCCATTCAAGTCGCCAAGTGCCAACAATTTATTATCGGGCGAAGTGGCTAAAGAATTCAGCACCGAATGCGTGTTTTCATCGTTAATATTGGCATCCTGTAAATTTCCTATTTTTCCATCATTCAAAAAAACCAGTTTCTTTGTTTCGTAAGTCAAAGGCTGTATGGAACTAATCATCAGCAAATAACCACTTTTTGTTAATCCCAGATACCCCTGATTGTATGGGATAATCTCTTTGATTGAGAGCTTCTCAGCCCAAGGTTCAACGGTTTTTGTATCGGGTGTTATTGTTATTGTATTGCCCATATTATCGGAGGCAATAAGTTTCTGGTCGTGGGTAAAGATGGTTGTGTTTACTGCTGCTGTAAACTGATGCAATATTTCAGGCTGAGCGGTTTTGTTAGTTAAATCGAATTGGAGAATCTCCCCGGAGTTCAACCCTAAAATGAGTTTTTTACCGTCGTTGTTGAGCGCTAATGAACGGTTTGTATTGTTCGAATTATAAAAAACCTCGGGTTGGGTGTTATCATTCAATGGCCATTTAATAATGTTACCATCACTACCCGTGGAATAGAATACCGGTTCGTTGGGAGCCAATTGAATGGATTTTACCAAGTAGGTATGTTTCAGAAAGTCCGTGGCCTGTGGTCCATAAAGGTATTTCTGGGCAAAGTACAATCCGTTGTAAACATCGGGGTTGAATTCATTCCCCGAATATTCATGGTTCAATAGATACGATTGATAAGCCACTAAGGCCCGGAGTATCGTATCAATATCAATTTGAAGCGACTTAACAGCCATTGACTGTGAAATGCTTAGCATCCGCAGTTGCTGGGCTCTTTGTGATGCTTCTTCAGCTAAAACCTGCTGCTTTTTTGCGTTATCAGCATTTTTATCGGCAATGATGCGTTGTTCCGATGCTTCCTGCGATTTTTGGTTGGCAATTTTCTCCTGGCGTTTGGCCTCCCAAGCACTGGCCTGGGCATTGCGTTTTTCTTTATCGGCCAATTCTTTCTGTTCCAAAGCCTCTTGTTCCTTTTGCTGGGCCTTCGATTTTTGTTCTTTAGCTATTTTAGTCTGCTCTTCAGCCTTGAATGTTTGCTGGGTGGCAATTTCAGTCTGTTGTTCTGCTTTAATTTTTTGATCTTCGGCCTCTTGTTTCGCTAAAAAGGAATCAATCATAAAAAATAATGAAATTATGGATGCTGAACCCAAAACAATAGCAAAAATCCGGGTACGGACTAAGGCTCTTTTCTGTTGTTTAATTTTGTTCTCTTCTTCAAGCTGGTATTCACTCTGACTGGTTTCAAGAAATACCATGGTGCGCTCAAAAGCAGGATTATGCCTTTTAGCCCATGTTAACGATGGTTTCTGCTTTTCCTTCCAGTTTAGAGCGAGTAATAAATCTGGCGGACGCCAAAGTCCAGTTTCACCTTGTTGATACTTTTCAGCCGAACTAGCCAACCTTTTGTACATTTGCACGGCATCATATTCCTCGCTCACCCATAAAATCATCTTATCCCAAATACGCATTAAGCTTTCATGTGAAATATCAATCACCGTTTCAGGATTTAATATAGCAGGTGGTTGGGGGGCAAGAAAAGAGCGACCCGTTACCCTGAAATGCTCAATTACTGCAATAATTGCTTGTGAATCGGCATTAGCAATTTCAGCAATTTCACTTACAACCGTCGGACGGCGCACTCCACGATTATCGCCTCCTTTTTCGGTTAAGGTTTTAAAAATGCTCTGGCAAATTTCTTTTTGTTCCTGGTTTAACTCATTATAGGCTTCATTGGCATGCTCTGAAAGGGCTTTTTCTAATCGGCCGATATTTTCATAATCTTTTATATCAATGGGGTCTTCAGTGTTTCCTGATTTTATCCAGGAATCCCAAGTTCTCATTAAGGCATGTTGTAAAATGGGAAGTTGGTCAGGGTTTTCCCCTAAATCGTTTAATAATTGCTGAATCAGAAAATGGGTTATTTTACCACCACCCACTGCAATGGGTCCCTCAATGGCATCCCTAAAATCATCACGGGTCATTTGTGGAATTAAATAATGACTGTCGTTGATAAGCCGGGTTAGTTCC
Source organism: Salinivirgaceae bacterium (assembly GCA_041664345.1). Lineage (GTDB taxonomy): Bacteria > Bacteroidota > Bacteroidia > Bacteroidales > SZUA-534 > GWE2-40-63. Next base: position 6,346 of record JBAYKX010000062.1, read on the forward strand.
TGAAATTGAGCACATTCTCCAATAAAATCGGAACGCATGGTAATTACAATGTAAACAGGAATTTCTTTTTGATGTAGTGATTCTAACAGCAATTTTATATAGGATATTACCTCATTATAAGCCTCAGTTGAGTTTTTAATTTTTCGGAATCGGAACAATTCTTCAAATTGATCAACCAATATCAAAATATTTTGTGTATTTTTTCGTGGAATCGATTTTAAGGCTTCTGTAAGTCCTATGGAACTAGCTGATAGTGTGGTGTAAAGATATTCTTTTTGCAGTTCATTTTCTTCCACTTCCTCGTCTAAATGCTGTGCAATGGAATTGGCAAGGTTTCTCACCGGGCTTTGTCCGGGTCGGGTAGTTATAATTTTCCAATCAACACCGGCTTGTGTAATAAATCCACCCTGCAATATAGGTATTACCCCGCAATACATTAACGATGATTTACCGCTTCCTGATGTTCCCATTAAAGCAACAAAATGGTTTGCGGCAAGGTATTTTAAAACCTCCTGACTTTGACCCTCTCTGCCAAAGAATAAATGGCTTTCGTCCGTAGTAAAAGGCCTCAAACCGGGAAAGGGATTAAATAATGTGTTCCCCTGATTTGAATTTGTTGTGGAAGATTCTACGGCAAAAGGTTTCATCTGTTTTTAATTTTATTTCTTAGCGCTTTTATTTAATCGATAGTAATTCTTTGAGGTTATTATTTTTCAGCAAACTATCGTCCTTAAAGAATTCAATATCATGATACTGTGTTTTTTTTAATTGATCTACGGTTAACTCTTGACCACACACAATTATAAACCGGAACCGATGTTTGCGTCCCCAGCCCGGCGCTTTTATTATATCACTTAACTTTCGTTCCAACCATTGACTGTTTCCGGAATTGTAAATTATAACACCTTGGCACGAAGTCAATTGCTTTTGATGGTATTGCAATAATTCCAATTGATCTAAATTGATTTGCGAAAGTGAATAGCTAATATTTTCTTGCTTGAACCAATCGCAATAGGGTACAATTTTATTTTCATCTTCCGATGGATAAATTAAATAAACCTCTTTGTCTTTGTTTTCATCAATAATTGAATGAGTAATTGGGACTGAAAGTTCCTTAATTTTTTGCAGTACAATTTCTTTCAGCTTTTCAATGGGGGTTTGAATTAATTCGGCATTAAGCAGGCTATGTGTATTGCTTTTAAATTGACTAATTTTTTGTTCCACTATTTCCGAGGTTTCTGAATTCTCAGCCGGAACATAAATAATACGCTGTAAGTTTTGACCATCAATAGTTGCGCAAAAGTCAGCAGTAATTTGATTTATCTTTATTGCAGGCGATATTTTTTCCGGAAAATCAACAATGGATTGATGCCCAATAAAATGAATGGCAAAATCGGAATTCCGCAACATTTCAAGTAAATACTCTTGATTATCAATAAGTTCTTTAGCACTAGGGTTTGCTACTTCAGGTACAATGTTAAATTTGCGATGTAATAATTCCCGGGTAATCTTTTGATATTCTACGGTAGTGGAATCATCAAACGGACCTACATAAAAGGTAATAGCATCGTTTACCTGTGGATATTTAGTGCGGATTATGAAATGTACAATATCGTTAAGAATTTCAGTCAATTGGGAATTGTTATTAGCACTTGAATTCCATTCTTCCTCTTCATTGAAGTTGCTATTGTCAAAGGAGCTTAGTGAAAATACGGGAAATAAATGGAAGTACTCGGGAATATCACTGATTTTTAAATCGTCGAGTACAATAATTACTTGATTGCTCAGAAAATCCTTTTTGTTGAAAAAGGTTTGACTTACCGAATCATGAATCAGAGTATTTAAGGTTAGTTCATCAAGAAAAACAATTAAAAAATCATTAGTCCCTAGATTAATGGTTAATTTATCGATAATGATTGTTTCGTTTTTGACTTGCTTTTTATTCGAAATAAATTGCAATGTTTTTTCAACTTGTTGGGTTTGATCTTTATCAAAACCGTTTAATATATATGTCTTAATTGTTATATTCATTCCAATGTTTAAAATTTAATACCAATAACTAAAATATCATCAACCTGAACTTCAGTACCTCTCCAATTTTCAAATTCTTGATCAACAATAACATGTTGCTCTTCAATGGGTAAAGGGGCTATTTTTGTAAGCAGTTCTTTGAAATTGCTATACATAAACTTTCTACCTTTAGGGCCACCAAATTGGTCGGCATACCCATCGGAGAAAATGTAAATTACATCGTCTTTTTGAAGTTGAATTTCATGATTCGTATATTTTTTGTCTGGATATTCACTGTATGATCCAATGGCATTTTTATCGGCCTTATAAGTGGTAAGTTCTCCGTTACGAACCAAATAAAGTGGATTATTAGCTCCAGCAAACTCCAATTCAAGGGTTTTAAAATCAATTAGGCAAAGAGCAATATCCATTCCATCACGGATATTTATACGGCCACTCTCTTGGCGCAATGCAATTTCAACCCCTTCGTTGAGTGAGTCAAGAGTTTCAGCAGCTGTTTTTGCTTTTTTTGTACGCACAGCATAATCTAATTGATTGCTACCAATTATTGACATAAACGCACCCGGAACGCCATGTCCGGTACAGTCAACAGCAGCAATAATAGTTTTGCTCTGGGCTTTATCAGCCCAATAAAAATCACCACTAACAATATCTTTCGGTTTATAAAGTAAAAAGTGATTGGGTAAAATCTTTTCAATTAAGGTTAACGGAGGTAAAATAGCATTCTGTATCCGCTTTGCATAAATTATACTATCCGTGGTATGTTTCTTCTGAGCCTGAATTTCTTTGTAAGCTTCTTCCAAACTATCATTTTTATCAGCCAACATATTGCGTTGATCTTCTATTGCGTCACGCTGAGATGAAATTTCTTCTTTTTGCTGTTGAATTTCCCGGGTCCGTTCTTCAACCTTTTGTTCCAATTCGTTGTAATAACTTTCAAGTTCTTCAATCATTACATTGAATTGTTTTGAAAGCGTGGTTATTTCATTGTTTCCTATTTCTTCTGCCCGCTCATTTAAATGCCCGTGGGTTATCCGGTTCACTTTTAATACCAGTTTTTGAATTGGATCGGTTATAATTTTGGTTTTAAAATAAATTAGAATGATTACTACAGCTAAAGTTAATGTGAAAATTACTATGAATTTAATTAATTCATCGCGGAGATAATTGTAATCACTGGTTCTGTCTGAAATTATGCGTATTACAGAACCTTTATACAGGTCGGTATTTTTCCGATCCATATAAATAAACTGGTAGTTAAGTTTTTTACCATTTATGGTGGTATCCAAGGATATCGTATCCCGTTTTGAAAAGGTTTGAGCTAAAATTGCTTTATGGTTTTCTTCAATAAAGGCATTTTTATTTAGTGAAAATGGATTATCGGCACCAATCCAGAGTTCCACATCATCAATTGATTCATTTTTTAAAGTAATCTGAGATGAAGTATTTCGTATAAAATCAATAATTTCATCGGCTTCCGATGAATAAACCCCAATTTGGATGATATATTTTCCATCAGAAGTTGGATGATAGGAGAATTTTTTAATCCGTTTGGTTTTAGCTTCAATAGTAAATCGTTCATTTCGGAATGCTCCTGCTTTAAAGGTATTCAGAAGCATGTTTTTATGTTCCTCCCCAAAGCTAAAGAAATCAAGCATCATATCTTGTTTAAAGGTTGTATTAACCACAATTCCATTTTGGTTAATAATGTAAATATCTTCCATAATTGGATTCAATCCAAACTTGGCTTGAACAATGGATAGATCCATTGATTCTATTGTGGCGGTATTTTTAAAATAGGTTCTTATGTCGTTGCTGATTCGCTCCATGCGCTCATTTAATCTTGATTCCACTAAATTAAGAGCCACATCCTGGAATTCCAAAACTTTAATAATTTCATCGCCAATAATATAATTACGGGCGACGCTTTCCTCCATCAAAATTGTACGTGTATGGGTAAAATTCAATATACCTAACAGCAAAAGAGCTAAAATGGGAGGTGCCATTACATTCAAAATCAACTGTTTGAATATTGTAGTTTTGCGTCGAGCTGCCATAATAAAATCAATCATTCTGTATGTTATTAATTAGCTTTTGGATAAACTTTTTATTCGATACCGCCAGCTTATTCATTTGTTCCTTCCGTATTCCAACCAACAATTGACCTTTTTCCAACGATACTTCATTTACACCGTTTTTACCCTCCGAATGAAATATGTAACCAACTGAATTAATGGAATTCGGGTTTTGGTCAATTATCAAAAATACGAAATAATTAATTACTTGTTCCTTTGCAATTAAAATATTCGACGGGTTGTAACTATTAAGTTCAAAATTTGATAAAAGTTCAATGTATTCAGTGGGTTCAATGTTAAAATATTTTTGAATGATTTCGCTATTTAAAATTGGATAATTAATTATTGAACCCACATCCTCAGCCGCACTTATCTTAGTTAATTTTAAACGGTTTTTAGTTTGAATCCGGCTTTTTATCTGAGTTAATTTTTCAGGGTCAATTTTATTTACTATTTGGTTTGCAATTAGCTGCAGTTCTGGTTCTGGATTAAATAGTTGAGCAATAATATCGTTAGTTATATCTTCATAATATTGAGTATATAATTGTAATGCTATCTTTTTTGTGGTAAGGGAAATAAGGTTCGGATCGCGATTGATTATCCGCAGTAACATTTTTTCGGGTGATGAAATTTCAACCGGGAAATAGTTTTCCAAAAGACGCGCTTTATCTGTGTGGGGTAAATCTTCAAAAGCCGCTAAAATCATGGGTTTAATTTCCTCGGAAAGAAACAAATCGAAAAGTTCCAACGCATATCCAATCCCTTCGCTGTTGCCGCTATAAAGATGATCCTTTACATGTTGCACCGATTGCGAGTCGTAAGTAATGGCCAATATATGAATCAGTTGATTGATATGTTCCTGATACTCAAATTCAAGTGATTTGAACAAAACCACTGATTTTTCAGCATCTTTTAATGAGGCCAAGGCTGAAATATCCCAAGCAACTTGCTGCGAAGTAGCCGTAAGGGCGTGAAATAGTTTGGGATAATCTTTTTCGGAGGCTTTAAAATTTAGATTTATCAAGCATTCGATTGTTTTTTTTCGAATCTCTTTTTTGTGATTGGAAATATTATCGAGCAAAAAATTTATTACTTCCGGTTTATTCTGGTTACCAATTAAATCGAGAATGGCCAATTGTGTGGCTAACGTTACTTCGGTTTTGTAAAATATTTGAATGAGTAGCGAATAACATTTGTCACTCATTTGTTTCAATGAAAGAAAAGCATCGGCAAACAACGATTCCGATTCAGTAAATTCTACCAATGTATTGCAGGTTTCATACTCCTGAACGGCTCCGCAAAACCGAATGGTAATTGTTTGAACCTGAGGGTCTGGCACTCTTAATAAAGCCCATAATGCGCTTAATTGGTTCTTTTTGTCAAGTTCAAAAAGATACGATAATGCACTAAAATAATCCGTTTCATTATCCGATTTTAATAAATGAGCCACTTCTTTAATGGTACTCAATTTTAATTTTTCTATCCGGTTCGAAAAATAAGAATTCCAGTTGTCAGGTATTTTATTTTGAAGTTTTAATAAATAAATTTCAAATTTATGTTGCTTATTCAGACTGCTAATTTCAGTGGGTTGAATGGATTGAATTACTTTAAGCAAAAAGGGAATGTATTCATCGGGATTGTATTTTTTGTAAATTTCCAATTGCGAATTCAAAAGGCTGGGTGTTACTACTTTTTTATCGAGATTCCATGTTGTTTCCTCTTCTTTATCAGCATGAGTTTTTTCTTTGAGTGAATCTTCAAGGCTTTTACGGTATTCGCGGTAAAGCCGAATGGTAATGAATGCCCATATAATCAGCAGTGCAAAGAGAAATACTGAAAAGTGGATTATTTTTATAAAGGCCAACAATCCCAATGTACTCAGCAGAATACCGGATGTTAATGCAGCAATTTCATTTATGGTTCCATCAATTTTGGCTTGTACATCGAAGCGGATGCTCTTTTTTAGGGATTGGTACAGCAGTTTAAAGGATGGGCCTTCCAAAGCATCTTTTAACGTTTTATTGAATAATTTGCTGAGTGAAATGAATAGGAAAAAATAGATAAATCCTGTGGTTCCAACCCCATAACCACTAAAAACTCCTACCAGAATGGCCAAACCTGTAAATACGGCTAATAAAACAGAAGAAAGTAGTAAACTTATTTTTAAACCGTAAGTTTTCACCAATTTGCTGTAAACAAATGTTTTAATAATGAAGGTGAAAATCATCATAGAACCGGTAAAGAAAGCCAGGAACTTGGCTAAATCATCCTCTGCTTTATATTGTTCGTTGGTAACTACAAGAAATGAATATTGAACAAAAAAGGCTGCAAACATTGAAAAGATTACAAAAAGAGCCATGTAGCTGATGTAGCGATCTTTGAGGAAGCTTTTAAGCTTTAATTGATCTTGTTCCATCGCTTCGCCCTTTGTTGTTGTTTTTTGATCTTCGATATTGAGGTTGTATTTACGTGCAATAATCATTTCAATTATAAAAGCGAATACAATGCTTACCGAACTGATAATCAGTAGATTTTTGGTTCCATGTAACAAGGTTAACACCAATGGAATAGCATAACTGCTTATTATAATTCCAAATACTTGGCCGGAATCAATAATCCCAAAAAGACGTTTTCCTTGCCGTAAATTGAAAATTCGGCCTGTTGTTCCCCAAAATGCTAAAATGGCCAGAATATTTAAGGGCCCAAGAAGAATAAAAACCAAAAAAACAGTCCAGGGAGCGGATGAGAATTCAAAAAATATGCGGATAAGGATGGTGAATAGGGCAATAAAAAGTAAGGTGTATTTTGAAAGATTTGAGAACCGGATTTTACTTTGAAGTTTTGAAAAGGTACTTGTTAGTAAAATTCCTACAATTCCAGATATGATGTATGCTTTAGGAATCATTTCCTCCGGATATGTTTTCAGGAAAAGGGTATGGGCTCCAATATCAAAGGTTCCATAAAAAATACCTAAAAACACCGATTGAGTGATAAGCAGCAAAACTGGAACTACCTCAGCAGCTTCAATATTTAATCCTTTAAATATTTTGTTTTTTTCTATCATGGTTATTTTGATGCTAATTTAGGAAAATTTTTGAAAGCAACGATTTTGGAAGACTCATTTTAAACAATAAAGTAAGAATGTGAAATTATTGTTTTGAAATAAGTAGGTAAAATAAAATAGATTAAACAATTGTCATTGTAAGTTATTTGAAATAAAAACCCATAAGGTATAAACAAAAGGCAATAAACAAAACCCAGAATGAACAATCACATCATTTTAATAATTAGCATTTTAACTTTGTCCTTATTTTGAGTTTTGGTTCTTTTTTGATTTTTGTCCCGATAGTTATCGGGATGATTTTTGGAATTTTCTTATTGACACTAATTAGCGTTGAAGAGAATTGGATGAAAATATTAGTACACCTCACTTAAAAAGTCTTTGGCTGAAATAGTTCTTTTTTCAGTTTTGGGTGTGTATTTGAATCCAACAATCAAAATATCATCAATTTGATCGCTGTTACCTTTCCAGGCTTCAAAGGTACGGTGAATGATAGCTGGTTGTTCTTTAATGGAACGATGATTAATATCTGTTATTAACTTTTTAAACCGCCTGGAATTAAATTTCTTTTCTCCTGTTTCTTCAAATTGTGAGGTAAAACCATCAGAATACATATACACAATATCATTATCTTTCAGATGAATATCGGTGTTGGTAAACATCTTTTGAATGTTATCGTAATACTCCCCAATAGGGTAGATACTTCCTCTAAAAATAATTGGATTTCCATCGCGCATGAGCATTATGGGGCGCTGAGCACTGGCGAAATTCATAATGTGAGTTTCGGTATCAATGGTACAAATGGAAACATCCATTCCCTCAAAACGTTGCTCGTTATGATTTTTATAAACCAATAAATCGTTTAATTCGGTATCGAGGCGCGATAGAATTAAAGCTGGATCGGTAATGTATTCATAATTAACCAAGTGATGTAAAATAGTCATGCCAATCATGCTCATAAAAGCACCCGGAACTCCATGCCCTGTGCAATCGGATGCAACCACAACAATCTTGTTTTTAATTTGAGAATACCAATAGAAATCGCCACTTACAATATCGCGCGGTAGTATGTAAACGAAAGATTCAGGAAATGATTTGTAGAATTCTGATGGGGCTGGCAATAACGATTCTTGAATTCGGTGAGCGTAATTTAAACTGGCAGTCAAATCGTCCTGCTTATTTTCAATCAGGCTTTTTTGATGATCAAGTAATTTGTAGGCTTCGTTTAACTTGCGGTTTGCTTGGTATAAGAATTCTGATTGTTCCTCAATTTCATTGTTGCGTTCTTCAATATTGTTAACCATTTTATTGAAGTTCTTTGATAGAATTGAAATTTCATTTTCACCTTCCACAACAACTCTTTCACTATAGTTTCCGTTGGCAATTATTTTAGTTTTATCAATTAAATGATAAATAGGCTTTACAATTGTTTTTGAACGAAAAGTTATAAGCAAGTAAACCAATAACAACGACACAAAGAGAACAAGACTGATTTTAATTTTCTCGCGATTAATAAATTGTAACTGAGCCGAGGGATCATTTGATATCCGGATAATAGTACCTGTGAAAATCTTTGGATTTCTATTCCCCAAGAAAAAATAGGTATAATTAACTTTATCTTGTCCGGGATTTTGAAAGGGTACCGTAAGCATTTTTCCATTAAGTAATTCCGGTATTATGTAGTTATGCTCGGGGATAAACTCTTTTTTTAGATTAATCGGATAGGGTTTATCGGCATAATAAAAAATGTCAACCCCGGTAAGGTTAGGCTTTTTTAACGGTATTTCATCCAAATGATTGATGGTGTATTCATAAATCTTATCGGCTTGTTTTGAATAAAGTCCAATTTCAATTATGTATTTGCCATCCAAGGTAGGTTGGTAGCTATATTTTTTGTATCGTTTGGTTTTATGTTCAAAAAAGAATTTTGGGCTGTCGAATCTCCGTTGTTCAAAAACCTGAAGTAAATATTGTTTGTGCGAGTCGCCAAAGCTGAAAAAATTAATGTAAATATCTTCTTTAAAGGTTGTATTTACAACAATCCCGTCGCGGTTAATAATGTATATATCAAACGATTCGGCTTCCATTCCCATTTCTTCGCGTATGGGGTTTAAATTAACATTTTCAATGTTTTGGGTTGAGCTAAAGTAGTTATTAATCAGCTGGTTGCTGAATAATTCCATCTGCTTTTCCATGGGCTCTTCAATAATTGAAAGGGCAACAAACTGTAGTTCAATAAATGACTTTATCTCCTCATAAATAAAATTTTTCTCAGTTTGGTTGTTTAAATGCAGGATGGTTTTTGTGTTTCGGTAACTGAATATGCCAATTATTAACAGCCCAATTATTACAGGTAAAACTATGTTTATTAGTAATTGTCGATATATGGTGTTTATTTTCACAAGCAAGGGGCTGTTCTTAATTATTTTATGGTTTAAAAAGTGCGTAATTTACTATAATAACAGTTACTTCGGATAAATAGTTTGCTAAAGTTGATTGATTGCCTTTTTAATTTTAACCAATTTGGTAAGCAAATCTTCCAAATAATCCAGCTTAAGCATGTTAGCCCCATCCGATAATGCTTTTGAAGGTTCCGGATGCGTTTCAATAAATATTCCATCAACTCCAACGGCTATTCCTGCACGGGCAATGGTTTCAATTAAATCGGGTCGGCCACCGGTTACTCCTGATGATTGGTTGGGTTGTTGCAATGAATGGGTAATGTCCAAAATAACAGGGAACCCGGTTTCTTGCATTTCAGGTATTCCCCTAAAGTCAATGAGTAAATCCTGATAGCCAAAAGTCGTTCCACGTTCTGTTAACATTACGTTCTGATTACCGGCATCGGTAACTTTTTGTGCCGCAAACTTCATGGCGCCAGGGGCTAAAAATTGACCCTTTTTAATGTTCACCACTTTTCCGGTTTTTGCGGCTGCTTCCAACAAATCAGTCTGCCGGCAAAGAAAAGCGGGAATTTGTAAAATATCCACATATTGTGCTGCCAAGGCTGCTTCTTCGGCAGTATGAATGTCGGAAACAATGGGAATTTTGAGCTTGTGCCTGAGATTACCTAATATTTCCAAGGCTTTTTCATCACCAATTCCCATAAAAGAATCCTTTTTGCTGCGATTTGCTTTTCGGTACGATGCTTTAAAAATATAAGGAATTTCCAATCTATTGGTTATTTCAATAACCTTATTAGCAACCTCATAAACTAAAGCCTCGTTTTCAACTACACAAGGGCCTGCCAATAAAAAGAAATTGCCTGAATAGGTATGTTTGATGAATGGGATATTTCGGATCATAGGATTTAAGTTTTCACAAAAATAGTAAAGTTGTTAAGTACCAAAGAAAAAAAAACAATTATTTCCTAAGTTAATCGATTTGACCCCGAGTCCTCGGGGGAAAAAGCGCTTTACTTAGGAATAACCCTCCCGAGTAATCGGGACAAGCTGACATAGCAATTGTTGTTTTTCACAAATTGAGTGAAGCGAAAATTTGTGGAAACTTACAATTGTTCAGTCGATTGAGCAGATTTGTGGGAACTAATCGCTCAATTTGGGTATTTGTTGCATTGCACGGAATACCTTAAATCCGAAAATTGTATTATTGAGGGCTTCGCTTTGAGCGAAACCCTCAATTTTGCGACAATTCCTTAAAATTTCAATCAATACTTCTCAACAGGAAAAACGCATTCTATCCTCCAAAATGTAGCAATCATGTAACTTATTTACAAAGTTATATAACATTTTATCTTGGTGATGAACCTAATTTTATCAATCAATTAATATGCGTTTTAAACTTAAACTAATTAAATGAAAACACAATTACTCAGTGTGTTAACGGCAGTTATACTGCTTTTAATGCCATCGTTAAATTTTGCACAGGCTCCTCCTTTGGGAACTGCTGCCGATTTTGTACTATTTACAACCGCCGGAGAAGTGAAGAATCAAGGCGAGACATTTCTTACACTCCTTACAGGCAATGTAGGCACTAATAGTAATTCAACAAGTCCCGGTTTCGGTAATATCGACGGAACCATGTATTTTACGGGTAATACTGTAAGCCAGCAATGTGCCGATGATTTGTTGGTTGCTTATAACGAGTTGGATGCTACCGTGGCAAATTTTTTCCCTTCATCGTTGTTAGGCAACGGCGACACCCTTATTGAAGGTGTTTATTCTATAACCGGAGCTGCCACGTTGAATTTAAACCTTATTTTGGATGCAAAAGGTAATCCCGATGCAGTTTTTATTTTTCAGATAGAGGGCGCTTTTTCAACAGCAGCCAATTCTGAAATTGTTTTAATTAATGGTGCACAGGCATGTAATGTATTCTGGAAAGTTGAAGGTTTGGTTGACATGGCTTCTGGTACATTTATGCGTGGAACCATAATTGCTAACAACTTTGCCATTGTAATGGGTACAGGCTGCAAGCTTGAAGGCAGAGCCCTATCAACTGCCGGTGCTATTACAGTAGGTGGTGTTACGGCATATACCCCAATTGGTTGCAATAGTCCGGTTAATACGGGACCAGCTGCTCCAGCACTTGCATCAACAGAATGTTATGCATTATTTACCGGAAACGAAAATCTAACAAATACCGGAGTATCGTTTATTACCGGTGATGTGGGAACTAATGTAGGTTTAACCGTAGGTTTCGATCCTTTAAATGTAATAGGAACCATCCATGAAATCCCTGATGTATCTACTCAAACGGCGCTTGACGATTTGGCCAATGTGTACAATTATCTTAACTTGCTACCTACTGATATTGAGCTTTTGTATCCAGTGCAATTAGGACACAATCTGGTTCTTACCCCTCATACGTACATTTTAAATTCAGCTACTGTACTTACTGATACCCTTTACCTGGATGCACAAGGAGATGCAAACGCAGTATTTGTGTTTAATTTGAATGGCGCCTTTTCAACAAGCACCTATTCAAAAGTTCTTTTATTAAATGATGCTCAGGCAAAAAATGTATTTTGGAAGATTACTGGTGGAGTTGAAATAAATGAATACTCAATTTTCAATGGTTCTATTGTTTCAGTTGGTGCTATTGATTTAAAATTAGGTGTTACCTTAAACGGTAGAGGCTTAACCACAACTGGAGCTTTTACAACCAACGCCATTACAGCAACAATGCCTCTAGGATGCGCAGTTGCTGTAGCTCCTGAAATTACAGGACAACCAACAATTCAAACAGCTTGTGTTGGAGATGCTGCCAATTTTTCAGTTGTGGCAACAGGAACCGGATTAACCTACCAATGGAGAAAAGGAACCGTTGATTTAATAGATGGTGGGACCATTTCAGGTGCAACTTCAGCCACACTGACCATTGATCCGGTGGCTTTATTAGATGTAGCTTCAAGCTATAATGTGGTTGTTTCTGGAACTTATCCTCCAAATGACACATCTATCAATGCTTCATTAGTTGTTAATACGGCACCGGCCATTACCACACAACCTGCAAATCAAATAGAATGTTCAGGAAGTTTGGCAACTTTTTCAGTTGTGGCAACAGGAACAAGTTTAACTTACCAATGGAGAAAAGGAACCGTGAACTTGACCAATGGCGGTAATATTTTAGGCGCTACAACAGCTACCCTTACTATTGACCCAGCTACCGTTTTAGACGAAGCCGTTGATTATAACGTAGTTATTTCAGGTACTTGTACCCCAAGCGTAACTTCAGCAAATGCTTCATTGGTTATCAGTGCTATAATTGCCCTTAATACTCAACCAGCCAACCAAACAGAATGTGCTGGAAGTCCGGTTAGTTTTTCAGTTTCCGCAACTGGTGCTGGCCTTACCTATCAATGGCGAAAAGGATTAAATAACTTAACTAATACAGGAAATATTACAGGAGCAACTAATGCAACATTAACCCTTGATCCAGTAAATGTAGAAGATGCTGCTCTGGATTACAATGTGGTTATTTCCAGTACTTGTGCGAGTGCCTTAACCTCTGCCGATGCTTCATTAACGGTAAATTCAGCTCCGGCTATTACCACACAACCAGACAATCAAATAGAATGTTCAGGAAGTTTGGCAACTTTTTCAGTTGTGGCAACAGGAACAAGTGTAACTTACCAATGGAGAAAAGGAACCGTGAACTTAACCAATACTGGTAATGTTTTAGGTGCTACAACAGCTACCCTTACCATTGACCCGGCTACCGCTTTAGACGAAGCTGTTGATTATAACGTAGTTGTTTCAGGTACTTGTGCCCCAAGTGTTACTTCAGCCAATGTTTCATTGGTTATCAGTGCTGTAATTGCCCTAAATACGCAACCAGCCAACCAAACAGAATGTGCTGGAAGTCCGGTAAGTTTTTCAGTTTCCGCAACTGGTGCTGGCCTTACCTATCAATGGCGAAAAGGTTTGGTTAACTTATCCAATACGGGAAATATTACAGGTGCAACTACTGCGATTCTAACCCTTGATCCAGTAAATGAGGCAGATGCTGCTCTGGATTACAATGTGGTTATTTCCAGTACTTGTGCCAGTACCTTAACTTCTGCCGATGCTTCGTTAGTAGTTAATTCAGCTCCGGCTATTACCACACAACCTGCCAATCAAATAGAATGTTCAGGAAGTTTGGCAAGTTTTTCAGTTGTGGCAACGGGTACCGGATTGACCTACCAATGGAAAAAGGGAACCGTGAATTTAACCAATACTGGTAATGTTTTAGGCGCTACAACAGCTACCCTAACTATTGATCCTGTAACCGCTTTAGACGAAGCTGTTGATTATAACGTAGTTGTTTCTGGTGCTTGTGCTCCTGATGTTACCTCAACTAACGCTTCTTTAACAATTAATGCGGTTCCGGTAATTACTGCAGAGCCAGTTAATCAAACGGAATGCGCTGGAAGTGCGGTAAGTTTATCAGTAACTGCTACCGGAACTGACCTTACCTACCAATGGAGAAAAGGAACTGTTGAATTAACCAATGCTGGAACTGTTTCAGGTGCAACTACTGCAACCTTAACAATTGATCCGGTAAACGTAACAGATGTAGCAACTAATTATAATGTAGTTGTTTCTGGTGCTTGTACCCCTGATGTTACTTCAACTAACACTTCTATAACAGTTAATGCGCCTCCAGTAATTACTTCAGAGCCAGTTACTCAAACGGAATGTGCTGGAAGTGCAGCAAGTATTTCAGTGGTAGCCACCGGAACTGACCTTACCTACCAATGGAGAAAGGGAACTGTTGAATTAACCAATGCTGGAACTATTTCAGGTGCAACTACTGCAACCTTAACAATTAATCCGGTAAGTGTATTAGATGTGGCTGCTAATTATAATGTAGTTGTTTCTGGTGCTTGTGCTCCTGATGTTACTTCAACTAACGCTTCTTTAACAGTTAATGCGGTTCCAGTAATTACAACAGAGCCGGTTAATCAAACGGAATGCGCTGGAAGTTCGGTAAGTTTATTAGTGACTGCTACCGGAACAGACCTTACCTACCAATGGAGAAAGGGAACTGTTGAATTAACCAATGCTGGAACTGTTTCAGGTGCAACTACGGCAACCTTAACAATTGATCCGGTAAGCGTTTTAGATGTGGCTACAAATTATAATGTAGTTGTTTCTGGTGCTTGTGCTCCTGCTGTAACTTCAACTAACACTTCTATAACAGTTAATGAGGCTCCAGTAATTACTGCTGAGCCCGTTAATCAAATGGAATGCGCTGGAAGTGCGGTAAGTATATCAGTGACTGCTACCGGAACTGACCTTACCTACCAATGGAGAAAGGGAACTGTTGGATTAACCAATGCTGGAACTGTTTCAGGTGCAACTTCGGCAACCTTAACAATTAATCCGGTTAACGTATCCGATGTGGCTATAAATTATAATGTAGTTGTTTCTGGTGCTTGTGCTCCTGATGTTACTTCTACTAATGCTTCCTTAACAGTTAATACTGCTCCAGTAATTACAGCAGAACCTGCCAATCAAGTAGTAACCAGTGGAAGTCCGGCTAGTTTTTCAGTAGTTGCCACAGGAACTGACCTTACCTACCAATGGAGGAAAGGAACTGTGAACTTAACCAATACTGGAACTGTTTCGGGTGCCACTTCAGCTAACTTAACCATTGATCCTTCAGATATTTCGGATGCATCAACGGACTATAATGTAGTTGTTTCAGGGACTTGTGCTCCAAGTGTTACATCAACGAATGTTTCGTTGGTTGTCAACCCAAGTGGCATCCCATCGTTTGTTTCTGGAAATCAAGCATTTACTGTTTATCCAAATCCATTTACTGAATCAATTGCCTTTAGGATAATTGATCCATCACAAATTAATAATTGTGAATTGGTACTATTCAATGTATTAGGAAAAGGAATAATATCTTTAGATGTAACTAAAGAAGTAACCACTATTGAAACCAATAATCTTCCTTCGGGGATTTATTTTTACAAAGCAATTAAAAATGGTAAAACAATTCAAACAGGGAAAATAATTTGCAAGTAGTAGTTTAATTAAATAAGTTAAAGCCCACTACTCCGAGTAATCGGAGGGTGGGCTTTTTTTTGTGGCATCAGTTTAATCCTTAATTTTCAGTGAATTGATTTATCCGGGTTTAACGGTAGGCATTTTATAAATTTTTGTTTAGTTTTAACCAACCAAAAGTTGACATACCATGGAAATAATACCAACCCATAAAAAATCAGGCTACATAAAAGAAATAAATGCGGTTAACCGGATTTATCCATTCAGTTTTGTTGTGCTATCGCCGGGTTTGAGAATGGGAGCGGGGAAATATTGAAGTTGTACCTTATGTGGGGGAGTCTCCGAAATAACTTATGTGCATATTTGTAGTATATACTAATAAGACATATCTTTGTAGCCTAAAAATAGACTAATATGAAAACACTTTCACTAAAACTTGATGATTCGATTTTCGGGGAAACTGAAAAGATTCTTGAAAGACTTAAAAAACCAAGAAACCGATATATAAATGAAGCGATTGAATATTACAATCGAACACAAAGACGATTGATTCTTGAAAAAAAATTAAAAAAAGAATCTATTTTGGTTAAAAAAGACTCAATGGATGTTCTTAAAGAATTTGAAGGGATTGAATATGTCGATTAAACAATTTGAAATCTGGATTGCAGATTTAAACCCGCAAATAGGGACAGAAACAGGCAAAACAAAACCTGTATTAGTCATTCAAACTGATTTTCTTAATAAAATACCTCATCCTTCGACTATAATTTGTCCCATTACAACTAATGTTAAAAAGGACTCTGAAATTTTGCGAGTTCACCTTAAAAAAGGGACTGTCGAACTTCATAAAGACAGTGACATTATGATTGACCAAATAAGAGCCATTGATAATATTCGTTTGATTAATAAAGTTGGACAATTGCCTCAAGACTTGATTGATTTAGTTAAGGAAAATATAAAAATTGTTTTGGATTTAGATTAATGCACAAGGTACAACACCGCATAAAAAAGCAGTTGCAGTTAAGTGCGGAATTGAAACAATGAATAAGAAATTAACGATATTGCGTAAGTAAGCAGAGGTGCAAGCAAGTGCAACCGCTTTTTATACGAAAACGTTATGCGTAATTTACTCAATTGCAATAGGATTATGAGAAATAACTAGCAATAATACTAGTATGAACAGTTGAAGAATTAAATTATTGACTTTCTCCTTTTTGAACTAATTGGTAAGTTAGCATGTTATTAATATTTAAATCAAATTTTTAAGTGCCATGAAGAAAGCAGCATTGTTTTTAGCTTCGTTTTTTTTTATTGTCTTATTTTCATATAGTCAGAATTCCATTTCGAAAACTGAAACAGAATACGATAGTTTAGTTAACAATACAATATATGGTAAAAATGAAAAAGCAGGGAAATTCTACACTATCAGAGGATTTAAAATGTATTGTGAAACTTATGGATATGGCGAACCACTTCTATTAATACATGGTAACGGAGCGAGCATCAATGCTTTTGTAAAACAAATTCCTTTTTTTTCGACAAAATATAAAGTAATTGTTGCCGACAGTCGGGCACATGGCAAATCATTTGATAAATCAGATTCTCTCTCATACGAAATGATGGCAGACGATTATGCTGCTTTATTATCAGCCATGAATATCGATTCAGCTAATGTTATTGGCTGGAGCGATGGAGGAGTAAATGGAATATTGCTTGCAATAAGACATCCAGAAAAAGTAAAAAAACTCGCAATTACCGGGGCAAACCTTCAACCAGACTCTTCTGCTATTTCTCCTGATATTTTGAAAAGAACTACAAAAACATACAATATGTTTATAACTATGTTTAAAGAGGAAAGGCCCAAGAGTTCATTGGATTCAACGGTTTATAAATATATCAGGTTGTTAAAAGAGCAACCGCATATTTCATTCAATGACCTTCATAAAATTTCTATTCCAACACTAGTCATTGGTGGAGACCATGATGTGATTCGGCCTGGTCACACCTTGACCATTTTTGAAAATTTAACGAATGCCTATTTGTGGATACTCCCAAATTCAGGACATTCAACTTTAGTAAGATACGCTGAAGAATTTAATAATAAAGTTGATGTTTTTTTTGAAACAAAGTATCGTAAAATAGAAGATAAGAATAGAACGTTTTAAAAAAGCAACGCATAATAAATAGGGGATTAAGTGGCACACCTTTCCCCGCTATTCCGATTGCTATTTG
This sequence comes from Salinivirgaceae bacterium, assembly GCA_041664345.1. Taxonomy (GTDB): domain Bacteria; phylum Bacteroidota; class Bacteroidia; order Bacteroidales; family SZUA-534; genus GWE2-40-63. The sequence goes on from JBAYKX010000062.1 coordinate 24,204, forward strand.
GATGTAATTCAGTCCCACTCCTGCGGGACTTCAAACAATTTCTAGTTCAGGATTGCCCTCATAAAATTGAATTTCAAGTTTTAAACTTTTCTATCGCCTAATTCGGGATTAACAGTAGGCATTTTGTAAATTTTTGTTTAGTTTTAGCCAACCAAAAGTTGAAATACCATGAAAATAATACCAACCCATAAAAAATCAGACTACATAAAAGAACTAAACGCGATTAACCGGGTTTATCCATTCAATTTTTGGGTGCTATCCCTAGGTTTGAGAATGGGAGCGGGGATATGCAGTAGTTACCAAACATTTGAAAGAACTGAAGTAAAGTTTATAATGAAAAACATTTTATTAATTATTACGCTGATTTTAATATTTACATCTTGCAAGAACGATGTATTCTTTACGGTTAGTGGAAAAGTGACAGACTTTAATGGACAACCATTAGATAGTGTAACCATTAGTTTGAGAAACAAAGCTTTTGAGAATATCTATGAAACTTTATCGGATAAGGACGGGTGTTATTCAATGAAAGTTAAGGAAGGAGATTACTATAGCTTATACGCAATAAAATTACCTGAATATCGGGTAAATAGACTTGAATATTGGACATGGAATGTTCCGGTTCATAAGAATATCACAATAAATCCACAATATGACCGAATGGAGATATATGGGATTAATGTTTTTGAACCTCAAGTTACACCTCAAGAAACTTATATGATTTATTTTAGACCAATGAGCTTAACCAAAACATTACAATTTGCCTCAGAACAAAAAATCAATAAGAAAAAGTTTGAAACTGCAGGAAAAACAGAGAGCTTACTAAATAAATCAGACAAAGTAATAAATATGTCACCTGACAGCATATCTCCAAAAGAATTAATGATTGAAATTAATGGAGTAAAATCAGAAATATTGGAAATTAATAAAATATCGGAGTATGCTCGTGGATTTAAAATGTATGGTTACATTGTACAGATTAGAAAACCAGAAAACCTTAAGAATATAGATTCTGAATATGACCTTATTTCCATAATCCTTCACTCTGATGAAACAAATGAAATAGGAAAAGGAGAGGCATTTGTAAAAAGAACAAATAAAAACGTTTGGTAACAATGCATAAAAATAATAGCCGAAATAGTAGTAAATTCAAGGATTGTAGCCCGTTTCATGTTTCTTGTAATTTGACAGGAAAGTGCTACGCAGTCGGCTACTATTCTTATGCGAAACGTTATACACAATTCAAAAACCGACCACAGAAGATAAGTAACGAACAATGAGAGATACCACAACTCAATCAGGAAAAGGATTCAAGCTTCAAACATTGAGAGCCATTGATGTCTTTCTTGACGCTATCATAGAAAATGGAAGGGAATCAAGGATATATATTGCAACAGAAAAAATTGGCGATGTTTATTGTCAAATAAATCATAAAGATGGAATTGAGGAAGTTAAAAATTACTCATCCCCACATTCAATAAATAGTGATGCTATCAAAAACACTTTAATCAATTTTATTGACATATATATTCAATCTAAATTTAAATCATTAAAATTTTCATTTTATTCCACAGCAGGACATACTGAAAGTGATAATAAAAATCTTAAGTACTCTATATTATACTATCTAAAAAGTGGAGAAATTACCAGCACTGTAATTGAAAAAGTAAAAGAAACTGTAATTCCATATTATGAATCAAAATATAAGGAAAACAAGGGGTTTATTGCTGAAATCAAAAATTTCTCAGATGAAGATTGGCAAATATTTTTGACTAAAATTAATTGGCAGTTTAATTTACAAGGTAATCAAGAACTTACAGAGGTTATTAAAGAAAAGTGCAGAAAAGTCATTGAAAAAATTGAGCCGAGTTTTTTAAGTTATAATGGATTTGAAACTGCAGTAATTCATGAATTTAGAGAACATCTTGAAAGGAAACTCGAAGAGAACCAGCATTTAAGTGATTTTGAATTTAAAGATTTTGAAAATATTGTTTTAAACCAATATAAAATTCGAACACTAAACAAGCAAAGAAACTATGGTAAATTTTTGAGGTTTGCAGACACTCCTTTTCAGATTGAAGCTACACAATTCTTTTTTACCAATTATGAAAATAGATTAATTGATGAAATTACCAGTCAATTTTTATATTCAGAAAATAGAAATTTCATCATATTAACTGGAAAATCTTCTCAAGGAAAAACAATTTTATCAAGGCAGATTGCTTACGAATTAGATAAACGAGGATTTTTAACCTTATTTCATGAAGTTAATACTAATACCTCTTTTCATGACTTAAATCTAATAGAAATAAGCAGAGAAAATTCTTCTGTTTTTTGTTTATTTAGTAAGGTACATCTTAATCTCTCATTAATCAATGAAATTCTTAATTACCAAGGGAAATATAAAAATATAAAATTTATTTTCGAGAGTAGAATTATTGACAAAACAATAGAGCAAGATTCAGAAGAACTATTTAAACATGATAACCTTGAGGAAAGGAAATTAGATTTCAAGAAAGATTCTGATTTTAAAGAAAAATACCTTGGAATATTAAGAAAGTTCACAACTAAGGATTTAGATATTAACCAATTAATCAAAGCCACTGGGAGAAATTTTTTGTTTCTGACAGAATACTTGAATAGGATTGATGTTTCAAGTTTATCAGGTATAGAATTTACGAAAATTAATGAATTAGTTCTAGAAAAATATAAGCTTAGAAAATATGATGGGTTAAAAGAATTTGCAATAATCAATCAATACGAAATTCCTATAAAATATGGAAGCATGATTGATAAATCTGATTTTGATGACCTTGTTAGAGAAAATGAACTGATTTGTAAACCATTTTCTGCAGATTACTATAATTTATATCATTCAGATTTTGCAAAACTTATAACATATAGTTTTTTTAAGGACAAAGGATTTAATAGTTATCAAATCACAGCATATGAAATTCAGACTTTTTCAAAATACTTAGCAAATACTGATTACAAAGAGTCTCCAGCAGTTCTCAAGTCTTTGTTTGCAAATTCAAACCACAAACTTTTAAAAGGTTTGTTTTTAGATGAATCTGTCAAAAAAAATCTCTTAATATTTTATTCAAATCCTGATAATTTCTTTTTTCAACCGTCAAGCTCAAAGCCTCTAAGAGACCTTTTAAGAATAATCCCAGAAGTTTGTCCTGAAACTTTTCCTGAATATTTGCAATCCATTGTAATCACGAATGATAGATTAAACAATTTTTTTGAAAACGATAGTTCATTCATCTTTACTTTAATTAAAATTTCTGCCTTTATTAAGAAATACATTCCGGACAAATTTGAAGAGTTTAATACGAAGCTTCCTCAATATTTATCAAACCCTTTAAACGACATTCCATTTTCTGCAATAACCTTCTATTTAAATGAGGCAAAAGTTCACAACTCAGTACTTTATGCTGTTTTAAAAGAAAAGTTTTCAATTGAATATTTATCAGAAACTATAAATAATGAAGAGTTTTTGAGCTTAACAGAAGGTCTCGTATTGTTGAATAAGATGCAGAATTGTGATGGTTTTATTGAAAAAATCAGACCTTTGTTAATAAATAAGTCACAGAATACTTCTTTAAGTAGATTTGCTAAAGGTCTGCAAAATATCAAAAGGATAACCTCAATTAAATTTGCTACTGATATTTTTGAAAGTTACCCTGATGAGTTACTGAAAAAGGAATTACGGTATTCTGATATACAAAATCTTCTTAAAATAGTCAATGTTTTAACTGAATTTGGTTACGATAAAATCTATAGGAATTTTCAATTATACAAATTTAGAAATGGGTTTAAGCAATATAATTATTTTGAAATATCAAATATTTTACTGGAAGCTGACAAGTTCTTAAATAATAAGATATTATCTAAAGAGCTTATTGATAGTATTGATGAAAATACAATACTTGAAAAAATTTCAAAATCTAATCCTTACTTTGTTGCTCAGAGTTTTCATTTACTTGCTAAATGTAAGGGGTACAGAGAATATGTTGAGAAAATTTATTATCTCGTCCCAGTGAATTTCTTTGAATTTCCCAAAGAGCAAATTGATATCTTCAAAATAATTGAAACTCTGCATTGGCTGAAACTTGTTGACAAATCTGGAATTCAAACCAATAAATGTTGGTCAATTAATGAAGTAATAATTAATAATTTCGACTATTCAAATTTTCCATATGAAAGGCTTGTTTTGATTTTCACTTATCTAAAAGGTATAAATCAAGATAAAACTAAAAAGTTACTTGTACATACAACTGATATCATAAAAGAGAATATCAAAACAAACAAATACAAAGAGATAGGAATAACATTAAGTCGTTTAGCTATGATTGACCCCAGTTTGTCGTTAGAATTACAGAATGAAATTCTAACGACAAATGATTTTATAATGTTTATGGAAGAACAGTCTATTAATATTATAAGTCGCACATTGAAAGAAATGCAGAGTGTAGAAAATGTAAACGAAAACAGTTTGGTTAATGAATTCTATTTAAAAATCAAGAATGAAACAATTATTTCAAGTATTGAAAATGTAAAATTTGATGTCATTTGCCATTCACTTAATGAATTTCTTTCAATTGAATCAGGAAATTATAAAAGAACAAGAAAGCTTGTTTGGGATATAGGTTTTGAACCTCTTAAATCATCAATGGAATATACTCCTTTTATTGGCATAGCTACAGGTTTTATTTCTCTTTTTAAGGTCAATCGCAAATTTGCATCAGAACTATTCAATTATTCCGAAAATGAAATTATTAGCATTGCCACTAATTCTGAATTAAGTGAGTTCTCGGATGGGCTTAAGGCCCTATCTAGTTTCAATTCAAGTTATGCCAATACAATATTTAATTCCTCCAAAATCAATTTAAGTTTATTAGCTAGTGAGTCAAATAATTATAGTCTAAATGACATTATGAGGTGTTTGTTTTATTTAAAATCTATAGATAAACCAAGAACAAAAGAATTTCTATTAAACTTCGATACTTCGAGTTTATCCTTTAAGTTTAAACATGAGAAACAATTTGATAAAGCAGCAGAACTGTTAAATCAGATTTCATTGATTGAAAGGTCAAAAATTATTGAAGTCATTAATAGTTTAGGATTAAATGAGATTTACAATAAATGCAAAGACTTAGAAATAAAAATAGTCTCAAAAGGTTTAAGCGAAATTGCCGAGATTGATAGAGAATTAGCGAATCGTGTGTTAAATAGAATTTGGGCTGAAAAGGACATTTTAAGCGAAATGGATTTTTTACAATTTGATGTATTAGGCAAAACAATACGTGAGATAAGTAAGATTGAATTAAACCCTAACTTGTCAAAAAAGATTTTGTCACATCTTAGCTATTATCATGTAGCAAAAAAAGCTACTAAAATGAGTGAAAAACAACTAAGTCTTGGATTTGGAGCATTAAAACAAGTAGATATGACATTTTCAATTTTTGTTGCAAAGGAACTAATTCGATTAAAACCAGAGACATACAAGGCGATTAAGAATATTAAGAAACTAATTGACTAAGATGAACTGTGTATAACAATGTATAAAAATTATAGCCGGTTTAGTAGTAAATTCAAAGGTTGTAGCCCGCTCCAACTTTTGTGTGAATTTCATGAAATTAAGCCCGCAAACGCCTATTTTAATATACTCATCGTTGTATGAATGGCTGAGTGCTTGTGAATTATTATAAAAATGAGTGACTTCACAAGTTTAGTGTAATGAATTTTTTATGAAAAACAGAAATTATATATTTTAAAAAATCAACAAATAATTAACCTAAAATCAGATTCCTATGAAAAAATTGACTTTTGATGCTAATCGTGTTTCTAAATTATTAGTTGCTATTTGTTTAATCTTTGTATTCTCAAATGTATTTTCTCAGCAATACAAACAACAAGGGGATGATATTAATGGCAAAACAAACTATAGTAAAATGGGCACGGCAGTAAGTATAAGTGATGATGGACTTACAGTGGCAATTGGTTCTCCTGAAATTACAGGCTCTGCATGGCGAGGAGGTATGGCAAGTATATATTCCTGGAAGGGTACATCATGGGTTCAAAAAGGCAATGATATTGAAGGTGTATTACAAGAAGATTTCTTTGGTTATTCCATTAGTTTAAGCGCCGATGGAAATACGGTAGCAATTGGCGCACCTTGGTCTGATTCAACAGGTCATGATAAAGGTTATGTACGTGTATTGTATTGGGATGACACTGATTGGTTGCCGAAAGGTAATTTTATTTTGGGACATACCATTGAAGGAGTTTCTGGAATGAGCATTGGATTAAGTGGAGATGGGAATTCACTTATAATAGGTGAATCCTGGAATGACGATTATGCAATTGATGCAGGGCAGGCAAGAGTTTACACGTGGAATGGAAGTAATTGGTCTCAAAAAGGAGATGACATTAATGGTAAAGCAGCTTATAATGAATGTGGATCGGCAGTAAGTATAAGCAATGACGGCAATATAATTGCTGTAGCCTCACCATTAAACAGCGAAAATGGACTTAGAGCAGGACAAATACAAATATTGCAATGGAGTGGCACCCAATGGGAGTTAAAAGGTAATGTTATTAATGGTGAAGCTAGTAATAATTATTTTGGTAGTTATACTAAAATAAGCACAGATGGCAACGTAGTTGCTTGTAGTCAAAGCTATGGTGATGATAGAAATGCTGTACGTATATTTAATTGGGATGGAAACATTTGGAGTCAAAAAGGAACCACACTTATTGGAGAGGCCGATTTTGATTATTTCGGATCATCACTATCATTGAATACTAATGGAAACGTTATTGCAATAGGTGCGCCCAACAATGATGGCACCAGTGATAATTCAGGGAGTGTACGCATATATAATTGGAATGGTTCAGATTGGAATAAAGTGGGTGAAGACATGGATGGAGAAGCGCAAGATGATCGTTTTGGAACCTCAGTGAGTGTAAGTAGTGATGGTAGTTCATTGGCAGTTGGTGCACCTTTAAATGATGGAAACGGTAGTAATTCAGGTCATGCAAGAATTTATAAATTGTGTTCACCAACCATTAGTAGCATGGATATAACAGCATGTTTTGATTATATATCACCTAGTTCTAATTATGTTTGGACATCGTCAGGTATATATACCGATACGATACAAAATATTACAGGTTGCGATAGTATTATTACAATAGATTTAACTATTAATTTTATAGATAATTTAGTTGTTCAAAACAATAATACATTAACAGCAAATAGTACATCTGTATCATATCAATGGCTTAATTGCGATGATAATTATAGTATAATACCAGGAGCAACAGAACAGATATTTACGGCACAAACATCAGGAAATTATGCTGTTCAGCTTATAGAGAATAGCTGTGTTGACACGTCTCAATGTTATAATGTGAATAGTACATCGTATTTTGACAAGAATAAGTTGAATAATTTGATTCTTTGTTATTCAAATCCTTCAACAGGTACTATAGAAATCAAGTTTGAAAATTATCAGGAAAAAGTTAATGTAAAGGTATTAAATAGTGTTGGCCTTATTATATTTAAAAGTACTGATTATAATGTAAAAGAATTAAACCTGAATTTGGCAGTAACTTATGGAGTATATATGGTTGAAATTATATCAGGTGAAAATAATATTAATAGATATAAAATATTCATAAAGTAATAACTGATAATGAATAAAGCCAAGCATAAAATAAATAAGGGTTTAAGCGGTACGCAGTGCCCAGCGTTTCCGATGGCTATTGGGATGTAATTCAGTCCTGCTCCTGCGGGACTTCAAACAATTTCTTGGTCGGGATTACCCTCATAAAATTGATAGTTCAGGTTTTAAACCTTTCTATCGCCTAATTCGGGATTAACGGTAGGCATTTTATAAATTTTTGTTTAGTTTTAGCCAACCAAAAGTTGAAATACCATGAAAATACCTACCCGTAAAAAATCAGGCTACATAAAAGAACTAAACGCGGTTAACCGGGTTTATCTATTCAATTTTGGGGTGCTATCGCCGGGTTTGATAATGGGAGCGGGGATATACAGTAGTTGGGCTCAATTAGGAGAGTATGGATATAGCTATTGACACAAATATTATAAGAGGTGATTTTTTCTTTAAATCAAAGGAATTTGAAATTCTATTTGATTACTTAAAGAAGACAGAATCAAAATTTATAATTTCTGAAGTTGTATTACAAGAGACCGAAGAAATATATAGAAGAACACTTTTAGAACAAAAGGACATTTTGCAAAAAAATCAGGAATCTATTCATAATATTTTAAATCGCGAGATTCCTCTAATATCCGACAATATAGATATAGAGATAGAAACAAGGAAGTATATATCTTTTTTAAAAGAAAAACTAAGCCTGACAGACAAAAATATTATAGAATACGATAAAGAATATTTACCTGAACTCATTAAGAGGGCTGTAAAAAAAACAATGCCATTTAAAAATGAAGACAAAGGATTTAGGGATACTGTCATTTGGTTATCACTAAAAGATTACTGCAAAAAAGTGCAAGAAAAGCAAATCATTTTTATAAGTAATAATCCAACAGATTTTGGTAATAGTAAAGTAAAAAATAAATTAAATGAATCATTGGAAATAGAATGCACAGAAGAGAAAATTAGGATTAATTATTTTAATACAATTAAAGATTTTGTAGAATATCATTCAATAAAAATTGATTTCATTAATCACGATTGGATTAGTGAACAATTAAGTGACGAAAGGATTTCTGAAATGGTTATTGAAAAAATGGAATCAAAAGACCTTGTGGATTGGGTTGTTAGTAGAACAGATATTTACCCAATAAGTAGCGTCAGAGCGATAAGCGCATATCCTAATGGGTATGGTGAAATAAGCATTTATGAGATGATTGATAATTCCTTAATTTTAAATTTAAGCATTGATTGTGAAACAGAAATGGAAATAGAATCTGTAGGCTATAATCTGCATAATGGGTTTAACTCGTATGGAGTTATATATAAATATCTGGAAGTGACTGCTGATTTTTCAATTACTGTAAAAGATAAGGAAATTGTAGATATAGAAGTAGATTATTGGGAATAACTGAGCCCAATAAATAGGGGTTTAAGCGGCACGCAGTGCCCAGCGATAACCCCCGGTTGAACTACATCACGGGTTGAAATCTATGGACATATCACGGTACTTTTCCCTTTTTTTTATTTTGGTTTTAGG
>JBAYKX010000063.1:0-33000 GCA_041664345.1 Salinivirgaceae bacterium
AATATGATTGTGTCTCCTAAATCTATTGTCAATGAGGCAGTTGTTACATTGTCATCGGTAGTCCAATACGTGTCTTTAGTGCTGTCTATTGTCATAGCAGCCCCAAATTCTAGTGCATTCCCGCGGACATTAGAAGCTTCTACAGTCTTTTTTTCAGCAAGGTTTACGGCAAACGATTCTTTCACGGCTTGAGCAAGTTCAAGTGCATTTTTTTTGTCAGTTGAATGTATCAGTCCATTAGGCATAATTGGGAAGTTGAGCAGAAAAGAGCCATTGCGCCCGATAGAGTTATAATAAGTTTCCACCAAATGCGAAACTGTTTTAACTTTGGTGTCCTCGCTCGGGTGATAGAACCACTCCGGACGGATGGAAGTATTAACTTCGGCCGGTACCCACGAGTTCCCCGATTCAAGGCCATAATGCAACATACCCCAATTTACTTCACCGGTGGCATTCAACAAACTCCAATTTGTTTCGCCCACGTAACCATCTTCGGTACCCACCCAGCGCAGGTCGCCACGGTCGCCACCATCGTTCCAAATAACGATATTGGGCTGTAGCTGGCGGATTAGCGCATAGGTGTTCTTCCAATCGTAATAAGTTGTTCGGTCAATGGTACGGGTTTCATTTGCTCCGCCATAATATCCGGAACCGCCATTGGCCCCATCGAACCACACTTCGAAAATTTCGCCATAATTGGTGAGGAGTTCGGTAAGTTGGTTACGAAAATAGGTAATGTATTCAGGTTTTCCGTAATCGGCGTGGTTTCTGTCCCAAGGCGACAAGTAAATACCTAATTTTAAACCGTATTCTTCACAGGCATCGGCCATTTCGCGCACCATATCGCCCTGGCCATTTTTCCAAGGGGCATTTTTTACCGAATACTCGGTATATGCTGAAGGCCACAGGCAAAACCCGCAGTGGTGCTTGGCAGTAATAATTACACCTTTCATGCCCGATTCTTTGCAAATACGTGCCCACTGACGGCAATCGGCTGAATCGGGGTTAAACAGATTAACGTCTTCGTTTCCATAACCCCACGACTGGTCGGTATAGGTGTTTAATGAGAAATGAACGAACGAATAATATTCCATTTCCTGCCAGCGCATCTGGTTTTCATTTGGAACCGGGCCAAAAGGTTCCGGAGCTATAGTCTGGGCAATTAAGCTTATTGAAAAGATGGAAAGAATGATTCCAATTAAAAAATTCTTTATCATAATTTTTATTTTTTATTGTTTAGTTCAGCTTAATTAATCACCAGCTTTTTCAACATAGTATTTTGGTTGTTTGAAAACCTGACCATGTAAATACCCGGTTTTAGATTGACATTTAATTGGGTACGTTGTTTATCGAACACAGTTTTTTCTAAAACTGTCTGGCCGTTTATTTCAATAAACTGTATGGATGTTGTTCCTTTGAGCCCACCTAAATCAACTGTTAGCTGTTTTCCGTTTAACGGATTAGGGAAAATGGCAATATCATCAAGCTTTTTGGTCTGTGTTACACTAGTTAAAGTATCTGCTGAAACAGTTATCTTGCATGTTGATTTAACGGTTCCGCCAGTGGCCGTAGCTGTAATTATTGCTGCTCCCTGTGATACGGCTGTTACCAAGCCCAAGGCGCTTACGGTAGCAACAGTAATTTTACTTGAACTCCAACTAATTGTATTTACCGATGCATTGGATGGAATTACTGTGGCAACTAGCTGTTTGGTTTCCCGAATTTTTAGTGTGTCTGCTTTTGAGTCTAATGCAACACTTGTTGCCGGAATACCAACAACAATTGATTTTGTTGCTTTCTTCCCATCAGCCATTGCACTAATAATTGCTTTACCAACGCTAAGCCCTGTAACCAGTCCTGTGGAACTAACTGATGCTACTGTAGTATTTGTTGAACTCCATGTAACCGTTTTATTCGTTGCGTTAAGTGGTAATACCATAGCAGTTAATGAAACGGTAGCTCCAATTGCAATAGAATCGATATTTTGATCAATTGAAATATTCGTTACCGGTATCCCAACAACTATTGATAACGTTGCTCTCTTAACACCAGCCATAGCGTTAATAGTTGTTTTACCTGTTTTGAGCCCTGTAACCAGTCCTGTTGAACTAACTGTTGCTACGGAAGAATTGTTAGAAGTCCATATAACATTTTTATGTGTTGCGTCAAGCGGTAGTATAGTTGCAGTTAATGAAGTGGTGGCTCCAATAGCTAAAGAATCAACAATCTCATTTATTGAAACATCAGTTGCTGGTATTGTATCGGTGGCAGCCCGTACCATGGAATTAACAATACCATAGTCATTTACCTTACCCGTGCTACGATTAAATAATGATCCGGTGTCCCAAACGAAAGGGATTGCCCCATTTCCAAGAGCTGCTTTTACCATATAGTAAAAATAATACTCAATAGATTTATTGTGAAGCTCCCGATCTGCCCCTGCAGCAAGTGTTCCACGTTTCCATGCCCCATATTCACCCAAAATTACAGGCACACCCTTATCTACAAATCCGGTTTTAAGTGTAGTACCGAAAAATTTGTCAATATCAGCCTCTTCATCATAGGGTGGTTGAGGGTTATGCTTAATATCGGTGCCAGAATGATTGCCTTTTCCCCAGTAATAAATGCAATAAAGGGTATCTCCGCAACCGCCACACCACGGGTTAAGCATATCTTTTTCCAAAAGGGCAAACTGATAACCATAACTGTGGGCTTCAAATATCAACCGGTCGGCGATTTCGTCTTGTGGAATGGTTGGATGGTCGGGGTGTCCTTGATAAATCAGTGTTCGCGAACTGTTGTTTCCACCGGTTGCACGCACCGCTTTAATGAAGGTTTGCGTATAATATTCTAATACAGCGCGTCCGTCTGCATCATCCTGACTGTTTGGTTCATTGGCGCAGGCAAAAAGCAAATGCTCATCATAATCTTTGAAATATTCAGCAATTTGGGTCCAATAAGTTTTTTGCATGGCATTTACTATGGCCGAATCGGCTACAGTGACATGATTTTCCAGCCAACCTTCATCCCAGTGAATGTTAATCATTACGTAAAGGCTGTCGTTAATGCAATAGTCAACGTTTTTTTTAACTTGTTCAAGGTAAGCAGCGTTAATTATATTGGTGGTTTTATTGGAATTATGGTACCAAGCACAAGGGAGCCTAACTGAATTAAACCCCGCAGCTTTCACTGAATCAATGAGTCTTTGAGAAGCATTACCGGGTGTTGCCCAGGTAGCTTCAAGCGTGTTCCCAAGATTCCAACCTAGTTTCATTTTGCTTGCAATTTGCTTTGCTGTTGGTAATTGCGCATGTGTGGTTGCCGGTATTGCAAGTGAGCTTGCAATAATGGTAATAAGAATTCTTTGCCTAAAAAAGCGGGATAATATGACTATTTTATTTTTCACTTTTGTTATTAATTTAATATCGTTTAGTTAAGAAAGATTCACCCCTATTATCCCCTCAAGGGGATACCTCCTCTGTGGCAGCAGTAAAGGTTATCAATTTAATATTTATCGTTTACTAATTAATCACCAGCTTTTTCAACAAAGTATTTTCATTGTTTAAAAACCTGACCATGTAAATACCTGGTTTTAGATTCACATATAATTGGGTGCGTTGTTTATCGAACACGGTTTGTTCTAAAACTGTTTGACCGTTTATTTGAATAAACTGTATGGTTGTAGTTCCTTTGAGCCCACCTAAATCAACGGTTAGCTGTTTTCCGTTCAACGGGTTTGGGAATATGGCAATATCGTCAGGTTTAATAGCCTGTATTACGCTGGTAGCAGAGTCCAAAACAGTTATCTTGCCGGTTGTTTTAAAGCTTCCGTCGGTAGTGGTAGCGGTAATTACGGCTGAACCTGTTGATACGGCTTTTACCATACCTGATGTGCTTACAGTAACAACCGTAGTATTATTTGAACTCCATTTAACTGTTTTTACCGATGCATTGGATGGGCTTACTGTGGCAACAAGCTGTTTGGTTTCCCCAATTTTAATTGTGTCCTCTTTTGGATCAATTACAACACCTGTTGCCGGAATACCAACAACAATTGATAACCCTTCATTCTTCAAATCGGCATTTGCATAAATAATTGTTTTACCAACCTTAAGCCCTGTAACCAGCCCTGCGGAACTTACCGTTGCAACGGCTGGCTCAATTGAACGCCAAGTAACCGTTTTATAAGTTGCATCAAGTGGTGCTACCGTAGCAGTTAATGTAATGGTAGCTCCAATAGCAAGTGAATCGATATTCTCATTAATTGAAACATCCGTTACCGGAATGGTATCTGTGCCTCCCTTAATGATAGCATTAACAACCACTTTGTCTTTTATTTTTCCTGTAGTGAAATCGAAAAGCCCCCCAGTGTCCCAGCAATATGTTATAATTCCCTTATCAGTTGCCGATTTTACAAAATACCTGTAAAAATATTCTATAGAAGCATTGTGAAGCGCCTGAATAGAAGGAGCGGGGATTTGATTATGTCTGAAAGCACCATACTCCCCAATAATTACCGGAATCCCTTTATCAACAAACTTGGTTTTCATTAGATTCAAACCATTATCCATAGAACTTTCTTCGCCCCAGGTGGCATTACGAGTAACATCGGTGATAGAATGATAGCCACTGCCCCAATAATAAAACATTTTGCCCCAATTTGCATCCTCGTTCAATCCACAGAATTGCCATGGGGTATAATAATGCACTTCAACTATCAAGCGGTTTGCAATCTGGTCGGTGGGCATCGTGTTCATCAATTCATTGGTTAAATCTATGTCGGTTGACGGCCCTTGTACAACAAGGGTACGGGAACTGTTATTTCCACCGGTGGCACGAACGGCGTTAATAAAGGTCTGGTGGTACGACAACAAAATAGCCATCTGATTGGCATCTTTGGCAGGAGGCTCATTGGCACTGGCAAAAAGCAGGTGGTCGCCGTAATCTTTAAAATAATTTGCAATTTGGGTCCAATGCGCATGTTGCCGGGCATTTACACTGGCAGAATCATTTGCATTAATATGATCATCCAGCCATCCGTTATCCCAATGCGTATTCATCACAACGTACATACTATCTTTTATGCAATAGTCAACGGTCTTTTTCACATGGGCGAGCCAGGCTGTATCAATTACATAAGTGGCAGTATTCGAATGGTAATGCCATGCCACAGGAAGCCTGACTGTATTAAACCCGGCAGCTTTCACTGAATCTATGGTTGCCTGGGTAGTAGCGGCATAATTATCTCGGGGAATCCAAACCGCTTCAAGCATGTTTCCAAGATTCCAGCCTAATTTCATTTTGCCTGCAATTTCTTGTGCTGTTGGTAATTGAGCTTGCACGGTTACCGATATTAAAAGACAACCTATTATAGCAAGCGAAGCTCTTTTAAATGATTGATTGAAAAAATAGATTTTGTTTTTCATTGAATTGTAATTTAATTATTATCAAGATTATTTTATTTTTTATATGGAGCAGTGTCAAATTCCTCTGACACTTATGATAAGTCAATTGAATTATAATCTTTTTACCATTCCAAAGTACGCTTTATACCACCATTGCAACTTATCGGTAAAAGTATAGCAAGCAACTGTAATGTTTGTAAAACAGTAAACCAACAACAAAGTGGGTATTGTATGTTGAACGTATTCTTTTTAAGAAAGTATCTTTTTTGTTTGTTAAAATTCATTTGTTGAAACTTATAGAGGTTTAAGCTCTTATTAATAATGAAATTTATTTAGTTAAGAAAGCAGACTGACAGTAAATAACTTGATCAATTCCTGTCAGTCTTGCTTTCGTGAAACCTTATTAACGCTTTTAAAGGTAAATCGACCACCCTATTTAATTACAGTTTTTATTACTTCGGTGCCCAAAGAATTGTGCATATACAATAAATAAATTCCTTTTTGCAGTGAACTCACATCAATTCTTCCATTATTGTTAACAAATCCGGTAAGCATTTCTTTGCCTGATACATCAATTAATCTATATGTACTCACCTCGTTCACTTTAGTTCCAATATTTATGAAATCACTGGCAGGGTTAGGGTAAACCTTGGTATTGTTTGCCACAGAAGTATTTTGAATGCCGACTACCAAGCTTACACCAAGTTCGAAATTGTCGAAATTTACCCATGTATTTGCAGGATCTATTCTAGCAATATCAAAACTAATCAGTAAGTTCTTTCCTTCGGTTGTAGCTGGTAACACCTCTGAAAATTCATAAAAAACAAAACCATTTACATCCGCGGTAGTTTTATCCCATAGCTGGCCCAATGAATCAACAACTACATATCCGGTAGTATCGGTTCCTTCATAAGTTGCAAATTTTATAACGATAGTCATATCAGTTAAATTTTGTGGCCAGCTTTCCTGAACATAAAATGTCAGATAAAGGTCACGCATCCCTGGTTCCACCTTTCCAGCAAGGTTCCATATTGAAGCACTATCATTATTGAATGCAAACCCAACATATTTGCCATCAGGAACGGTACCTTCCACTCTTATAGATTCACGTCCGCAATCAGTTGCTGAAGTATCGGCCCACCAGCCGATTAAATTGTCATCCATCTTTGTTGGATTACCACCACCTAATCCATTGGCTGTGTATTTTATGCTATCATCAGGCATCTCAAAACTTCCATTTTGAAAAACAATTTGCGAAAACAAAACACCATTTAGTAATAAACTAAATACACTTGTTAAGAGTAAATTTTTTTTCATTTTAATAAAGTTTAATTGTTAATACTAAAAAAACATTGCTCTAAAGCATCTTCCTCTTTTATATCATCATCTTATTTCTGATATAAAATAGTTATAACATTCACGGTTTTCATTTCGCTATATTTTCAGAATTGGTTTTGATGTTTATTGTAGCATCTGTTATACCGGGCGAACTCACTGTCAATTTAATATCACCAGGGTTGCGGTTGCTTTTTATCACAACCAATACCCGTCCCTTCCAAGCTTTACGTGAATTGGCCACATAAGGGTCGGTATCTTTTATATCGGCATTATCAACCCCTACAATTACGCCAGAGCCTTCAATTTTGAATTGCAAACGGTTGGCTGCATTTGGTTCAATTATCCCGTCCTTATCTGTTATTTCGACGGTAACAAACGACAAGTCCTGTCCATTGGCCAGTATCTCTTTTTTATCGGCAATTAGTTTTATTTTTGCTGCATCGCCGGAAGTTTGCAGGATGGTCGATTCCACTTCTTTATCATTTTCCACACCAACAGCTTTAAGTGCACCTGATGAATAAGGCACCGAAAAGGTAGCCTTAAACTGTTGTTCGCGGGTGGTTGCCTGTTCGCCAATAAGGTTGTTGTTGAGGTAAAGCCTAACTTTGGGATATTTAGAATATACCTCCACTTGTATATCTTTTCCTTCAAATCCTGGCCAAGTCCAGCTTTCCCAGGTAGGCCAAACCGACCACCAGGTAGTCTTAATTTCAAGGGGATTGGGTTCGGGTTCGCGAACAGCCATATAAAGCTTTTCGGTGTTATTGTACAACATGCTCCTATAATGCGAAATTGGTTTTCGCCAACCTATCAAATCAATATCGCCGCAATAAGCGCCATGCCATGGAAAGAAATCATTTTCCCAATGATTGCCTGGCGTTTCACCGGAATAGTAGTAACGGCCAATCCCCGATTCGCCTAAATAATCGATAGCTGTCCAAACAAAATCACCAATGGCACAATTGTTATTTTGTACCAATTCCCAATTCGCAAAAGCATCATTCGGGTACGATTCGGTATGCACAATAACACGCGAAGGAACCCTCTTGTGATCGTCGGGGGCACTATTCAAGTGATAATTGTAACCGGCCACATCGTGTGCCGCAAATAGTGGGTCGAACACGTACCAATCGTCGCCCCAACCTACAATAGCAGATGTAACCGGACGAGTATCATCTATTTTTTTTATGGCGCCAACAAGCATTTTTGCGGTTTCCACAGCCTGAGAGTCTTTTCGTTCGGGTATTTCATTACCGATGCTCCACATGAATATGGAAGGATGGTTACGGTCGCGTAAAACCATTGCATCCAAATCGCGCTGCCACCATTGGTTAAAATACTGGCCATAATCGGCTTTGTTTTTCCCTATTTTCCAACAATCAAACGATTCGTCCATTACCAACAAACCGAGTTTGTCGCAAGCATCGAGGAAAGCCTCCGACGAGGGATTGTGCGAAGTCCTTACTGCATTGAAACCGCCTTCTTTTAGCAATTCAATCTTGCGTTCCTCGGCGCGGTCGAAAGCCGCAGCACCCAAACAACCATTGTCGTGATGCACGCAACCCCCATTGATTTTCACGGTTTTGCCGTTAAGCTGAAAACCGTTTTCGGCAGTAAATTTTATGGAACGGATGCCAAACTTGGTTTTGGTATCGTCAACAACCTGTTTGCCGTTTATTACCTGTACCTGAGCTTGGTACAAGTTGGGAGTTTCGGCAGTCCAAAGCAACGGATTGCTTACATTAATGGTTTGGGTTACTTCTTTTTCGCTGTTTGCAGCCAGTTCAATATTGGTTTGATTGTTTGCGGCTGCTTTGTTGTTTGCATCAAAAAGCTGGGTTTTAACAACCACATTTTGGGGAGTACCGGTTTCATTTTTCACCACAGTTTTTACCAGCACGGTTGCCTTTTTTACGGATACCACGGGAGTTGTAATGCCAACACCCCATTGTGCCACATGCAGCGGGTTTGTGACCAACATCCAAACATGGCGGTAAATACCCGAACCGCTATACCAACGGCTGTTTACCTGCTGAGAATTGTCAACCTTAACGGCTATAACATTTTCCTTGTCAAAATCCAGGTGTGGTGTAAGGTCGTAACTGAACGATGAATAGCCATACGGATAAACACCCAGCGATTTTCCGTTGATGAATACTTCGGAGTTCATGTAAACCCCTTCAAAATAAATTGAAATATTTTTACCTTTCCATTCCACCGGTACTTTAAAGGTTTTGCGGTACCAACCAATACCTGTTGGGAAAAACCCACCTGCGTTCCCTGTCGGGTTTTTGGGGTTTATTTGCCCCTCAATGCTCCAATCATGGGGCAAATCGAGCTTACGCCAGCTTTCATCATTGAAATCGGATGATTTGGCTTCCGTGGCATCGCCTAAAAAGAATTTCCAGTCATAATCGAACAACTGTTTCCGTTCCGTGCTATTTTGCGCAGAGCCGGAAAAAGAGCTTATAAATAGTATGAATACCCATACTATTTGTTTTGTAAAATAATTTTTTTTGAGTAAATTCAAGTTGTCCATTTTGTTATGTTTTATTTCTAATTTATACTATCCAGTATGATTCATTTTTCAAGAAGCTATTGGTTTTCAATATATTCCATAATAAATCCATAGTGATAAGGTATATTCCCGGCATTGGTGTACTTTTCCATTGTTTTAGCACCCCAGGTGTCATCGCCACCCACTCCGTGAATATTCAAATCGATATTCAGGTTGATGAAATCGCGTTTAGGTAATTGGTAGTCGTGCCGTGTGTTTTCCAAATCGTCTTCGGTGTATGGCCACGCCCTAAAATTAATTGGTTGTAAACCTGTTATTTTAAAAGACTCATTGTTTTGGGTAGTTAACGTTAACCAGCGGACGTCGCAGCGGTTGGCATTGTCTTGCGGTGCTGGATATGGAACTACGAAATTTTCCAATTCAGCTTGGTATAAACCGATCAACGAAGCGGTTTTGCGGTCGGGGTAATTTTCGTATGGGCCTCGTCCGTACCAATCTATGGTATTAAATGTTTCCGGGATACGAACCCTCATACCAAATTTAGGAATCAAAGGAATGGTATCGCACAGTGGTGTATAGGTTGCCTCAACTTGTAATTTTCCCATTCCGTTTAATTGGTAATTCAGTGTATAGTTGGAGTTAATGGTTGGCAAATTCATATCAAACTTAACTGATACTAAATTGCCTTCTCTGACTATATCTACATTTTTAACTTCCCTGTTTTCTGCGGCTTTCCTCCATTTGCCAAATTCCCATAAATAACCACTTTGCTTTTGGTTATCGTTCGGTGTTTTCCAAAAATAGGGTTCAAGTATGCCTTTCAGCAATTCTTGCCGGTTAATTTTCCAGCTTATCAGTGAACCGCTTTTTCGGTCGAGGGTGAAGGTCATTGTTTCCGTTTTTAGTTCAATTTGTGTGGGCGATTCTGTTACGACTGCCTGTTTTTCCGTAGGCAACAACTTTGTCCACACATTTGGTTTAATAACAAACTGCTCACGGGCAAAACAAAAGCCCTCTTCTGCCCAGATTGTCGCCGTCTTAAGTTTAGTGTAAATATTCAAACATATTTCCGATGAAATGGTATCAAAATGTTGCGAATAGGGGAGCATTATGCTTGAAAATGTGCCCGGCAAAATGTTATTGTAACTGAACGTGCCTTTTTGAAACAGTTTGCCGTTCAAAGTATATTCGTATTCAAAATCGAAGTTGGCAAGCGAAAGGAAATCAAAATAGTTTGTAACCCTAATGGTAATGTCCTTATTGTTTAAAAGCTGAAAAACCACCGGTTGATACACTTTCTGAACTTCAAAGTAGTGAGGATATGGCTTTTTGTCGGACGAAATAAGACCCTTTATACAGAAATTTCCATCGTTTGGTTTATCGCCAAAATCACCGCCATAAGCCCAAAATTCATTATCCTTCAATTGGTAATCATCGGGGTGTTCGGTGAGTTTCAGCGGGGAACCATCCTTTTTCTTTGCCAAACCCTGGTCAACCCATTCCCAAATGGCAGCACCGGTAAGGCTTGAATCGGCATAAATTACACCCCAATATTCCTGAAGATTTCCGCCCGAATTACCCATCACATGTGCGTATTCACGCAAAAATACCGGTTTATCTTTTATCCTTTCTCCTAAGTTCTTCAAATCGACAGGATGCAGATAACCATCATCGTAAATAGCCGAAATATCACGTTGTGAATCAGAATAAATCAATTGGCTTGAATCGAGTTTTTTTATGGTATCGGCCATGGCTATTAAGTTTTGCCCGTTACCACCTTCATTTCCCAGCGACCAGAAAATAACACTGGGATGGTTTTTATCGCGCTGTACCAACGAAACAGCCCTTTCTACATGCGACTTTTTCCACATCGGGTTATCGCCCATCTCCTTATTTCCAATTCCAAATCCGTGCGATTCTTGATTTGCTTCGTCCATTACATAAAAACCATATTGGTCGCAAAGTTCATAAAACAAGGCATCATCGGGGTAATGGCAGGTACGTATCATGTTAATATTGGCCTGCTTCATCAGTTCCAAGTCGCGAATCATGGTATTTCGGCTCACGTGCCTTCCCGTTCGCGGGTGTTGCTCGTGGCGGTTCACACCTTTGAGTTTAACGGCTCTACCATTCAAGTAAAATACATCGCCCCGTACTTCAATTTTACGAACACCAAAATAGCATTCAGCCTTATCAACAATCTCGTTCTTATTGTTTTTGAGTTTTATGATTAGATGATATAAATCGGGCGTTTCGGCCGACCAAAGCCTGGGCTGTTTTATCGAAGATTTCAGTTTGAGCGATGCCTGTTTTGACTTTTGAACCAACGGGACTTTCTCCAAAAAAGAGAGGTCAACCAGGTCGCCTTGTGCCGTAAAACCTGATACTTCAGCCTCTGCGTACAATCCTGAAATGTTTTGAGATGAGCGATTGTCGATATCTAGGTCTATGGTGATGCCCGCGTTTTCAAACGTATTGTCTGGTACAGCGTTCACAAAAAAATCACTTATAAAGGTTTTTGGGCGGGCAATTAAATCAACATCCCTGAAAATACCGCTTAAACGCCAAATATCCTGATCTTCCATATAACTGCCATCGCACCAGCGATATACTTCAACAGCCAGTTTATTTACACCTTTATGAATGTAATTTGTTATATCGAATTCGGCAGGTGACATGGAATTTTCGCTGTACCCAACTTTTTGCCCGTTCACCCAAACGTACATGGCCGATTGCACTCCGCCAAAATTTAAGAAAACCAATTTATCATTCCAGTTTTCAGGAACAATAAAGCTTGTACTATAACTGCCCACCGGATTCCGATCCAGATAACTTGTGAAGTGTTTTTCCGGTTCGCTGGTAACTTTGGGAGCATCGCGCTTGAACGGATAAGCAATGTTGGTATAAATAGGAGTTCCAAATCCTTGAAGCTCCCAGTTTCCGGGAACCAGGATGTTATCCCATTTGTCGGTTGAATAATTCTCTGTATAAAAATCCACGGGCCGCAATTGCGGATTGGGCGACCATTTGAACTTCCAGATACCGTTAAGCGATTGAACCGTGGGGTTGTTTGCCTTTTCGGATGCTAGAAAACCATATGCGTGTGGCTTTTCCTTGTTAATGCCATTAACATTGGGGTTTTCCCAATCGGGAAGGTTTTGGGATTCTATCTTTAAACCAGATGCAATAATTACAAGGATAAAGAAATATACTTTCATCGTGTTGTTTTTTAATATTTACTGTTGTTAATACTCATTTCGGATAGTCGCATACACCCCGTACGATGCATCAGTTACTTTGTAAAATGGCACAAGCGTATATTCTTTTCCATTATTTTTTAAAGTAAATGACATGGAATTCCCTTTTTGGGAGATATTTTTCAGAATATCGGCAGCATTGCCTTTCAGTATCGCTTCTTCATTAACCTGAAATGTCAATAAAACCGGGCCATAAAACAATGCAATCACGTTCGCATTGTCGGGCATTGGTTTTAAATAAAAATGGTAGTTAAAGCGTATTTCTATCTTATCGCCGCTTTTCCATTTTCTATCAATAGTAACATACGACATTGGGCTTATTCCCCCTTTTACGGATTCGCCATTTACCAAAACCTGAGTTTGTGTATCAGCCCATGACGGAATAAACAATTTCAGAGCAAATGGCGTGCTTTTTTGGGCGGTTACGTTGAATTTCACAACGGAACTATCCGGAAAATCTGACGACTGCGACAACGTAATCCCCTTCGATTTCCAATTCACCGACGAAGGAATGTACAAATTCACCCAGAGATTATCGTTGTTGTAAAAATAGATATTGGTATTCAAGCCGGTAAATGCTTCGATAGTTGTGCCGTTGCAACAGAAAAAACCATCTGGCTTTTCAAAGTTCTTCTTATTCGGAGAGCCCAATGGTAAAGAATAAACATTACAACCGGTTTCGGCATTTTGAAGTGCGAAAACGGAATTATAGAGCGTGTTCATGTACACATCAGCATATTCGGGTTGAGCAGTCCAACGAAACAAAGTGCTTGTTATCTTTTGAGAGTTATGAGAAACACAGGACTCAGAAGTTTTGTTTGTAAGCGTTGCACTTAAGCGATCAGCATCCCCCCAGTGTTCCGAAATTTGGGCTGTTTGCGTGGAGCCGATAGGACGTGGACCACTACTCGAACCATTCACATAACAATGATGATGTTCAAGCATATCCCAGAAATGAGAAACAACATCGCGGTAATAGCAGTCTCCTGTATTTTCATACCGTTTGGCAAACCCAATTATTAAAGGTAAATGGGTATTGGAGTGCAAACCCGACAGAATATCCTTACCCTCGTACAATGGTTGGCTGAACCATTTACGATCAAAAATACATGCCAACCGATAATGAGTTGAATCTTTAGATATTTCAAATAAGCTGTGCAGAACATCGTTCATTCCTCCAGCCTCATTTCCGGGATTAGCCTGAGGTGTATACAATATTTTCTCTATTGATTCAGGCGATAGCTTGTCCATACGCCCTTTCACATAGGCAGCCATATTTACGGTTATTGCATACGCCTTTTTATTCCCGGTAGCTTTGTAAACATCCAGCATTCCCTGCATAATTTTGTGATAGGTATAGTACGGAGCCCAAACACCGCCAAATTGGGTTTCCAGTGTAGTAAAATCATTTTCGGGAAAAGCGCTCAGGTATTTGCCCCCCAATTTTTGTTGGCAATCAGCAAGCACTTCAACCATGTACTTTACATTTTTTTGCAGCAAAGTATCACCAGTTTTTACAATCAACGAAGCACAAGCCGATAAATAATGACCAACAAAATGCCCGCGTAAACCCACATTAGGCGATTCCCAACCTTCCAACGGCTGTGCTTTTGATTCAATTCCGGCATTTATTCTGAAATTGTGAAGCAGCCTATCAGGGTCAAACTGATAAATATACCGTGTGTTGACAGCTTCTCGATGCTTTACCCACGACTCAGACAACACAACATCTTTTGTTGAAAATGAGATCGGTCGTTTTTCTTTGTCAAGAAACTGCTTTTCCCAGTCGGGCAGCGTTTGGGCATAAAGAAAGTTTAATGAGAAAAACAGGATTCCCAACAAGATTATTTTCAACATATTGATTGATTTATACATACTTATACTGTTCAAAAAAATACTCTTTGTTATCAATAAAGCGCCAAAACACCAAATTGACACCAATATTTTTCTAATTTGTCAAAGTATAATTATGCAATAATAATTTTGATGTTTTGAGTTTCGGTATTGTTGCTTAGCATTAAAATATAGATTCCTTTCTGTAAATATGGGTTGAAACTGATAAGTTGTGCAGGGTCAACATTTTTTGAATACACGCTTTTTCCGGTACAGTCAATAATTTGTATATTGTTGAATTGAAATGAATTACTTACAATATTCAATTCACTGGTTGTCGGATTTGGGAAAACATACAGGTTGCCTTCCTCAAAATCGTTAATTCCTGAAACGATTATTTTTTCAAACATGAACCAATTAATATTAAACCCTGAAGTAGTTACCAGTAATTTCAAGATATGTTTCCCTGCTTTTAAAGGAATATTCTTCGAAAAAGATTTGTACGTTTGCCAACCCCCTGTACTAGTGAATGATATACTACCAATTTGCACACCATCGAGCAATATGGAAACAGCTCCACCTGTGGAGTTGGGGGAAGCGCAATGAAAAGTAGCTTTGTAAACGGTATCGGTTGCAACATCAATAGCATATTCCATCCAATCGTTGGCATCAATCCATCCTACATTTAAACCACCACCGGTATCACTGGTATTTTCTGTTTGAATGCCATTTTGGTCCGAAAATAGTTCCGCTTCAATTTTGCCGGGAACCGGATGCACTATATTGTTACAAATCCTTATAGCTGTATTGCCCATTCCGGTTGGGGCAACGTCAAAATTTGCAATGAATACTTTATCAAGTTTAGCCCCTTCTTCGCCATTGGCAATGGTAAAAGTATGGTCGCCTGCTTTCAGCGTATAACTTTTTAATTTTAACCAATTCCACCCGCTTGTACCCAAATTATCAATATATTCAAACGGTTCGTCGTCCATTTTTACCCAATATGAATCGTTATTGGCAGTAGGGCAATTTAACCGGGCATACGCATAAAAAGTTGTGTCCGATTTTGCAGTAAAATTGAAAAAAACCGTATTGGCACTATCTGTTGGTGCTTCGGTAGTATTATTAAACCCAGGCTTAATTGTCAAATAGCTTTTATTTGAAGCACCGGCATCGTTAATTTCATTCCAATTGCTGCCAAATTCGGAACATTCCGCTTCAAAATTAATAGACTCTGGTTCAAGTATATCATGTTCAACACCCTCTAAAGTAAGCATCTTATCAGCGTATCTCATCCCAAATATCCGGTATCCTTCCGAGTTAAAGTGCGCCCAATCCTTCCCACCCAATCCGGCAGCAGAAATTACATGTGCAGTAGGAATAGTATTAGGGAGAAGTGGGATGATTTGATTCATAGCATAGTAATATGTCGAGCCTGCTTCCTTATATAATACTTCCCCGGCTAACAGTGGTACTGAGTCGGCCTTTAATGAAAGATCGGCTAACATTTCATCATATACTTTCTTTACATACGTTGGCCACTGTGTGTCGCCAGTGTTTGCTTCGCCTTGGTGCATAAGTATCCCTTTAATAACGCCATCTTGTTGTGCCAATTTAGCCATATCCATAAGATGTTTGCGTGGGTTCCAATCATAAAGCCTTACTTTTGATAAATACCATTCTTCGTTAAAAGTAGAATCGTAATCTTGATAAAGGTCTTTATCAAATAGCCTGATGTCGCAGCCACCAACAGCAACATTAATAACCCCAATGGTAATGCTGTCAGGAAGGTTGGCAACCATTGTCCTTCCAAAGTAGTCGGCAGGCGATAGCCCTGTATTGCAATGACATAACGGAGGAACAGCAGTGTACCATGTATCCTTATTCCGGCTTAGGTTTGAACAATCGAGCGATTGTAAAACCTTAAAACGGCTATCAACAATCTTGTCCTGTGCTTCAATTGTTCCCTGACCTTCCATATTCGACTGCCCAAAACAGATGTAGATATGGAAATTAGGATCCTGTGAAAATGTTTTTGTGGTTAATAGGAACAATCCTATCAGCAGGAACATTCTTGCAAATGTGTTTTGTGTTGTCATATAGTTCAGTTTATATTATTGTTTAACATTTGAATTTGTTTATTGTAATTTTTTTCATATTTTCTATTCAATTTTAAAAACTACAGAAATTGCAAAAGGCATTTCCTCCGGACAAGTAATTACAAAGCCATCGGCTCCCTGTTTCCATTTTAGTTTACCTTCATACCCAAGCAATTCAACACTGTTAACCGGTTTGTCCAAGTGCTTAGCTTCAGTTCCGAGCGACACAATTTTCAACTGAGTTCCGGGTTCCGGTACTGTCATGCAAAACGCATACAGGGAACCATTCTTACCAACTGCAAAACGAAAGTCCTGTGGCTTGAACTTGAAATCAGCATGGTGGTGTTCCAGTTTCCCTCCGGGGAGCATTTTCAATTTATCGTCAACTATTTCGCCTTCGCCGGGAATGCTCCAAGCGTGACTTCCGTAAATAGCTTCACCATTTCGGCGCATCCAAACACCAACTTCCTTCAACATTTTTTGGCTGCCTTCGTCGAGCGAACCATCGGGTAACAACGAAATGCAGAGGGCCGCATTGCCATCGCGGGCAATGGCTTCAATAATATAACGAATCATCATGCCGGCATCGTAAGTAAAGTTGGGTGCGTAAAACCAATCACCTACCGGTGCTTCGGCAATCCATGGTTGGTCGGTTTTAATGTTGGCCGGAACTCCAAATTCTTCGGTATTTACGGTACCATTGGTATTGTGCCGGAATTTTACTATGCTAAAAGTGTTTACCTCACCACGACGTTGGAGCGTGCGATTGTAGTAATCGGCCATCACCAATGGCATGGCATCGGCTTTAATACCTGTGCCTGTTCCGTTTCCGGTGAAAGGCCCCTGAACAGTGCCGTCGGTATAGATAAAGTCGGGGTCGTAATGTTCTACTACGTCCATCATTCGTAAAGCCCATTGAGTTGTGTACCATTTGGCGTAATCTAAATGATTGGTAAATATGCCAGCGGGTGGAGGCGACCAACCCGAATTCGCAGCTTCAATTACACCCTTGTATTCGCGCAAGTCAATGCCATAAAGCAAGCGCGGATCGTAACCTTCCCACCATTTGCCCTTGCCATCGGCTAATGTGAGGTTTCCATCGTAGGGCATACCTGCTTTGTCGCCTTCATTATCGGTGCCAAATGCGGTTTGCCACCACCACCAAGTGTATTCGTGATGAAAAGTTACGCCAAAGTGCATGTTGTTGGTGCGGCATGCTTTGGTCCATTCGCCTAGCAAGTCACGTTTGGGACCCATGTTAACCGAGTTCCAGGGATGATATTGCGAGTTCCATAAATCGAAATTGTCGTGGTGTACACCCTGTATCATCAGGAAGCGGGCACCTGCATCTTCATAAATTTTGGTAAGTTTTTCAGGGTCGAGCTTTGTAGGATTCCAATCGCGCAGAACTTCTTTGTAGCCTACTTCCGATGGATGACCGTACCTTTTTTTGTGGTTATCGTAAGCCAAACCTGGTTTGTATAGGTTACGCGCGTACCAGTCGCCACTCTCTCCAGCCGATTGCGGTCCAAAATGAACCCAGATACCGAATTTTGCCTCACGGAGCCAATCCGGTTCACCGGGATAATTCTTTTCAATGGATTCCCATGTTGGCTCAAAAGGGCCGGGAGCAATAGGGATATCGAGTTTAATTTCGGGGAATGTTTGCCAATCGCCCATTTCCACACTGTTTAAAGCTTGCTTTGCGTGAACATCAGGAAATGGCGGGAGCAACGAATTTTGCGCATTCAAGCCCAACGACCATGTTGTTATTAGAAAGACTGCTGTACTTATTTTTTTCATTGTTTGAATTTGTACGTTAATTATATAATCTTTCTTTCTCATCAGGGTCTTCCATAGGTGCCCCTATTGGAAATAACAAACAATATATTTGATTCAAATGCATTTAATTCTATTCTGCTTTAATAACTACCTCTGCATCATTAAGATTTTCGGAGGTAGCCTTTAACCTGATTTCTCCGGCTTGTTTCTCCGATTGAACCAACACCAAACAATACCCGTTAAAAGCCATACGTTGGCTGGCTTTATCAGGTTCGTGGCTTTTGGGATCTCCGTTTCCTGTACCAATAATCTTACCAGGGCCTTCAATAGTGAATTTTACCAGGTTATTGGCGGTTGGCACAACCCTGCCTTTTTCATCTTTAATAGCTACCCTTATTACGGCCACATTGCAGCCATCGGCTTTTAGGACGCTAACATCGCTGTTTAAAGCTACTTGTGCAGGAGTAGTGGTTGTTTTAACAACATCCTTGGTTACAAGCTTACCTCCTTTATAACCTTTGGCTTCGAGTTTTCCCGGTTTATAGATAACCGGCCAAATCAATCTTTTGAATGGTACGGCTTTTTGCTTTCCCTGGCTTTTGCCGTTCAGGAACAGTTCTACCTCCTCGCAATTGGTGTAACAATGTACTTTTACGGTATCATTTTCTTTGCCTGAATTCCAATGCGGGAAAATGTGGACAACCGGTTCGTTGCCCCATGCGGCTTTGTAAGCATAATAACCATCTTTTGGGAAACCGCAAACATCCATAAAGCCGAATTGAGAGGATACACTAGGCCACCAGAAAGGTGTTGGTTCGCCACGGTAATCGAACCCGGTCCAAACAAACAATCCACCGAGGTAAGGGTACTTTACAATATCGGCCCAGTCTTCTCCCGGATAAGGGCCCCAATCGGGTTGCCATAAAATTGAGTTTGAACAAGTCTGTGGCCACCAACTATTCACGTATTCGCCACGGGTTGATACGAAGCTTGTCCCCTCGGTACAGAACATAACGCGGTTGGGATGTGCTTCTTTATCTTTAACATAGGCCAGTTGCTTATCGCCGTAATTATACCCAACCACATCCATAGCTTCAGCATATCCACCATCATTGCGGGCATGATTCATAGCCGCAGTAACTTTGCGCGTAGGGTCAATTTTATGGGTAGTTTGAACCAATGTTTCCAAAATCCGTGTACCCGTTACAGTCCCCTGTATGGCTTCTTCATTCTCCATGCTCCACATGAATATGGAAGGATGATTGCGGTCGCGGTATAGCATGGTAGCCAAATCTTTTAAGCCTTCTTCACTACTCGATAAGTGACGGTTTTCATCGAGAACCAACATACCCATACTGTCGCACATGTTGAGTAATTCGGGTGTTGGTGGGTGGTGCGAACAGCGGTAGGCATTGCTCCCCATATCTTTTAGTAACTTAAGTTTGTACCAGTTTATTTTATCGGGAAGGGCAACACCAATTCCGGCAAAATCCTGATGGTTGCAAGACCCTTCAACAGGACAAAGTTTGCCATTGAGAAATACCCCATCCTTGTTAATTTCAACTGTTCGCACCCCGAAAGTAGTTTCGTAAGTATCAATAATATTGCCGTTTTCAGAAACCTCCGTTACTACCTTGTAAAGGTTGGGAGTTTCGGGCGACCAGAGCAACGGTTTTTGAATTGACCCAATTTGTGCTATCACCGTCTCATCAAGAGTTTCGATTAATTGGCTGGTAGTTTTGGTATCTAACACAATCCCTTTTTTGTCGGTAATTTTTGAAACCAATGTAATGTACTTGCCCGTTTTGTACTCATTTTTCAGCGTGGTTTTAATACTTACCGTAGCTTCAGCCTCAGTAATGGTGGGTGTTGTAACAAAAGTACCAAACCGTGCAACATGCAGCCTGTCGGTTTTAACTAGCCAAACATGCCTGTAAATGCCGGCACCTTCGTACCACCAGCCTTCGGGCTGGGTAGCATCTACCTTCACCAAAATGACATTTTTTCCTTCATTGCCATAACGTAGCACATCGGTAAGGTCGTAGTTCGATGGTAAATACCCACTTTGGTGGTTTCCTAAAAGGTGGCCATTTACCCAAACGGTGCTATTCCTGAATATACCGTCAAACTCAATGGATATTTTATTTCCTTTATCTGTTTCAGGTATTTCAAATTCTTTTCTGTAAAATCCTATGCCGGTAGTTAAATACCCATTGCCTGCCGGTTGGCTGCCCAAGGTATTGTCATGTACAAAAGTTCCTTCAACAGCCCAATCGTGTGGAAGGTTTACTTCCTTCCAGTCAACGGGATAAAACGATGTTGAACTTTTAACATCGGTATAATCAATGACGGTATCTTTTTTGGTTATAACAGGCACATTAATATCTGTAATGCCACCCTGACCTACTCTGACAACAAGTTTCATGGCAATGTCGCCTTTATGAAACTGCCAACTAAAATCAAAATTCTCTTTGGCCCTTTTTGATTGGATATTTTGTTGCAGATTTTGAGCTTTAACATCGGCATGAAATGCGGACATTAAAATGAAAAAAGACAAAAAAGCAATGAAAGTTTGTTTATTCAATTTACTCAACATAATTCAGATTATTGATTTGTTGTAACTGTTTTATTTGATTTTAGCTGGCCGTAAAGCAATGTATCATTAAAGGCTGTCATATTCTTTTTAAAAAGTACATTCCTTATTTTAGAATTATAAGTTTCTTAGAATCATGATATTTCCCGGCATCAATCTTATAAAAATACACTCCACTTTGTAGATTAAATACATTGAATTCCGCAGATTGACTCCCGGCATCCTGCAACCCGTTAACCAGTGTGGCAACCTCTCTTCCCTGCGAATCATACACCTTTAAAGTTACAAAAACACCTGATGGTAGTTCATAGCTTATACGCGCATTTGTATTAACCGGATTTGGATAATTTTGGTGCAATTTGAATAAGCTCACATCTGTTGAGTTAACCCCGCTCACAATTGACGTAATATGGTTAGTTCCTTTTTCAATAGTAATCATTTGGAGAGACTTTCCCGGAGAAGTAAATTTGATTTCCCTGCCATCAGTAGTGTACGCAATCGCGCTTATATTAAATAGGGAAGTATAGGGTCCAAAATGATTTGGGCTTGGCGCCACCCCATTTATATAAACCGTTGGAGAAAAACCGGCACTGTCATTATTGCTTGTGAATGAATAAATATAATACTTATCGCCAACACCTATGGAGTCGGTAAGTACACTAACTGTTTGTGATGTGGTTCCCACATTAACAACAACCATTCCTGTTTCACCCGATGAATACCTTGAGGCATAGCAAAGTACATTTGAATTACTCGAAGTTACATTTATTGCCACATCGCCAAAATATTTCTGCAAATAGGAAAGATAATAAAATTCTGCGCGAGGTTTATTTGCATAATTACCACCATACTCATTACCTGACATCATTCCGTTTATGTACCATCTTGCGCCCATGAATACTTTGTTTTTAATCATCTCACACATAAGAACGGATGCCTGCATACCCATTGCAAAAGATGCTCCAACATTTGGCGCTCCCCCCAGCCCATATTATACTCTGTTAAAGCAATTGGCTTTGAATATGCATCATATTTAGCAATATCATTCCATATATAAGTTACGTTCGATTTGATACTTTGACCCGGTTGTGTCAATAATTCTTTAACATTACTTGAACTACTGAAATAGTTATGTACCACATAAAAATCGCAAGTGTTACTCACTTGTTTAAAAAAACCCTCATTCCAGGTTCTATTGCCAAGAGCCCACTGACTGTTGCCATTATCTGCTGCTGCCTGTACTTGACCGCCTATATAGATAGTGGTTCCAATAGTTTGTGCAGCCGCCTTCATAGAATCGACAAAAACTTTAAAATGCTTTCCGTACAACGCCCCGCTAATAAATGTAGGTTGTCCATCCTGGTTTTTAGTGGTATCAATCATAAAAGTCCATTCCCATGGACCGGCACTTTCATTCCCAATTTCCCAATACTTTGTGCGTCCGTTATCATACCGTACCCAGTTTGCAGCCTCGTGTGCAGCCTGGGCTACCGGGTCTTTGCTTGTTCCTATCCGTGCATAAGCATAATTTACGGTAATTAAACCTTCCGACACACCCGCGGCCTTACGGAATGCATAATATTGGTCGGTTGTGGTTACCCATCCGCCTTGTGTTCCAGTATGTACGCCGACCTTATTTTTGGGAGTTGCTGTAATAGAAACACCATTATACTTTGTGCCATCGTAAACCGAATCGGGCAAATCAGTTGGTACTTTATCCATAAACCATCCATCGGACCATGTTCCACCAGGGTAACGAATGAGAGTCGGATCCATAAGCTTTGTGGCATTTATCAACGCGGCATCGGTATAAGATCCGCACCAAGCCGCAACTGCATTACCAAATACGTATTTAGAAACTTTACAGATGGTATCGGTTTTCAACTTGAGTGTAACGGAAACCTTTTGGGTTGGCTTTAGTGAGTCAACAGATGCAGGAATTTCAGCCACCTTGGGCTGGTAATCATAAAGGAAGCAATTGTCAGTTTGCCCGTAAAGGTTAGAACTAACTAGAACAATAGCTCCCAGAAAAAACGCATAAAAAATTCTTTTCATAATACCAGTTTTAGATTGATTTGATGTAATTTTAAAATATGTTATGCCTTTATCGGCAATTGTTTTTATTTGTATTTAACAATTGGTTTAATTATTCTATACAACCCTGTATTTACAGAAATAAAATATAGCCCTTGTTCAAAATCGGAAATGTTCAATTGAACGTTACCCGATGAAACTGTCTTTTTTAACATCAAGGAACCCTTTACATCGAGGACTGAAATTTCGTTGGTGCTGTTTTCACCTGTTAAATCAATATTTATATAAGAGTTAGCAGGGTTTGGCCATACAGATATTTCATTTTGCGAATGAGATGTTACAGATGACGCATAGTCATCAAACTTCAGGATTCCGCACGTTGTTCCAAACCATTTATTGCCATGCGAGTCAAAATCAATTGAAAGGACTTGCAAATTGTCGGACGAAGGAGAATGTGAGTCTGTATAATTCGTCCATTTAACACCATCAAAAACAGTAAGTCTGTAATATGTTCCAGCCCAAACCTTTCCGTTTGGATCAATTGCTACGGAATAAACATAATTCAATCCATCCGCATCATTAAATGGTTTGTAATAAGTCCAGTTAGTCCCGTCAAACTTAGCAATCCTGCCAGTAGTTGGATCACTCGTTTCATCGGGCGAACCTGTTGCAAGCCATATATTTCCGTTCTTGTCAATAGCCAAGTCGTTTACTGTATTAAACTTCAAACCACTGTTGGAAGGATTGAAAACCGTCCAATTGCTTCCATCAAATTTCACCAAGCCATTTGAGTTAGCAAACCATTTATTCCCAATACTGTCGATTGTCATAGATTTTGCACCGGTAAATACCGAAGTTTTGTATTGTTGCCACGATGCCCCGTTATACATGTATGCCCCGTTATCAGTTGTGGTGAACCATATTTTACCATCATTCTGAAAGGTAATAGAACTACAAGTACTGTAAGCAAATGACTTTGACAGGCTATAATCGTACCATTTAGTGCCATCAAACTTATATACGGTAAATGAATCCCCATGATGCCAAGTATCTTTATAAATTGAACCCACAAACCACAAATTTCCATTTTGGTCAGATTTTGATACATCACATACGAATAATTGAGAAGGTGCATCTACTTTAGAAAGGGTTGTTCCTACTAATTTTGACGACCCTGACCAAAGAGTATCATTAAAAAACGTGATATGAGAATATGTTATACATTCATTTGAAAGTGTATCTAATCCAAAAACAGTCCATGTTTGAGAATTAACAGTCATAGACAGCAATAAACTCACTACAATTACTAATTTAGTTTTCATTTTGTTTATCATAAATTCACAACCTTTCCCCCAACTTTACGGGAAGGGACAATTTCGTGAGTTATTTCAACCAGTGTTCTTAATGATTGATGGTTTCATCAAGCACAAGCATACTCACCTATTCATTTGCTACCATCAATTTTTTAAGTAGATATTGCTTATCATTGCATATTTTCACGAAATATATTCCGTTAAACAAATTAATAGGTATGCGCAAAACAGGTTCTCCTGCTGTAGCCTTGCTCATCACCAATCCGCCCAAGGTGTTATAAACCTCTATTTTGTTATGCCGAAAATCAACAGAACTTATTGTCATTTCGTTCCATGCCGGGTTGGGATAAATGGTTATGTCTGCCCTAGTCAACTCCCTGAGCCCCGATGACAACCCTTGAATATCGATATAATTCAAGTTGAAACCAGCTTTTGTAGCAACTACTTTTAAATAATGTTTTCCCTGGGTTATACTAATATCCGCAACAACCGATTTGTAAACCTGCCAATTACCTGTATTTGGGGTGGTGATCTGGCCAGCGTTTATATCGTCAATATAAAAATCAATTATACCCCCGGTGCTTGGTGCTGCAATCCGGAAAGAAATTTGGTACTCGGTTTCCGATGAGTTGTTCTCAATGGTATATTCCAGCCAATTTCCATCGCCAATGTAGCCTAAATTTAGCCCTCCACCTGCATCGCCGGTTGCTTCGGTTTGCATCCCTGATTTAAAGGTGAAGTTTTCTGCTTCTATTTTACCCGGTATTTGAATCCAGGTAGGTGCGTTCACCTGGTTATTGATAGTAAAATCAGTGAACGATTCCAATGGCCCGTTATCAGCCGCTTTTATGGTTCCCGGTGTGTAACTTATTGTTACTGTATCGCCATAATGGACGCTTTTGCTCAAGGAAAGTATAATGGAATTATTTGAAACAGAAGAGCCATTAATTACAGCATTTTCTCCGTTTTTATTAAGTTTGATATAGCTCGATTGCCCATTTACCAATGCCATTGCTTTTGAAAATTCCAATGTAAGTGTAATACCATCGGCTTCTATTTTCCCCGAATTGATATGTACCGGCAAACCATTTGAATTATTGGTTACCGGAAAATCGGAAATGGTTTTTAGCAAACCACTATCGGCAGAAACAATGCTGTTGCCCAAATAAGAAAAAGTAAGTTCGTAATCACGATAAACTGTTTCACTTACCTGAAAATACAGTATTGTGGAATCATTTTCGAAAAACGATACCTGAAGGATAGGTAGGTTAAATAGGCCATTGTACTCAGCATTGAGGGACAGACCTGAAACATCGGAAGGGATTTTCATATTCATGTTAAAATTTGCGAACAGAGCACTCCCATTTTCATTGGTTGAAAGTTCAAGTATTCGTGGCGAAGCGCCTTTAAGCAGGTTGTCAACCAATGTATCGTTAAAGCTTATTAGTTCCTTTTCTAAAATTGAAAACACATTGCCATTGCTATAGGCCAATGTAATTTCATTGTCATTTAAAATGCTATCGTGTAAATTGATTACCAGTTGATTGGTATCACCTATAACAACACTATCAATAGCAACAACCTGGTTATCAATTTTTACCGTAAAGCCGGTAAATTTAATTGAATCAACGATGGGCGCACTTAGGCTTAATTGAATTTGCTTTGGATTTGTGTCGTTTACCGATGCATACTTAAATTCAGGAACGCCATCTTTCAGTGAATATTTCATGCAAAAGTTCCAAATTTCCTGACTGGTGAATATCCCATCGGCACTCCAGTTATTATCGGAGTACCAATGCCCCACACCGGCGACACTTATAAAAACGATTTCCACTCCATCATTACCGGGGCCCCAATATTTTTTTATTGATTTCGCCGTGGGTACGTTTGCCGGGTATGGATTGGTAACCACCGCTGTTGTTGGGCAGCCATTTCTGGCAATCCAGGCATCCATATGAGTTTGTACATCGCTAACTGGCACATAGTTATCGTCTGCACCATGTATATGGATAATTGGTATTGGCCGTGAACTAACGGCATTAGGTCCACTCATAAGAAATCCGCTTACCGGTGCAAAAGCCGCAATTTTATCAGCTATCTGGGTTGCGGCATAATAAGTCATCATACCGCCCATTGAAAACCCAGAAAGATAGACCCTGTCGCGGTCGATACCGTATTGGGTGTACATTTCATCAATAATAGCTAAAATAAAATCAATATCAGAAGTTCCCCAAAGTTGCCACTGAGAGCCGTTTGATTGAGGAAAAACCAAGACAAAATTATTGGCCTGGGCAACCGATTGAAATTGTGTTTGGTTTTTTTGATCGTACATGGTTTGGTTCATCCCATGCATGGAAATAATCAATGGCCTGTTTGGTTCAATGCCAGGGGGAGCATAAATAATCATTTCACGGGTTGTTGACCCAACTTGAATGGATACTTCTTGTGCATTCAAACCGGTTGTAAACAGAAAAACACCTAATAATATAAATAATAATTGACGGATAATAATTCTTTCTTTTAAATTGATAATCATCGTTTTAAAGGTTAAATTGTCATATTTTAATAAATGCTTGCTCATTTGATTTTTGTTTCCAATTTATGAATACTTGCTTTCTTGAATTTTTAATTCTCAATTGTCTCAACTCGTGTTCCTGTATAAATTACCAGCTTTTTAAAAACTTTAATTTAATGGCTTGTAAGTGAATTTTTCAAATTTAACTGTCCCTTCGCCTATTGAACAAAGTCCGATGCGTATGCCTAAAAATCCGCCAAAAGCATTGTGATGAAACCCGGAAGTTTCCAGTGAATTCTCAATTTTGACCCATTTTTCTCCATCGGTGCTGTAATACATATCCACAGTGCTGTTCGTGTTTTTTAAACGAAGGAATACCTGGTTTTTAATTACGTTTTTTTCAGTCGGGAACTGCCAGCCATTAATGTTTGCCAAAATATTCCCATTGCCGGCCAGAATACCTGAAAAAGCTTTGTTGTTATAAAAAAGGACCAAACCTCCTGTAGCATTTCCATCTATGGTAAGTTCCACTTCAGCCATATAGGAATGGTGGGAAGGTACACAAAGCAATGGTGAGCTATTGCCAACGGAATTTCCTTTAGCTTTTATGGTTACACTGTTATTTGCCAATTGGAACCTACTGGTATCGTACTCTTCAAAGAATTTCCATTGAGGTTTTAAGAATTTGCCGTTAAAATCATCATTTAGCGAAAATGCAATAGTTGATTTTTCAAGAGGAGGTATCTTTAAAGGTTTCTCAGTTTTAACTCCTTCCAGGGTTTTAAACCAACCGTCGTTAGTCCATTCCACCGGTTGTAAAAGCGTTTGACGGCCCATATTGTAAAAACCCTTTTCATAAGCATGAAACACCATCCACCAATTACCTTTTGCATCATCAAATAAAGTTCCATGGCCTTTCGACCACCACTTTTCAGAACTTTCAAGAGTCCGTTCAATGGGGTTGTAAGGCGAATTTTCCCAAGGCCCAAATGGCGATTTTGATCGGGCGGAAATGATCATGTGGCTTGTTGCCGGACCGGCTGTTCCGCCTTCGGCTACAGTTAAATAATAGTAATTTTCATGCTTTACGAGTTTTGGGCCTTCCAAACAAAAACATTCAATGGTATAATCGCGCGGAATTGGCCAGCCATCATAAACATGTTTCGTTTCGCCAATTACCGATAATCCATCATCTGACAATGGCACATAACCGCCGTTGGCAGAATATAAAAAACGTTTCCCGTTTTCATCAACCACATGGCCCGGATCGATATTGTTAATTTTCAAATCGATGGGTTCGCTCCATGGGCCTGCAATTGAGGTAGCCCAAACCACATAAATTTCATTGTTAGCCGGAAAATAGATGAAGTATTTGTTGTTATACTTTACCAAATCGGGTGCCCAAACCGAACCCAAGTATTTGTGCAAAGCATTGGCAACCGGTTTCCAATTTATCAAATCGTTCGACTGCCAAATTAACAAACCCGGGTAATACTAGAACGATGAATGCACCATATAATAATTGTCGCCATCGCGAATTAAACTTGGATCGGGATAATCACCGGCAAAAATCGGGTTTTGAAAATTATCAGCTCCTATATTATCAGCATTTGTTTGATATTGCGCATTCGCAATAAATATTAATGGTATAAGCAGAATGATTAGTATAAATTTCTTCATGTTAAATTTTTGTTATTGATAACTTACTTACTTTCAATAAATTCCTACAAATAAGTCAGTTTATCCATAATTTCTGTACTTCAGTTTTACCATCATTTTCAACCTTAACTAAATATATCCCTTGTTTGCAATTTCTCAGGTCGAGAGTGGTTTGGTGCGTAAAAGTACCCTTCAATTCTTCTCTACCCAAAATGTTAACCAATGAATAACTAATTAAATTAGATGATTTATCATATTTCAAATTAACTGTTTTATTATTTGCCGGATTGGGGTATATTTTTAATGAGGAAGATGTTGGGTTCAAAATAGCCGAAACTGCACCAACCGTAATCTGTACTTGTCCAAAAATGCCAGAACCGTCATTGGCTGTGGCCGTTACAGTTACCGTGCCAACCTTTATCGCAGTAAGCAAACCGGTACTGCTTATGGTGGCAATTGTTGTGTCGCTTACATTCCAGGCTACTGTTTTATCGGTAGCATTTGAAGGTGTTACGGTTTTTGACATTTGCAAAGTACCTCCAACAGCCGGAATACTATTTATTCCACCCGTCCCCTTTACTCTGATACCGGTAACTTTGATAGTAGCTTTTGGAACGCCAGTAACATCGATAACTATAACCGAATTATTTGAATTCGGTGCATTAACCGGTACAGAAATCCGAATATATCCAAGGGTATCTTTATAGTTCAATGATGTTGTTGTGTCGTTCAACAAGTAAATTCTGTTAATGGCATTTGTTAGTAAGGGTATTTCCAACAATCCATTCGCGGGCCACGAAAAAACATGGGTATATAGTTTTCCGTCTTTCTTTGTATATAAACCCCACGCAGGTTCCGACAAATAAGGGCTACGGTTGGTACCATAAATACTTTCGCTATATGTTTCCATCCAATCACCTATACTATCTAATTTTTCCACTGACCCGGCCGGTACTGTACCATCGCCTTTTGGTCCAATATTCAACAAATAGTTACCATCTCTGGATACATTCTGAACCAATTCCAAAATTAACGCTTTGGTTGTCTTGTATTTATTGTCTCCAGAATTGTATCCCCATGAATTATTCATGGTTTGGCATGTTTCCCATGGTCGGCTACCGGCTTCGGCAAGTACTCCTCCTTCAGAACACTCCCAATCGCCCAATCCGGCACCTCTAAAAACACGTTCGTTCATTATAAGATTTGGATCAAGGCCTCTCAGGTAGTTCTGTAAATCTTCGCCATCGGCCTTTGTCCACCACTTATCAGCTTGAGTTATCCCGTAAGTATAAGCCCCCCAATTATAAGTCCAGTCACCATCGAACCATAGTAGTGCCGGATGGTATTTTTCTATTAGCTCTTTCAACTGCGCTTTCATATCGGCAATATAATTTGTTTTGGCTGAATCCGAAGTCAACGTTGAATAGGTGTACCAGCCATTAGCATCGTTACCACGTGATATCTCCTGAGAAGGATGGTTCCAGTCCAGAATAGAATAATACAAACAAAACTTAACTCCAACCGCATCGCACGAATCTTTGAGCTCCATCAGAAGATCTCTTGTGCTAAAAGCTGTAAAACCGGGCAGGTCGTATTGTTTTGTACCGGTAACATCTTTAAAACTTTCTACTTGAGTATCCCACATGCTAAACCCCTCATGGTGTTTGGCTGTAATTACCAAGTATTTCATACCGGCTTTTTTTGCCAACCGCGCAATGGTTCCGCCATTAAAACTTGTTGGGTTGAAGTTAGCCGAAACCTCGGTTTGATATTTGGTTTTCGTCCAACTACCCCCCGACATAGCCCATTCGCCCTGAGCTAAATAGGAGTATGAACCAAAATGAATAAACATGCCAAAACGGGATTCATACCACCAGCTCATTTTGGCAGGAATGGTGTATTGTGCCACTGTTTTTTGCGTTGAAAAAAGCATGGTAACAAACAATGCTACAAACAAATAGGAGTAAATTTTTTTCATGATTGTATTTTTATTTAATTTCAATAAATTCCGGTTCGTAAGGCGCAATGATAATATTTCCTGTATAATCTTTGTCGAATAGGATGCTGCGCGACTTTCCGTTTATTTTAATCTCTTTTGGCTCGCCGCTTACGTTCAAATAAAGAAAGTGCTTTTCGTCAATTTGCCGAGCCATTACACCCGAAGGAACATCGGGGCCTTTCTTCATTGCCAGCTCATTTATAAGTTCATCCAACAATGGATTCATAACTTCACCCTTAGCAGGAAGGCCCACATATATTGCCCGGCCTTTACCAAATTTATTTATTGTCATAATTAGATAATCTTTGTCTAAGCTGGTAATACTGCCAATCACTTCTGCCCCTTTGGGTTCAATAATATCAAACCTTGCCGATTCAGTATCAACAGCTTTGCCTTTATAAGTAACCTCAAGTTTTTTGCCTTTGTACGCTTTCCGTGATATTTCGTTCATCGGTTCGGTTTCCTCAAAACTACCCACCCGAATGCCAAAAACATCGCTCAACATGCCCGGACGGGTAGATGCAAACACTTGCCCTACCGTGTCAACAATTGCCGAATTGGTAGTCATAATAACTGTTCCACCGTTTTTTACATACTCGCGGATTTTAGTTGCTGTTGCCTTATCCATCACAGCAAGTCCCGGAATAATCAACAACTTGTAATTCAAGGTGCTCTTGCTTATTTCCAACATGCGTGAATCCATGTTTCGCCAGTAAAACATATCCCAACAAGCCTGTACCTGGTTATCGTGCTGTTCGGGGAATGCCACACTGGCAATCTGGCTTGGGAACGAATATGCCAGCCCAACCTCAGCTTTTAATTGATAAGGAAAGTATTTTTCAATTTTTTTAAATTCGGTGGCTATTTGCTTGTATTCATCGTATTTGCGATTAGGCACTCCGTCCCAGTCAATCATCCCTTCCAGGTACTGTTCTTCTCCGGCATGCATGCTTTGTCAGGTCCATCCGCAAACCATTTGGTTGCCATACAATAAGGTAGCGTAAGCCGATTTGCGGATTGAATTTGGCACCGATGTCATGGTGTTAAACTCGCTGCACCAAAACGGGTTTTCGCTTTCGAACTGAATGCGTGAAATGCCAAATGCAGCGTTCATAACGCCCCAATTGGTTATTAACGATGGCCCAGTATAAAACCCTTCGCCATGGCGGGTCATTTTTCCTGAATAGGCAATATCGGTATAGTCGAAATATTTCATCCAACTGTAATACCATGCGTTGGTATTGGTTAAGGCGTTGGGTGCATTTTTATTGACAACATCCAATACCTTAAACAGGATTTGGTTTACTTCATCGGATACAAAACGACGGAAATCAAGTATTTTTTCTGGTGCTCCGTTTTTTTGCCCTGTTGATGGCAGACCAACTTCATCGAAGCTGTTCAGTTTGCGCGACCACCGTTGTGTAGCCCATGCTTTGTTCAGGGTCTCCAAATTGGTGTATTTATTTTGCAACCATACAATAAACCGTTGGCGAACCGTTTCGGAATATGAAATGGGCCCGTCGCCCGACTCGTTGTCGATGCCAAAAGCAATCAAGGCCGGGTGGTTGGCATACTGTTTTGTAATGGCATCGGTAAACCGTATCACGTGTTTTTGATAATTTGGGTCGCCCACATCATCCATGTATCGGTGGTTGGGGTATTGAACATCACCGTTTGCATCAACCACATCTATGGATGGGAATTTTTTGTGCAACCAAATGGGGGCAGGGTGTATGGCAATGTCCAGAATTACTTTTATTCCTGCCTCGTTCATCTGGTCCATCACTTTATCGAACCACACAAAATCGAAAACCCCGTCCGATGGCTCGTAGCTGTCCCACGCCAAATGCCCCAAACGTACACAAGTAAGCCCGGCAGCTTTCATCAACTCAATGTCTTTCTTAATTTTTTCGGGGTTTTTATCGTCATGCGGATGATAGTTGGCTCCAACATACAGTTGCTGGGATTTTACATTTAAACTTGACAGGAATAGAATTCCCATGATGATAAAAAAGCAATTAATTAATTTCTTCATAATATTTGTATTTACAGGTTTAAAATGAAAGACGAACTAAATTGTAATATACTGCTTCAGGCATTCAATAAATATTTATTGTTTATATGTGTTTATGAAATCAGAGCTGCTTCTAAGGCTCAATGAATCCTTTGTAGGAAAATTGTTAGGTACCGGATAAGTAACCTTACCGGTAGTCAACCATTCGGTAACTCTGATTACGGTTGTTTGATAGCCAATACATCTGAAATTTGTAGGATATATATCACCCTGCCATACATGCCCTAAAGTTGAATTGTAAACACGGCCTTTTCCATACGCTACAACCCATTCCACCGGCCACATCCGGTGTGTGCTTGTGCTGTCATAGGCGTACGACAAAACGGTAAGGTTTTCAGCATAACCACGTGGAAAGTTATAGACTTCAGTATTTGTTGTTTGCCATTTGTCAGGATAACCCATGTTTATCGGGTGTTGGTTGAGGATTTGAACCAAAGCATTAAATTTATTTCCATGACTGGTGCCTGAACCTTCACCCGGAGGTATCCGAATAACGTTTCTATTTGAGTCAATTTCAAGTGCATAGCCAATTGTACTTGGCCGCCAGCCCATACCAATCATTTTTTCATATTCTTCCCAAT
>JBAYKX010000064.1:0-31460 GCA_041664345.1 Salinivirgaceae bacterium
AGCGACCCTAACAGTATAATAATGAGTGGGATGAGCCGGATTATAAATAAAGGTTTCATACAAATATTTTTTAATGTGATTAAATTTCAATCAATTACATGACTTAAAGCAAAAAAAAAAAAACATACCTCATTCAAGGCAGGTTCCTGCTGAAAGGTTAAGTCAATAAAAATGGTTGAAAATCAGATTAAATATACTTGTATGCGTGCCAGAAAATCATGCACGGAGAAA
This sequence comes from Salinivirgaceae bacterium, assembly GCA_041664345.1. Taxonomy (GTDB): domain Bacteria; phylum Bacteroidota; class Bacteroidia; order Bacteroidales; family SZUA-534; genus GWE2-40-63. Next base: position 232 of record JBAYKX010000064.1, read on the forward strand.
GGTGGAGGTAATTTATCGAGGTAATGTATACTTTCCTTTTGAATCAAGCTAGTTAAGCTTTCGACTCCAATAGAATAAAGAGTCGGGAACCATTCAATTTCATGGATTTTGAGAACCGGAACCGTATGGTTTAATACCGTAGGGGTATAAAGTTTTAGTACTTGTTTATGATTGGTACAGCACGATTGGCCCGATTCCTGCTTTTGGCAATTGGCGCACGAATTATCTGCTTTAACGGCACAACAGCTTTTTTCAACGGTGTTTGGTTGGTGTTTTTCGCAACCATCGGATGGCACAAATAATGAATAGGTATCGGTTTGGCTCTTATTGCAATGGTGAACATAAATGCTGAAACCACTGGTGGTCATTAGTATTACCAGTGAAAGAGTAATGAAAAAAAAACCAACGATATGTTTTTTCAGTTTATTCATAACAACTATTGATGAAACAAATGTAGGTATTTGTTTTGGAGTGGGTTGTTAATGAGGTGTTAATGGGTAAATATTAAATCAAGTAATGCACTCAATGGTTTTTTGGATGAATTGGTTTATTTTAGCGGTTCTGATTAATAAGATATAATGAAAATTTACTTTACCAATATTTTGATTGTAACACTTGGTTTAATAACCCAAATATCAAACGGACAGGTTTTTTCAGGTAAAATTTCCGATAGAGAAGGTGGAAACCCTATTGAATATGCAAATCTTGGGATTGCCAATAAAAATGTGGGGACGGTTTCCGACAAAGCAGGGAAATATGAAATAGCACTCGATTCACTGGTTGATGAAGATACACTCAAGGTTTCTTGCATTGGATATTATCCTTTTCAAATAAAAGTTTCAGAATTTAAAAGGCTGAGTGACCATAATCTTCGGCTGAATGAAAGGATTTTTGAGTTGGATGATATGGTGGTTAAGCCTAAAAACTTTAAACTTAAAATATTCGGAGTTACCGCTCAATCAAAAATAGCTCAAGCGGGTTTTAAGGACAATAAACTTGGCTATGAAATGGGGATTTTAATGAATTCAAAAAAACCTGCTTTTCTGGAGAAACTTACGCTCCGTATAGCAACGTGCACCTATGACACTATATTCTACCGAATCAACCTCTATAAAGTTAACGAAAATAAGGAATTTGAAAATTTGTTAAAAATCCCAATTTATATTGAATTGCCCAAAGAAAAAGTAATGGATATAACTGAAATTGATATATCGGAATATAGTTTGGAAGTTAATGGCGATTATTTGGTAACCCTTGAACATGTTAAGGATTTAGGCCCAGGATACTTATACTTTTGCGCGGGGCTTTTAAATTCCACCTACTATAGAAAAACAAGCCAGGCTTCATGGGAAACAGCACCTGTTGGGATTAGTTTAAGTGTTGTAGCAAAAGTTGAAAAATGAAAACAGTGAAAAAAAAAGGGCTTAAGGCCCTTTTTCGTTTTAAATCATGATATATTTTTCTTTTCCCGTTTGGCAGAAATCACACTTTTCATCCATGTTGGTAGCGTCATAGGTATTGCCGCAAACCGGACAAACAGCATATTCAAATGGTAATGTGTTTTCGGCGCTGGCATTCAATGCTGCCAAAGCTTTGGTATAAAACTCGTTGTGTTTCTTTTCGGTATCCATTGCCCAGTTAAACGATTTGGTAGCTTTTTCAACTTTCTCTGCTTCGGCATCTGCCAAAAACTGGGGATACATAGTAGTTACTTCGTAGGATTCACCCTCAATGGCGGCCTGTAAATTTTCGGCGGTGGTTTTAACTTCAAATTCGGGAGTAAATTCATCCATTTTTTCGCCCAACGATTCCAACACTTTTTTGTGGTTATCTGCATGGATTGCTTCCGATTTCGAAGCGGCATCAAAAAGCTTGGCAATGGTATCGTTGCCTTCTTCGCGGGCTTTTACGGCAAAAGCGGCATATTTGGCACTGGCAGTGGTTTCACCTTTAATTCCTGCTTTTAGGTTCTCGATGGTTTTAACCGGCTTAACCGGGTTGCAGCTTGTAAATGCTATCAAGCCAACCAATGCAACGAATAAGAATTTTCTCATTGTCTTTTTTGTTTTAGTTTAGTTAAATATTAAAGAGGCATCATGTAATTAAAAACCAAAGTACCACCATAAAAACCGGTAATTCCAACTGAAATTGCGGCCAATGCATATAATACAAAGGCAACCTTAATCAGGGTTGAATTTTCAATTTTTTTCACAGTAATATAGATTCTAAGTATTGAAGTAACAAGCAATGTACTTAGTGTTGTATAAGCGAAAAATTCATGAATTTCCATTATTTCACCAGCGGCTCCACTCATTTCATTGGTGAATATAAGTCCTGAAAGCAAGGCAAACAAAGCCGAAATAGTTCCCACAAGGAGCAGGTAAAAACCCAATTTCGATAAACAGGCTTCTTTCTTAATGTAAATTGAAGCTAATTCGGACAAAAACCCAATGGTAACCAATGCAATGGGAAAATGAACCAACATGGGATGAAAATGGCTTGAAGATATCATATTTTTGATTTTTTAGTTGAAATGCTAAGATAGTAAAAAAATAGATTAAAGAATTTGTTTATTCTGTAAAATCAAATTAAAAGGATTTTTGTATTTTTCAAACAAAAAAATCATGGATAATTTAACTGTCGGAACAATTGTAGATCATGAACGATATGGTGAAGGCGTTATTGGAAAAGTAAACCTTACCAATTACGATATCTATTTTGCACATGGTGGAAAAGTGGCTATTTCAAAAAGTACCGATCAAATTTCAATAATCAATAAATCGGAATCATTAGCTACTGGTCCAAGCATTAATTTAAATGAATTGGAAGAATTGTTTAATTATTTGCTTGATAAAAAAGGGATGCATTCAGAAGAAGTTGAAATGGGCGAAAAATGGGAGGGAGGCAAGCTGGTATTGGTTCCCGGTAATCCCAGTTTACAAAGCAAAGAAGTAGATATTGAAGTGTTTTTTCATAAAATTGTCATGGTGCGCGATAGGCTTAGGGTGCTCGAACAGAATATAAACAGCCACCCCAAACTTACCGACGAGGATAAAGTGAATTTGGAGCAATACATTACCAAAGCTTATGGAAGTCTTACCACCTTTAATATATTGTTCGATAACAAAGACCATTATTTTAAAGGAAGTGGAAAGTAATTAGCCCGCTATAGTAAAGGGTTTCAAAAATTGCCAAAAAATAAAAGGGTAAAAAACATGACGGTTGTCATAAAAAAAGGTACAACTCCTTAGGTGTTGGAAAACTAGTTTTTTTTTTATTTAATCTTGTATCCGTAAGTCATCGGATTTAAGGTAAAAACTTGTAAATAGAAACTAAAATTAGGAGGGAGCCATGAAAAATCTATTAGTTGTGCTAATATTCCTGACATCGGATATAATGGCCGGTGAAAATAAAGGATGCATGGATTTTTTTGGAACTGTAAAAACGGATCAGTTTTCAGTATCCGATGTCAGCATTGAACTTATTAAAAACGGTTCACCCGAATCATCACTATATACCAACAACGGTGGTGATTTTGGGATTCAATTTGAGAAAAACAATCTGTATGAAATTAAAGTTTCCAAAAAAGGATATTTTTCTCAGAAATTTGAAGTAGATACCAAAGGTATAGATGGTGACGATGAACAGTTTGTCTGCAAATTTGCCATTGAACTGGTTCCTTTTATTGAAGGTGTAGATGCACAAATTTTTAATCAGCCTATTGCTTTAATAAAATACAATGCAAGGAAGGATGATTTTGAACGGCTTATCGATAAACAAATACTAGTAAAAATTAAACAGTTTTTTGATTCCTACGAATCAGTAAAAGAAAACAGTTATAAATTGGTTGTTGCCAGTGCTGATAGTGCTTTTACAAACAAAGACTATCAGCTTGCTAAAGAGCTTTATGCAAATGCGGTGAAATTGGAGATAAATGATGATTATGCCGATATTCAATTGGAAATGATGGATAAAATAATAGTACAGGAAATACGCATACAGCAATTGTATGACAGAAATATTACGGATGCTGAACTTTATTTAAAGCTGAAAGACTACAAAAAGGCCAGAAAATATTTTGAAAAAGCGCTTGTGTTAAAAGATGAACTCTATCCTAAAGACCAAATAGCAAACATTAATAAAACTATTTTACTTGAAGAAGGATTAACGCTAAAAAATTAGAATTTTTTTCTGAAAACGATGAATTAAACCAAAAACAAAACAGATTCAAATAAAAAGGCCGGATTTTCCGGCCTTTTTCATTAACTCACTTTTTTCTCTGCACTTTTCAATTCTTTTTTATTTCGCTTTAAACGTTTCATCGCATCAATAAGCTTTTGTTTTAAACTTCGAGTAATTGGTTTCTCCTCATGTTTCTTGGCCTTTTTAAGTTTGTGGTTGATTTTACTTGTTCTTACCCAGGCTTTTTCAACTTTACGCTCCGCAATCAGGAGTTTTTCTTTTTTCTTACGTTTTTCAATAGGATCAGTCATGTTGAATCGTATTAAGATTTGAAGAATAATTGTATTAAAATAACAAATATTTTTCCATTTTAGTTGTAAAAAATCGGATATTTAATTAACATTTTTCGCTAACCGATGAACTACAACCACTTAATAAAAACCTTTTAAAACTGAATCCGTTTGTTGTTCTTATCCAGCATTTTTTGTATTACTTTTTCAGGATGGCTGAATTGATAATTCATCATCATGGCAGCAATAATATAAGGTTTGTAACTTGCTTGTTTAAACAAAGGTACTTTGTAGCGTTCAAATACGGAAGCCTGCACTTCACCTTGTTTACATGAAACACCTGAAATATCAGCTGGTAAACAATGCAAATATAAGGCATCCCCATTTTTAGTCTGTTTCATTTTTTCTTCGGTGCATTCCCAACCGGTATGTTTGGCATTGTTTTCCAAGCAACGTTTTTCCAGAGCATCCAGGCCTTTAATATCTTTGTTTAAAAGTAAATCGGTACGTTCCTGCATAACGGAGTATGGAGCCCAACTTTTCGGGTAAACCACATCGGCATTTTGAAATGCTTCATCCATACTGGCTGCTTTTCGGAATGTTCCACCCGTTGCTTTTGCTTGCTGAGCTGCCAGTGTTTCAATCTCTGGAATTAGGTTATATCCTTCAGGGTAAGCCAAATCGACCTGCATACCAAAACGGGTCATCAATCCAATCACACCTTGCGGAACACTAAGTGGTTTACCATAACTTGGTGAATAAGCCCAAGTCATGGCTATTTTTTTTCCTTTCAGGTTTTCGATGCCCCCAAAATGATTAATTAAATGAAGCATATCACTCATACTCTGAGTAGGATGGTCAACATCTGATTGCAGGTTTATTATACCAGGCCGCTGTTCTAAAACGCCTTCCATATAACCCTCATCTAATGCTTTTCCAACTTCGCGTTGGTATTTGTCGCCTTCGCCTAAAAACATATCATCGCGGATGCCAATAAAATCAGCCATAAATGAAATCATGTTGGCTGTTTCACGAACCGTTTCACCATGGACAATTTGTGAAGTTTTTTCGTCCAAATCCTGTACTTCGAGCCCCAATAAATTAGCTGCTGATGCAAATGAAAAACGGGTACGGGTAGAATTGTCACGGAAATTGGAAATAGCTAAACCCGAATCGAAGCAACGGGTTGACAGGTTGTTTTCTCTTAGTTGACGAAGTGCTTCCGCAACAAGAAATATTTGCTGCAAATCATCCGTTGATTTTTCCCAGGTCAGTAGAAAATCCCTACGATAGTTTTCCGCTTTCAGTTTTTTTAACTGATTTAGAATTGTATTTATTTTTTTACTCATAATATTCTGTTGTTTTAGTTATTTAATATTTTCAGCTAATTGATAGGCAAATGCAGCATAAAATGCAGACGCTTTAACTAAATGTTCCACAGGTACTTTTTCGTTAGGAGCGTGAGCCATAACTTCGTTGCCGGGACCAAATCCAATTAAAGGAATATGGTAATATCCATTTATTGTTACCCCATTGGTGGAAAAGGTCCATTTATCAACCAAAGGCTTTTTATTGAAAAGTTCGGTAAAGGCTTTTATTCCTGTCTGTACGATTAAATCATTTTCTTCAATTTTCCAAGTTGGATAATACTTTTCCATTCCATATTTTAAACCGGTGTAGGCCGTTTCTTCGTAATAAAGTACTTCCACTTTAGCATTCATGTCTTTAACAATTTCCTGAATCTGCGCTAAAGCACTTTCTTTGGTTTCTCCCCAGGTTAATCTTCTATCGAGATGAAAATAGGCATAATCGGCAACAGCGCACAGCGATGGACTTCCTGATTTAATTTCGGAGATGGTTACGGTTCCTTTGCCAAGAAAATCGTCAGAAATGATACTTTCATTCAGTTTTTCAATTTCAAGAGCGGCTTTGGCCGCTTTATAAATAGCATTATCGCCACGTTCGGGAGCTGAACCATGGCAAGAAACGCCATAAAAATGTACTCCAATTTCCATCCGTCCCCTGTGTCCGCGGTAAATGTTTAAGTTGGTAGGTTCGGTGCTAATGGCAAAATGAGGTTTAATGCCTTCTTCTTCAACCAGATATTTCCAGCAAAGCCCGTCGCAATCTTCTTCCATTACACTTCCAACAAAATAAATGGTCAAATCTTCCAAAAACCCTAATTCTTTAAGAATCTTCCCGGATGTTATAAAAGCTGCGGCACCTCCTTCTTGGTCAACGGTTCCACGTCCGTGAACAATCCCATCTTTTATTTCACCTGAAAATGGATCGAAATCCCAATTTTTGAGTTGTCCGGTATCCACTGTATCCATGTGGGCATCAATAGCCAGAATGGTTTTACCGTTTCCTATTCTCCCCAGTACATTACCTAACCCATCAATCCGAACTTCATCAAATCCAGCCTCTTCCATTTGCCTTTTTAGTTCTAATTGTACTTCTTTCTCGCCCATGCTTAGCGATTTAATTCTAACAAGTTTTGATAAATTTTGAGCAGTGTAGTCTTGGTATTTTACTGAAAGCTTGTCAATATTCCTAAAAACATTCATAATTTAAGTTATTTGTTTTGAAAATATTCAAATATATAGTCTTTTTGAATTACTACAAATGTAATGAAACTATTTATTTTTATTTTAAAGTAACCAACATATTATTGAAAAACCCGGTTCAAATCATTTATAATTATACACAGATATGGTATCTTATTTTTTTTCAATTATATATCTTTGCATTTGAGTTTTTTTGAATTTAGTTGTATAATAGCAGAAACTTAGCATTTTTGGTTAAATTGCCAATATTTTTCAACTTGATTATTTTTATAGGATGAAGCAAATAATTACCCTTATTTACTTTTTATTTTTGTTGGTTTGGATGTCTTTTGGTCAAAAAGACCAAGGTTATCTTGAAGTAAAAGGAACAGTTAAATTTGAAAGAGAATCTTTGGTTGATGCCAAAGTCAATTTGATTAAAGATGGTGTTAAAGATAAGGTATTCAGTACTGATTTTGAAGGTAAGTTTACCGTTAGGCTTGACCTAAATTGTGTTTATGAATTGGTTTTTAGTAAGCAAGGATTTTTCTCAAAAAAGCTGATTTTCACAACGAAGGTACCTTCAGAAGATGTCGGAATTTGGAACAATAAATTTGCCATTGAACTAATTCCAGAAATTGAGGGTTTTGATGCTTCCTTATTTGATGAACCTATTGGAAAATTTGAGTTTAATGCGACTGTTGGTGATTTTGATTATGATTTGGTTTATACCACCAATATGCAGAAACGTATTAAAGCCCTAATGCTTCAATACGAAAAAGCGAGGAAAGAATCTTTTAATAAAATTATTGCTCAGGCCGACGACGCTTTTAACGACAAACAATACGATTCAGCTATTGAATTGTATAATAAAGCTATAGACTTAGATCCTTATGATCCCTATCCTGATGATCAAATTGTTATGATTGATAACATTTTAAAGCAGGATGAAAATGCTGAGAAAAACTACGAAAAGAATGTTAAAGAGGCCGACCAATACTTTCAGCAACAGGATTATATAAACGCACAAAAATTTTATAACAGGGCACTCAAATATAGAGATAAACAATATCCAAAAGACCAATTGGCTGCCATTGAAAAGTTACTGGTTGATCCAGCTGCTGATCCTAGTTTAATAGCCTATAAAAATGCTATAATTGCCGGTGATAAAGCGTTTATAGCAAAACAATACCCCAATGCATTGGCAAAATTTACGGAAGCTTCAGGGATTAAGCCTACTGAACAATATCCGAAAGATAAAATTGCAGAGCTTACTGCCTTAATTGCACAATTGGAAAATGATAAAAAATCGAAAGAGGAAATTGAAAAAGCCTATTTGGCTGCTATTTCATTAGCCGATGCCGGATTTAATCAAAAAGATTTAATCAATGCAAGACTTAATTATGTAAAAGCTAGTTCAATTAAACCAGCTGAGATTTATCCCAAAACTAAAATTACGGAAATTGATAACCTATTAGCTGCCGGTAAATCGTTGGATGAAAAGTACAAAGGGTTCATAGCCCTAGCCGATCAATCGTTTACGGGTAAACAATATGAATCGGCGAAAGGAAATTATCAACAAGCGTTATCAATTAAGCCGAACGAGACATACCCAGCAACAAAAATTAAAGAAATTGATGCTTTATTGCTTTTGCTGGCCGATTCCCGTAAAAAAGATTTGGAAGCTAATTATCAAAAAGCCATAGCAACTGCCGATGCAGCATTTAATAAGAAAGAATATGAATTGGCTAAAACATCGTACAACCAAGCGGTTGCATTAAAAAATACAGAAGTTTACCCTAAGCAAAAAATTGCGGAAATTGATAAGATATTGGCCGATATGGCAACCAAGCGAAGAGCTTACGATTTGGCCATTGCCCGAGCCGACAATAATTTCAATATTGAAAAGTGGAACGAAGCTAAGGTAGATTATCAAGATGCGCTGAATTTGTTTCCTACAGAACTTTATCCACAGACCCGTATTAACGAAATAGAAAACAAACTACTTGCAATGAAAGGTGCAGCAGAACAGCGCGCTGCACGTGAAAAAGCCTATCAAGAGGCCATTGCGAAAGGTGATAGCACCTTCAAAACAAAAAAATATTTAGATTCAAAAAATTTCTATTCCCAAGCGCTTTCAGTTAAACCCAATGAGGCTTATCCGAAAAAGAAGCTGGAAGAAATTGATTTTATGTTAGCCGCTGAAAAATCGTTAAATGAGAAATATAATGCTTTAATAACAGCTGCAGATCAAAATTTTGTGAATGAAAATTTTCAAGATTCAAAAACCTCCTATACCAGTGCCTTGCAATTGAAACCCAACGAAGCTTACCCAAAACAACGGATTGCTGAAATTGATGCTAAATTAGCGGCCTTACTAGTTAGTAAGCAAAAGCAAGATCAGCTCAAAAAGCAATACGATGGCCTGATATTGCAAGCCAATCAGCAATATACCGCTAAAAGCTGGGAATCAGCAAAAAGTTATTATCAACAAGCATCGGCTGTATTGCCCGAAGAGGTGTTTCCAAAGCAGCGGATAACTGAAATTGATAACCTGCTTGCCAGCGTAGCTGATAAAAACCGGAAATATAATGAGGCCATTCAAAACGGAGATGTAAAATTTTCAGGTAAACTCTATGGTGAAGCATTAACTTCCTATAATCAGGCATCTCAATTAAAACCCGACGAAACGTATCCAAAACAGAAAATTGCAGAAATTAACGGGTTGTTAGAGGCGATGAAGAAAAATGAAGCAGCTTACTTGGATTTTATAAAATTAGCCGATGCCGCATTTTCAGTAAAGCAACTGGACGATGCAAAAGCAAAGTATCAATCCGCTTTAACATTAAAACCCAACGAAGCTTATCCAACCCAGCGAATCAATGAAATTGATCGGTTGTTGGCAGAGCAGTTGCGGTTGAAAACCGATAAAGATAAATTAGATGCACAGTACAATCAACTAATTACGAGCGCCGATGGGTTGTTTGTACAAAAGAAATATACCGAGGCTAAAAGTAGTTATACTCAAGCATCGGTATTAAAACCGGATGTTGCTTATCCCAAAGAGAAAATTTCAGAAATTGAAAGTTTGTTAACATCCATTCTGTCGTTGCAAAAAGCTTATGATCAAAAAATGCAGGACGCCGAAATGCTCTATGCCAGTAAAAATTATAATGGTTCATTAACTGCTTATCAACAAGCTTCGCAACTAAAACCTGAAGAGGCATTGCCTAAGCAAAAAATTGCAGAGCTGAATCAATTGATTGCCCAATTACAACAAAAAGAACAAACCTATACTAATTTTATTAAGTTGGCTGATGCTTCCTTTGCTTCAAATCAATTGGATGCAGCTAAGGAACAATACAAATCGGCATTGTTGGTTAAGCCTGCTGAGGCATACCCAACGCAGCGGATAGCGGAAATTGATAAAATGTTGGCTGAGCAATTGAAGCTCAAAAATCAAAAAGAACAATTGGAGGCTAAATACAACTCGCTCATTACTTTGGCTGACAATATGTTTAATCAAAAAAAGTATGCCGAGGCAAAAGCTAACTATATTGAGGCATCGGCATTAAAACCTGCAGTAATGTATCCAAAAGAGCGTATCTCAGAAATTGATAGCTTGCTCAGTTCAATGGCGGCTCAACAAAAAGCCTACAACCAAAAAATAGAAGATGCAACAATGCTTGTAGCAGCAAAAAACTATAACGGTGCGTTGCAAGCCTATCAACAGGCTTTACAGCTAAAACCTGATGAAACGCTGCCAAAACAGAAGATTGTTGAAATGCAGACTATTTTGGCTGATTTAGCCCAAAAGCAACAGCAATATCAGCAATTAATAACTAAGGCTGATAATTCATTCAACCTAAAAAACTACCAACAGGCAAAACCTTTGTATCAGCAAGCGCAGCAAATTATTCCCAATGAGGAGTATCCAAAAAATCAAATCATACTTATTGACCAATTGTTAGCCGAAGCAGCAAAAAAAGATGCTGATTTGCAGGCAAAAATAAAAGCATACAATGCAAAAATTTTAGCCGCTGATAAGCTATTTACCTTAAAGGATTATACCAATGCTTTATCGGGATATTCTGATGCAAAAGCTATTAAAACGGATGAAACCTATCCTGATCAGCAGATAATTCTAATCAATAATTTAATAAAAGAAGATGCTGCTAAAATGGAAGCTTCATACACTCAGGCTATTCAGAAAGGTGATCAACTGAAAGGGCAAAAAAGTTATTTAGAAGCAAAGGATCAGTATTCCATTGCCCTTAATTTAAAGCCTAAAGATCCAACGGCACAGTCGAAATTGATTGAAATTCAAAACCTGATTGATCAGCAAAAGTTTGATAAAGAAAAGCAAGACAAAATTAATAAAGATTATACCAACTATATAGTTCAGGCTGATCAGGCCTTTAAAGCAACCGATTATACATCGGCGCTATCGCTATACAAAAATGCTCAGGGTATTAAGCCAACTGAGAAGTATCCTAAGGATCAGATTGAGTTGTGCGAAAAGAAAATACAGGAACAAAAAGCCTTAGCTGAAGCTGAAGCAGAAAAACGAAGAAAAGACGAATTAGCTGCTTCGCAAAATTCCTTTGAAGGAAAAGATTTTGATTTTGATGGGAAACAACGCGACAATAAATTTTTGAACGAATTGGCTAAGCTCTATCCATTGGGTGTTACCGTTGAGAATTACAACAAGCCAAACAAAAAAATTAAACGTGTTATTGTGAATCATGATGGTATTGCAAAAGAATACATTGAAGTTATCTATTCGTATGGTACTTATTATTTCCGGAATGGACAAAATATTTCCCGTTCCATATTCTATTCTGAAACTAAAGAATGACACGAATAAAAAAAATAGTGAAATATAGATTTTTAAGAAGCATCGTTTGGATGCTTCTTTTTGTTGCATGTCAGCCTACTTTAAAAAACAGTGAAAGTGAAACCCGCATATTTACTGACGATTCTATTAGTTATGCACATGGATTCAAACTATCATCAGCCAAAGAAAGAATAAGAATAGAAGTGACCAATCCGTGGCAACACGCCAGAAATATTCATTTCGAATACCTGTTGAGTACCTCTGATTCTTTATTGAATTGTATTCCTATTCCTGTTCATCGGGTGGTATGCTTTTCAACTACCCATTTGGCTTTTATTCACCTTTTAGGCGAGGATAGTACAGTGGTAGGGGTAACTAATCCTAATACGATTACAAACCCGGCCATTGTTCGCCAGATTGAAAGCGGTATTACCTTTGATATTGGAAATGAACAAGCCTTGAATTACGAACTTATTTTAAGTTTGAAGCCCGATGTAATATTTGCTTATGGTGTTGGAGCTGAAGTACAAGGTACTTATCAAAAATTTGCCGAATGGCGCATCCCAGTTATCATGGTTTCAGAATATTTAGAAGAATCGCCGTTAGCAAAGGCTGAATGGTTGAAGTTTTTTGCCCTTTTTTATAACAAAAAAACATTGGCCGATTCACTTTTTACTACCATTGAATTGCAATACAATGGGTTGCTTTCACAAGTTAGCAAAATAGAAAAAAAACCTTTGGTAATGACAGGTATGCCCTGGAAAGATGTTTGGTACGTCCCCGGTGGAAATTCTTTTATGGCTCAGTTTATAAGTGATGCCGGAGGCAATTATCTTTGGAAGGATGATACGTCGCGTGAAAGCTTGGCACTCTCTATGGAACGTGTTTTTTTTGAATCAAATAAAGCAGAAATTTGGATTCATACAGGTATGGCCAATTCATTGGATGAAATTAAGCAAACTGATCCACGCATGAGTCAGTTAAAACCATTTATTGATGGAAACGTGTATAACAACAATAACAAAACATCGGGTAACACTCAGGGAAATGATTTTTGGGAAAGTGGGGTGGTGAATCCACAACTTATCCTGAGCGATTTAATTCATATATTTCATCCCGGGATTATTGCTGATACCAATATGAATTATTATAAAAAGCTTAATTAATGTATCGAATAAATCAACGACTGCTTATAAGAACCTGGCAATTTGGTGATGAGTCATTTTTAGCCAGTCAGGCAAACAATAAAATGATTTGGAATTATGTATTGGATATTTTTCCACACCCTTATACCTACGATGATGCTTGCACCTGGATTGAAATAAATCGAAAAAAAGATAAAGCTGAAAACTTTGCTCTGGTATATGATGGTGATCCCATTGGGAACATTGGAATTATGCCTGGAGCTGATGTACACCGAAAAAGTGTAGCTATGGGTTATTGGTTAGGTCAGGAATATTGGGGTAAAGGTATTGCAACCCTTGCTGTTCAATGGATGGTAGCTTATACTTTTAATGAATTTGATTTCAATCGCATTTGGGCTGCTGTTTTTTCCAACAACCCTGCTTCAATGAGAGTTTTACAAAAAGCCGGTTTTAAGCAAGAAGCTATATTAGAAAAATCAGTAATTAAAAACGGAGAATACTTAAATGAACATATTTTTGCTATCCTAAAATAAGCTGTTTGAATCGAAAAACATATATATGGTTTGCAATCTTAGTTATAGTAGGATTTTTCCTTTTTATGGCTGACTTGGCTTTGGGTTCAGTAAAAATTCCATTTAAAGAGTTTTTATCTACTCTTTTCTCCGGCGATAAACAATCCGTATGGTTTACAACCTTGTTTGAATTCAGGTTGCCAAAGGCCTGGGTGGCTGTTTTTGCAGGTGCCGCGCTTTCCGTGAGTGGTCTTCAGATGCAAACTTTATTCCGGAATCCATTGGCGGGTCCTTATATATTGGGAATTAGTTCGGGTGCCGGATTGGGTGTAGCATTGCTTGTTTTAGGTTTTCCGGCTCTATTAAGTTTTGGTTCGCATTACTTTCTTAATCAATGGGCATTGGTTATTGCAGCCTGGATAGGTTCTGCTGTTATTTTATTGTTTATTATGATAGTAAGTATCCGTGTCCGTGATATTATGACCATTCTTATATTTGGTATTATGTTTGGCAGTGCGGCAACTGCACTTATTAGCATTTTACAATATTTTGGTTCCGATGCATCAGTAAAAGCTTTTGTTATTTGGACCATGGGAAGTTTGGGTGGTGTAACGAATAACCAATTGTTTATTTTTATTCCAAGTATTCTAGCGGGATTGCTTATAGCCTTGGTTTTACCTAAGAGTTTGAATGTACTGTTGTTGGGCGAAAATTATGCCCGAACCATGGGTTTGAATGTTATGGTTACCCGAATTTTAATATTTATAAGTACAAGTATGCTGGCAGGCACAGTTACTGCTTTTTGTGGGCCAATTGGGTTCATTGGAATTGCAATTCCGCACATTGCCAGAATGTTGTTTCATACCGCCAATCATTTTGTGTTAGTTCCGGCTTCCATTTTATTAGGGATGAATACAATGCTACTAAGTGATATTATTTCGCAATTACCCGGAAATGCTACTATTTTGCCCATTACTTCAATAACGGCATTGTTAGGAATTCCCATTGTAATTTGGATTATTATCAAGAACCAAAAGCTTACTCATACGGTTTAAAATGGAAATCGATTCTATCAACGGTTTAACAATTAAAAATCTAGCTATTGGTTATCATAAAGATAGTGAAACCCATCAGTTAGGTGGTATCATAAATGCTCAAGCTAAGCCGGGTTCATTAATTGCCTTGATTGGTCCAAATGGAGTAGGTAAAAGCACACTTATTAGAACTATTTGTCAATTGCATCCTTCACTGGCTGGGCAAGTAATTATTAATTCGGTCGATTCAGCAAAACTTTCCCGCATACAAATGGCAAAAACCATAAGTTTGGTATCTACCGATTTGTACCGTTCAAGTAAGTTGAAAGTTGCTGATTTGGTTGAACTCGGACGATTTCCTCATGGTAGCTGGTTCTCTGGACTATCAGCCTATGACAAAAACTGCATAAAAATTTCGATGGAGCAAGTTAATATAAGTTCATTAGCTCAACGCGATATTACCGAATTGAGTGATGGAGAGTACCAACGAGCCATGATTGCCAGAGCATTGGCACAAGATACTCCCATTGTTTTACTTGATGAACCAACGGCATTTCTCGATTTGGCAACTAAGTTTTCAATGGTTTCGCTTCTTTGGAATCTAACTCGAAATAACCAAAAATCCATCTTATTTTCAACGCACGACATTAACATTGCCATGCAATTTGCTGATGTATTTTGGGTATTAACCAAAGATGGGTTGAAAGTAGGAGCTCCGGAAGATTTGCTTATTGATGGAACCTTAGAAGATTTATATACAGGAACTTCGGTATTTTTTGATTCTTCAACACTACAATTCCGCAATAAAAAAACTAAACTAGTTCCCATACAAGTTATTGGAACTGGAAAAGAATATCAATTTACCTTAATGGCGCTCGATCGATTAGGTTTTGATACGGATTGTAACAATTCACAGGCTTTAACCGTCAAAATTATCGCAACCAAGCAAACCACGGTTTGGAAGTTTGCTCACGGTAACAATACTTTGGAATTTAATTCCATTTATGAGTTACAAGAGGCTTTAAGAGAATTTGTTTAGTACGCACTTAAACTTATATTTTTATGAATTTAACCGCTAAAAGAATCACATCGTATGTATTGGCAGCTTTTGTTTTAGTAGTTACTACCACTGCAATTCTAGCAATTTGGGATGTTATAAGTCTTGAACAGGTAATTAAAAAGGTAATTACTTCATTAATTGTAATTTTTGCCGCCTCGGTGGTTACCTTATTTATTTTTAATGTATTAATAAAAGACACTAAGTAACGATTTTCTGGACGTTCGGAAAGACAGGCCGGTTGATTCTGGCTGCATTTTCCGGCCTGTAGAAGGTTTCTTCTATGTTCCTTCTGGTTATGGGTAGTCCGGTTTTGGCCGGACTACTTTTTTTGCTTTAAATCTATTCTGGTTCTACAACTCGATGCAGTTTTTTGTCGGGGTTCTTCTTGAATTCGTCTTCCAAAATCAATTCCAAGGTTTCAACATCAATGCGTTTACCAATAATGTTTTTGTTTTTGTCGAGCAGGTAAATCGAAGGAGTTGATTTTACATCATAATTCTGTCTGAAGTGCGACTGATTGTAGGGGTCCCAAGCATTTATCCAATTTTCAAGTTCTTGTTCCTTAATAAACTTCAACCATTCTTCTTTTTCTACTTGCGTATATATACCCAACACTTCAACACCTTGTCCCCAATACTTGTCAGCCATTGCTTTCATTTTTGGAGTAGCTTTTTTACAATGACCACAACCGGGTTCATAAAAAAACAAAACAGTATAATCGGCATGTATATTATATAGCGATATAAACTGGTCATCATCGCTAAGTAGCCTTATTTCCTGGGCTTTATTTCCAATCAGGTTGGGTTTTATTTCTTTAACGCGTTCCTCCACTTTGCTAAGCCATGTACTATCGGCCCAAGGAGCATTTCCATTTAAGTAATAAGTTTCGGCAAAAAATACAAAAGCTTTATCCATTCCCATAATATTGGAATTGTTGTATTTATTAAATAGTAATTGAAGGGTGTATTTGAATACTTCTTCGTTGGCTTTAGCGTTAACCAAAACCATATAACTTTCTTTAATTACGGTATCAGGTATGGGTAAAATCATTTTTTCAAAGTATCGATCAATTTTAGGATGGTAAAATTGAGTCCGAAGCAGGCGCTCATCTGCGAAGTCAATAAAATCGAAATAATGAGCTTTGTAATACTTATACTGAAATGATGAGTCAATTATAGTACCGTTTTCATCTTTTGGCGGTTCAGGTATATCAATCTCTTTGTTAATTTTTAAGATAGCTGCAATCAACGATTCCGGATGGTCTTTTTCAATGGTTTCCCATTTCATTTTCACCTCATTATGTAATAGTTGTAAACTATCATTCAACCTTTTTTTATCAGGTTCCAATAACTCCGTTTTTAATTTATCGCGCAGTTTAATAGCCAACTCTCCTTGCTGTGTCATGTATTTCTGGTAATTAATATATAAATCCATATCATGGCTGCCCTTTGTTATAAGGTTTTTAACTAAATCGGTGGCATTACCGGTGTATTTAGTTGAAACTGTGAATTGTTGTTCTTTATCAACAATTAGTTCAAAGAATATATTGCCCGGTAGTAAAACAAAATAAACTCCTCCGGGTAATTTTTCTTTGCCTGAAAATTCCCCATAACCTTTCCCATCAAGCGTTACAGTGTCTTTAGCATATTGCTTATCACCAAAATAATAGCCCAAATAAATAGTACTATCTTGTAAATTCTCAATTTTCACTTTTATTTGATATCCCTGACCAAATAAATCCGTTGAAAAAACTACTAAACAGAATGCGAAGAATAAATAAATCCGACTTTTCATAAACGTATTTTAAAAAATGATTCCAAAAATACAATTAACATCCAATCCCTGCAAAAAAATACCGTATGTTAACTTTTTTTTAATTAACGTAGGTTCGAAATAACATATTCGACCAGGGCAACCGCATTTAAGAACTTCCATTTTAAATTCCCATTTTCGGCGCATGGTTTCTTTTCTACTTTAATGAATTTTCGCAGCTTGCGCCGATTTTATACCTGAAATTCATATACCCCGGCTTATGCTTCGACAGGCTCAGCAACCAGCCGGGGCTATTCATATTAAATCCTTGCAGGATTTTTTTAAATGAGGTTGCCCTGTATATTCGGCACTTATTAATTAGTTAAACCATTCTTAAATCCATTAGGTATGGCGAAAAAACGGAATGATTGAAGAAAAATGGAAATTTAATTCACTTATTAAGCTCTAGTATCTCCAGTTTTCTATCTTCCCACTTTCCCTTTTCCCCAACCTTCCCACATTCCCATTTTTTCACCATGTCACCTTGCTACCTTATTACCCTGTTACCTCCTTTCATGTAAAAATGGGTATTGTTTTAAAAGAATCTAACGGTATATAATGAAACCTTTCTAATAGCAGTTCGTTAAAGTTTTGTTGAGAGAATTGTAATAAGTATATTTGAAAGTAAGAAACGAATTAAAAGAGATTGAATCTAACTTGCAACTTGCACCGAATTTATGTCAGAGCCGCTATCATTTAAAGAATTAGAAAAACTCGTAAAAGATCTCAAATCGGAAAGACAAGTTTTAACCGATGAATTACTTTTAAAAGAGCAACAAATTCAGTCCCGGGAAAGCCTTTACCATTTAATTATAAATCATTCTCCTGAAGGAATTCTCATCATTCAAGGGAAATCAATAAAATTCATCAACCAAACCGCCTTAAAATTCATTGAGGCTTCCCGTGAAGATGCTGAAGCGCTTGTTTTTTCAAATATATTACATCCCGATTTTAAAGGGCAAATTATTCAATATTTTGCTGAAATTATTGATGGAACAAGGGTTACCCTAGAGATGGAGGCAGAATTAATTACATTAAAAGGAATAGCCATTGCGGCTAAAATCTATTGCGAAAAAGTATCGGTTTCTTTAAATAATCAAGCATCACTTTTAATAAAATTTGAAAATATTCAGGCCATTAAAACCAAAGAGCGCGAAGATAACAATCTTAGAAGAGCCCTTGATTTTTTCGATCAACACTTATCGGAGGGAATTTTGTTATTGGAAAGGGCAGAATTGGAAGACAACAGTCTTTTTCTTTTTAGGGTAGAGGATGCAAATACAGCGGCAACAAATATAATTGAAAAGCCAAAGAATCAGATGGTTGGAATGTTGTTAAATGAGCTAATGAATCCTGATTACTTGTACCAATTGCCTAAAAATTTCGATCAATCATTTACCGATGTTTTTGAACTGTATATTAAAAATTTAAAAAAGCACCTTCAATTTAACTTATATGCAATTTCTCAGAACCATGTAGCTTGTAAAATAGCCGATATTACTGATTTTTTCCAGACAAAAGAACAATTGAACAAAAATTTGCAAAGAAATGAATTGTTTACTGAGATAATTAGCATATTTAACTCTGATATACCCTATAAAGAAAAATTCAAACTGGTAATTGATAGGGTTGCCTATCATTTCAATCCCAAAAGAATTTTGATTATTAACAATAGCGAGGATTATAAAAAGGGTGAGCTTTTTATTCAATATGCTCACAAAGATTTTGAACCATTTTCCAATAATTTTATAATTCAATTTGACAAAGTACCTTCGTGGAACCGAATGCTGAAGGAGCGAAAAATGATTTTGGGTTTTGCCTTGCAATACCTTCCTGAAGATATGCAAACATACCTCAAAAGCCTTCAAATGCGCAGCGCTTATATTTTCCCCGTTGTTGTTGTTGAAAATAGCTTGTATGGTTCCATTGTGTTTGAAAGCCATGATAAAGTGGAGTGGGATAATACTGAAATTAATTATTTAAAAATGGTTTCAGTGTTAATAACTAACTTAACTTCAAGAAAGAATTACGAAGACAAATTATTGAAATCAAAAGAGAAAGCCGAAGAAGCGGATCGACTTAAATCTTCATTTTTGGCTAATATGTCGCACGATATTCGAATACCTATGACTGCAATCATTGGTTTTTCTGATTTGTTGGCTGATCCCGATTTAACTCTTGGTGAGCGGGAAGAATTCATTGAATTAATAAGTAAAAGTGGTCAGGACTTGCTTACTCTTATTGATAATATTGTTGATGTTGCAAAGATAGAAACAGGGCAATTGCGCTTAAATAGAGAAAAATATCAGTTATCAACATTTTTTAAAGAGCTCTATAGCTCTCATAATAAAGACTCTAAGATTATTGAACGGGATGATTTAGAGTTGGTAATTGATTTTAAAGAAAAGTACCAAAAATTCTCCATTGAAACGGATATTTTCCGGTTCAAACAAGTATTTAGCAATTTAATTGATAATGCTATAAAATTTACTGAAAGGGGAGTCATTCACTTTGGAGTTAGCAATTCATGGGCCAATACCATTGAATTTTATGTTCAGGATACCGGTATTGGTATTGCTGAAGGAACACAGGATGTTATATTTGAACGTTTTAGTAAAATTGATCGATCGTACACTAAAGAATACAATGGAACCGGTTTGGGTTTAGCAATATGTAAAAGTCTGGTAGAACTAATGGGAGGGGAAATCCGGGTGATTTCCTATCCTGGTAAAGGTTCAACATTTTATTTCACTCATCCGTTACCAGCTGGTATTCAGGAAAAATTATTAAGTAAAGCAAAATTGGCCGATGAATCTTCCAAAATATTTAATGGAAAGCATATTTTAATAGCTGAAGATGTGGAACAAAACTACCGGCTTTTAGACTACATATTACAACCCACAAATGCATCAATAAAATGGGCAAAGAATGGATTAGAAGCTTTGGAATATGTGGCTGAATGTAATCCGGTTGATGTTATTTTAATGGACATTCGCATGCCGGTAATGAATGGAATTGAAGCAACCAAAGAAATTCTTAAACTCCGAAAAATTCCAATAATTGCTCAAACTGCTTATATTATGGGCGATGAAAAGGAATTAGCCATTAATGCCGGTTGTATAAATTATTTAACTAAACCAATTCACGCGGCCAATTTAATAAAAATATTAGAGGGTATTTTATTGCCCAATCCAGATGACAAAGTTCTTTAATTGGATTGGTGTGTTGGTATAATAAAAAATCGAATTCAAATTTTTATTTATATTTGTGCTCTCACAAAAGAGTAGTAAATGGTAATTATTAATTTAAATCGTAGTTTATGAAAATTCTTGAAGGAAAAGTAGCAATTGTTACTGGTGCTTCGCGCGGTATTGGCCGAATGATAGCCTTAAAATTTGCTCAACATGGTGCTATTGTTGCCTTTTCCGATTTAAAAATTGATGAAAATGCTCAAGCAGTTGAAAAAGAATTGCGTTCCTACGGCGTGAAAGCAAAAGCTTATGCCTCGAATGCCTCTGATTACAATGCATCTCAGGAATTTGTTGATCAGGTTGTAAATGATTTTGGACGAGTTGATATTCTTATAAACAATGCAGGAATTACCCGCGATGGTTTATTGATGCGAATGACTGAAGAACAATGGGACTTGGTAATTGCTGTGAATTTAAAATCAGTTTTTAATCTTACCAAAGCAGTACAAAAATATATGCTCAAACAACGCTCCGGTTCTATCGTGAATATGAGTTCTGTGGTGGGTGTTCGTGGAAATGCGGGTCAATCGAATTATTCTGCATCAAAAGCAGGGATTATTGGCTTTACTAAATCCATTGCGCTTGAATTGGGTTCCCGAAATATCCGTTGCAATGCTATTGCACCGGGTTTTATTGAAACAGAAATGACCGCTCAATTGCCTGAAGCAGAAAAAGAAGGTTGGTTGAAAAGTATTCCTTTGAAAAGGGGTGGAAAACCTGAAGAGGTAGCCGATGTTGCTGCTTTTTTGGCTTCCGATATGTCATCGTATGTTAGCGGCCAGGTTATTAATGTTTGCGGTGCAATGCTAACTTAGTGTCTGCAAGAAAACACCAATTTCTGCGTTATGCTCGTCAGAAAAATGCTCATTTACGAAAAGTAAACTCCGCTTTTTCTGACTTCACAAGCCTTGAACTTGGCATTTTCTTATCAGACACGGAGTTTTCTTACAAGCACAACTTAATAAAAGATAATCATTCAATAAATATCCCTGCTTTTAACCCAAATTATGCATTAGGAAATGCATAATAGATAATCCCGATTGCTCGGAATTGATACAATCACTAAATCGGGATTTTACCTAAGTAAAGCGCTTGTTCGCTATGCTCCAACCGCTTAACTTAGGTAAAAGAAGTGGGGATTTTTTAATTCTAAAAACTTGTGAATAACACCTTACAATTTTCCTATTCTAGTTGGTTTCTCATTCTTGCACTTATTATTGCAGTAGCTGCAAGCATGCTACTTTATCGAAAAAGAACTACCGATGACGAATGGTCGAAAATTCGCCGGATTGTTTTGGGCTCTATCCGCTTTATGATACTGTTCGTGTTAGGATTTTTACTTTTAATTCCGGTGCTAAAAACACGATCGTTAAAATCAAAAAAACCTTTAATAGTAATTGCTCAAGATAATTCGAAATCGCTGGTACTTTCAAATGATTCAGTCTATAATCGGACGTTATTACCCAATCAAATCAACTCGTTAGTTCAAAAATTATCAGCAAAGTACGAAGTAAAGACCTTACAATTTGGCGAAAAGACGGATAGTTTGACCTGGAAATTTTCAGATAAGGAAACGAACTTTGAATCGTTATTCTCAGTTTTTAATACCGGTTTTTTAAATGAGAATATAGGAGCCTTGCTTATATCCAGCGATGGTATTGTAAATCGTGGAAATTCACCCATTTTTTCGGCTCAAAACCTTTCTTTTCCTATTTATTGCCTTGCATTGGGCGATACCAATTCATTAATTGATTTTAGTATTAAACAAATTGATTGCAACAAAATAGCTTTTAAAGGGAATAATATACCGGTATTTGTTAATATAAGTGCCACGGATTTTAAAGGTAAAATGGCTACAGTGGAATTAGTGAAGGACGAAAAAGTACTTGCTAGTCAAACTATTGAAGTTGATGCAAAACAATACTTTAAAAAGCTGGCTTTTCAGATAAAAGCGGATAGTTTGGGTATTAATGAATATCAACTTCGCATTCAATCGGACATTAAGGATGAAAACCTATTAAATAATAGCAAGCGGTTTTATGTGGAAGTTACTGAAAACCAGAAAAAAATATTGCTTTTATTTGATGGATATCATCCCGATATTGCCGTTTTTCAAAATGTAATGGCTGGAAACCAAGCATTTAAATTGACTAAAATTCAAAGCAATCAACCCATTGATAGTATTGAAAACTATGATTTGGTAATTCTACATCAATTGCCATCGAACACGCAAAACTTGCAGCATATTTTATCCTCTATTATTTTGCATGAAATACCCGTGTTGTTTGTAATTGGTCAACAAACTTCAATTAAAGCATTAAATAATTTGAAGACCCAATTGCAAATTGAACAAAATAAAGAATTGAATACTGAAATATTTCCATCATTAAATGCCGCATTTTCCTTATTTAAAACAACCATTGATGCCGATGTTTTGAATGGATTTCCATCGTTACAGATACCCTTAGGGAATTATCCTGAAGTACCTTTAGGGAATTGTTTGTTGTATCAACGCATTGGCCAAATAGGTACTAGTAAACCGTTGTGGTTTTTTTCTGAATCAGGCAATTATAAAGCTGGGTTCATTGTGGGCGAAGGTATATGGAAATGGAGTCTTTATGAATATTCCCGCTTTTCAAATCATAGCATTACCAGTGAATTAATTTTAAAATCCATTCAGCATTTGACATCAGAGAATAAAAAAGAACCATTAGTCATTGAAATTTCTCCGGTTTTGGAGCAAGAAAAACCTGTTTTTTTTAACGCAAAACTTTTTAATCCGTCGTATGAATTGGTTAATGAGCCTGATTTATTTCTTGAAATTACCGATGAATTGAGCAATAGGTATCCTTATGTATTTCAAAAGACTGAAAATGCCTATTCATTATCCGTTGGCAGTTTGCCATTAGGAACATACCGGTATCAGGCAAAAACCAAATTGGGAGAAAATAGTATTCAAAAAAGTGGAAAATTTATTATTCAGGAATCACAACTTGAAAAAAATGAATTAATGGCCAATCACGCCTTACTTTACCGCTTAGCTAATGAACATCGGGGTAAGTTGTTTTATAAAGAACAATTCGACGAATTAGCTGAAGAATTGCTGAAAAATAACACCATTATTCCGGTTGTTTTTGAGAAAAAAGGGTATTTTGAACTAATAAACTTCAAAGGTTTGTTTATTTTGCTGCTTGTTTTAGCATGCACTGAATGGTTTTTACGTAAGTATTGGGGAAGTATATAATATATTATTATGCTAAATAAGGTTTCTTTTTGGTTTGTGTTAGTAATTTTAGCGGGTGCATCAATGGTGGGATGCAAGGTGGTGGGTACTGTTCAAATTGATGTAATTAAGCCAGCCGATACTGTATTACCAAATCAGGTTAATAGTGTCATTGTATTGAATAACTATCGAATTTCAGCGGATGATAGTATTTCCAATAGCATCCAAAAAGCCTATTATTTATTAGATACCTTGACATCGCATAAAATAATGAATCAATTAGTCTATTTTTTAAATGAATCGCCCCGCATTGATACTTGTTTGAATTATCCGGCCGTAATTTACCGACAAGCAAAAGACCGGATGAAACCAATTGCTCCGGCAGATATAAATCGTATTACTGAAAAATATCAGGTTGATGCAGTGCTATCGCTCGAAGTGTTAGGAATAATTGATTCCATGGCACGCATAACTCAATTCGATGGATATAGTTATTCATCCTATAGTTTTCTTTCTCTTTTCGTAAGTTCCGTTTGGAGAATCTATTTGCCTGAAAGTGAAACCTATTTGTTTAAATGGTTTCAACGCGATACCTTGTTTGTCTCGGAAATTATAAGTTTGAATGATTTCCGTGAAACGATTAAAACACAAGATGGATTGGATTGGATTTCCGACAAAATAGCTTCACAGGTTGCTCCAAAAGTATCTGACAAATTGGTTCCTTATTGGATACCGGTGCAACGGGATTTTTTTTATAACCAACAGGCTGAAATGCAAGTAGCAGCCAATTATGCTTATCGCGATGAATGGCTAAAAGCAGCAGCTATTTGGCAAAAACTTTCTACTCATGAGGATACTTGGATATCGGGTGCATCATGCCACAATATGGCATTGGCATGCGAAGTGGCCGGAAAGCTTGAATTAGCCCTTATATGGGAGAAAAAAGCCTTGGAAAAATTAAGTAATTACACCACTCGAAATTATTATCGATTGCTGGAATACCGAATCAAAGAAGCCGAATTATTAAACAAACAATTTGGAATAACCAAGGATTAGTTTTAGAGTTTAGATGTTAGAATTTAGAGATTAGATGTTAGAGTTTAGAAATTTGATATTAGAGATTAGAAGCCTTTGGTCTTCCATCTTCCGTCTTCCGACTTCCGAATTCCGTCTTCGGTTTCCCGACTTCCGACTTCGATCTTCCGTCTTCGGTCTAAATAACTAAAGTTCACAAATAAATTAACAAATAAACAGCTTCATGTATTCTCCTTTTTTTTATGTTATTGTAGCAATCATCGTGATTGATTTTATTATGGAACGAGGCTTGGATTGGTTAAATACTGCATGGCGATCCAAACCAATTCCTGAATTACTTCAGGGTATTTATAACGAGGAAAAATATAGTAAGCAACAAGAGTATGCTAAAATAACGGATCGTTTTTCACTGCTAACTTCAACCATTAGTTTTGTTGTCACACTGCTGTTTTTATTTTTTCAAGGATTTGATTGGTTAAATACATGGCTGTTAGGTTATTTTGATAACCCTGTGGTAATTGGATTGGCTTTTTTCGGTGTGCTTTTTCTGGCTGTCGATATTATTGGAATTCCGTTTGATATTTATGCCACTTTTGTAATTGAAGAGCGCTTTGGTTTTAATAAATCAACCCCCAAACTGTTTATTACCGATAAGCTTAAAGGGTATTTACTCTCAGCATTTATTGGAGCTATTATATATTTTGTAATTTTTAAATTAAATGCAAAATGGCCCACTATGTTTTGGATTTATGCCTGGTGTGTGGTTACTTTTTTCATGGTGTTTATGGCCATGTTTTACAGTCATTTGATAGTTCCTCTTTTTAATAAACAAAAACCATTGCCCGATGGCGAATTAAAAGAAGCCATTCATTTGTATGCGAATAAGGCGGGTTTTAAAATCAAAAACATATACGAAATTGATGGCTCAAAGCGGTCAACCAGAGCCAATGCATATTTCACCGGTTTTGGCAAATTTAAAAGAATTGTATTGTACGACACGTTGATAAAAGAATTAACAACCAACGAATTGGTAGCTGTATTGGCTCACGAAATTGGCCATAATAAAAAGAAACATACCTATATTGGATTGTTGGCTTCCACTGTTCAATTGGCTTTGATGCTATTTATACTATCACTTTTTATTAATAAACCTGAATTATCGAAGGCATTGGGTTCCAACCAAACATATTTTCACTTAGGACTCATAGCCTTTGCTATTCTCTATTCGCCCATTTCAACTCTTAGTGGGCTTTTAATGAACTTAGTTTCGCGACATAATGAATATCAGGCCGATAGTTTTGCTGGAGCAACTTGCAACCCGGATGATTTAGTTTCAGCTTTAAAAAAATTGGCAGCAAATAACCTGAGTAATTTAATGCCACATCCAATGTATGTGTTCATAAATTATTCCCATCCAACCTTATTGCAACGGATAAAAAAACTTAAAGAACATTTGTTATAATATTTTTGTTGTTATTTGTTGTGAGTGCAAATTTGAATCGCTAAATTTGTTTTTATAGACAAGAACTATTCGTACCAAGTAAATTGAAACAATATATACATGAATTAGCCTGACACGACAATTAATCATTTCAGAGAGTATTTTATGTGGTGTATAAATTCATGAAAAAATAGAGAAGTATAGAGAATAATAGCACAAATAACAACCATAAACATAAATAACCAATAAATCGGTATTTAATGGAAGCAAAAAGATTGGTAGGAACCGATGAAAGCCCTGAGGTGATACTAGACAAAAAGACCAACGAGTTTAGATTTCAAGGGAAATCGTTACCTGAAGATGTAAAAGAATTTTACAATCCAATACTGGAATGGGTTGAGCAATATGCCATGGATCCCAATGAAGAAACAGTAGTGGAGTTTAATATGGAATACTTTAATTCTGCCTCATCAAAGCAAATACTTGACATATTAGAGCGGTTTGCTATGATAACAGAAAAAGGAAAAAAAATTGCTGTGAAATGGCATTATATGCAAGACGATGAGGATATGGAAGACGCCGGAGAATCGTATGCCGATATTGTTGACATGCCTTTTGAATTGATAAGCTATTAAATTTGTATGCCGCGTACACTTTCAGTGGCACTATTTATTTTTCTCTTTTCAAGTTTATTTGCCCAGGTTTACCATTACGAAACAGGAAAAGCAATCCCGTTAAGTAAGCCTGGGCAAATTATTTGGAAATCGGGTGTTTACTATAATTATCCTGCCGATTTTGGTACTTTGGCAGTATTAGAGAATCCTTCTCTCTCAAAATCACGATTACTAAATATCCCCATTATTAAAATCAACTGTACCCAATCAGATAGTGCATTGGAACCTGTTTTTATTCTTAACGGAGGACCTGGTGAAAGCAACATTCAAACCCATCTAATTTTTACAAGGTTACTCGAAAAGCACGATATTATTTTAATGGGGTATCGGGGAGTGGATGGTTCGTTTGCGGTATCGAGTAATGAGTATAAAAAAGCACTTTTTACTGATAGCCTCTCCATGGATAATTACCAGCAAGTTTTTAATAAGGCAATTTCTCAAACGTTGACTTCCTTAACCAATCAAAAAATTGATATTCAGGGTTATAGTCTTGAAAATGTGATCAATGACATAGAATTAGTACGGCAGCATGAAAACTATCCGAAAATTTCTTATGTAGCCTATAGCTATGGAACAATGCTTGCTCAGCTTTATGAGCAAACATACCCAAACCGAGTAGGGAAAATGGCATTAATAGGAGCAAGGCCTTTTGGAAATTTTAAAATCAACGATACCCTATTCCAGCAACAAACCTATTTAATGTTCAATGATTTCAAGTTTAGAAACGGGGAGCAGGATAGTTCCCTCACCGATTTTAATAGATTACTTCAAAAAGTTGAAAATGATTCCGTTTTACTTGCAAATAAATTAAACCCGGTGCGCTTTCGTATTTTTTTATTTTCACAGTTCTATTCGTTGAAAAAAACCGAGGAGTTATTTGCTGCAATCAGTGTCGGAGATAATTTGAGTTCTGTAGGAATCGTTAAAAAATATCAGGAGTTTTATTTGAATTATCCAAACATTGAAATGAGCGATATTTTTTTAAAAAAACAACACTGGTTCAACTATTTGTCTCCCTATTCTCTTAACCCGGATGCCACTGATTCTTTAATTAATACGGTAAACCATTGGTATTCACCCTATCATATCTATTTTGATAACAGAAAAACATCGTTAATCGTAAATCCTACTAAGGTTTCAACCTTATTTATCTGTGCTCAGTTTGACATTGCGGCTCCAATAGTTTTAATACAAGAAATGCAGCGCAATACCTACTTAAACAGTACCATTCAAGTAATCAATCATTGTGGGCATTTAGATTTGTTTTATGAACAAAAACCTCAATTAGATAGCCTTATTTTTAATTATTTTGGTGGTAAATAGAGACTACTGCCCCGCATTTCAATAACATCAAACCTCAAATCAGTTGCTTTTTACCATCTTTTGTGTTGTTGTATTATTAAATGCATCAATAATTGTTATTAAGTAAATACCCGATTTTAAATTCTCAGTATTAATTATATTCCTTTCCATAGTATTAGTTACAATTACTATTTTCTTTCCAAAATAATTACTTAAAATAATTTGACTACCAATAGATAAGCCATCAACAATAATAGAATTGGTAAATGGATTTGGATATAGGTTTCTAGAACTATGAATTTTTTCTTTGTTATAATCAGCAAGTGAAATGGGCATCATAGAGCTTTGCAATATTTCTTTGGTAGCACTGTCCTGAACAAATATAACGGCTGTTAGGTCACTCGTTTCTTCAACGAATGTTGCCGACATGTCGAAAGTAATTGAAATAGATTCTGAATTTCCGGCAATTATAGTATTGAGGTTGGTTCCTTCAGCATTTGGTAGCATCTGCATTAATACGTTGTAAAATTCAGTTTCGCCATTTGTACCTATATTTACAAAGGTACTGTTTTCAACAATTGTGGCATGTAATTTTAACCCACTTTCCGTATTTGATACCGACTTTACAATTGCCTGAATCATCACATCATTATCAGTATAAAAAGCGCTGCCTTCAATGCTGATAATAGTTTTTTGCCCTGCATAGGTATCAAAACCTTCTTGGGTGATATCCATATCAAATTTACCATTACGGTACAATGAAGGAATATCAGTCACTTGATAGTATTGAACCCGATTCCCTGTTTGATCTGTATAATAAGGGTCACCTGTTCCGGGCCAGTTTACTTGGTAACGTATCAAAGAAAAATTGTCATAATTTGACGATAGCATTTCATCAAGCAATGGAGTAAAATTAAAACATTCATCATTGGTTGAACTGGTGAAATGCTCAATGAGCTGCCGTTTTGGGATTACATTGGAGTTGATGGTAGTTTTATGCACAAAAAAATTATCCACCAGAGATTCATCCTCTTTATTATTTGGATTTAGTACTGATACTTCAATAAGATAAGTCTTTTCATCAGTAAAATTGTAGAACACATCGTGTGTAAAAACATAAGTTTGTCCGATAGGAATTTCGATTCCACTAATTTTAGTTACTGGACTTGTATAGTTTTCTATTTTATAGGATAAATCAAAAGAAGTCAAGGTATCGGTTCCATTATTATAAATGGTACCTTTTATAGGTAACGTTTGGGGAACTTCAAAGGTCGGTAATTCAATTTGAGTAATCCGAATATCATTAGTAAAACAACCATTCCCAATACCAAAAACGGTGAATTCTTTGCCAAAGTTGCCATTTCCAGAGCTTTGGGCTATTATTGTATCATTATAAGTAAGGGTAAATTCACCCGGATTTGATCCCTCGCCGTTCATTCCATTTTCAGATAAATCGGAAATAATCCAGGAATAGCAATTATTGTTTACAACGCACAACTCAGTATTATAATAGGTTTCGGCTTCTAACAATTCA
Organism: Salinivirgaceae bacterium; assembly: GCA_041664345.1. Classification (GTDB taxonomy): domain Bacteria; phylum Bacteroidota; class Bacteroidia; order Bacteroidales; family SZUA-534; genus GWE2-40-63. The sequence continues at coordinate 30,110 of JBAYKX010000064.1, forward strand.
TTCTTTGCAACAAGGGTTCCATTTTGGTCGAGGAGTTTCCAACTGGTTTCTTGGGGATAACCATCGGTTAACAGATCAATTTTTAGAATGGCATCGCCTGAAAGTAACGTGGTGATAAATTCATTATTTTCGGGATTGGAATCCTTAAAATCAAAAGAACCATGAATGGTGTAAACACCCAAATTACTCATATCAAAGTTAGGGATGTTAATTGTTTTGGGGGTGTTTGGATAAAACAGGGTAGGAGTAACTTGTTGATTAATATTGGTTTCATTAATTGTAACCGCCAGATTAAATTCTGCATTTATTGAATCTTCTCCGAGATTTAAAAACGTAACTTTCAGGATTTCTTCTGAGCTAAAAGTGCAACCTTCGGAGGTAGGTTGAATATCAATAACAGCTAAATCCTTATAATCAGCCCCTTGACCATCGGTAATAAGGGCTTGTATGTTGTAATCGGCATCAATGCCCACTTCGTTTGAAAGGGTACCAAAATAACTTCCATTTAAGATGGTATGTCCACTATATTGCGGACTTGAACATGGGTCGGTATCATAAGTTTGGGTATATCCTCCGGCATTGGTTTCAACAGATACACCCACAAAAATAGTTTTACTACCGATGGTATATCCATTATCCAGTTTAATCTGATTCCAACCTTTTAAAATATCAGCTGTATCAAGGTTTTGTGATAAAATAGGGGTACCCGTCAAGTTATCTTCATAAATGGCAATTGTAGCATTGGAGATTATTTCCGTAATATCGATTCCAAACCGGATGTAATCAATGGTTTTGCTGTTGTAAGCACTCAATACTTCCTTTGGCAATTCAATAAAAGTTCCTAAACTATAGGCTGCACCACTAATGCCAATTCCTTTAGCAATTTCATTGTTATCGTAGCTAAATATTTTAAGGATACTTTTGGGGTTAGTTTTTAATAGGTTTGATACGCTTAAATCCATTTTTTCACCGGATGACAATACCTGCTTTTTTAAGTAGTTCTGCGCGGATAAATGGATGCCTGATGCAATGATACAGGTAAAAAGAAGGTGTTTTTTCATACCTTTTATCAGTTTTGTGATTTTATTAGTTAGTCAGTTATATAATTTCCAATTTGTTGTAAGCATAAAAACAAAGATAGTCCACGAATTACACCAATTTTCACGAAAAAACCAATAGAATATTGTAGGAATCGATGAATCCACCGAAAAAAAAAGGCCACCCGACGGGGAGGCCACTGAAAAAGTATCTATTATTTCATGTAGTCCATAAAAGGATAACTGGCAGGTGAAGACCAATTCTTCATCTACCAGTTTTTTTTAAGTGTGAAGTGTATTTTTTCTGGTTAAAA
>JBAYKX010000065.1:0-31320 GCA_041664345.1 Salinivirgaceae bacterium
TGAACGATATCGCTAATGCGTATCTGATCGCTTCTGGTTCGACTATCCTTTTCCGAATTAATTACTAAAATACAAAATCAGTAGTAATCGGCTCTTTTTTCTCCACAAACATACGAGACCGCTTCGCTAAGTTCACAAATTATAACAAACAGTGAAGCCTCAGCTATGGTAATTATGGCAACACAAAATAACCTCCTGTTTTTTTACTTCCTCTTCGTTCAATTAATCCTTTAGCAATAAAAATACGGGTATATTTATCGATAGTACTATAAGGAATGTTTAATGTACTTGATAACATATATTAGGCAAATCTAAAATTCAACTGTTTTTGCTCCATCAGCCTTCCATTAATTTCTCTAATTTTCTATCGGAAATACTTATCAGACAAGCGAATTCTTAAGTCGGTATCTAGCTATTTCTTCTCATAAGGCAATGAAAAAGCTGTAAAGTTCCATTTAAATTGGAATTAAATTCTTATCTTTGTTCCAAAAGATGGAAAATTGAAATTATTACGTAAAGACAAATTATTGAAGCTGAAAAGAAAGAATCAAGGAAATTTGAAGCTTATTAAAGCTATTGATAAATTGATTGAGGATATTGAAAATTCGGATTGGAAAGATAAGTTAGAACTAGTTGAATCAAGACCCGATGCCGATAGAGTTCATAGTGACGATATTTTCATTTTTGATATCAATATTCATAGGACTTTGACTCTAATTGTATTTAACGAAGAGTATGCTGAAATACTTTGGGTAGGCAATCATGACGAATATGATTCAACATTCAAAGGGAATAAGAAAACAATTGAAACTTGGTTACGAAATCACGGAAAAATTAAGTAAAATGGACAGATTAGAAATAGATAATATCTTAAAAATTGATGAATTGAATAGTGAACTTGAATTAGAACAAGCTACATCAATTCAGGGGAAGTTAAGGTGGATGGTAAGAGATGATCATTCATTAGAACCTGTTCGCCAACATTTATTAGTACTTATTGAAAAATATGAAAACAAACATTGGAATAATGAATCAGCCATTACTGAAGAACAAATAAAAGAAAGTGATCTTGCAGAAAGAATAGTAAATGCAGAAAATATTTTTATCCAAAAACGCAAAGAATTATTAAAACATAAACTTAAGGAAAACGAAATATCACAAAAGGATTTGGCAAAATTATTGGGGCATAAGCCAAATTATATGTCTGAATTGATGAATGGTATCAGACCCTTTTCAAGAGATGATATTGTTGTGATTCATAGATTATTTGATGTAGAATTCAATGATTTAATTCCTCCATTCTTAAAGAAAGAAGTTACAAATCATATAAAAACAACTCTTGGAGTATTAAAGAATAAAAAAGTACAATTGAAGATAAATGGTTTAGAAGCTGTTTAAAGCTCGAACACATACCAAAATAAAAAAAAAGCTAATTTTTTTAAAGGCTATATGCACTATAAACCTTCATTATCCCCTCATCCAAACTCACCTTTTCTTTCCAGCCTAATTGGTTAATCTTGCTTACGTTCATCAATTTACGCGGGGTGCCATCGGGTTTGGTGCTGTCCCAAATCAGTTCGCCTTTGAATCCAACTATTTGTTTTACTTTTTCAGCCAGCTCTTTTATAGTCAAGTCAACGCCGGTGCCGATATTGATGTGGGTGTTTTTAATCTCTTTGAGATGGGAGATGTGAGATTTGAGATTTGAGAAATCAACATTTTGTAAACAGTAAGCACAAGCCGCCGCCAAATCTTCAACATAAAGAAATTCACGATAAGGTGAACCCGTGCCCCATAGAGTCACTCTGGTTGCTGGTTGCTGGTTACTGGTTGCTTGCTCTATTCCATATTTTGAGAGAATTTTGAGTATTTGCTCTTTGTTGGCTTCACCATTAATACCTTCAATTGGAAGTTTATTTAAATCTGAACGCAAAGCATCCCAATCGTTATTCATTAAACATTTTCCTAAATGCATTTTGCGAATGATGGCAGGCAATACATGCGATTTCTCTAGATCGTAATTGTCGTTAGGGCCATATAAATTGGTGGGCATCACCGAAATAAAATTAGTACCGTACTGAATATTATAGGATTCACACATTTTAATTCCTGCAATCTTTGCTATCGCATACGGTTCGTTAGTGTATTCCAAATCCCCGGTTAACAAGGCATCCTCACTCATGGGTTGAGCTGCCATTTTTGGATATATGCATGAGGATCCCAAAAACAACAATTTTTTTACACCATTTAGATATGATTGATGGATGATGTTGTTTTGAATCATCAGATTTTCGTAAATGAATTGAGCCCGATAGGTATTGTTAGCTACAATGCCTCCGACTTTGGCTGCTGCCAATACCACATATTCGGGTTTTTCAGATGCAAAAAATTCAGCAACTGCTTGTTGTTTGGTCAAGTCCAATTCCTGAAATTCACGAAATAGTAAATTGGTGTACCCCTGTTTTTGTAATTCCCGTGTTATGGCTGACCCCACCATTCCTCGATGGCCGGCTATGTATATTTTCGAATCTTTATTCATATTCTCATTTTTTATCCACTAATTCTTTTTTTTGGCCACTAATTTTCACTAATTTTCACTAATAATAAAACATCAAGATGAATTGTAACTTAATATAAATTTTTCGGTTTTCATTCGTGAAACCTGTCCCGAAACCTCGTGGATTCGTAGCTAAATTCTATTTCAAAAAATAAGTTGCTTGTATTCCAATTTCTCTTTTCCAAAATTGATAAGTAACCCAACCTTTGTTTCTGTTGCTTTTAAATAATTTAATAATTGAGCTACATCTTGAGAGCAAAACTCTTTTGACGTTTTCAATTCAACTATAATTTCTTCAAAACACAAAAAATCTGCTTTATACCCTTTCTTTAGTCTTAAATTTTTATAATAAACTTCAATTTCTTTTTCTTTGTGATAAGGAATACCTCGTTCTTCAAATTCAATTTCCAATGCTTCCTGATAAACGGCTTCTAGAAATCCATAACCTAATTCATTGTGAACTTCCATGGCTGCACCAATAATCTTATAAACCTCATCTTTAAATAATAAATCGGCCATAAACACTTTGCTACTAATTTTTTATGCCATTAATGTACACCTGTTGACCCTAATATATTTTACTTATACTACCAATTATTAAATTAAGCATTATTGAAATTTAATAATTTTATTAGTGCTAATTCGTGAAAATTAGTGGCTATTTTTTTATCTATTCGTGAACTAAATTATTTTATTCAAAATAGTTCATGGTTTGAAACCCACCTTTTTTCAAATAGGCATCTTTCTGCATTAATTTAATATCCGACCGCATCATATCTTTTATTAACCCATCCAAATCATATTCGGGTATCCATCCCAATTTGGTATTCGATTTGGTTGGATCGCCAATCAATAAGTCCACTTCGGTTGGTCTAAAATACTGAGGATCAACAGCCACAATAACTTCTCTTTTTGCAATGCGGTTTTTGATATTTTCTAAATATTCCTCACCTACTTTTATTTTAAACATCGGCTCATCTACTGAAGCCAAAAATCCTTTTTCATCAGCCCCTTCTCCTTCAAACTTAATTTCTAACCCTGCTTCAGTACCAGCCTTGATAATAAAATCTCGTATTGTTGTGGTTATTCCTGTTGCAATGACATAATCATCAGGTTGATCCTGCTGGAGAATTAAATACATTGCTTTAATATAATCTTTGGCATGACCCCAATCGCGCCGTGAAGACAAATTACCCATAAAAACCTTATCCTGCATGCCCAATGCAATGCGTGATAGGGCGCGGGTTACTTTGCGTGTAACAAAAGTTTCTCCCCTTATAGGAGATTCATGGTTGAATAAAATACCATTGCTGGCATGCATTTTATAGGCTTCACGATAATTTACTGTTATCCAATAGGCATACATTTTTGCTACCGCATAAGGCGAACGTGGATAAAATGGGGTCTTTTCTGATTGAGGAACTTCTTGAACCAATCCATATAATTCGGAAGTGGATGCCTGATAAATTCGGGTTTTTTCAATCATTCCCAATAAACGAATAGCCTCAAGAATACGCAATGTTCCAATTCCATCGGCGTTTGCAACGTACTCCGGACTATCAAAACTCACCTTAACATGGCTCATTGCAGCCAAATTATATATCTCATCAGGCTTGGTTTCCTGAATAATCCGGGTAATGTTCATGGAGTCAGTTAAATCGCCATAGTGAAGCATTAAATTACGGTTTTCAACGTGTGGATCCTGATATAAGTGATCAATCCTATCTGTATTAAACAAGGATGAGCGTCTTTTTAATCCATGTACCATATATCCTTTTTTTAGCAGATATTCCGCTAAATAGGCTCCATCCTGTCCTGTTATTCCTGTTATTAATGCTACTTTCTTATCCATAATTTTATCCACTAATTACACTAATTATCACTAATTAGTTATTCAATTTAAATCGTAATTTCAAAAATCGCCTTAAAAGTTTTTATCTACCAATACCATGATAGTGAAAACCTATTTTCTCTAACGTTTGTTTATCCAAAATATTCCGACCATCGAATACAAACGCTGGTTTCATCATACTATTATAGATCCGTACCCAATCATATTCTTTAAATTCGTCCCATTCTGTTAGTATAGCAATGGCATGAACATCCTTACATGCTTCATAAGGATCTTTAAATGGTTTGAGGAATTCCCTGTTTTCAGATTCGCTGCGGGAATTCAAATAATCCAAATCGGAGAACATCTGTTCCGGCTTCACTTTTGGGTCATATACGGCAACGGTTGCCAAATCGTTCATCAAGTGATCGGCTACGTACATGGCTGGGGTTTCGCGGGAGTCGTTGGTATCCTTTTTAAAAGCCCATCCCAGAAAAGCAATTTTTTTACCTGATACGGTATTAAACAAGGTGGTAATGATTTTATCGGCAAAACGTCGCTTTTGATAATCGTTCATAATGATTACCTGCTCCCAATAGTCAGCTACTTCTTGTAACCCCAATGTTTGACAGATATAAACCAGATTTAGCAGATCTTTTTGAAAACAGGAACCTCCAAAACCAACCGATGTTTTGAGAAATTTAGAACCTATGCGGCTGTCGGCTCCAATTGCCCTACTAACTTCCTCAACATTGGCACCGGTGGCTTCACAAAGCGCCGAAAGGGAGTTAATGGAAGAAATGCGTTGTGCTAAAAAGGCATTGGCTGTTAGTTTTGATAACTCTGATGACCAGACATTGGTTTGTAGAATACGTTCCTTAGGCAACCAATGAGCATATATATCGGATAAGGCGTTCATGGCTTCAAATCCTTCCGGAGATTGTTCCCCACCAACCAGAACCCTATCTGCGTTTTGTAAGTCAGTAACAGCTGTACCTTCAGCTAAAAACTCGGGATTCGATAATATTTGAAATTTTACTCCAGTACCTGTTTGGTCTAAAATAGCTCTCAGGGTTTCAGCGGTGCGAACCGGCAAGGTTGATTTTTCAACAACAATTTTATCGGTTTTAGAAACACGGGCAATCTGGCGGGCACACAATTCAATATATTTCAAGTCGGCAGCCATCCCTTTGCCTTTACCATAGGTTTTGGTAGGGGTATTTACCGATATAAAAATCATTTCTGCTTCATCAATAGCTTTATCCACATTGGTAGAAAAAAATAAATTTCTACCTCTAGCCTCACTTACCACTTCTTTTAGCCCCGGTTCGTAAATTGGCAATTTGTCTAGATCTGGGTCGTTCCAATCAGCAATCCGTTGTTTGTTCACATCAACTACGGTAACACTTATTTCGGGACAATTTTTAGCAATTACAGCCATCGTCGGGCCTCCTACGTAGCCGGCACCAATGCAGCAAATTTTTGTTATTTTTTTCATTCAAACTAAAATTTAGAAAAAATTACATTATGTACCAAACATTATTAATATGCTCAGTTTATTTTATTATTCATTAAAAAGGTTTTTGGTAAACTCAGTCAAAATAGAAATTGTTTTGAAGTATTCTTCCGTTTTCAGAACTTCGTCGTGGATTATAGCATACCTTCCTTCAACGGCATAATCATTCAATTGGATTATCAATTCAATATCGACCGAAACTTCAATCCCTGTTGATTGCAGAAGATAATATAACTGCTCCAAATCGTGGATTTTTGGAAAATTCACTTTTTGTTTGGATAATATGGCTTTAATCAACTTTTCTGCACTTTGCTGTAAATGGAAAAGTATGATATCAATATCTAATTCCCTATTTCCCTGATTGAACTGTTCAAATAGTATTTTAGCCGCATTGAAATCAGCAACCCCTTTTTTATATAGTACTAGGTGTTGTTCTAAGAATTCACCCATAGCACTTTTCCCTTTTGATCAATATCCATAAATACCGAACCATATTGCAATTTATAAAAATCATATTCCTGTAATGTGGGAACTAGTATATCTTTTGCAATTATAATATCTTTAAGGCGATTGCGTATATCTTTCCTTACCTGAACCTTTGAATTTTCATTTGTCTGAATCACACAAATATCCAAATCACTGTCCTTTGACGGATTGCCATAAGCATAGCTACCAAATAAAATAATTTTTATCGGTTTTAATGGTTTTAATCTTTTTACAATTAAATTACTTAGTTTACTTATGTCTAGTTGGGTATCCACCTTTAGTATATTTTACTTGTAAAAATAAATCAAATTTTTAATTTATTGACAATTCCAATCATTTCGCCAGTTTCAACAAATACTGCCCATACCCATTTTTAGCCAAAGGTTCAGCCACTTTTTTCAACTGTTGGGCATTGATAAAACCCTGATTAAAAGAAATTTCCTCGGGGCAAGCCACCATAAGACCGGTCCGTTTTTGAATGATCTCAATAAAGTTGCTGGCTTCAATCAGGCTTTCGTGGGTTCCGGTGTCGAGCCAGGCAAAACCGCGCCCCATTAGTTCCACTTTCAAAGCATCTAGTTTCAAATACTCCTGGTTCACCGTTGTAATTTCCAGTTCACCCCGGTGAGAGGGTTTAATGGTTTTTGCAATTTGAACTACACTGTTGGGGTAAAAGTACAAACCCACCACGGCATAATTTGATCTTGGCTCTTTTGGTTTTTCTTCAATGGAGACAACTTTTCCGTTTTCATCGAATTCTGCAACCCCATATCGCTCCGGGTCATTTACATAATACCCAAACACGGTGGCTTGTTTATCAACTTCCACATTTTTACGGGCATTGCGCAACAAATCGGGCAACCCGTGACCATAAAAAATATTGTCGCCTAATACCAAACAGGCATCGTCGGAGCCAATAAATTTATCGCCAATAATAAATGCTTGGGCCAGTCCATCAGGTGAAGGTTGTTCTGCATATTCCAAATTAATACCCCAATCTTTTCCTGATCCTAATAAACGCTTGAATCCGGGCAAATCGTCGGGGGTTGAAATGATTAATATATCTTTAATACCAGCCAACATCAAAGTGGTTAACGGATAATAAATCATGGGCTTATCATAAATAGGCAACAATTGCTTCGAAACACCTTTTGTTATGGGATACAATCGGGTTCCACTTCCTCCGGCGAGCACAATTCCTTTCATTTTGCTAGATTTTGAGATTTTAGATTCTATATATTAGACAATAAAAAAACACTCTATGATAAAGTTGCAAAAGTAATGGGTAAAAATCAAATTTTTACCATCATTTGAGTGTTAAATTCAATCGGTAAATGATTTCCAAAACATGTTGAAATCTTAGTTTTTCTTTAAAACCGCATAGTTGGATTCTGTATATATTGGACTGTAATTAAAAAGCCCCTTAACTTTAACTGAATCAAAATCAACTTGTGTTAAACCTAATATTAAATCAGAAGCAATAATATAATCGACATTTAATTTATTGATGATTGTTTTTAATTCAACGGAATCAACCTTCTGATAATTATAATACTCAATGTTTTTTTCTGATAAAATTTGGTAATTACCAATTTCATTATAGATAAAGTTCCACGGAGCCAATACCCTGCTTCCTTGCGGGATATGCGAAATAACCTCGTGGTGAACTTTGCTGTGGTTATAATTGTTCCGAAATACCATTTTAAAGCTTGAAACAATGGCACTTATTTGAAATACAAGAACCAATAGAAAAGTCAATGCCAGATATTTTCTTTGATCATTTATAATTTGAGTTACTGCCAATGCAATAATAATAGCCATGTAAGGCAGATGATATATTAAAAACCTTTCTGCGACGTAACCACCAAAAAGGTTCAAAATAATGATTTGGATTAAAAAAAAGCGCAACAATCCAGGCACTTTTCGGTTGATGCTCTTGAAAAAAAACAGTAGCGATAAGATCATAAATATGGAGGTTGACATTACCCTTGAACTCCAGAAAAAGCGCTGGTGCTCTGTGAAAATTGCAAGAAGCCTGTTAACCAATACATTACTACTAAAATCGGTACTTTGGTTTGGTATGTGTTGAAATTCATAAAGTGCACCCTGAAGTGCTTCAATACTCAATAAGTTGTGCAAATAAAGAATTCCGGTAATAAAAGCAGCAACAGAAAACCTCAAAAGGCCTTTATACTTTTTATAGGTAAGCAAGTAAATAAAACCGGTAATAGCAAATACATTTCCATTTAAATGGACTAAAAAAGAGGTACCAGCAAAGAGTCCGGCAATAAAAGCATCTTTAACATTATCGGATTTTAGGTATTTTTGCAGAAAGTAAAATGAGCAAAATCCCATTAACATGAGCAGTACATCGGGTCTGAAAATGATTACCTGCTCTAAAAGCAAGGGAGTAGTAACAATAAAAAGAACAGGCAATAACCAATGAGTGAAATGGTCATCTATTTTCGTTGAACGGATATACTTCTTAAAAACAAATAAGAAGGCAATAAATGTTAAAAAAGTAAAGACTTTAAGCGGCCAAATGTTGAACCCAAAAATCCATATTAAGCCTGAACCTATATAGATAAACAATTTATAAAACAGATGAATTTTAATACTTGCATTATTAACTAAAGGCATTGATTTTAATTTTACTACGCCTTCATGCAAAAGCCAATAGGCTTGCTCACCAAACCAGTTCTCATCAGACTGGATAAAACGGTTCCATAAACTTGCCGCAAAAACCACTGCAAGCAAACCAATCATTAGAATAATACCTTTTCGGGTAAATAAAAAAGTAACTAGTTTCAGTATCAATTGTTGTATCATTTCAAATATGCTTTAAGAAAGGTTCAATCCAAATATTGCCAACATAAATTATTACTTGTAAAAACGGATGATAGAATTCACAATGGTATCCAAATCATCATTGGTTAATTCATAGAACAAAGGCAACCGTACCAAAGCATCTGAAAACCTATCAGAATTGGGTAGCGGCAATCCACGGTACTTATCGTTATAATAGGGGCTCACATGCAAACTTTGATAATGAAACACGGCTAAAATCCCGTCTTGTTTCAAATGGGCCAATAACCTGGTGCGCTGCTCCACATGGTTGCAGATTAAATAGAACATGTGGGCATTATTGGAGGCATAATCAGGAAGCATTGGCAATTTACAAAAACCTTTCCTTTCGAGTTCGGAAAGCCTTGAGTAATAACCATTCCAAATATTTTTACGCTTTTGCTGAATATCCTCCAGTTGTTCCAATTGAGCCATTAAAAAGGCAGCTACAATTTCGGATGGCAAAAAAGATGAGCCGGTATCCACCCAACCGTATTTGTTTATTTCGCCCCTGAAAAACTCCGCACGGTTGGTACCTTTTTCCCAAAGTATTTCGGCCCGTTTTATGAAGCGTTCATCGTTAATCCCTAAAAAACCTCCTTCGCCCGATTGAATATTTTTGGTTTCATGAAATGAAAAAGCAGATAAATGTCCAATGGTTCCCAAGGGTTTTCCCTTATAACTTGATTCAATGGCCTGGGCAGCATCTTCAACAACAAAAAGGTGGTATTTATCGGCCAATTGAATAATGGTATCCATATCGCAAGCCACTCCGGCATAATGCACGGGAACAATTGCTTTCGTTTTTGGTGTTATTAACGATTCAATTTGCGCCGCATCCAAATTTGGGTGTTCCTTTGAGCTATCGGCAAATACAATAACTGCCCCTTGCCTTACAAACGCCAAAGCTGTTGATACAAAAGTATAGGAAGGTATAATTACTTCATCACCGGGCTGGATATCTAACAATAAGGCGGCCATTTCCAATGCATCGGTACACGAAGTAGTGAGCAGTACCTTTTTAAAACCGTACCGTTCTTCCAAAAACCGGTGGCATTTCTTGGTAAATGAGCCATTGCCCGAAATGTGGCCCGTACTTACGGCCTCTTTTATATATTGAATTTCACTGCCTGTTAAATAAGGCTTATTAAATGGAATCATAGAAATTTTGTATTAAATAGACACTTTTTTTCTTTGGTACGAATTAAGTACAGTCATATAATTTTAGTTCGTGAACCAGGAATATTTATCTGAAAATTGGGTCATTCTTTCATGGGTCATTTCATAGAATAGTTTGGAATATGTAGCCTGTCCTTTTTTATTCAAATGATAAGCCTCTGCAAAATTTACCCCATCATTGCTTTCGTCCAATTGGTCAAAGCGGCCAAGAATGGAGGCATTGAAACCGGTAGCAACTATTTTGTCAACATATTCATGGTGAATTGAGGCACAATTATTCTTATAGATATCGCAATAGTCTCTGCGCTTTGGCGGAAGAAAAACAGCAAATTTCACTTGTTTTTCTTGGCATAAAACCGACATTTTCTGCAAATAGGTAAACTGTAAATCAGACCATCCGTATTTATCAGTCTGAAACCATTGAGAAGCCGGCTCATTAAAATTAATGGCTTCTCGTTCCAGTGCAACTGAACCAAAATCAAAAGGAATGGTAGTATTTTTGTAATTTGAACTTTCATACGTGTTAAATACGTATTTAAAAAAACTTTTATACCTTTTTAATAGAGCACTTTTATCATGTTCTTGGCTGAAATTGAGAGTTTCCTTAAAACTGAAATCCAAATACATATATTTATTTCGATGCATATAATACCTTTTTGCATATATCCAGGGATCCAAACCAAAATAGATTGCTGAAATATTGCTGAAATCTAAATTTTTAATAATAAAATAGGTTTGAATGGGGTCTCTTGCATCATTCGCAATATTTGCATATTTATAGGAATTTGATGACAAATTGTTTAGTTCAGTGCAGGACAAACCATACCGGACACTGGAACTACCGGCAAGTACCACAAGGCTATCACATTTTAAAGTATTGATCCAAGCATAATCATTAATTTCAACCTTATAAATACTTTCAAGCTTGTCCTCTGAAAATATTTTTTCTTTGATTAAGTAAATGGTAAGTTCCACGGACCCAATAATTAATAGCGGAACAAATATAAAATATGACAAACTGATAAAAAATTTCTTCATAGGTTCTTTTAAAATTGAAAATAAATAAATTGCTGCTCTTTACCCCCAAACAGGAATATTAGGATGATAATTGCATAGTAAAAAGAAAACCGAAATGGTTTTTTCCATTTAATACTTAAATGTGCAATGGCATATTGCTGTTCCCTTCCAAGCCATTCAATAATAATGAAAATGACCGTCAATAAAGCAATGGGAATGGCTTTCCCGCTTCCCGGAAAAACGGGCACAGTAAAGAGTGACCGGGAAAATATTTCGGAGATATAACTGAAGGCATGGGTGACATTAGCTGCCCGAAAGAAAATCCATGCAAAAACAGTCAATCCAAAGGTCAGCATTATTGCCGAAAACTCCTGCAGAGTGGGCAGGTATTTGCCTCTGGCCACAATATCTAGGTTGTTCCGGTGGGTATTGAAAACAATGGAAGGCATTATATATAAAGCATTCAGAAAGCCCCACACAATAAAGGTCCAATTAGCTCCGTGCCAGAACCCACTTACCAGAAAAATGATAAAGGTATTGCGTATCTTCATCCACATTCCCCCTTTGCTCCCACCTAAAGGTATGTAGAGGTAGTCCTTAAACCACGAGGATAGTGAAATGTGCCAGCGTCGCCAAAATTCGGCAATATCCCTGGAGAAATACGGAAAAGCAAAGTTCCGCAAAAGGTCTATCCCAAACAGTCGGGCGGTACCCAAGGCAATATCGGAGTAACCGGAAAAGTCGCAATAGATTTGGAAGGTAAAAAACAAGGCCCCCAGTACATGCGTACTTCCCGAAAGGTCAGCCGAATGGTTGAATATGGTGTTAGCATATTCTGCACAATTGTCGGCGATGACTATTTTCTTGAACAGGCCCCACAATATTTGCCGTAAACCATCCACTGCTTTTGCGTAATCAAACTCCCTTTTTTTAAGAATCTGAGGCAAAAGGTGTGTGGCTCTTTCAATAGGGCCAGCAACAAGCAAAGGGAAAAAGCTGACAAAGACTGAATAGTCGATATAGTTCCGTTCCGGTTTTATCCTGTTTTTATAGAGATCAATAACATACGATAACCCGTGAAACGTATAAAATGAAATGCCTACCGGTAATATCACTTGCAATGAACCTAAATTTGCTTCAAACCCGATGAGTGATAGTCCATCGGCAAATGATTCCGCAAAAAAGTTGTAGTACTTAAAAAACCCAAGAAACCCTAAGTTGACACCGATACTGAGCCACAACCAGAACAGTTTTTTGTTCCGGTCAGCGGCCTCGTGTATTTTAATACCGGTAAAATAATCCAATAAGGTTGAAAAGATGAGTAAGAACATAAACCGCCAGTCCCAACAGGCATAAAAAAAGTAGCTTGAAACAAGCAGTAAAGCATTTTGTAACCTTAAATTTTCTTTTGCCACAAACCAATAAAGCATAAAAACTATAGGTAAAAATATGGCAAAGCTCAATGAGTTAAAAAGCATATTGGATATCTAATTTGTCAATTTAATGTATCGTATAGTATTCCTTGGCCGGCAAGCAAATTGGTATTCTCTCAAATTGGGTATTATACTATTTCCCATCCATTCTATTTATTTTTTGATATTATCTAAAATTTGTCCTTTACTTAATGGTTCACAAATGTGTTATAGTTCTGTTCCAATGCAATACTATTATTATTGATTGAAACTATTTCAATACAATTTTAATATTTTCAATATATATGTATTGTCAAAAAACTTTTCAATATATTTTTCAATTAAGATTATAAACAACTACACCAACAATTATTAATAAATAGCTCATTAATTGCCTTTTAGTAAGTTTTTCATTGAAAAACAAAAATGAAAATACAGTTACAAAAAAGAATACCAGAGGTAATAAAATGACACTATATTTTAATGGTAGATATTTATATACATACAAATTAACAATTGTTACAATAAAGAAAATTGAATAACCCACCAAAATGTATAAACTCATATAGTGTTTTATCCATTTAGTTTGATTTATATTCTTGTCGGCACCTAATTTTAGAAGAATTTGTGCAAAAGCCGTAAGAATAATAGCCGCAATAGCAATAACAAAATATTTAAGCATTCACAAAATTATTTTTCAATAAATTAAAAACCCCTATTAGAATTATGAGCGCGCCTAATAAATTACTCAATGTTATTTGCTCATGAAAAATAAAATAACTGGATAACAATATTACAGGATAAATCCCGCTCATAAACATATACGACCATGAGAGTGGATAGTATCGTAATGCTTGTTGCCATGCAATTGCCTGTAGAAAAAGGCAACCTAGAGTTAGCATATAATATGGGTTACTCAATAAATTTTCAATCGTGATTGATTGTATGCTAAGGGATGCGAACTTTCCAAAAATAATAGACACTGATTGGAATATCAAAGAGAGTAGAATAAAAATAAACCCTTTATCTAGTCGTAAATATTTCATTAAATCTACTTAAGAAATTTAAATTTCAAATTAATCAAACCAAGGTGAAATTCAACACCATGACCAGGATAAACTAAGGTTGAGGGTGGAAATATTGAAAATACTCTTTTAATACTTGTTTTAAGAAGTTCAGCATCACCATCAGGAAATTTACTAAAGGGACTATATTCTTGCAATATTGTATCACCAGAAAAAAGAAACAAATTATTGAATACAATACATACACTACATGGTGAATGACCCGGTGTTTTTATAATCTGGATTTCTGTATTATTCCATTTTAAATTGTAGATATCCTCATCAATTATGATATTTGGCAAACTAATTCTGACATTTTTGTTCTGAAAAAAAGCTGAATAATTTTTTTTAGGATTTAGAAAAGCTTCGCAACATTCTGAATTGGCTAAAACATCAAACCCATACAACTCTTGCAATTTACTTATCCCTTCAATATGATCAAAATGACCATGAGTAGGGATTACATAATCTAATGATATATTGTTATTTAAAAGAAAATTACTAATCTCCGTTACACTAAATATGGTTGGATCTATAATGATAGTGCTCTTAGAATCCTTATCAACTACCATATATGTTTTTGATTTGTATTCTGGAGTAAAAATACTGATAACATCGATCATAAATATATCTTTCTAAGAATCATGAAGGTTTGAGATACTTTATAACCAAATTCCTTAACTTCTAAATTAAGAACACCATAGTTGCCACCCGAAATATGAGTTGTTATTTTTGTTATTCCTTTTTTAAAAAGCTCATTTAATTCAAGATAACCATTTATTGCAGGTAAAGGCGATCTTTTATATTTTTCTAGGATTCCTCCAAGATACATCAAAGCTTCTGTATCAGATACTATCTTATGTGTTTTAAATCCAAGTATTTCGCCAGTATCGCTATTGAAAAACTTATAAAGAAACTCATCTTTCTGTTGATGTGCCTTTCTAACAAGAATCATATACCGTTCGCTTGAAAAGAAATTTGGAAGCATTGGGTCTAGAGAAAAACGGTCGTGTTTAAATGTATTTGACGCTATATCAAGAACCGTTTGAAGATCTGATTCATTAGATACTTGTTCAATTTTATATGGATAAAAATTGAAATGATCATATATTTTTTTTAACCTTAATGTTTCTCTAATTTGAGTTTCAATAAAATTGAATCCATTTTTTTCAAGACTATGAATATCTTCAAGATTTTCAATTGGTACTTTTAATGATACATAAAATGGGTTATATTCATTAATATAAGCATTCTCGAATTGAACAAAATCCTTATCATAGGAAAAACCTTTTATTTCAAGAAAGGTCTTTCCAAAAACTTTTGAGTCAATTTCGTTTTTAACAACTTCCATTTTAAGTAATTTTATAACGCTATCATATTATGAACATCGAATGTTTTATTGCAATCATGAATCGACTTTGGATCAAGAAAATAATTTTGATCGTGATCAATTAGTTCTTTATAAATTTTGAATGCTGAAGGCTCATCAATGGTTGTAATAAATCCATTTCCAAATTGGGCCTTTTTGGCAATGCCCCTTTTTAGCATTATGTCTTCATATGCATAACTCCCTTGCCCTGGAAAAATATTATGATAGCGCACAAATAGTGTATAATTATCCTCATATGACCTATCGCCAATGGTTATTTTACCATGGAATTGTTTATCATAACGATAATTTACATTCAAATATTTTTCCATAAAATGCATATAGGTAAAACAATCTCCAATCTTAGTACCCAGGAAGAGAAATCGCACATTTTCGCGATGATGTAACTTATAAAATGTGGAATCTTTTCCAATAGATTCATGTCCTATCCCTTCAGCAAGATCTTTGTCTTCACCTAGCAAAGCTATTGACATCAGTGGGTCAATTGATCTAATAGAATTTGGAAGTTTCCGAATATATTCATTTAAAACCCCCATTTTCGATTTCGAAACGTTCAAATCAAAATCCAAACCATTACAAAAACTAAAAGTAAATGTTGGAACACAAATTGTTGGAACATTTAACTCTAAAATTGTTTCAAGAATTATTTGGAGTATTTCATTTTTCTGTAGCTCAGGATTTGGAGTACCAAATGACAATCCAGTATGAATGTATAAAATTTTACTATTATGAGCGTCAGTGCGTTTTAAGGCTTCTAACAAATTATAATTTGTAACCCATTCATTAGAAATTGTTTTAAAAAGATTATATGTTTTCATTGTTCATTTTTATTTTTGCGACATATTTGCGGTTCGTCCTCCATCAATAATTATTTGTTGGCCAGTAATCCACCTCGATTTGTCAGATAATAAAAATTCGACAAGATTAGCAATGTCTGAAGTTTCTCCCAAACCTAGAGGATAATCTTGTTTAAATTTTTCAACTATTGTTGGATCCTTCAGAGCAAATTCCGACATCGGTGTTTTTACTCCTCCCGGTAATATACAATTCACCCGAATTTCAGGTGCAAGCTCCACCGCCAAAGACTTCATTAGACCATCAAGCGCTGCTTTGGTTGACGAATATAGATTGTGCCCTTTAGCTCCATATTTGCTAAGTATTGCAGAAATAAAAACAATATTCTTTAAACTCCCCTTATTAATATTCTTTTTTAGAAGCACCGAAATGATTTCAACAGCAGAAAAATAGTTAACATTAAATATTTGTAACGCATTATCATAATCAACATCTTTCATCCGCATAACCTTCATTATACCTGCAGAATGAATAAAATCCACCACAAGAATCTGTCTTTCCCGTATTATTTTCTCAATTGCTACTTTTATTGTTCTTACATCAAAAAGGTCATGTTCCCATAAGATATGATTCGACTGATTAAGACATTGGGTAAGTGTTAATTTCAAACCATCACTGTTTTTATCGCATAATAATAAATTATGATCATTCGATAATTGGATGGCTATTTTTTGACCTATACCTGAAGCTGCACCTGTAATCAATGTATAACCAGTTGTCATTATTTTTTTGATTTAACCTGTATAAGTTTTATTAAGTTCCCCACAGTGCCTGCAGATAATAACTCTTCCGCAGTGATACTAAAATGAAAATCTGCATCAATTGTTGCTATAATTGATAAAGACGTAAGTGAATCCCATTCTTCAAAATCTAATAGTACATCATCCATTTCAATTTTATCAACTTCAAGAATTCCTTCGAGCTTTTTTATAAATGCTTCCATTATACTTATAATATTTAATTAATAATTTATTATTTCACAAAAATCAAGATTACCAAGGTCTATAAGTATTGAACTCCAAGTTAATCCCACACCAAAACCTGCTAAACAAATTTTATACTTTTCTTTAATAAGTTTCTGACCGAGATTAAATGTAATAGCGGTTGGAATTGAAACTCCGCTTGCATTTCCAAAATTTTCAACAATGTTATTTGGCATTTTATGATAGGGGACACCCATTTTATCTGCAAGCTTTTGAAGCATAAATTTATTGGGTTGATGAAACATAAAATAATCAACGTTTTCTCTTTGGTAACCACTATATTTAAGCAAGTTATCAATCATTGGAGGTACCTCTTTTTGAACAAAATTAAAAACTGCATCACCTTTCATAACAAGATTATTCAATGATCGGAAATTACCCGCTGCATCTTCAATCATTTCAGAAGTTGCAGGGGTTGATGGAGTTTTAAAACCTCCTGCAGGAATTATTAGAGCATCAAAGGCTGTTCCATCCATCTTAATATTCGCAAAAATAGAATTTTTATTTTCAGTTTTTTCTATAATAGTAATCGATGCTCCATCTCCAATAAGTGGATTACTATTTCTGTCCCTCTTAGAAACTTTTTGGCTAAGAACGTCAGCATTAAGCAAAACAACTTTATTAATAGCCTCTTGCTCCAAAAGCATGAATGCCTGTATCAGTCCTATCTCAAAACCTGCGCAGCCCTGATTAATGTCCATGCAAATCATATCTTGCTTTAATCCTAACTTACCTTGAATAACATTACTGGTGGGAGGCATAAAATATTCAGGAGATTGAGTCACTAGAATTATTGCATCAATTTCTTCTTTTTTAAGAATTTCCTTTTCAAAAAGATAGTTAAATCCAAAAATACACAAATCAGATATGGTAACTCCCTCTTCCACAATCCGATGTGTATTATACCCCATCGCCATTTTTAACTTCAGAGATTTAGCTTCAGAAAAGTTATAATTCGCAATTTCATCTTCAAATTTTACTTCATTAGCCGGCAAAATAGTTAATATGCCTGTAATCAATTTGTTATTGAATTTTAAATTCATTGGTTAACTCCATTTTTTATCAATAAGTTTATAATTGAATCAACAGTTGCAAAATTTTCAGGAAGGATGTCCATTCCATCAATCGAAATATGGTACTTTTCATCCAAAGTAGTTACCAAACTAACTATATCAAAGGAATCAAGCATACCTTCTTCAATAAAATTGAAATTCTGACTGAAATCAAATTCAGGACGAATCTCCTGAAGAATATTAATTATTTGTTGTTTCATATTTTATATTGTTATTTGTCACAATTATATCATATAAGTTTTCTGACTGAAAACCATAATGCAAATATCGCTTAATTGCATTATCATTTGATTGAATAACCCAAAATATTTGTCGTTTTGTTTCTTCACTTCTTTTAAAGTATTCATTCAGTAGTATGGATCCTATTTTTTTGTTTCGATGTTTCGGATGAACAAACCAATATCGCAAATAAGACGTTACACCAATAAGATCAAAAATTACAAAACCCGATATTTCGCCATTTTCTTCAACAAATAATAAATGATTTGATTTTGCCCAATTTTTGATTTCATCCAAATCAGGTAATTGTTCAGCAATTGGATCGAAATATTGATGTAGTAAATCAAAAATCTGTTTGCAATTAGTTGAATCTGCATCTATTTTTAAATTAAGTTGTGATTTTACAGCCATATCCTGAATTGAAATTCTGCTCATCCGATTAAGAACTGTATACTCAAAAAATCCATTCATTTTAAAAAGATAAGCAATAGATTGAATATTTGGTTGTTTTCCAATTATATCAACCACAAGATGGTATTTATCCATCTCAGTTCTTAGTCGGGTTAATGATTTATCTAATTCATCGATTGAGGATGAGCAATAAAATAAATGAATAAATTCATAATCATCTTTAAAAAAAAATGCTGTGTTTCCTATAATTTTCTTGTAAAATTGGTTCTTATTGATCAAGGCATTTATTCTATCAACTTCAAGATAAAAGTTAGTAATATATCCGGTATTTAATCCTTTAATTTTTTTAATAATAACCTGAATATCATTAAAATAAAATACTTTATCCATTATTTACCATATTACTAAGTTGTAATCTGTCAATTTTGCCATTTACATTTCTTGGAAGTTCATCCATCTTATGAAAAACAGTAGGTATCATATATTTTGGTAATATTTCTGCAATAGCTTTCTTCATTTCGGCAATAGAAATGTTATTTTGACTCTCATAGAATAAAGTTATCTCTTTTTTAGCATGGTTATAAACTATACATCCATTTTCAACTAGTTTTAATGTATTTATTATAACATGTTCAATTTCTCCTAATTCTATACGATATCCTAAGTGCTTAATCAAGCTATCTTTCCTTCCTTTAAACATAATTTCACCCAGATCGTTTTTGTAAACCAAATCGCCAGTTCTGTAAATTATTTCAGGATATGATGTGTTTAAAGGATTTTGGACAAAAACTGCCGCTGTCTTTTCTGGATTATTATAATATCCCATAGCGAGTGATGTCCCACGAACACATAATTCACCCTCTTCATTTATGATAGTCAATTTATTATTTTCATTTAGGATTAAAATATCTGTGTTTCTGCAAGGAAAACCGATAGGTATCGGTTCATCATCTTGGATGTCTCGTTCAGCAATATAATAAGTACAGTCAAGTGTTATTTCAATTGGGCCATAAAGATTTACAAATTTACTTTTTGTGAGATATTTTCGCCAATAATTAAATTGCTTGGTAGGAAAAACCTCGCCGGCAAACCACACAGTTTTTAAATCAGGCAATGGAATTTTACTTAACAAACCCATATTTGCAATATTTACCATTATTGTAGGCACCCAAAATATAAATGTAACCTTATTAGCCAGCATTAAACTTAAAATTTTTGCAGGAAAAGGGGCTAGTGAGTCTGGTAATAGAACAATTGTACTTCCTTTTGCCATAAGCATACAAAGTTCAAAACTATAAATATCGAAAACCAAAGGCGATAATGAGCCTACTACTTCATTATCTGTAATTTGCAGTATTTCAATAGCCCATTCTGTAAAATCAATAAAACTTTTATGATTTAGTACCACTCCTTTGGGAGTTCCCGTTGAACCAGAAGTATTAATGATACAAAGTGGATCAGAATCAATTATATTTTCTATTTTTTTTTCAATTGAATCACTTATTTTAATTTCAGTAAAATCAAAATCATCAATTAGAATAATTGTAATTTTTGTGTCTATTTCGGTTATAACATTTGCATAATTTTTATTAGTTATAATAACTTCTGGTTTAATCAGATCAATTATATTTCCAATCCTAGTGGAGGGTGTTTTTATATCGAGATTCATGTATGTATTGCAACTATAAGTAATGGCTATATCTGCAATTACAGCTTCAATTGTCTTTGGAAGGAATACAGCGATTGGCTTATTGAAAAAGTTTAATTTATTTAATTCTAATGATAAAACTTTCGATTTTAAACTCAATTCTTCAAATGATATTTTTTTTTCTCCTTCAATTACAGCAATTTTTTTAGGAACAATTTTTACTGTCTTTTCAAAGTATTCAATGATATTAATTTGCATCGTTTTCTATAATAAAGTTAGAACAAACAATATTTGTTGTAGTAATATATTAATACAAAATTCAATTTATCAACAAGATTTCAATTTAGTTAAAGGTTGATTTTATCACTGATAATATAGGAAGGCCGCCTTTTGGTTTCATCAAAAATTTTTCCAATATATAATCCTATTAGACCTAAATTCGCAAAAAGCAAACCAGCCACAAAAAATAAACTTACCATAGTGCTTGTCCAACCTGGATATGTTACTTTAAAAAATAAATGATCAATGATTAAATATATACCTGTTATTAAAGATAGTAATGATAGAATAAACACAAATTTTATAGAAATTATCAACAGTTTGTTTGATTGGGATACAATACTATTTATTGCGTGTGTAACAGATTTACTGAAAGAGTATGTAGATTTTCCATAAGGTCTTTTTGAATGCTCAATGTTTATACTTTCTGTTTTAAAACCCAACCAGCGAATTATTAATCCATATGTTATGTATTGCTCACTTAATCCATTGTAAGCTTGAATAACTTTTTTGCTTATAATGCTAAAATTAGAGCTTTTAGTATCCGGTAATTTATCATCAACAAATAAATTATAAACTTGTAAAAACAGATAAGAACTAATTTTTTTAAAGAACTTATCTTTTCTTTCATGCCTAAGTCCAAATACAACGTCATACCCTTCTAAAACCTTTTTATATAGATTTTCAATCTCTTCAGGTTGATCCTGCAAGTCACAGTCCATAACAATACACCAATCTCCTTTTGCATGATTAAGCCCAGCTGTAATAGCATAGTGTTGACCAAAATTTCGGGATAGATTAATACCTTTTACTCGTTGATCCTTTTGTCCGAGTTCCAAAATTGTCTCCCATGAACCATCTGGGCTTGCATCATTAACCATTATAATTTCAAAATCTGGACTAAGTTTATCAAGAGTTTGTTTAAGTCTGATATATAATTCATATAGACATGTTTTACAACCGTAAACAGGTGTTATAACTGAAATATGTATGTTTTCTTCCATATTCAAAATTTAACTATTAATCAAAAGCTTATAATTAAATATAATGATTTAATAATTTACAATATTTAAAGATCTTTTTCAGATATATTATTCCATAAACTAATTCTAATGATATTCAAAAAAACAAATAATAATTAAAGCGAGAAATAAATGTTTCAAATATGAAATAAATCCAATAAATCTTAAATTCTATTTACAAACTCCAATAATTCAACTTGTTGAATTTGTTCCGGTAAATCCCTTTCAAATCAACGAATATACCGTTGGGGTTCATCAGTTTGGAAAAATAACTTTCCGGTAAGTTTTTATACTCTTCGTGTTGCACAGCTACCACAACTCCATCATAGATTCCGTTTGCTTTTTCTGTCATATCAAATCCGTACTCCTCTTTTATTTCATTATGCGAGGCTTGCGGGTCAATCACATCCACTTTTATGCTGTACTGTTTCAATTCATTTATCAGGTCAACCACTTTTGAATTCCGGATATCGCTCACATCCTCCTTAAAAGTAACGCCCATCACCAAAACACGGGCATCTTTAATGTTGATATCTTTTGCAATCATTTTCTTCACCAATTGTTTGGCCACATAGCCGCCCATGCTGTCGTTGATAAACCTTCCGGAATCAATCATTTTGGCATGGTAACCCAATTCTTTGGCTTTGTACAATAGATAATAAGGATCGACCCCGATGCAATGCCCGCCCACTAAACCAGGAAAGAATTTCAGGAAATTCCATTTGGTACCGGCTGCTTCCAATACATCAAACGTATTGATTCCCATCCGGTTGAAAATCAGGGATAGTTCATTCATTAATGCTATGTTAACATCGCGCTGGGTGTTTTCAATTATTTTTGCCGCCTCTGCCACTTTTATGCTTGATGCCCTATGGATGCCGGCTTTAATAACCATTTCATACACCTTGGCTATATTGTCCAATGCCAATGCATCGCTACCTGAAACTACTTTTGTTATGGTGGTCAAAGTATGCACCTTGTCGCCCGGGTTGATGCGTTCCGGCGAAAATCCCACTTTGAAATCGGTACCCATCTTTAAACCCGATAACTCTTCCAACAGAGGAACACAATCTTCTTCGGTGCAACCCGGATAAACCGTGGATTCGTAAACTACATAATCTCCTTTTTTGAGGTGCTTGCCAACCGTTCGGGTTGCAGCCAATAAAGGCGTCAAATCAGGTTGGTTGTGTTTATCAATGGGTGTAGGAACCGCAACAATGTGGAATTTTGCCAATTTAAGGTCTTCAGCATTTGCTGTAAACTGGATATCACATCCTTTGAATTCATGAGTTTCTATTTCATTGCTCGGGTCAATCCCTTTTTTCATCAACTCAATCCGTTCGGGTTTAATGTCAAAGCCTATCACAGAAGCTTTGCGGGCAAATTCCAAGGCAATGGGTAAACCCACATAACCCAATCCGATGACGGATATTTTTTCTTGTTTGTTTTTTATCTTTTCGAACATTTCGCAAGTTTTTAATATAATTCTAAATATTTTTATAGAGGTAGATAATTAATTACATATACATTTTGTTATTTTCCCCCTCCGGCCTATGGCCAACCTCCCCCAGGGGAGGACTAGCGCTGAGTGTAAGTTACTAAAACTAAAAAACCTCTGGTAGTTCATACAATTTGCACTACAACCATTCTCCCCTAAAATTAGGTGAGATGCCGACAGGCAGAGGGGTACAAGAAACACAAACTCATAATACAGAAGGTTCAAAGTATGATTACCATTGCTTTCGGTTATGTATTTATCTACTGACCTTTATTTAACTATATGATTGTTAAACTATCTTCTATCATCTATATGCAATATATATTGCGGTGCATGTTACAAAGCCATTTCATTGAAACTTTGTTGGATGCACCGCTTTCTACCGTTTATCTATTATCCCGGGGCGATGCCCCGGGCTTTGTTCTTACGCCCTTTCAGGGCTTTTCCCAACTTTTATATTCAAATATCTAAGCTCTTTTTCCTATTCTCTATTTTCTAAATTCTAGTTTCTAATTTCTAAACTCTAACTTTAAAAAACGGATGGTAATCGCCCACCAGCCCTTTCACATCAGCATTCCGAATTTCATGTGCCATGGATATCGATTTATAGGCATCATCCAATCCGAACCCTTGTCCATTCAAAATACCTTGATATGTTAAGGTGTGCAAATCGGTAAATCCTTCGCTGAATTCCAGTTCCCGGTTTTCAATTTCAATGGAACGGTAAGTCCTTTGGCCTTTATCTTTAATGTGCTGAGGAAGATCATCATAATTAACGCTTAAAAACCAGCGAACCCTTGCCTTTTTCAACTGAATAAATCCTCCCGAACGGCTATCGGTACGCTCATGAACAATGTTTTGCTCTACATCGCCAAAAATCCAGGTGAGCATATCAAAAAAATGGATGCCAATGTTGGTGGCCACACCACCCGACTTGGAATTGTCACCTTTCCATGAAAAATGATACCATTTACCACGGCTGGTAATGTATGAGAGATCGATGTCGTAAATCTTGTCCTTGTCCCCTTCATCAATCTGTTTCTTTAACGCAATAATAGCCGGATGCAGCCTCAACTGAAGAATATTGTACACCCGCTTTCCGGTTTCCTGTTCATATTCTTTAAGGGCATCCACATTCCAGGGATTCAAAACCAACGGCTTTTCGCATATAGCATCGGCACCTTGGCGCAAGGCAAACCGAATGTGCGAATCGTGCAGATAATTGGGTGAACAGATACTGACATAATCCACAGCATGCCCTTCCCGCTTTAATTTATAAATATGCCGATCAAAACGCTCAAACTCGGTAAAAAAATCGGCATCCGGAAAATAACTATCAATGATTCCAACACTATCGAAAGGATCCAATGCAGCAACCAAATTATTTTTGGTCTCTTTGATTGCTTTCAAGTGCCTTACCGCAATGTAACCGGCTGCGCCAATGAGTGCGAAATTTTTCATCAATGCTTTTTTTGTGGACTGCGAAATTAAAAATTAATATTTCGGAATCAAATTTTCTTTACTTGATCCTTTTCAAGAACATATTGTACCATACTTTCGGGACAACCAGCTATATTTTTAGCATCGAATAGTAACCGATGCCCATATTCACTGACCCAACCAATTTGCTTTGCCGGATTGCCCACCACCAAAGCAAAAGGTTTAACCTCTTTGGTAATAACGGCACCGGCTCCAATCATCGCATATTCTCCAATGGTATGACCGCAAACTACGGTTGCATTGGCTCCAATGGAAGCCCCTTTTTTGACTAAGGTTCTTACATATTGATCGCGACGGATTATGGCGCTGCGGGGATTTAATATATTGGTAAAAACCATGGATGGACCTAAAAACACATCGTCTTCGCACTCAACCCCGGTATAAATAGAAACATTGTTCTGTACTTTCACATTCTTACCCAGAACCACTCCCGGCGATATAACCACATTTTGCCCAATATTGCATTGTTTGCCGATTATACAGCCCGGCATGATATGCGAAAAATGCCAGATTTTTACTCCTTCGCCAATTTCGCAGCCATCATCAACTATGGCGGAACTATGGGCAAAATAGGATGATCCGTTTGACATGGTACTATTTTTTAAAGAATTCAACGACTTTCGATGTGATCAATTTCAATTGTTCCTCATCCAATTCTGTATGCATGGGTAAGGAAATTACGGATTGGCACAATTCCTCAGTTACTGGAAATTGCTTTGCGGATTTATATTCTAAAAATGCTTTTTGTTTATCCAAAGGAACTGGATAGTATACCATGGCGGGAATTCCGTTATCGTCGAGCCACTTTTTAAGGGCATCACGTTTTCCAGCTTTTACTTTTAAGGTATATTGATGGTAAATATGGTTGGTAAACGATGCCACCTTTGGTGTTACCAATTCCGTTATCTCTTTAAAGGCTTGGTTGTAATAGTCGGCGGCCCATTGGCGGGCTTTGTTATAGGCATCAAGTCTGGGCAATTTTACCCTAAGAACGGCTGCCTGAATGGTATCTAAACGGGAATTAACCCCTATCCTATCGTGGTAGTACCGAACTTTCATACCATGGTTTACAATGGATGATATTTTTTCGGCAAGCACATCATCATTAGTCATTATAGCACCTCCATCGCCATAACAGCCTAAATTCTTCGACGGGAAGAATGAGGTACAACCAATATGCCCTATTGTACCCGCTTTTTTGATGGTTCCATTGCTGAAACTATAATCAGCCCCAATGGCTTGGGCATTGTCTTCAATAACAAATAGTTTGTATTTTTCGGCCAGTTCCATGATGCGTTCCATGTGAGCACATTGTCCAAACAAATGAACCGGCACAATGGCTTTGGTCTTGGAAGTAATAGCTTTTTCAATTTGATTTACATCGATATTAAAAGTATTCGGATCCACATCTACCAAAATCGGTTTTAACCCTAAAAGGGCAATGACTTCAACCGTGGCTATAAAAGTAAAATTGGTGGTAATAATTTCATCCCCCGGAACCAAATTCAAAGCCATCATGGCAATCTGAAGGGCATCGGTACCGTTACCGCAGGCAATAACGTGTTTGGCTCCCATGTAAACGGCTAACTCATCTTGAAACTGTTTAACTTCGGGTCCTTTTATAAAATGGGTTGAATCGATAACGGATTGGATGGATTGATCGATTTCGGTTTTTATCTTTAAGTATTGGTTCTTTAAATCAACCATGCTTAATGCTTGCATATTTTTGCGTTTAAAGTTCTTTTGTTTCAGACGAAACGGGATTTTCAATCAAAAATTACTTCCACCTTATTTCAAATTTTGCCAATACCATTTCACCGCTTCTTTGAGTCCGGTTTTGCTGTCAAACTGAGGCTTGTAACCAAGCAATTTTTGAGCTTTGGCTATTGATGCCAATGAGTGCGGTATATCGCCCTCCCTATTTGGTGCATGTATTTTTTGGACTTTGGCAATTTCTGGATCAAATAGGCACAGCTCCTCTTTTAAAATGTCAAACAACGAATTCAACGTGGTGTTTTCACCATAAGCTACATTATACACCGTGTTCAAAGCTTTCGCATTTTGAACGGTTGCCGCCAATTCATTGGCTTGTATCACATTGTCGATATAGGTAAAATCGCGCGAAAAATTCCCATCGCCGTTAATAACCGGCGATTCATGATCCATGAGCAACTTCACGAATTTTGGAATTACAGCGGCATAAGCCCCATTGGGATCCTGCCTTCGGCCAAATACATTGAAATAACGCAAACCAATGGTTTCCATTCCATATAATCGGCTAAAAACATCGGCATACAATTCATTCACATATTTGGTAATGGCATAAGGGGAAAGCGGTTTGCCAATGTTTTCTTCCATTTTGGGTAAGGTGAAATTATCACCATAAGTTGATGAACTCGCTGCATACACGAATCGCTTTACTTTTGCATCGCGCGATGCGGTAAGTACATTTAAAAAACCGTTGATGTTAATATCGTTTGTGGTAATGGGATCATTGATGGAACGGGGAACGGAACCTAAGGCCGCTTGATGAAGTACCAAATCTACTCCATCAACCGCTTTTTGACAACTTTTAGGTTCGCGGATATCGCCTTGGATAAACGAAAAATGGTGGTTTTTTAAAAAAGGTTCAATATTTTCGAATTTACCGGTAAGCAAATTATCTAAACAAACAACCCGGTTATTCTGCAATAGCAATCGCTCTATAAGGTTGGAGCCGATAAAACCGGCTCCACCTGTAACTAAAATACATTTATTGTTAATTTGCCTTTCAGCAGTCATAAAGTGTCCTATTTAGCATAGTTTATTGCCCGGGTTTCACGGATAACGGTAATCTTAATTTGACCCGGATAAGTCATTTCATCCTGAATTTTCTTTGCAATATCGTACGACAAGGTTTCAGCATCGTTGTCGTTCACTTTTTCGCTACCTACAATAACGCGCAATTCCCTACCTGCCTGAATAGCGTATGTTTTCAACACTCCTGGGTACGATAAAGCCAATTCTTCCAAATCTTTCAACCTTTTAATGTATGATTCAACCACCTCGCGGCGGGCTCCTGGACGGGCTCCTGAAATTGCATCACAAACCTGAATTATGGGTGCAATCAGTGTATTCATCTCCACTTCATCGTGATGGGCGCCAATAGCATTGCATATTTCCGGCTTTTCTTTATATTTTTCGGCCAGCTTTATACCCAACAAGGCATGTGGCAATTCCGGTTCATCATCGGGAACTTTACCTATATCATGCAACAATCCGGCACGTTTTGCTGTCCGTGGGTTTAAACCCAACTCCGATGCCATGGTTGCAGCTAAATTGGCTACCTCACGCGAGTGTTGCAACAAATTCTGTCCATAGGAAGAACGGTATTTCATTTTACCCACCAAACGGATAAGTTCGGGGTGTAACCCATGAATACCTAAATCGATAGCTGTCCGTTTACCAGTTTCTATCATTTCCTCTTCCACCATCTTTTGGGTTTTGGCAACTACTTCTTCAATGCGGGCGGGGTGAATTCTGCCATCGGTTACCAATTGGTGCAATGCAAGCCGTGCCACTTCTCGGCGAACGGGGTCAAAAGCGGAAAGTATGATGGCTTCAGGAGTATCGTCCACAATTATTTCTACCCCGGTTGCTGCTTCCAGCGCACGGATGTTTCTACCTTCGCGCCCAATAATGCGTCCTTTAATATCATCGTTGTCGATATGGAAAACGGTAACTGAATTTTCAACCGCATATTCCGAGGCTACCCGCTGAATGGTTTGAATAACCACCCGCTTGGCTTCTTTGTTGGCGGTCATTTTGGCTTCGTCCATAATTTCATTTATGTACGACATGGCCTCAGTTTTAGCCTCCGCTTTGAGCGAATCAACTAATTGGGTCTTGGCTTCTTCAACTGATAATCCTGAAACAGATACCAAGTGCTCCAACTGTTGTTTATGCATTTTTTCCAGTTCTTCCGACTTCTTTTCAACCAACTCCATTTGAGTGGTTAAACTGTTTTTAATAGCATCTACCTCGCTTTTTTTCCGGTTGTATTCTTCAATGCGCTTCGAAATGTCGGTCTCCTTTTGTTTCACTTTATTCTCGGCAGCAAGAATACGGTTGTTTTTTTCATTTATCGATTTTTCATGCTCGGTTTTAAGCTGTAAAAACCGCTCTTTCGCTTGTAGGATTTTATCCTTTTTTATCATTTCAGCTTCTGTTTCGGCCTCCCTTATAATACGCCTACTCTTTCGGCTAAAGCCTAATTTCACGATTATAAATGAGAATATGCCTCCTACAATTACTGAAATAATGCCAATAATTAATTTGTCCATAGCTTAAATTTAAATTAATAAAAAACCCGCACCAATTTCTGTGTTTCGTAAAAACCCCTGTAAAACATGGGTGTAGCTTCCAATTTAATTCTTACGTCCTCTGTCTCCGAAGAGATCCATCCGAAGATGGATGAGGCCTGTCTTACAAAAATCGAGATTAACTCCAAATTGCTTAATGTTGAGTTTTCCAAACTAGCCAAGAACCGGTGCGGGCAAAATCTTGTGTTTATATTTTAAAGAACGTCTATTACTCTTCTTGAAGAATGTCTGCTAAAATTTTATCAAACTGCCTTACCTCTTCTAAAACAGGATGGATTTCGTGGTGTTCTTCGGCTTCAACCAAACGGGTTACAAACTGAAGTGCCACCATTGCTAAAAAATCTTGTCCATCTTTGTTTCCATATAGTTTTTGGTACTGCGTTACGGTATCGTTTATTTTTTTAGCCGCTTTTCTTATTTTTTCTTCATCTTTTCTGTCTATTTTTTGTGGATAATACCTATCAACAATATTTACACGTATAGTTAATTTTTCATCCATCTAAATCTTCTCTTATCGGTTTAACAGAGCAATACAATTATCAATCTCCCGCACAATTCTATTTATTTTAACCTTAGCTTCTTGTTCGTTTCCTTCCGAAGCTAAAAATGTTTTTGCTAAATCTTTTGTTTTAAGTCTGTGTTTAAGTTCTTCAATCTCATTATTTTTATCGATAATCAATTTATTAAGATTTTGATTATCAATAATTAAGTGGTTATTTTCCTCTTTTGTTTTTTTATAAAGATATACAAATTTTTCAAATTTTTGCTTAAATCCTCCTATTAGCTGTGGTGTTTCCATTCTTGATTTGTACCATATTTATTCACAAAATTAACATTGCAAATGAAATTTCAAAAATATAATTCATTCCTTCATTCAAATGCTTTGTTTAAAGATAGTTTATTTATACGAAATATTCCTCCTTTTTATAATATTTTTGCTTTTCAATGAGTATATTTTTGCCCACAGTAAGTAATTAAACCAAGAAATTTTAACTGTTGATAAATCAATCATTAAATCTTTCGAAATCGGTTTCTTATTTTCCTATATTTGTCATTGAATTTTAATAAAATCATGGATAATTTTATTGTTTCAGCCCGAAAATACAGACCCTCTACTTTTTCCACAGTAGTAGGTCAAAAATCAATTACTACAACTCTTAAGAATGCCATTCAAAACAATCACATGGCACATGCTTATTTGTTTTGTGGACCACGTGGAGTTGGTAAAACAACTTGTGCGCGTATTTTTGCAAAAACCATTAATTGCCAAAATCTAAATTCCGATACCGAACCTTGCAACGAATGCGAATCGTGTGTATCATTTAACAACGATAGGTCATATAATATTCATGAGCTGGATGCTGCATCAAATAATACGGTAGATGATATTCGCACTCTTATTGATAAAGTCCGCATTCCACCGCAATTAGGAAAATATAGCGTTTATATCATAGATGAGGTTCACATGCTATCGCAATCAGCTTTTAATGCTTTTCTTAAAACCTTAGAAGAACCACCCAAGCATGCTATTTTCATATTAGCTACTACCGAGAAACATAAAATTCTACCAACAATCTTATCAAGGTGTCAAATATTCAACTTTAGCCGAATAACCGTTGAAGATGCTGCCAATCATTTAGCTTTTGTTGCCGAAAGTGAAAAAGTACAGGCTGAACCCGAAGCACTTACAGTAATTGCCCAAAAGGCTGATGGAGCTATGCGTGATGCACTTTCTATATTTGACCAGATAGTTAGTTTTTCGGGCAATATGTTGACGTATGAAAATACCATTGCTAATTTAAATGTACTCGATTACGATTATTTCTTTAAGTTAACGAATGCATTCATTACAGAAGACATAAGTGCTTCGTTAACTATTTTTGATGAAATTTTAGATAAAGGATTTGAAGGGCAGCATTTCCTTTCGGGGTTAAGTAAGCACTTCAGGGATTTACTGGTTTCGCAGAATGAAAAAACAATACAATTATTGGAAGTTGGGGCTTCTATCAGAACTCATTATTTGGAACAGTCAAAGAAATGTAATCCCCGTTTTTTATTTCAAGCAATTAATACAACCAATGAAGCCGAAATACAATACCGAAGCAGTCAGAACAAGCGACTCACGGTTGAATTGGCATTAATTAATTTATGTCAACTTATTTCTGAAAAAAAAAA
>JBAYKX010000066.1:0-30400 GCA_041664345.1 Salinivirgaceae bacterium
ATAATTGAGTGGCCTGCGCCTGCGGCTTTATTAAATTGGGACGCAGCCGGCTTTTGAATATTTTGCTTTGTGAATACTGCTCGTGTCGTACCACTCGGAGTTTCCTTTGTTCTTCAATCGGTAGAGCCAAAATATCTTTACAGTCGTTGGAGCAGCATCCGGAATATTCGGTTTTGCAGGCTTTGCATTGAATAAACAACAGGTGGCAATCATCGTTAGCACAATTGGTATGCGTGTCGCTGGGGGCACCGCATTGGTGGCACCGCGCAATTACTTGCCCATCGATGGATTCGCCCAATCGTTGGTCGAACACAAAATTCTTGCCCATAAATTTCGATTCCAAGTTGTGCTGTTTCATGGTGTGGGCATAGGCAATTATTCCTCCGTGAAGTTGGTTCACATCGGAAAAGCCGTGGTGCTTTAAGTAGGCACTGGCTTTCTCGCAGCGGATTCCACCGGTACAGTAAAGCAGTATTTTTTCGTCTTTTTGATGCCGGAATTCGTCCACCACCCTGTCAATGGCTTGGCGGAAGGTATCAGTATCAGGGCAAAAGGCATTTTGGAAACGGCCAATTTCGCTTTCGTAATGGTTTCGCATGTCAATTATCCGGGCGGTTCCTTCGGTTACCAATTTATGGAATTCCAATGGTTCCAGATGGGTTCCTACATTGGTCACATCGTACGCATGATCGTTCAGTCCGTCGGCTACAATTTTGGGCCGCACTTTGATGGACAGTTTGTAAAACGATTTCCCATCGTCTTCAACCGCATATTTTATGAGCATGTTTTCCAATCCAGGTATTGCATCCAATTGGGCCAAAAAAGATACCAGCAAATGCTGTGGCACGCTCATTTGGGCGTTGATTCCTTCGTGTGCCACATAGATGCGTCCAAAACAATTCAATTCCGACCAAGCGGTAAAAAGCTGGTTCCGGAATTCCTCTGGATTGTTCAGGTAAACATATCGGTAAAACGAAAAGGTTATTCTTTGAAACGGCTCGTTGTTTAGCTCCTGTAAAAGCTGTTCTTTTCTTTTTTTGTTGTGTAAAAACATACATTAAACTCTTTTAATCTTTAAATTAGAAGCGGCAAATATACATTTTATTTGGAAAACTCAGAATGAGCCTAACCTCTTAGATTTAAATTTTGGGTTTATTTTGAGGCATTTACAGAAAAGGATATTTTAAACAAATGGCAAAAAAAAACTTTATCCCAAAAAACCTCATTTAGTAAGTAAAGCAGTCATTCATCCTTACCTCGTTTGTGAGGTGAGTAATGGTGCAGTAAACTACTTCTTTTATGGGTTCAACCGGTAATTGCCTAAATTCGGATTTTGAAATTCCCTATGTAATGAATCCTCCTAATTATTAAACAACTAATCAACCACAACCGGTTCTGATTCAACTGGATGTTCAATAATATACTTGGAACCCCGGTAAAACATATAAGCCGAAATGGCCATAAGGGTGTGGCTTAAATCGAAAAAGTTATAATATTTGTGGATGGTCCATTTGTTCATAAAAGTGAGTGCTGCTGCGGCTGCAAATGCAACAGCAATCAAAAATGCCCGGCTTCCCCGGCTTCGGGTTCTGTAGTAAATTATCAGATTAAAGCTTAACACAATAATCATAAATCCATAAAAGGTGTGGGCTTCCACAAAGAAAAAATTCAAGGTTGAGAAAGTAATGGTCACAAAAAACAGAAGTTCAACAATGTTAAACCAGGCAAAAAATTTGGCTACTCCGGGTTTGATTATTGATCGGGCATATTCAATACTGGCCCGCTCCACCAACATTACCGCAAACATACTGGTTAGCCATCCCGGAAGCTTCCATGGATTTGCGGTTACATGCATATTTTTTTCACCTACAATGCTCTTTATAGTACCGGCAAATTCAGCCGATAGGTGCCATTCCGTTTTAAACAAGTACAAAAAACCATGTCCCACCATGCCTCCAATAAAGGTGGCAATGCCCATCGATAAAAAGTAATATTTTAAATAATGGTGTACTTTGTTTTTGTTTGGTAAAAGGGTAAGTTTATAAAATCCCCAAAAACATACGGCAGAAACAACTAAGTCGGTTAATACGGTTACCGGTTCATCGATACGGAGGTTAGCAATTTCAATGCTAGTAAATTCAAATGCCATTTCTTAAATTTTTTACAAAAGTAAAATAGTATTCATGGGTTACAATAAATGTTAGGTTATTTTATGCTTTTAATTTTAGATGATAATTTATTAACGTCTAAAAACAAGTGTGGGCTGCCGGGAGGCAGCCCATGAATTTCACACTTGATAATTAACCCATGAAAAAGTAACAAATGAAGTGAAGAGTGCGTGCCAAATATAATGCATATATTTTTAATAGAGATATTTTTTATGTATATTTTTTTCAAGTTTTAAACAATCAATGGTTCAAAACTTGAAAACTTGGGATTATTACAAAATCAATGTATAGCAGGTATTAAGAATTTAAATCAAGTATAAATTGATTTGATAGTAAATAAATTAGGATGCAGAACCTTCATTATACATAATATAAATAAAGAAGGAGTGGAATTATGATACCTAAAGCAGTTAACCAAGCGCCACGGCCTGTAATGCCTTGTTTCCCTTTAATCATAAACAATCCGGTGATAGCCAAAAGCAACAATGCCACTGCATAAATATCGGCAAACCAGGTCCATAATCGCTTTGCATGGTTATAATGCAAATAATTAAATTGATGGAAAACGGGTCGACGGCTTAATTTTTCTAAATGGGCTTCCCCTGTTTTTGTATTAACCATTACGGAACCATTATCAATAAATATCTTTAATGTGGTTTCGCTGGGAAAATAATATTTTTTAAAGTGATCTTTTTCGTTAATGGTATCTAAAAAATTCATGATTTGTTTTTCATCCAACCCTTTTTGTGTGGTTAAATTCGATTCTATTACTCGGGAATCCAATATGTAATTTGGATTCTAGTCTTTGATATGATTTAGACTAATACCTGAAATGGCGTAAATTATTGACATTCCAAAGAATAAATAACCCAAATCGCGATGGGTAATACGGTTTAATTTTCTGATTTTCATGGTTTATAATGTTGTGATTGGCTTGATTAAACTAACAAAATGGGGTAGTTGGAAAATTATAAAATAAAAAAAAGTAGCAAAGATTGTTTGCTACTTTTCAATATATCATGCAATATTACTTTTTTTCAGTGCAGGGTGCAGCTTCAGTAGTTTGACCACAAGGTTTCTCTTTAGCAGCACAGCAAGGGGCTGCTGCCATGGGTGCTTCATTTTTGGTACTATCTAATTTATGCATTCCACAGCCATCGCTTGTTGCAGGTGCTTTATATTCCTCAACTTTGGTTACTTCAAGATAATAAGTTGAAATATAACCTTTCCCATTGGTAGCAATCTCTTCTTTCCAGTTTTTAACTTCTTCAAGTTTTGCAGGATGGTCAATTCCTTTTGCATGTTCCATTTCAGCCTCTGGTTTTTCTTTTTCCATGGCTTCAATCACGCTTTTTTCGAATTCTGCCACATAAGCGGAATCAATTTTCGATTCAGCCACTATTCCGGTCAATAAGACTTCACTTCCTTCCAGTTCTACTTTAAAAGCGCCAATTGCTTCCGTAGCTTCACCATGAACCGAATTTGAAGGGTAACTTCCTATTAATTTAACCCTTTTGCCTCCGTGTTTGCAAATATGGTCAACGGTACCTTTAACCGTAACTTCTTTGCCAAGTAAATTGGGCGCAACGGTCAAAAATGAGTCCACCGTAATAGCTTTATTTTCAGTGCTAACTTCGGTTCCTGTTGTTGGTTTTTGGTTGTTGCAACACGCTCCTAATAAAGCTGCAACCGATAAAACTAATAATACTCTTTTCATAAATAGTAACTTAAAATGTTTTTTTGTTCAATTTGAGTGCATAATTAAGCAAAATCAATCTATTCTACAAGTAGTTGTAAATTTTTCAAAATTGATGTTGAAAATTAGGGATTCAAAATAGGTGCATGTATTATCCTTAGTTGAAATTATCCAAAGGGAAAAATCGTTATATTGAAGTTTTTAAATGTGTTTGCCTTGGTTGTCTGTATCTTTAATCAATTTTTCAATTTCGATTAAAAATATTCGGGTTTTTTCAATTAATGGTCTTGAAATTTCTTCTTCATAATCATATAAATCGCCATAATCTCCTTTTTGCCTATAGTCGAATAGTTTTGTGAAGAATTTACCATTTTCCTTATCAATAATACCTGTTTTTACAAAATTCAATCCAAATTGTGTTGGGGCACCATCATGCGATTGCGTTTCAATGTCATGTTTTAACAGTAAGGCAATTACGGCATAAAAACAGGAATAATACAGCCTATTAATAACCGTATTCCACCTTTCATTTTGGGCTAATAGTAAAGCTTCCTCAAATGTTTCCTCGGCTCTACGGAACCTATATTTTATGTAATCATCCCTATTTTTTATGGTCATAATTTTATTCCATCTTTTGAAATGTTTTTATATAAAGGAGAATAAATCAAGGTATTATTCCAATAATCTTTTGGATAAATAAATGTTGAAATCACTTGTCCTGAATCCAATTCAATATCGTAAAGTTCGTCCCGGAATTTGTCCTCAATATCATTCGTAACTTTAGTTTCATTCACTAAAATCAAAATATCCCAATCGGAATCGGTTCTATAATCCCCTCTAGCCCTTGAGCCAAATAAATAGGCCACAGCCAGTGGATCGTTGTTGCGAATGCTGTTTGAAATCCTTTTTTGTATGCTGTCTTGTTCCATTTTCTAAACTGCTTAGCCATAGGTAAAGATTTTAAGGATATTTCTTTGTTTTTTTTCTTGGATGATGGATATATGGCAGTGGGTAATCCTAAGTTGGCCCGTAATAATATTGTGGTAAAAGAAGAAAACGACCAGAAGCAACGGGTACAAAAATAGAAATTGCTCAGGCGTTCATTTATAAAACCGTTCCTAAGAAAAGCGATGGGTATAAATTTTCTTTTGAATAATTGAAATTTGTATTGTCTTTACGCACCTTTTAATACTCTATTTATTGGGCAAAATGTATTTAATGTCAATTCTTATCCGTCGAAATATATCCGTAATTAGCTAAATCACTTTTATCGCTAATGGAAAAAGTTCGCCCTTCCTTAATCAATATATTTCTATCGGTAATTTGCAAAACATCATTATAATAGTGGTCTGTTAGGATTATTCCTTTGTCCTGTTTAATTGTCAGCAACAAATCCTTTATGGCATCCTGATAGAGCGGTTCAATCATTGAAAAGGGTTCATCGAGTAAAATAAAGCGATGTGGCAATCTAGAAATTAAAAGAATCTCAAAATACCGTAACTCACCGAAGGACAGAGTACTTATTTTTCTATTTTCAATTTTGGCAATTCTTGGGTCATAAAAAATCCTATCCTGCTGATCCCCATCTTGATAGTACATTGGAATGATGTTTTTAACTTTTAAATCTCTGGGGAGAAAACTATCTTGAGCCAAATAAGCTATCGTACGGACGTAAATATTTTTAGCCGGATCAAATGTCTTTGAATTTATCTTAACATCTATGGCGTCAGCCTTTACTGTCCCAAATAATATTTTCAACAAAGTTGTTTTACCACTCCCATTTCGGCCAAGTAATCCAATGATTTCACCGACTTGACATTCAAAATCAATATCTCTCAGAATCGGATTATGACCAAAGGATTTCACAACCTTATTTATAATAAGTTTATCCATTTATCTTATTGTCAATAAGAGGAAAGCAGAAATTGTGAGATTGATTAACCAAGTTACCGTAAGCAAAGACCTTTTGCTAATTCCAAGATTATAGTAAAAGTAATATTGATTATTTTGAAAATAGCTATAAGAAATAAACCCAACCAACATACCAAAAGTACCAAATGTAGCAATTCCGGCATTTACACCCCTAATGAATCCAAATAATATTGAAAACCCAAGATTGTATTGAGTCAAGTCGTAATAATATTTAAATCTTGCTGAAATCATCCTATCTTCTATTTCCCATGGTAAGGAATGCGGTTTAAAAGTGACCTCCCCAGCGTCAATTCATCGGTATATTCCAGTTCGTCGCCTACGGAAATGCCGCGGGCAAGGGTGCTTAGGGAAACATTTAGCCCCGAAAGTTTCCGATAAATATAAAAACTGGTGGTATCGCCTTCCATGGTTGAGCTCAGGGCTAAAATAACTTCGGTAATGGTATTTTGGGTCACTCGTTCCAAAAGCGATTCAATGTTCAGCTCTTTGGGTCCAATTCCTTCCATAGGCGAAATCCGTCCGCCCAGCACATGGTAAAGTCCTTTAAACTGCGAGGTATTTTCAATAGCAATCACCTCTTTTATCGATTCCACCACACAAACCAGGGTTTCATCCCGGCTGGGATTACGACAGATAGAGCAAAGCTCCTCCTCTGAAATGTTGTGGCATTGCTTGCAGGTTTTAACCTCCTTACGCATGGTTTCAATGGCTTGCGTGAATTGTTGCGTATCCTCTTCGGGTTGGTAAAGCAGGTGAAGCACCAAGCGCAAAGCTGTTTTTTTGCCGATGCCGGGCAATTTGGCAAATTCATTAACTGCGTTTTCAAGCAACCGCGAAGGAAGTTGATGTAATTCCATAATCGTTTTTGGTTCCTTTGGCAAAAGTAATCACTTCTTTTGGTTGAACAATTTCTTGAGAGTTGATAATTGTTGGTTTGGCATTGAACATTTATAAATTGAATTTTTATGGTATAATCGGCAACCATAGAATAAACAACATCAAACGCTCAATTAACAATGAACAATTACTTGAGTATTGAACATTGTGTAACTATTCAACCTTAAAATTAATTTAGTAATGGGTAGATATACAGGTATTTGAAATAAAAGGTATAGCCACAGATTATCTTCGATGAACGCTTCGCTGAGTTCACTGATTAAAAAAAATCAAAAATGATGACAAGAATTACTCAGATTATTCGCTATGCGAATAAAATTGCGTGAAGCGAACAATCTGAGTAAATTATTTTTTGATTTAAGCTGTGAATCTGTGGCATAATTGGGATAAATAGTTTCAATTCCTTTAGTTTTGTATAAAATTGCA
This sequence comes from Salinivirgaceae bacterium, assembly GCA_041664345.1. GTDB lineage: Bacteria > Bacteroidota > Bacteroidia > Bacteroidales > SZUA-534 > GWE2-40-63. The sequence continues at coordinate 7,120 of JBAYKX010000066.1, forward strand.
TCTCATGACACCTATCGAGGTAATTGGCATTCTGGTTGTCTATTTCAGCATTCTAGTAATCATTTCTCATTTCACGGGCCGTGGAGCAGGAAACGATGCATTCTTTTTGGGGAATAAAAAGTCGCCCTGGTTTTTGGTGGCTTTTGGAATGATTGGCGCCAGCATATCCGGCGTTACTTTTATTTCAGTCCCAGGTTGGGTGGGTACCAGCCAGTTCTCATATCTTCAAATGGTGTTGGGTTATGTGTTGGGTTATATTATTGTTGCCGGGGTTTTGTTACCTGTTTATTATCGGTTAAACCTTACGAGCATTTATACCTATTTGGAGCAACGATTTGGGAAAGTATCCTATAAAACAGGAGCCACATTCTTCTTGGTGAGTCGCTTGTTGGGTTCTTCAATTCGGTTGTATTTAGTGTCGAGTGTACTGCAATTACTTGTTTTTGAGGCATGGGGAGTACCTTTTTTTGTTACAGTAGCCGCAACCATTGCATTAATTTGGCTTTATACTTTTAAAGGAGGAATACGGACCATAGTTTATACCGATACATTTCAAACTTTTTTTATGCTGTCGGCAGTAGTTTTAACCATTAGTATTATATCACACGAGTTGAATTTCAGCTTTACTCAAATGGTTTTTGCTGTTAAAAATAACCCACTTTCAAAGGTTTGGTTTTTCGATAATCCGCTCGAAAAAACTTTTTTTGTAAAACAATTTTTGAGTGGTGTATTTATTACTATTGCTATGACCGGATTGGATCAGGACATGATGCAAAAAAACCTGAGTTGCCGGAATTTGAAAGAGGCAAAAAAAAATATGTACTGGTATGGAGTCGCTTTTTTACCGGTGAATCTTCTTTTTTTAACATTGGGTGTGCTTCTTTATATTTACGCAGCTAGCAAAGGCATTGATTTACCTCAGAAATCGGATGAATTATTTCCATTGCTGGCTACGCAAGGATATTTGCCTAAAACAGTCAGTTTATTGTTTATTTTAGGACTGATTTCGGCAGCTTATTCAAGTGCTGATTCCGCTTTAACAGCTTTAACAACTTCTTTCAGCATCGATATTTTATCTATTCAAAAGAAAAATTATTCCGAAAAGAAGCAAATCAGAATTAGAAAAGCGGTTCATTCAGGTATTTCGGTTATGATGGGTATTGTAATAATACTTTTTGGCAAATGGAATAATCAAAGTGTTATTAGCACTGTTTTTCAGATAGCAGGATACACTTATGGTCCTTTGCTGGGACTCTATGCTTTTGGTTTATTTACAAAATACAGGGTCAATGACCGCTTGGTATGGATTATTGCCCTTTTATCGCCCTTGGTATGTATTTTGCTAAATTTATTCAGCGAAAAACTGCTATTTGGTTACATAATGGGATTTGAATTGTTAATAATCAATGGATTAATTACTTTCTTTGGCCTCTATTTAATTAGAGAAAGAAAAAAAAAATAATAAAAATGGTTTAGCTACGCAACCAAAAAAATAGCGGTACCGTCTTGTTGTCGGTGTCAGGGTAATATACTTAAAACCCAAATTGAAATGTCCGATTTATTGATGGATTTAAATGTATTGATTAAGGAATGTAAAAAGAACAGGCCAGAAGCCCAACGGAAGCTGTATGAGCAATTTTCGGGAAAAATGTTTGGAGTTTGTTTACGATATTCTAAAGATTATACTGAAGCTGAGGATATTTTACAGGATGGGTTTATTAAGGTTTTTACAAAGATATCACAGTTCGATTTTAAAGGTTCTTTTGAAGGTTGGGTTCGCAGGATAATGGTGAATTGTGCTTTGGAACGTTACCGTAAACACAATTTACTGTATTCGGTTTCCGAAATTAGGGAATACGACACCAAACTTGCTTATGACGATGTGATGAGTGAAATTTCGCGCAAAGAGTTGATGTCTCTGATTCAGGAGCTTTCACCTCAATACAAAATGGTATTTAATTTATATGCCATTGAAGGATTTTCGCATCAGGAAATAGGGGAAAAGCTTAGAATATCAGAAGGTACATCTAAATCGAACCTATCAAGAGCCAGAGCAATTTTGCAAGAAAAAGTAAAAGAACTTTACAGCGAACGCAAGCAAGAAGTTAAACTAATTATTAAGTGATCATTATGACCATGAATTCAGATATAGATAAGATTTTTAAAAGCGGACTTTCCGATTACTCGCAAAAGCCACCGGTTTTTATATGGGATGCCATTGAGCACACCATGAATCGGAAACGGGTAAAAAGGCGCAGAAATATTATTTATTCTATAGCAGCGTCAGTTGCATTAATTCTTTCATTTAGTGCCGGTTATTTATTCACGGATGTTCAATTTATTGGAGAACCCATAGCTAAATTAAATGAACCCAACTATAATACAGTATTAGAACCATTGAATAGCACAAACCAAAAACCTATAGCTAAACCTGGTGCCAATGTTAATAAAAATTCAGATCCTGCATCAGTTACTGTGACAGCCACAGAAAAAAACCAAGAAAATGATGTTGCAAAAGAAACCATTGAATTGGAAAAGAGTGCCGATAATAACAAAGTGCTAAATAAAGAAAGTAACGTAAAAAAAGCCAGTTCAATGGGAATGTTATTGCCGCCTGGCTTTGGTAGCACCAATCAGTACCCGAATGAATCAACTTTTATGGAACAAGAGACCCTGGTTTACAGAGAGGAAAATGTTTCAAGGATTGCGGCTAAATTTGCCCAACCATCGCAGGAAAGAGATATTATTTATGTTTATAGGGAATTGCCAATATATCCTGATGAATATGAAGAAGCAATTTCAGATAATTCCAATTTGTGGGCGGTTGGGCTTTCAGCCACACCTTTGGTAAGTTACCGTACCGTTGGAGGCACATCAAATGAATCGATGGTTCTTGCAACGGCTAATTCAACTAGCGATAATAATTATAGCAACGAAAAGCCACTCACCTCTTATTCTGCTGGAGTTGCTGTTAACTATTCCGTTGCAAAACGATGGAACATTCAATCAGGTGTTTATTTTTCTGAAATTGGACAAGTTTCTGAAAATTCAACCATTTATAATACCATCGATCCTTCTAATAATGGATATTATTATCTGAATACATCTTCAGGTAATGTAAAAATTAATGGGTCTCCTTCTGAGTTGCAGAATAATATCAATCGTTCTTATGATATGGTTTCTTTTCCGGGGGTAATAAATACAAATAAGGACGCAGCTATTGGAAGCGATATTATTCAAACTTTTAATTATTGCGAGTTCCCAATTGTTGTAAACTATAAATTGATTGATCGAAGGTTAGATATGAAGTTGTCTGGTGGTTTGAGTGCCAATGTGATGTATCAAAATAGCATTTACCTACAAAAAAATGACACTAAATATAATTTGGATTCTGAAAACCAAGATTATAAAACCATGAGTTATAATGGAATCGTTGGATTTGGTTTTGAATATCCTATCTTATTAAACCTGAACGTGAATTTAAACCCTACATTCAGGTATGCTTTAAATCCTATAACCAGTACAAACTCGGTTCACACTTATTCATTAGGTATTTATACAGGACTTATATACAATTTTTAATTTTTTAGGCTCGGTAAGCTGAAAAGCCGGCTACTCTTATGGGTTCCGGCTTTTCTAATTGTATATATTGACATCACATTATAGTTCCAATTCTCAAAATTAATGTATTATCAATTTTTGAGTGCGGATGCTATGGTAGTTTTGATAAGTCACAACATATAATCCCTTGGACCATTGGGAAACATCAACTAATTTTTGGTTATTTTCTTCTAAAAGAAATGTAGTATAAATAATCTGACCCAATTCATTAGAAATTCGTATTAATCCTTGAGCATTTGTTTTAATAGTAAATTCTTTTTGGGCAGGATTTGGCCAAATAATAAGTTCTTGGTCACTGATATGCTTTAATTCAGGTATTTCATTTGTATTATTACTAAATTTTTCGTCAATCACATAATTTATTAACTGGGCAGCCTTTTCTTGATTCATGAAGCTAATTGGAATACTCAGAAAAACCAAATCAAAATCGGACCCAATATGTTCAATGCCCACTGGCATTCCATGCATTCTTCCATGAATATTATCTGCGGGATTTGGAGCCTGATAGCTATATATTTCATTGTTATCTGAAATTGACTCAATGGCTTGCACAAAATTAAGATAGTTGTCTGTCAGGAATTGTGAGGGAACGCTTTCCCAGTTAATACTCAAAGCCGGGTATCCAGCTTTCATGGTTTCTAAACCAGTAAAGTATGAATTGGGAATTAAGTCAATTCGTTCAGCTTGTAAAAATGTTTTTGATGGGTGATTTTCAGGAATTAAGGAAGGCATGGTTCTTTTAAATCCAGCAGTGGCTATGTTAGGATCGGTAACTGAAAGCATTAATTTACCTCCTTTTAGCAAATAATTGGTTAATGCATCGAAATTGCTTACAAATGCTGAAGAGTTAGCATTCATTGCAGGTGAGCACCATATTATTTTTTTGCTGAAATAAATGATATTAGGCGAAAGTGGATTGGAATTCGTGAGCAAAATAGTTTGATGTGATTGGTTGATTAGTAGTTCCTCAAAGTAAGACTTCATTTCATTTTGAAGGATTGGTGCGGCACTTAAATCTAAAATTACTAACAATTCAATAGAGTCTTCCAGATAAGAATCTTTGCCTAGTTTGGTGCTTTGTAAAAGCGACAAAGGTCCTTCGTAACCCTGTTTGTCAACTGCGGAAACCTTATAATAATGGTATAATGTATCGGTGATAGAATAATCGTTAAAAAAGGAATCGGTTAAAACGGCATTATTTTTTTTGATACTTAACCCATTTTTCGCTTCATAAACCTGATATCCGGCAATATCCTCATCCGTATTTTTATTCCAGTTAATTTGAATATGCTCTGCTAACCCCGAAACTGTAATGTTAATTGGAATGCTGGGGACGCTATCGGGAAGTAAAGTAAATTGGAATCCATTGGCATTCCCGTCAAAATTCCAAACCTTTATTAAAACCGGATACTCGTTAAGAGGTGTTAAATCACTTAAAGTTATACTATGCTTATCAGTTTCTTTAATAAGTTGATATCCTGAGTTTTGTAAATCGATATAAACCTGATAATAATTATCGGTTGGTTTATTTTCCCAATGCATGGTAACTTGTTCCCCATTTCCTGATTGTACAATTATTGGTTTCGATAATTGTGGTAATGCATCAAAAGCAAGCGATGTAGCTGCCAACGTCTTAACAACACACGAAGCATAGATAGAATTTGTATTAACTACTAAATCGTTTTTTGTATGATACACATCTGAAAATTCATACTCCTCAAAATAAATTACTGGAATGCCTTGTTTCCCATACGAATGATGATCGGAGTTTGTAGGATAGCCAAAATATTCCGTTGTCATGCCCGTATAGTTAATACCCATAAATTGAGCCAGTACACCCAGATTATGGTCATATACTTTATGGTTAATACCTATTAAATTCAATGAATCCGATGAAGAATTACTAATCATATCCATATTCAGCATCAATGCAATGGAATCTCCTAAAAATAGGGATTCTTGGGCACTGTAATTGCTTCCAACCAGACCAATTTCCTCGGCAGCAAATGTGATAAATTTAAAAGTATGCTGTGTTTCCAGTCCTAGTTTTTTAATTACTCTGGCTAATTCCAGAACGCCTGCAGTTCCTGATGCATTATCATCGGCTCCGGGGCTCACTTGAACGGCATCGTGGTGCGCGCCAATTACAATCTGAGTTGAGGTGGTTCCCGGATAAATGCAGGTAACATTGTATTGTTCGGAATAGCTGTTGTACGTTACTTCAGTTAAATGATTGAAGGTTTGTAATTGCACGTTAGTATATCCAAATGATTTGAACTTATAGGCAATCCACTGAGCAACTTCTTTTCTGTTGGATGCATAAGTCCATCGGGTTTCCATGTCCTCCAGACTTTGCATATAACTTTTAATACTGTCAGCATTTATTTCGTTAATGCAACTTTTAATTTTGGCATCTGTTTTCTGGTTGATAGTAAACAAAGGCACATTTTGTCCGTTTACCTTTTTTACAGGATAGCCTGCAAGCAAAATAAATACAAAATAGGTAATCAACTTTTTCATACGGAAATGTACTAAAATATTTAGTTACTGTTAGTATGTTTACATAAAATTGAATAGCAAATATACCTTTCAATGTTTTCCAGTTGGGCGTTAATTAATGAATTGAAATGCGGTGGGATATATTGTTGCAGCTAAATTTGAGATAAATAAAATTATTAAAAAACAAGGTTTAGTATTATGAATAAAACAGCATTATTGCTTGGTGCAACCGGTTTAGTTGGCTCTGAATTGCTCCAGCAATTATTAATTGATGACACATTTTCACAAGTACTGGTTTTTACCCGAAGCGCTTTGGAATTTTCACATCCGAAATTAAAAAACGAGGTTATTGATTTTAATAATCCCGACTCTTGGATTGAAAAAGTAAAAGGTGATGTGCTTTTTTCAGCTTTTGGAACCACTATTAAAAAAGCAGGAACCAAAGAAAATCAATGGAAAATTGATTATACCTATCAATATCAAATGGCTCACGCGGCATGTAAGAATGGGGTGCCAGCTATGGTATTAGTTTCATCGGCTGGTGCATCGGCTAACTCAAAAATATTTTACAGCCGGATGAAAGGGGAACTTGACCGTGACATTAAGGCTTTGGGATTTGAGCGATTAACCATCCTCAAACCATCTATATTGGCTGGACATAGAAACGAGAAAAGAGTAGGAGAGTCGTATGGTTTGATCATTGGCAAATTATTGAAAAAAATACCTTATTTAAACAGATACCAATCCATTCCGGCTTCTACAGTAGCAAAGGCAATGATACAAGCATCAAAATTGAATCAATCATACGCTGAATTTCAGCTTTTAGAAATTTTTAATCTAAGTAAAGGAAAATAAAAAAGAGCTGCACAAGCAGCTCTATTAGTATGGTTAAGGCAATTGTTTATATCATTTCCCTAGGATAATAATGGGTATGTAATAATTTATGAGAGAGCTCTCCCAATGGTTTTCCGAGGTAATCATTATAAATCTGGATTATTTCAGGGTTTTCGTGTGATTTTCGAATAGGCATGCTTCCATCTTCGGCATAAATGGCTTCCATCCTTTTTTTTCTGATTTCATGACTAGTTGGGATTGGTTGGCCACCACCACCTAAACAACCTCCCGGACATGCCATGAATTCTACAAAGTGGTAGGTGCTTTTTCCGCTTATAATTTGAGTCATTAATTGGTGTGCATTTCCCAAACCATGAGCAATGGCACATTTCAATTCCACCCCATTTAAAAATCCCCATTCAGGAAGCGGATCCTGAATTAAAATGGAGGCTTCTTTTATTCCATCAAAACCTCTAACAGGTTTAATATCTAAGTTTGCGAAGGGTACATCGCGTCCGGTAACAATTTCATAAGCTGTACGTAAAGCAGCTTCCATTACACCGCCAGTGGCTCCAAAAATAACAGCAGCTCCAGTTGATTCACCCATTAGTTTGTCAAATTTTTCTTCCTCAAGATCAGGAAACTTAATGCCTGCTTGTTTAATCATAATAGCGAGTTCCCGGGTAGTCAATACATAATCTACATCTTTGTAGCCGCTGTCGCGCATTTCTGGACGGTTTGCTTCGAATTTTTTTGCTGTGCATGGCATAATAGAAACCGATACAATTTTGTCAGCATCAATTTTTCTGTTTTGAGCATAATAGGTTTTAGCCAAAGCTCCAAACATCTGTTGAGGCGATTTGCAGGTTGAAAGATTACCCAACGAGTCAGGGTGTGAATGTTCAATGAACTTAATCCATCCGGGAGAGCAAGAGGTGAATAAGGGTAATTTTACCGTAGGATCTTTATCAACAAGGGCTTTTTTTAAGCGAGTAAGCAATTCGGTACCTTCTTCCATAATAGTGAGATCTGCCGTAAAATCAGTATCCATAACGGCATCAAAACCCAATCGTTTTAAAGAGGCTACCATTTTACCAGTTACTCTACCTTTTCCATTGGTTCCAAATTCTTCGCCCAAACCAACTCTAACTGCTGGAGCTGTTTGAACAATCACATGTTTATTTGGGTCTCCCAAGGCATCCCAAACCTCTTCAATATAGTTTTTTTCAACCAAGGCTCCCGTGGGACAGTGAATAACGCACTGTCCACAATTGGAACAAACCACGTCGCGCAAGGGTTTTTCAGCAAAAGTTGATATTTTCATGTGGTCGCCTTTATAGGCTACACTTAATGCAGAAAGGTGCTGTATTTCAGAGCAAGTTCTTACACACCGTTGGCAACGTATGCATTTACTGTCGTCTTTGATAATTGAAGGGGAAAGATCATCGTACTTATAGTGTTTAAATGGTACCAGATCGATAAAATCAGAATTGGTAATTTTATATTCTGATGATAGTACCTGTAATTCGCAATTGCCATTTTTGTAACATTTGGTGCAATCGGCGTTGTGCTCCGAAAGTAATAGTTCAATAATGTGTTTTCTTGAATTTCGTACCACCAAGCTATTGGTTAGTATTTCCATTCCTTCTTGAACTGGTGAAGCGCAGGAAGGCACCAGTTTTTTAGTGCCAATTTGTTCAACCACGCATACGCGGCAATTTCCGGCAACACATAAGTCTTTATGATAGCATAAGGTTGGGATTTTTATATTAAGTTTTTTTGAAGCTTCGAGCACTGTAGTATCTTGTTCTACGCTTATGGCTATTCCGTTTATGGTAAGGTTTATCATTTTGGTCATATCACATTTTTTAAATAAATTGATGCAATTGCAAATTCTTTAATAGATCATTTCTTCTCTAAAATTTTCCACAATGGATTGGAATGAATTGGCTACCGACTGACCCAATCCGCATTTTGCAGTTACTTTCATCGTATCGGTAAGCTTAAGCAGTTTGTCAAGATAAGCGGCTGGTTTTTGGCCACGTTTAACGGCATCAATACCCTTAACCAATTGTTGGCAGCCAACCCGACAGGGAGTGCACTGCCCACACGATTCTTCCTGAAAAAATTCAAGGTAATTGTTCAACACATTATACATGGAGCGCGAACTATTAAAAAGCATCATAGAGCCTCCAGTTGGTAATGAAATTCCGGTAAGCTTTCCTTGGTAACCAATAGCGGTTTCATTAAACCGTTTTCTGGGAACTAAAAATCCTGAAGCTCCACCTACTTGTACTGCTTTACAATCGCCATCGCTAAAATCGTCAACAAAGTCCTGAACGGTCATTCCAAGTTCTAATTCATAAATACCCGGATTTGGGGTATCGCCTGAAACGGAAAATAATTTTGAACCTCGGGAATCCTGTACACCTAAATCGCGAAATTTTTTTGCCCCATATTTGAATATAGTAAAGGTATGTGCCAGTGTTTCAACATTGTTTATAACAGTTGGTTTCCCCACATAACCACTATCGGTTGGGAAAGGAGGTTTGTTGCGAGGTTCGCCCCGTTTCCCTTCCATCGATTCCATTAAAGCGCTCTCTTCGCCGCAAATGTATGCTCCACTTCCAAGAAAGATATTCACTTTAAAATCGAGACCTAAATCTTTACAAATAATGCGGAATCGTTTCAATTCTCTTTCAAGTAAGGGCACTAAAAATTTGTACTCACCCCGTAAATAAATAAATCCTTCGGTGGCTCCAGTAACTTTGGCGCAAACGGCCATCCCGGTTAGCACTTTGTAAGGAACTTGCGTTAGTATTTCACGGTCTTTGAAAGTGCCGGGTTCTCCTTCATCGGCATTACAAATCACATATTTCTTTTTTGATTTTGTTTCTGCAGTAAGTTTCCATTTCAAACCGGTTGGAAAACCTGCACCGCCTCGGCCTTTGAGCCCAGAGCTAATCATTTCGTCTATAATTTCTTCGTTAGATGACTTAAAGGTTCGTTGTAATATTTCAACATAATCATCATCATTTGCAAAGATGAGATCCATTCTTCTTAACTGTTTTTTTGCCATGGCATAAATTTTTTAAGTTTTGCTTCTTGTTACCAGAGAATGAATTGGTTATGCATTCTCTTGAATCCCTCTTTTTTTGTAATCTTCAATAATTTGGTGTACCATTTCAGGGGTCAACTCCGTGAAAACATCATCGTTAATGAGCATTGCTGGTGCTTTATGGCACCATCCAAGACAGTTGGTTTCAAGAAGAGTAAACTTTTTGTCGGGTGATGTTTCGTTTAGTTTTATTTTTAAACAATCTTCGAGTGCCAGCAATATCTGGTTTTTTCCTTTCATAGAACAAGTAATGGTTTTGCATACCCGTATTACATATTTACCCTTGGGTTTGGTATCAAGAAATGAATAGAAGGTAGCTGTTCCAAATACTTCAGATCTGGAAATATCCAGTTCTTTGGCTATTTCCATCATTGCATATTCACTAATATAGCGGTCGTTGGATACTATTCCCTGCAATATGGGAAGCAGGCTCTCACGTCTTTTCCCATGTTTATCAACCAACTCTTTAACTAATGTTTGGGTATTTGTCATGAATGCTCCTCCTAATTTTAATTTAATACTGTTGAACTGTTTGAATTGTCAGAATGTGTCATGGCTAAAATTATTCAAACATGGAGGCTAATTGTATGATATTTGGCAGGTTGTAATCTGATTTATGGCATTATAGTTCAGATTTACTTTGAGAGTAAGGCATTGATGGTTCTAGCAAAGTTTATTTGTTGACGAATTGACAACTAACTATTTTTGAATTTACCCATGCTTTTTCATATCTGGATATTCAATCCGGGTATGATACATATTCATTAATTTTTGTTTAAAAACAGTTTTTACTTGAAAAATATCTTTAAAAGTAATATCGGCTTCTTCAAATTGATTATCAGCTATTTGATTATTAATGATTCGCTCCACCAATTCGCTAATAGTATTTTCATTGTATTCTTTCAAAGTTCGCGAAGATGCCTCTACAGCATCGGCCATCATTAGAACCGCTGTTTCTTTAGTAAAAGGAGAGGGACCCGGATAGGAGAATTTTGAAATATCGGGCACTATGCCTTCATTTTCGTTTGAATATTTAGTGTAAAAATATTTGACCACACCTGTTCCATGATGGGTAACAATAAAATCGGAAATTACTTTCGGTAATTTGTGTTTACGGGCTAATTCCATACCATAGTGTACATGCTGAATAATCATTTCAGCACTTTTTTCATAATTCAATCCATCGTGTGCACTTTTACCCACCTGATTTTCGATAAAAAAACCTGGTGCACCAGACTTTCCAATATCATGGTATAAGGCTCCAACTCTTGTTAATAAAGAATTAGCGCCAATCTTTCTGGATCCAGCTTCGGCCAAATTTGCTACTTGAATTACATGGTGAAATGTTCCAGGTGCTTTTTCAGCTAAATCGCGTAAAGCCGGATGATTGGTGTCAGATAATTCGATTAGTGTTACATCGGAGATAAACCCAAATATTTTTTCGAAAATGAAAATTAGGGGATAACTTATCAATAATAATAGGCCATTGGTTATAAACCAAAGATAATGATAGGGATTAATTTTGAACGGATCACCTTCTTGCATGATACCAATAGCCGTGTATCCGATTATGTAAGTAAGAGTTATAAACCCAACTGCTGCAAATAATTGTCCCCGGCGGTGCAATTGTGCTAAACTGAATATTGAAACAGCTCCAACTAAAAACTGAATAAAAACAAATTCAAAACTATTAGGTGCCAAAAAACCAATAATCATAATGGTTACCATGTGTATAAAGAATGCTAATCTTGAATCGTAAAATGTATGTATTATAATAGGTAGCGCAACAAACGGTATCATGTAAATATTGATTTGATTGAATTTTACTACCACACTGGCAGCAATAACCATTATCAATACCATCATTAAAATAAAAAGTGTTTTTTGAAGGCTACTAAGTATTTCTTTCCTAAAATGATATAGGAAAAGGTAAAGTATGGTAAAGGCCAAAAACACTACAATTATTTGACCTATATGCAACCATTTTAAATAAATACTTGAACCTAAATTTATTTGATACTCTTTTTTAAACGATTCCAACACCAAGAATTTCTCATCGTGTACCAAGTCTCCTCGTGAAATAATGAGCTCGCCCGATTGCACCATTCCTCGCTTTGTTGACATTGCAGAAATCATTTCATCTCTGACTTTGATGGTTGTATTCTCATCGTATATTAAATTCTGTTTAATAAAGTCGTATAGTTTTAAGTTTTGTATTAAAGCCTCAATATGAGGTGCTGTTGCAAAATCTTTTTTTAATTTTTTATTAATAAAACCGTAAGCTATTTTTTGTGAAAACACTTCTCCAATGTCCCTGTTTTCTGCCAGATTATTTTTAATAATTACAAGGTTGGTTCCTTTGAATTTATCATTCAGTATTTCTGTAAAATCGAATACTCCTTTGTCATAAATAAATCGGATAATGTCGGTTGATATGTTTAAAATAAAGTTATGCAGGGTATCTGGAAATTGATTTTTCGGGTAAAGCTTATGCGCTGTTTCCAATGCAATTGAATAGCGACTGTCAAATACTTTTTTGAATTGGTTAATCTCAGTATTTCCTATCTCAGCATCAAAATTGAAATACGGTTTAAAGTACTTTTGCAAACTATCATAATTTGCTTTTAATTCTGACTCCGATTTATAAATGGCAAAATCAAATGGGGCTATTAAATCATTGTGCTGCCAGGGTGTCCCCTTCTGATATTCATATTTGAACTTCCCTTGGGTTGGAAAAAATGAAATGGTTAAGGCAGAAGCTAATATAAACAGGATAATAATAAAAATGCTTTGTCGCGTTGGTGATGACCGTTCGTAATAATTGCTCATGATTTTTAAATTAAAATTATGATTGCACTAATGTAACCCGATTAATTTTAAATTCAATAACAAACGCATGTAAAATTGGTTATCGTTTTATACCTTTGATAATATATGTGTAATAAAAAACCACTTGAAAGTAATTCGGTATGAAGAAAACAGGAATTTGCATCCATACTCTGATAGCTATTCGTTCAAATCCTTCAGAAAGGGCAGAATTGGTTAGTCAATTATTATTTGGTGAAACCTTTGCCATTGAGGAAGTTACAGGGAACTGGGTTCGAATTATAAATACGGCAGATAATTACGAAGGTTGGGTTGATAAAAAATTATTGACCTATTTGACCGAAGATGATTTTAATCAATGGAATTCAGTACAACACCAAAAAGTGAGTACTCCTTATACAACCATAACAGAAAATGAAACAGTAAAGCCAATAGTTGCAGGAAGTAATTTGCCAATTGATGATCTTAGCGGCTCCTTCTCAATTGCCGGAATTAGATATACTTACCCGCATTCAATAATAAACGAAAAAAATGAGGAAGTAACATTGACGTCATTGGCTAAAAAATTTCTAAATGCCCCTTATTTATGGGGTGGAAAAAGTATTTTGGGAATAGATTGTTCAGGTTTTGTGCAGCTTGTTTACAGTATTTACGGAATTAACTTGCCCCGTGATGCTTCAAAACAAATTGCGTTAGGAAAAACTGTAAATTTTACCAGCGAGGCTAAGCCTGGTGATTTGGCTTTCTTTGATAATGAAATAGGTGATATTGTGCATGTTGGAATGCTTTTGAATACTCATGAAATTATTCATGCTTCTGGTTTCTTGAAAATTGAATCGGTCGATCATCAAGGTATTTATAATCAGGAATCAGCAAAATATACCCATAAACTAAGGATAATTAAAAGAATTATTGTTTAAAAATTGTTACAATGAATCCTTCTCTTATTATAAAGCTCATTTTTTTTATAGCCATTGCACTCTTGGTTTTTTATATTGTAAACAATAACCGGGAAAAAAAAGACGAAGAATCATGAGTTATACTTACAATTACTTTAGGCCGATGGTAAGCGCCGATGTTGTGCTTTTTAAGAAAAATGGTAATCAGGTATCAATTCTTCTCATTAAAAGATTAAACCCACCCTATAAAGACTGTTGGGCATTACCCGGTGGGTTTTTAGAGGAAGATGAATCATTGCTTGATTGTGCCAATCGGGAGCTAAAGGAAGAGACCAATATTTCAGGAATTGAATTGGAACAATTGCATGCCTTTGGTGATCCCGGACGAGATCCCCGCGGTCATTGCGTTACCATTGTATATTTAGGATGGGTTCATAATCTAACGAATCAACCAATAGCTGGAGATGATGCTAAAGAAGTTCAATGGTTTCCTCTTGCGGAGCTTCCCGTATTAGCTTTCGACCATAAAAAAGTTATTGAAATGGCTGAAAAAAAGATAGGTTCTCATCCTTAATAAAAAATTTTGCCCCAACTTGAAACATCCTGAATTTGAATGATTGAAATACGTTTAGCACACTTTTAATAAATAAAAAAAGCAGCCTCCTTTTGGAAGCAGCTTACTAAAATGTATTCTATATTTATACCTTGAGTGCAGAAATATCTGCAAATTCTTCTGTTTTATATCCTCCTGCCAAAAGTTTACTTGAACAGGCTTTAAAGGCGTTAATAGTGCGGGTTACATCCTCCAAGGTATGAGCCGATGTTGGAATAAGGCGCAATAAAATATGTCCTTTAGGTATAACCGGATAAATAACAACTGAGCAGAAAATGCCATAGTTTTCACGTAAATCTAAAATTAAATTAGTAGCTTCTATCACTCCACCGTCCATCATCACAGGGGTAACCGGTGATTCGGTATGACCGATATTAAAACCATTCTCACGCAATCCTTTTTGCAAAGCCCTTACTATGGTCCAAAGCTTTTCGCGCAATGAATTATCGTTTTGCAATAGTTCTAACCGTTTCAAAGCTCCCAATACCATTGGCATTGGTAGCGATTTAGCAAAAGTCTGTGAACGCATGTTGTACCGTAAAAAGTCAATTACATCGCTTTCAGATGCAATAAAACCACCAATGCCGGCCATAGCTTTTGCAAAAGTTGAAAAATATAAATCAATATCTTTTTGTACACCAAAATGAGTTCCTACACCGGCTCCTTTTGGACCCATGGTTCCAAAACCGTGAGCATCATCCACCAACAAACGGAAGTGGAATTTTTCTTTAAGTTTCACAATGGCGGCCAAGTTGCCTAAATCGCCTTCCATTCCAAATACACCTTCGGTTATAACTAAAATACCTCCTCCGGTTTCGTTAACAATTTTAGTGGCAAACTGAAGCATTTTTTCACATTTTGCCATATCGTTATGCGGGAAAACAAAACTTTTACCACCTTTCGATTTATGTAAAAATACTCCATCCATTATGCAAGCATGAGCTTCGGAATCGTAAACAATAACATCTTTACGGCCGGCAATGCAATCAATAATTGAAACCATTCCCTGATATCCATAATTTAACAAAAAGGCATCTTCCTTTTCAACAAATTTAGCTAGTTTTTGCTCCAATTCTTCATGGTATTTTGTTTGCCCTGACATCATACGGGCACCCATTGGATAAGCCATTCCATATTTTTGTGCCGCTTCAGCATCGGCTTTGCGCACCTCAGGATGATTGGCTAGTCCGATATAATTATTCAGACTCCAGTTTAAAACTTCTTTTCCACGAAACATCATGTGAGGATGAATTTCTCCTTCCAATTTTGGAAAAGAAAAATATCCGTGACCTGCTTTTTGGTATTGTCCAATAGGACCTCTGTTTACCTTTATTTTATCAAAAATATCCACTATACAAAAGTTTTGGTTTAATGCAACAAAAGTACTGGTTACTAAATGAATTCATAGTAGTAAAAGTACTTATTTACTTGAAAAGACAGCATTCATATCCTATTACCCCAATGCACGATTCCACTCGAGTGACTTAATTAATTACGCAAAAGAGTACAATGGATAACTTGGAGTTTTGGATAATGTTATTATAATAGACTAACCACGCGAGCAATCGCGAGGTAGCAGGGTTTTAAAGGTGAAAGATTTAGACAGTTTAAATTGGAGGGTGGTTTTTGATTTATAACAAACCCGCCAACCTAAGCAGGTTATCCAGTTCTTTATCAGAAATACTTTCCTTGTCCCCTTTGTCGTAAATAGAAAGCAAGAAAACAGAGCCTGCAACAATTTTAACACAGGAAATAACACGGCTGCCACCGCTTTTGCCTTTTCCTTTGCTTGTTATTGCCATGCGAATTTTATAACAATCCTTTCCTAGCGGGTCACCTTGTTTGGGTTCTTTTTTTAAGGAATCAACCAAGTCTTTGTAGTCGTTCTTTACAGAAGGGTATTTCTTGGAAAGCTTTTTAAGTTCCTTGTCAAAAAAATCAGTGGCGTAGATATTAAAGCTCATCGAACAACTGGTCGGCGGTTTTTAACTTAATCTCCCCTTTTAAATGCAGTTCTACCTGTTCGAGTGAGTTTTTAGTTCCGTCAACAAACTCCTGTTGTTTTTTTGTGTGCTTAGCATCATCTAGAATCTTAATAAAACTAAGGCTTTTAACCAGTTCTATAAAGAATGGATATTTGTTGTCCGGGATATTTAAAACCACTTGCTTCATAATCCTTGTATTTAGCGGCAAATGCCTGTTTTGTTTTGAAATTTTGAAAATAGGTATCAATTACATTAAACAATACCAATTTAGTACTGGTATCCATTTTTTCAAGCATTCACATTAAAATTATGCTACAAAAATAGCACAAAAATCAAGCTTTAACAAGCAAATTTAGGCAAGTGAGCAATAAAATAGATTTTTGCCTCCACTGCCGCATGAGTCCTCTCGTGTGGCCTTTTAACCAAAGCACTTCAATTGTTAGGCTTAACCTTAAATCAAAAGTAAGGTCTTTACTTATCGTTAACATCCTATCAATTAGCTTAATAATTAAATATTGTGGGTGCATTGGTAAATTTATTCAAATGCTTTGCGTATATTTGCAGCCCAAAATGCATTTATAAATCATAAATAAAGGTTTTTTTCGTTTTTATAAAAACCTAATTTGAAAGCAGTATGTCAAAAATGAAGATTAAATTTATTGTATTAAGTATTGCAGTTACTATTCTTACTTCGTGCAGCGAATATCAAAAGGTATTAAAAAGCTCCGATTATAACCTAAAATATGAAAAAGCTTTGGTTTATTATGAAAAGGGTGATTATTACAGAGCCCAATCCCTGTTTGATGAATTAGTTTCTATTTTTAAAGGAAGCGATAAATCGGAAAAAATATTATTTTATTATGCCAATTGTCATTATAAGCAAAAAGATTACATTTTAGGTGCGTACTATTTTGAGAATTTTGCAAAAACTTTTCCTTACAGTGAATTTACTGAAGAAGCAACTTATACATCGGCTTATTGCTATTACTTAAATTCGCCCCGTTATAGTTTGGATCAGGCAGATACTTACAAAGCCATTGATGCCATGCAACTTTTTATTAATAAATATCCGGGAAGCACTTATATTACCGAAGCAAATGAAATTATTGAAAAACTCAGGACAAAACTTGAGAAAAAGTCGTATGAAAATGCAAAATTATATTACAAAATTGGCGATTATCAATCGGCAGCCGTGGCATTGCATATTAGCATTAAAGAATTTCCGGATACTAAATACCGGGAAGAATTATTATATTTAATAGTTAAAACGAATTTTTTATTGGCGGAGAACAGCGTTCGCGAAAAACAAGGCGAACGGTATCAGAATACCATTACTGAATATTACTCTTTTATTGATGAATTTCCAACCTCGGAATACACCAATGAGATTGAAAAAATGTACACCATATCGGTTAATCAAATTAAAACTTTATAACAATGGATTACAAAAAAAGCAATGCACCTGTTAGCACAATTACCAGGGATTTGAGAGAAATTGAGAAAGAAACCGGAAATATTTACGAAAGCATAGTTGCTATTTCAAGAAGGTCGAACCAGATAAGTGTTGAAATTAAAGAAGAACTGAGTCGTAAATTGGAAGAATTTGCATCCTATACCGACAATTTGGAAGAAGTTTTTGAAAACCGCGAGCAAATTGAAATATCAAAATACTACGAAAGGTTACCAAAGTCAACTGCCATTGCAATTGATGAGTTTGTTGAGGGAAATGTTTATCACAGAATTCCAGAAGATGATGTTTTAAACATTTCAAAGGAGTAACCCTTTGAAACATGTTAGCTGATAAAAATATTATTTTAGGAGTAACCGGGGGGATAGCTGCATATAAAGCAGCATATCTTACCCGTTTGTTTGTTAAAAAGGGGGCTCATGTAAAAGTAATTATGACTCCTTTAGCCAAGGAATTTATTACCCCTTTAACCTTAGCAACTCTTTCAAAAAATCCGATATTGGTTGATTTTTTTAATCCGGAAAATGGTGATTGGAACAGCCATGTTGATTTAGGCCTCTGGGCCGATGCAATGGTTATTGCCCCAGCAACAGCAAATACCATGGGGAAAATAGCTCATGGAATAGCTGACAATTTATTACTAACTACCTATCTTTCGGCCCGTTGTCCTGTTTTTTTGGCTCCGGCTATGGATTTGGATATGTATCAGCATCCGGCAACGATTCAAAATATGGAAATTCTAAAATCGTTTGGCAATTATTTAATTGAGCCAGAGGTTGGGGAATTGGCCAGTGGTTTGGTTGGAAAAGGTAGAATGGCTGAACCCGAAACTATTGTTGATGCCCTAGAAAAATATTTTAATTCAATTCAGGATTTTGCAGGCAAGCAACTAATGATTACTGCCGGACCTACTCATGAAATGATTGATCCGGTTCGCTTTATTGGGAATTATCCTTCTGGAAAAATGGGATATGCTCTTGCCGAAGAAATGGCTGAAAGAGGAGCTAAAGTTACCTTGATTTCAGGAGCAGTAGCCATTAAGCCAATTCACAAAAACATTCAATTAATATCGGTAAAATCAGCGCAACAAATGCTGGAAGCTTGCCAATTGAATTTTGAAAATCATGACGCAGGTATTATGGTTGCTGCGGTAGCCGATTATACACCTAAGGACATATCAAGTCAAAAAATTAAGAAAAAAAATGAGGTTCTTTCCTTGGGGCTTAAACAAACTGCTGATATTGCAGCAACATTGGGAAAGCAAAAAAAATCGAATCAATTATTAATTGGTTTTGCTTTAGAAACAACCAACGAACTTGAAAATGCTAAGGAAAAACTTGAAAAAAAGAACTTTGACTTTATTGTGCTAAACTCATTGAACGATGAAGGTTCCGGTTTTCAATCGGATGATAATAAAATAACCATCATAACACGAAAACAAGAAATAAAAACGTTTGATTTAAAGCCTAAAAAATTAGTGGCCAAAGATATTGCTGATGAAATTATATTGACTTTCAAGAATCTGAAATAATCTAGAATCTTTAACATGCTCAGGAATTCCCATATTAAAATTGTTGTTCTCCTTTTTTCGGTTTTATTTTTTGTACTAAACCCAATCCGTTCACAAGAGGTCAATTGTAGGATTCAAGTTAATTCCACCCAAATACCAGGTACCAATAAATCAGTTTTTGAGGCATTACAAAAATCATTATTTGAATTTTTAAATAACCGGAGTTGGACTAAAAATGTATATACCACCGAAGAGCGCATTGAATGCAATATGATGCTTAACCTAACCAAACAAATTTCGGTTGATGAATTTGAGGGAACACTTCAAGTAAATTCAAGCCGTCCTGTTTTCAGCACTGGGTATTCATCGCCATTATTTATTATTAACGATAAAAAAGTAAAATTCAGGTATGCCGAAGGGGAGGCTCTCGATTTTAACGAAACTACCCACAATGAACTTACCTCGTTAGTTGCTTTTTATGTTTACGTGGTGTTGGCTTATGATTACGACACCTTTTCGCCAATGGGTGGAACCGAATATTTTCAAACAGCAGAAAAAATTGTAAGTACAGCTCAAAGTTCCACATCAACCGGATGGAAGGCTTTTGAGGATCGTAAAAACAGATATTGGCTTATTGAAAATAATTTGAATCAAATATATGCACCCATACGTAATTATTCCTACACATATCATAGAAAAGGTTTGGATGAAATGAGTAAAAATGTGGCTGATGCCCGGGCTAAAGTAGTGGAGGGATTGCAGGATTTATTAAAGGTTCACCGTTCAAAACCAAATTCTTTTGTGATGCAACTTTTTTTTGATTCTAAAAGTGACGAGATGATTAAACTTTTTTCTGAATCACCCAACAGCGAAGGGATGAGAGCCTATAACTTACTTAAAGAGATAGATGCTGCTAATGCTGCCAAATATCAGAAAATTGTTAAAAAGAACTAGTTTTAATACCTCGCTGTCAAAATTGTTAATTAAATTTCAATTAGTAGCAATCTCCAAATCCGATTCATTGAATTATTCGTATTTTTATAGCTCCAAAACATAAAGTATAGGTATGTTAAAATCATTGAGGGTTCAGAATTACGCACTGATTCAGCAATTAGAAATTGAGTTTGAGAAGGTCTTTTCAACCCTTACCGGTGAAACAGGAGCTGGAAAATCAATTCTTCTTGGAGCTTTATCATTGGTGCTTGGTTCGCGTGCCGATTCCTCATCAATAAGCATACAAAGCGATAAATGTATTGTTGAAGCCATTTTTGATATTCATTCCTATAACTTAGAATCCTTTTTTAATGAGAACGACCTTGATTTTGAGAACGAAACTTTAATTCGAAGAGAAATATTGAATACCGGCAAATCAAGAGCATTTGTAAACGATACTCCTGTAAATTTGCCTGTTTTAAAGGACTTGGCCACAAAACTAATTGATATTCACTCGCAACACGAAAATCTGGAACTAAATAGCAATGCGTTTCAACTGAAAGTACTCGATTCAGCGGCAAAAACCAAAGAGATTTTGGCCGTTTATAAAAATTTATACAAAGAATACAAAGGGGAACTCCAGCAAATTGAAAAGCTGAAAGAGGAAGCTCAAAAGGCCGAAACTGACTACGATTACAACCTTTTTCAATTGAATCAACTCAATGAAATAAAACTGGAAGATATTGATTTGGAAGGATTGGAAAGCGAACTTACGATTCTAAATAATGCAGAAGAGATTCAGCAGAATCTTGGGGTTTGTTTTAGCTATCTTTCCGAAGGCGAAATTAACCTTTTAGACCAATTGAAAGCCAGCAAACAAAGCCTTGAACGGATAAAATCCTATTATCCAATGGCTGAAAATTTTATTCAGCGGATTGACAGTGCATTTATCGATTTAAAAGATATTTCTTCAGAAATAGAACAATCGATTAGTAGCTTAGAATACAATCCGGAGCGGGCCATCGAACTAAAAGAAATGGTGGATAGTATTTATACATTGCTCCATAAACATAAAGCTGAGACGATAAATGAATTACTTGAACGAAAAAAATCTTTTCAGGAAAAGGTGAATACCCGCGAATTATACACACTTGAAATTGAACATTTAGAAAAAAAACACACGCAAACCACCTTTGAACTCACAACAATTGCTAGCCAGTTAACTGATAAAAGAAACCAGGCTACTCAGGTATTCACTGAACGCATTGTTGCCCAATTATCTGGTTTAGGAATGCCTCATGCTGCTTTTAAAGTGGAGGTTTCAACCGAAGAAGCATTTAACGATTCAGGTTGCGACCGGGTAAGTTTTCTATTCTCAGCAAATAAAAATCAGTTGGTACAGAATATTTCCAAAATTGCATCGGGTGGCGAAATCAGCCGGCTAATGCTAAGTATTAAAGCAATATTATCGGAAAATACGGCACTACCCACCATTATTTTTGATGAAATTGACTCAGGAGTATCCGGCGAAATAGCCGATAAAATGGCCGATATTATGAAACAAATGGCGGCCAATATGCAAGTTATCAGCATTACGCATTTGCCCCAAATTGCAGCTCGTGGAATGAATCATTACAAAGTTTTTAAAATAGAAAGTAATCATACAGTAAGTACTCACATTCAACTATTGAACCCAGATGAACGGGTGGTAGAAATTGCCCGGATGCTTAGTGGCAAAGATATTTCGAAAGAAGCCATTGAGAATGCGAAGACACTTATATTATCCTAAATTAATCAAAATGGCAACTAATCAGCAACAAATAAAGAAATGCAGAAAGGATGAATGAACAATATCAAATGTTCAATAAACAATGAACAAGTAGTAACTCAAAATGAACATAAGCAGCAAAAAGCTGTTAATCGTAAGTACATAATTAAAACAAACATTTATGGCCTATAATTTATTGAAAGGAAAAAAAGGGATCATTTTTGGAGCTCTTAACGAAAACTCCATTGCATGGAAAGTAGCACTCAAAGCTTATGAAGAAGGAGCCCAATTTGTATTGACAAATACTCCTGTAGCCCTTAGGATGGGTGAGCTCGATGAACTGGGAAAAGCTTGCAATGCCCCAATTATTCCAGCGGATGCAACTAGTTATGAAGATATTGAGAGACTCATTAATGAATCAATGCAACTGTTGGGTGGAAAAGTGGATTTCATTTTACATTCAATAGGAATGTCACCCAATGTCCGCAAGGGTTTATCGTATGACGACCTCAATTACGCCTATTTTCAAAAAACATTGGATATTAGCGCCATATCTTTTCATAAAATCATGCAGGTATCGCGCAAATTAGATGCTATTAATCCTTGGGGTTCTGTGGTTGCCTTATCGTATGTGGCTGCTCAACGTACTTTGTATGGATATAACGATATGGCCGACGCCAAGGCATTATTGGAATCAATTGCCCGTAGCTTTGGGTATATCTATGGCCGCGATAAAAAAGTACGGGTGAATACTATATCACAATCGCCTACCATGACTACTGCCGGGAGCGGGGTAAGAGGTTTTGACAATCTGGTTGATTTTTCGGAAAGAACTTCTCCTCTGGGAAATGCTACAGCTGAAGAATGTGCCGATTATTGCGTCACGCTTTTCTCCGATTTGACACGGAAAGTTACCATGCAGAATCTTTTCCATGACGGTGGATTCTCCAGCATGGGTATGAGCTACCGGGCTATGACACAATATAGTAAAAGCTTTGATTGCGAGGCTAACGAAGAAATGCCCACTGAGTGGTAAAAAGAAGATTATAAATACAATAAAAGGTGCTTCAGATTTGAGGCACCTTTTTTTTATTGTGTGCCGTGCATATTTATTACCTAGGAGGTGAAAGTCCTTTATGGGGGTCGGTAGTTACCAACCATTAGCCAAAAGCAAGGGTGTCCGTTGCGAAGCGGAATCTGAAGGAAG
>JBAYKX010000067.1:0-29158 GCA_041664345.1 Salinivirgaceae bacterium
ATAAAAAATATGTTTCCCATCAGGAATTCCCATCAGAAAATTTCCTTCGAAATAAATTTTACCATTGGAGTATTTGTAAATCCATTTACCATCCTTATAATCATTCTTATAAAACCCTTCTTCGTAATGAAAATAAAAATTATAATACCATTTACCTTCTTTTACTCCTTCTATATAGTTTCCCTGCGCCACAATAATACCTTCTTCATCGTACTCAATTGCCTCACCTTCTTCCTTTCCCATTCTAAAAATCTCCTGGCTCTTGATAGCACCATTTTCGTAGTACCATTTCCATTCACCATTAGGTACACCTTTTGTGAAAGAACCTTTTTGTTCTATAGCACCCGATTCATAATAGTAAACCCAAACTCCAATCCTTCTATTTCTCAAATAATCCCCTTTTGATTTTACTTTACCACTTTCAAAATAATATATCCAATTGCCAACTTTATCACCTTCCTCATCAACAATACCAGAACCTATTAAATTTCCAGCATTATCATATAGTTTACTGCTATTAACTCTTCCTAATGAATCATAAGTTCGATGCACACCAATTGGTTTTCCATCAATAAAACCACCCGTAGATTTTTTTATATATTCTCCTTTTTCGTTTTTAATATCAAAAAACTCTTCAACAATATTAATATCGTTTTCAATAATAACAGCTGTATCTTTTAAAACACCTAATTCATATCTGTAAGTTTTATTCAATTCACCACTTAAATCATATTCCTTTAACAAACCATGTAAAAAACCGTCTTTAAAACTATACTCTGCTTTTAATTTACCATTGTTGTAAAATTCCTTCCACAAACCTATTTTAACTGAGTCTCTATAACGATTTATATTTTCTCTATCAACTTCAAATCCTCTACTATACGAAATAATAGTAATTAAATTGCCGTCTCTATCATATTCTTTGCATATCCCATTCTTTAAACCATCTTTATAATTGATAGAAAATTGCTTATTTCCATTTTCGTAAAAATATTCTGAAAGTCCATTTTTTATATTATTCAAATACAATTCCTTACTCACTAAAATAGGAGAATATAAACTATCATTCAATTTTATTGAATTAAAATTATAATAATATCCATTCTTCATTCCATTTAGATAATTTATTTGGCTTTTAATAATTCCTTTTTCATCGTAAAACAACCAAACACTATCAAGAACAGCAGCTGTGCGCAAACCAATACTTTTTAATATTCCATCAACGTAATATGATTTCCATAGACCATCAGGTTGCCCATCTTTCATATATCCCTCACTTGAAATTTGGTGGTTTGGATAATAAAACACATTATATCCATTATCGCTGTCAATATTTTTATATTGTGCTACTAATGAATTATATAAGATTATAAATACAACAATACCGATAAAACGATACATAAAACTATAAGCCTAATTGATTACTAATTTCTAACATTTTAAGCACTGGTTTTAAAGCAAGCTCTTGAATAGTTGGTAATACTTCTATTTCAGGAGCTTCATATTTTAACGTATTATATACTTTTTCTAATGTAATTAATTTCATAAAAGAACAATCGTTACAAGCACAAGTAGCGTCATCGGGAGGTGCAGGAATAAACTTTTTTAACGGATTACTTTTTTGCATTTGATGAAGAATACCTGTTTCGGTAGCAATTATATACGACATAGCAGTGTCCTTTTTGGTAAAATTAAGCAGAGCTGTAGTACTTCCTATAAAATCAGCAAGAATTAATACATCCCTTTCACATTCTGGATGAGCAATGATTTTAGCATTCGGAAATTCTTTTTTTAAATGAACAATCCGTTCAACCGAAAACCGTTTGTGTACATGACAAGCTCCAGGCCATAAGACCATATTTCTTCCAGTTATTTTATTAATATAATCGCCTAAATTTTTATCAGGTGCAAAAATAATTTTCGCTTCTTCAGGCAAACTGTTAACAATTTGAACTGCATTACTTGATGTACAAATAATATCGGATAATGATTTAATTTCATTAGTTGTATTAATATACGATATTACAATATGATTAGG
Organism: Salinivirgaceae bacterium; assembly: GCA_041664345.1. Lineage (GTDB taxonomy): Bacteria > Bacteroidota > Bacteroidia > Bacteroidales > SZUA-534 > GWE2-40-63. The sequence continues at coordinate 2,039 of JBAYKX010000067.1, forward strand.
ATAACTCCTTTTAAATTCAATAAACTTATCAGCTGGGCAACTATCAGCTAAAGAACATCCGGCCAATAAATCAGGAAGAAGTACTTTTTTACTAGGATTTAACAACTTTGCTGTTTCAGCCATAAAGTGAACACCAGCAAACAAAATGATATCAGCAGTAGTTTCAGCAGCCTTTTGAGACAATGCCAAACTATCTCCAACAAAATCAGCAATATCTTGTATTTCAGGCAACTGATAGAAATGAGCTAGTATAACCGCATTTTTATCTTTTTTAAACTTTTCGATTTCTTTAACCAAATCAATTGATTTATCAATAGGCTTATTAACAAAACCATTATAAATTAACTTGTTCATTTCATTCTTTCTTTTAATCTTTCAAAAACAAAATATTTTTTAAAAAACGTAATTCACAAACATATATAATATATTAAAGCAAATTTAAATAAACTTTATGATGATAATAATAGGCTGTTCATGGAGTTAGTAAAAAAATGAAAGAAGGGTTGCTTATTTCATAATTAACCAAATTGTTGAATTTATTAACAAAAAGAATAGCATAAAAAGATCACAGTTTTAAGTTGTTACATCGATAAATTAACAACCCGTTCATAAGGAAAATGTTAATAAAAAAATGAGAAAATAACATTGAAAACTGGGTATAAACTGTTAATTAAATTTTTAAAGATCGATTACAAAATGTTTGCTATTTCAGATTAAAAACACATACTGAACCCATAAGAAGAAAAGCAAATGGAATTATTAAAATTCGATGAAAGAATTATAAACAACTTATAATAATAATTAACAAGGGCATTAAAACAGGTTTAATTGATAATCAAGAAATTGGGTTTTTCAAAAACCACAACACAAACATTCATAGAGAATTAACATTGTTGAAAAAGATAATTGTAAAAATACTTGACTTCTGATTTTACAATTAAAGAGGATTGGTTTACAGCAAATTAGGGGCGAAGTTTATTCTTTCGGACATCAACAAAACTTTTTACGAATGCAATTAATGCATAAATTGAGGAAATCATCATAACGAGAATTCTTGCAATGGCGGCATTATTATCGCGCGTAAAGGAACCGAGAAGAGGCTTTGTTAAACCAATTAGAACTAAAACAGTTAAAAGAACAACCGCATGAGACGCAATTTTGTTTTCATTTTTCAGTCCTTTATTAAGCACCAAAATAACTAAGCCAATGAAAACGGGAATGAGGGCAGTAAAAGAAGGAGCGGTACTTCCAAAGTAACTCCAACAACCAAAAAGTATAAGAATAGAGGCGTTTAATAAACTTGCAATATATGGTTTAGCCATTTGTTAAAGTATTCGTTTCAATTAATAACAACGAAAAGCAAGGAAGTGTTTAATCAAAATTGCAAGTGCAGGCAAACAAATTAGTTTTTATGCTTTGAGCAGACTTATTTTGGCAATAAAGCAGGACACGGAATAATTTTAACATAAAACACATTCAGGTATGAAATTATTCTATATTTTTGAGAGGTTAAAAAAAGAGGAAGAATGAAACTTGCCATTGCTTGCGATCACGCTGGATTTGAAATGAAAGAAGAATTGGTACCTTACCTTGAATCAAAAGGATTCCAAGTAAAAGATTTTGGGACGTATTCCAGCCAAAGCATAGATTATCCGGATACGGCTCATGAGCTTGCTTATGCTGTTGAAAGGGGTGAATTTGTTTTTGGTATTACAATTTGCGGAAGCGGAAACGGAATAAACATGACCGCCAATAAACATCAAGGCATTAGAGCGGCTTTATGCTGGAATACACAGATTTCAGCCTTGGCGCGTCAACACAATAACGCCAATGTATGTTCATTACCCGCACGTTTTATCACACTTGAACTAGCCAAGGAAATTGTTTCCGTCTTTTTAACAGAATCATTTGAAGGAGGACGACATCAAACCCGAATAGATAAAATACCCTTAAAACAATAGTTATGTTATCGAACACCAGCAAATATGCCACACGGGCGGTTATCTACCTTGCGGTTCATGCAGAAAGGGGGCAGAAAATCGGGATTAAAAAAATTTCAGATGCGCTGGATATACCATCCCCGTTTTTAGGAAAAATATTGCAGGTTTTGGTCCGCCGAAAAATCCTATCTTCAACAAAAGGCCCCAACGGAGGTTTTGGTGTAGGAAAAAAACCAAATCAAATCTCGATATACGACATAATAATAGAAATGGACGGCGACAGCCTGTTCAACTCCTGCTTACTGGGAGCCGGTAGTTGCGAGACCAGCAAAAACGAAGGCGGATACTGCGCCATGCACAATGAATTTAGCGTGGTGCGCCATCAAATGATTGATTTGTACAAAACCAAAACTATTGGCGAGCTGGCTGCTTTGGCTCAATCGGAAATTGATACCATTGTTCTCTAATCTGAGGAAGTTACTTTTGATTTACAGATGAATCTTGATCAATTAGTTTAATCAATTCCTTTACAGCATCCTTCGCATCAATGTTGCGGAGCACCAATTCTTTCCCCTTATAAAGCGAGACTTTGCCCGGACCGGCGCCCACATAACCGTAATCGGCATCGGCCATTTCGCCCGGACCATTTACAATGCAGCCCATAATTGCAATTTTTAACCCCCGCAAATGCGAGGTGGCTTCTTTTACCTCAGCCAGCGAAACTTCCAAATCAAACAAAGTTCGGCCACAGGAGGGGCAGCTTATATATTCGGTTTTTGAAGTGCGCGTTCGGCTGGCTTGCAATATGCCGAAGGCGGTATCGGTAATCTCTTTATTCGATTTTTTGAAGGTGTTTTTCAGCCAAATTCCATCGGAAAGGCCATCGATAAAAAACAAACCACAATCGGCTGCGCTTTTCAGTTGAAAGTCGGAAAAATGGAATTCCGAGTAAGCTTGTTGAATGATAACGGGATTTGTTATCTGGTTTGCCAATAATTGGTTAATGAACGTACGTATTTCCTGTGTTTTGTTTGCTGAATACGAATAAACCACCAATACCAGAGTGGGATCCTCTTTTATTGTCGCCATTGTTTTTTCATCCAACTGATTGTAGTGTATTTGAACCCAATTTTGAATAAACGATTTTTGGGTGGCAAACAGATACTCTTCCCAAGAAAATAGGGGAACTGATGTCGATTGGTTGTCCCAATATTTATGATCGGAAACCAATAGCGCATTTTTCCCGAAACGAAAAGGAATTTCGAGTTCTCCAACATACAATGCATCGGGCGACAAATCGGTTCGTTCGAATTGATTGGAAATGGGGTTTAAAACAAAACCCAACCCTTCAATAATTTCAGGAGTTATTTCAGCTTCAGTAGTTAAATCGGAAACAACTACCGGAAGGCTTGAACCACCAATGATTCCTTGATTCGCGGATTTCCGTTTTTGATAAGTAAACGGGTTATAGGCGGGAATTACTGTTGGTAAAACTTGTGGAATACTTAACGTTTTAAAATGGTTGACCAAAGCCGCGGCCACCGGTATCTCTTTGGCAGGATGCTCGGTTAACGATACCCGGATGGTATCGCCCAAACCGTCGTGCATTAAGGTTCCCATGCCTACGGCCGATTTAATCCGCCCGTCTTCACCACTTCCCGCCTCGGTAACACCTAAATGCAAGGCATAAGCCATTTCCTCTTTTTGCATCTGCAAAGCTAACAACCGATAGGCTTGAACCATAATCCGTGTATTGCTCGATTTGAGAGAAACCACCACGTTATTAAAACGTTCGCTTTGGCAAATCCTTAAAAACTCCATGGTGGCCTCAACCATTCCTGCCGGGGTATCGCCGTATCGGCTCATGATTCTATCGGAAAGGGAACCGTGGTTGGTGCCGATTCTAATGGCGGTATGGTGTTCTTTACAGATATTCAAAAAAGGAACAAACCGTTCTTTCAGCCGGATTAATTCTTGAGCATACTCTTTGTCTGTAAATTCAACGGTGGCAAAGGTGGCTCTTTTATCGAGGTAATTTCCCGGATTGATGCGGACCTTATCGACATACCTAGCAGCTATATCGGCCAACAGGGGATTGAAATGCACATCGGCAACAATAGGGGTATCAAAACCTTTTTGTATCAACCCTTCTTTAATTAAACGCAACGCTTCGGCATCCTGAGAGTTTATTACCGTATAGCGAACCAGTTCACCACCGGCCTCAATAATTTCAATGGCTTGTTTTATAGATGCTTCAACATTATGGGTTGAAGTATTGGCCATTGATTGCACCCGGATAGGGTAGTTGCCGCCAAGGACAATATTACCAATTTTTACAGGGTGCGTGCCAAAACGGCGATATTGAAATGGGGTGGGAGTAAACCAGTTTGATTCCATTGAAAATTCGCTTTAAACGGCAGATGAGAATTATTTCCCCAATTGCAGCGTCATTATTTTAGTTATATATTTCCCAATAATATCAAATTCCAGGTTTACCCGTGAACCCACTTTATAATTGTGGAAAACGGTATGTTCAAAGGTATAGGGAATTATGGCCACTTGAAATGAATTGTCTTTTGAGTTTACAACCGTCAGGCTCACGCCGTCAACCGATATGGAACCTTTTTCAACGGTAATGTTTCCTGTGGAGTTGTCGTATTCAAAGGTATAATACCAGCTACCTTCGGCTTCTTCAACTTTAGTACATTTGGCGGTTTGATCAACATGGCCTTGAACCATGTGGCCATCAAGTAGTTTGTCGAGGGTCATGCTCCGTTCCAAATTTACTTCGCTGCCCGGAACCAAATCGCCGAGGTTTGATTTTATGAGCGTTTCCTGAATGGCTGTTACGGTATAAGTAGTAGCCGTTTTTCGAACTACCGTTAGGCACACCCCATTGTGTGCCACGCTTTGGTCAATTTTTAATGCCGGCACAAAGGAACACCGAATGGTGATATCAATGTTATCTTTATTTTTTTCGATGGTTTCAACAAACCCTGTTTCTTCAACTATTCCTGAAAACATACAATGTTTTACTTTTTAAAAAACTTGTTATAATAAAATAGAATATAGAGGATCATTAGTAGTAACTGCTGAGTTTACGTAACCGTTCTTCGTTTAAAATGCGGATTTTACGGCCGTTGATGTCAATAAACTTATCCGATTTGAATTCTGAAAGCAGCCGGATAACTGATTCCGTGGCGGTTCCTACCAGGCTGGCAATTTCTTCGCGGGTGAGGGAAATATTTAAAAAACCATCGGCATCCACACTGAACGACTCTTTCAATTTTACAAGAACCTCTGCCAACCGCTCACGAACTGACTTTTGGGCAATATCGGTTAAAAATTGATTGGCTTCACCAAGTTCTTTGCAAGCAAGTTGCATGAGTTCCATGGAAAACTTGGAATTGTTCTCAATTAAATCAAACATTCTTTCGGCTGAAATGGCACAAACCACTACATCCTCAATGGCTTTGGCGGTGGTACAGGCTGATTCGTGGCTTAAGATAGACCGATATCCAATAATATCGCCGGCTTTTGCAAACGATACAATTTGCTCTTTACCTTCAATTCCGGTTTTAAACATTTTTATAATTCCGGAATGTATGCAATATACGTGGTGTATGCGGTTTCCCTCGTGGAAAATGGTCGATCCTTTTTTATATGAGTTGCAGTTTTTGTCATAGGTTAACGCTTCCAACTCCAGTTCCTTTAAGGAGCCAAAGATTGATTTACAATCATTCAAGCATTCATTACAGGCGGGTATCGGCGATGTGTTTTTCATTTTATAAACAAATAAATCAGCCAAAGAGTAAAAAAGGAAACTGGATACTTGGTATTAAGGCACAAAAATAACTATTTTCCGCTTTTTTTAACCCAAATTACGCTTTAAAAATAGCATAATCGATAAAGCGTTTGTAATCAATCCCGATTGCACGGAATTAAAACAATCGCTAAATCGGGGTTAACCCAACTAAATCAGATAGTTCCGCTCATTCTTCGCCTTCTACTGATTAATTTGGGTTTAACACGAATGAATATTCTTTTTCACTCCGAAATTGCTAATAATGGCGAGTTTTTCGTCGAGGCTAAGGTGGTTGCCTATGTTGAGGTCGTATTTGGTGACTTTACTTATGAGTTGTAAAGTAATTCTTTACAACTGAATTTTCCCATTTTCGGCGCATGGTTTCTTCACAAATTCAATTAATCAGTAGTGCTTGCGCCGATTTTATACCGCAAATTCATATACCCCGAGTTTCAACTCGGGGCTATTCATATTAAATCCCTCCGGGATTTTTTAAAATGCGGTTGCTCTGTAAAGAAAAGATCAAATTCCAAAACGGTATCCAATACCCGATTCAGTATTGAGCAATTTTGGCTTAGTTGGGTCGTCTTCAACTTTTTTTCGTAATTGGGCAATAAAAACCCTTAAATATTGGGTCTGTTCCATATACCCCATTCCCCAAATTTCTTTTAGAATATATTGATGGGTCAGCACCCGGCCTTCGTTTTTGGCCAATAATGCTAATAAGGAAAATTCGGTTGAAGTGAGTTTTATTAATTCATTATTCTTGCGTGCTGTATGGTTAGTTAAGTCAATGGCTAAAGCACCAAATTCCAGAATTGGTTTATCTGAAACACCTTGACTTTGCCGAATTGCCACCCTAATTCTGGCCAGAAGCTCACCTGTGCGAAAAGGTTTTGTCAGGTAATCATTGGCTCCATAATCAAGGGCTTTAACAATATCATCTTCCGAATTACGAACCGAAAGAATTATAATTGGTTTTTGATACCATTCTCGAAGCTTTTTAAGAATATCTAACCCATCAGTATCGGGTAAACCTAAATCGAGGATAATTAAAACAGGGTTCACAGATGCAGCCAAAACCACACCCTCTTTTCCTGTTGATGCCTCTACAATTTTATATCCATTTGCCGAAAGGGTTATTTCGAGTAACCTGCGGATTTGCAATTCATCGTCAATAATTAGTATGGTTACTTCGTTGGTCATTTTAATCAGTTTGTTTATTGAAAGGGTTTATGTCAGCCGTTTTAACAGGAATTGTTATTGTAAAAATGGCTCCCCCATTTTGGCGGTTCTCCGCGGTTACCCTGCCTTGATGGGCTTCAATAAAACCTTTTACGATAGACAATCCTAAGCCTGTTCCTCCGGCTTTAGCATCTTTTCCACGGTAAAACTTATTAAATACCGAAGTTAATTCCGATTCAGGAAAACCCAATCCACGATCCATAACTTGAACGGTAAAAAAGCCATTGTCGTAAAAAAGTTTGAGCCGAATTCGACTTCCCACCGGGGAGTGTTGTGTTGCATTTAGCACAAGGTTTTGGATTACTTGCTCCATCAAGCCAAAATCAATATTTACCAAAGGCATATCAGCCGGTATTACCGTTGTTAATTTGAAGGGTTGTAATTCTTGTTTTAGGGTAGCCGCTACCCTATTGGCTAAATCGTGAACATCACACCAGTCTTTTCTTAGGGTTATATGTCCCGATTCGAGCCGCGACATATTCAAAAGGTTTTCAATAAGCCGATTCAGTCGAATGGAAGCTGTGTTTATCTCGGAATATAATTTAATTTTTGTTTCATCGGGATAATTTTGGCTTAAAAGCGTGTCCGATGCACCCATAATTGCTGAAACCGGGATTCGCAATTCATGCGAAATGGAATTGAAAAGTGTTTTATAAAGTTTATCGGATTCGTTTAGTAAATAGGCACTTTTTGCCATATCGCGCAAATACTCACGCTCAAATTTGCCCGATATCTGCGAAATAAATGCTTCCCAAAACTGCTCTTCGCCTTGAGTGAATACCTGTGCCTGTTCAATGGCTATAACCCCCAAATTCATTTGATTCCCTTTTAACGGATAAAAAGTATAAGGGCAAGAGGGCAAGGTGTCGGTATATTTTCCCGCCTTTTTTGTGTATTGAAACGACCACATGGCAACACTCTTCTCGTTATTTGAGAAGGTATATTTATTGTTTTTTTTATCTTGAAAATTCAATTGGTTTGAATCATTCTTTAATAAAATAAGGCAATTGAGTTTAAAGTATTTTTTAATATCGGTTTTTGCCACGGCTATAACTTCATCAACACCCACAGCTGTTGAGAGTTCTTTGGTTAGTTGGTACAATGCATTGGTGCGTTCCTCCCGAATCCTTATCTTCATTTCCTGCCTTTTTACCCTCGATGTAAGCACCCCGCTTAGCATGGCAATAATGAAAAACATGATAAGCATGAGCATATCTTCGGGTTTATCAACATGCAGTGTATAAGGTGGCGGAAGAAAAAAGAAGTCCCATATAAGAGCGCTTAATGAGGCTGACATCAGAATGGGGCCAATACCATAGAAAAAGGCTAATGTTGAGACAATAAACAGCAGAGCAAATGAAACTACCTGATATCCAATCAAATCTTTTATGAAAAAACAGACGAGTGACGTTAACACAACGGCTAGAAATGCAATTGCATATTGCCGGCCAGTAGCGGTAAATGAAGGCAGCGATAGTTTTTGCTTGTATTTATCATCTGTTTGGTTATCGGAACCCAAAATGTAAACATCAATGTTTCCACTATACCGAAGCAGCCGATTTACAAAATTTCCAAGTTTTAAAAGGGTAAACTGGTTTCTGATGCGGGGTTTTCCAATAATTATGTGCGTTATATTTTCTTTTTGGGCAAAATCAACAATAGCCTGAACTTTATCGTTATGTGTAATAATTCGTAGTTTAATTCCCAATTGCTTAGCCAAAATAATGTTTTTATGCAATTGTTCATTGTCTTTGAGGTTACGTTCGCGTGAATTTTCAATATAAACAGCTTGTAAATTGGCTCCCATGGCGTACGATAGGTTTTTGGCCCATCGCAGAAGTTTTGATGATTGTTGGGTATGGTTAACCGCAACCAATAAATGCAAGCCCGATTTCCATGGACCCTTTATGCGTTTAAGCTGCATGTAGTCATGAAGCTGTTTGTCAACCCGGTCGGCTACAATACGCAGCGCCATTTCGCGCAATGCAGTAATATTTCCTTTACGGAAGAAATTCTCAACGGCTTCTCGCGAGCGTTCAGCATTATATACCTTACCATCCGAAAGTCTTTCTAACAATTCATCAGGTGTTAGGTCAATTACTTCAACTTCATCGGCACTTTCAAAAATTTCATCGGGCAAAGTTTCACGCACAATGATGCCGGTTATCTGTGCCACCGTTTCCGATCGACTTTCAAGATGCTGAACATTTAATGTGGTATAAACATTTATACCGTTATCAAGAATTTCCTGTACATCTTGATATCGTTTCGTATGGCGACTTCCCGGAGCATTGGTATGTGCCAGTTCATCAACCAAAACCAGTTGGGGTTTTCGGGCTATAATAGCATCTAAATCCATTTCCTGAACGGGAGTGGACTTATATTCATAGGTTTTTCGGGGTATGAGCTCAAACCCTTCCACCAATTCAGCCGTTTCCTTACGATTGTGCGTTTCAACATACCCAATAATAATTTCGCTGCCTTTTAGTTTTTCGGCATGAGCCGTCTGCAACATGGTATAAGTTTTGCCCACACCGGCGCACATGCCGAAAAATATTTTCAGTTTACCCCGTTTGCTTTTTTCTTCCTCGCTTTGCAACGATGCCAATAGCTCATCGGGATTGGGTCGTTCATTTTGAAATTCCATTTATTAACGCTTATTTTCTAATTTCGCTAATACTATTTTTGCTTCCGACTCAATGGTCTTAATCCGAATTAAAACATCCTTCAGCTCATTAATTTCATTAGTATTATAATCTTTTTCGGTATGTAAAGGTAGCTTAGTTTTTTTATTGTTTTCATTTATTTCATCTGCCATTTGGTTGAATATCAATGAAATTTCAGCTAATTCATCCTCCCCATCCATAGATAGCCTTTCGCGATAGTTACTGGAAACAACATCTTTAGTTCCGTTGTAAAATTTAAAAAAACGATCGTTAAAATAAGATGAGAAGCTAAAGGTAAAGGCAAAAGCAATTAAAAAACACAACGCTCCTATAAATGACATTTGTATTGAATATTTTTTTGCATAAACTCTTGCATCATTTGTTTTTGCTTCAATAGCTTTTTCGTTCATTAGCGAAAGATGCATCAATTGTTGGTAAAGAGTATCAAAATGCTTCAGCAAGGATTGGTGATTGCCAGATTCTTTAGGCAATTTTATTACAGTTGAAACGGAATTGAGGTAGGCATTAAAACTCGTTTCAATTTCCCTAACCAGAGAATCTTCGCCAATTTCTGTTATGTTATTTTTTTCTAATAGTAGCGATTTGCTAAATAACGTAAACTCATTTTTTACCATCAACGTGTCAATGTTTTTAGTTAACAAAAGGCCATTTGCTATTTCTTGGTTTATTATTGTTAATTGTTCTGCCATATTGCGGGCATACACAACAGAATAATGGTTTTCTTTTAGGATGGCTCTTGTTTTATTTGATAGTTTGGTTAAGTAAAAAACAGAAAAGACAGATAAGACCAAAATGATTGTTAAGAACAGAACTATACCTAACATAAAATTTTTGTTTCGGATCGAAGTTTTCATGACTTTTTTTATTGGTTACTAAAATACTAATCAAGCTTATCAAGTTCAAGGTTTAAAACCAATACGTTTATTCGCTCTTCACCCAAAAAAGTAAATTGAGATGCCTCAGTTAGCTTTTTCACCGTTTCATTCAATTTTTCCTTTTGTATTTTATTGAAATTTCTGGCTTCCGAAATTCGATCTATTTGCAAAAATGCCGCTTTTGGTGAAATATGCGGATCGAGTCCACTGGCCGAGGCAAAAAGCATCTCGGAAGGAACTTCGGTTAGACTATCGAGGCCATTAAATACAATAAATTGTTGCCTGCGTTCAGAAACTAGGTCCTTTAACTTAGTATTTGTTAATCCATAGTTTGAACCACCCGATGGCAATGGGTTGTATGAAACTGCTGATGGTCGCGAACTAAAATAAATAGTGCTGTCAAATTGTTGACCGATAAGCTCACTCCCAAGGGTTGTATTGCCTTCAATTATTAAACTTCCGTTCGCCTTTGAACGAAAGGCAACTTGTACAATTCCGGTGATCAAAAGAGGGTAAATTATTCCTGTTAGTAATGTTAGGAACAAAAATATTTTTAAAGCGATAAATAGAGTTTTCATTTTATTTGCGTTTTATAAACCAACATTTCATTAATTTCTTGAATAATAGCGTCAAGTTCAAATATTCTACCTGACGAAATAAGAATCATATCCTTTAAGTCTTCCTTTTTATAGATTTTGATTTTCAATAGTTCCTGTTTCTTCTTATTGATAAGTCGCTCAATCAGGTCTTTAACTAAATATTCCATAGTTGAAAAATTAGAGGTTAATTAATATATCAATAAGTTTAATGCCAACAAAAGGGACAATTAGCCCACCCAATCCGAAAATTAAAAGGTTTCGGGTTAATGCTGTATTGGCCGAAACCGGGCGGTAACGAACCCCTTTTAAAGCTAGGGGAACCAACATCATTATGATTAAGGCGTTGAATATTACGGCACTAAGTATAGCACTTTGTGGCGAACCCAGATGCATAATATTTAAGGTTGAAAGCGGCCCAACACCTGTTTTATCGGCATAAAGCGAAATGGCAATTGCCGGAATAATGGCAAAGTATTTAGCCACATCGTTGGCTATACTAAATGTTGTAAGCGCACCACGGGTCATTAATAATTGTTTGCCCACTTCAACCACTTCAATCAACTTGGTTGGATTGCTATCGAGGTCAACCATATTACCCGCTTCACGGGCTGCCTGGGTACCCGAGTTCATGGTAATACCAATATCGGCTTGCGCCAGAGCGGGGGCATCGTTGGTGCCATCTCCAATCATTCCTACCAAATGTCCCTTTGACTGTTCATCGCGAATGCGGCGCAATTTATCTTCGGGTGTTGCCTCTGCCATAAAATCATCAACTCCGGCTTCGGCGGCAATGGCTGCGGCTGTTAAGGAGTTGTCGCCGGTAATCATAACGGTTTTAATGCCCATTTGCCGAAGCTCGGCAAAACGTTGTTTAATGCCACCCTTAACAATATCTTTAAGATGAATTACCCCAAGCACGCGATTATCTTCAGCCACAACTAGAGGGGTTGCTCCTTGTCGGGCTAATTCAGAAACGGTATCCTGTATTTTTTGTGGATAAAAACCATTGTTGTTTTGCACGAATGTTTTAATGGCTTCAGCGGCTCCTTTACGGATTTGATGTGAATTTCCATCGCTGGTTTTAAAGTCAACTCCACTCATTCGCGATTGTGCTGTAAATGGTATAAATGAAGCATTAAGTTGATGCACCTCACGTCCGCGGATATTGAATTTTTCCTTTGCAAGAATTACAATGGAACGTCCTTCGGGCGTCTCGTCTGATAAGGATGAAAACTGAGCGGCATCGGCAAGTTCTTCCGCAGTTACCCCTTCGGCCGGTATAAAATTAGTTGCCATGCGGTTTCCAAGGGTAATTGTACCCGTTTTGTCGAGTAATAGCACATCCACATCGCCGGCAGCTTCAATGGCACGCCCGCTTGTGGCAATCACATTGCGCTGTAAAAGCCTATCCATACCGCTTATACCAATAGCACTAAGCAAACCGCCAATGGTGGTGGGTATCAAACACACCAACAAGGCAATTAATACGGGTAGTGTTAAATTTTGTGACATTGGCAATTCCGAGGCATTAAGGCTATATGCGAAAAACGCCGGAAGGGTTACTACTGCCAAAAGGAATATGATGGATAAACCCGAAAGCAATATCGACAAAGCAATTTCATTGGGTGTTTTTTGGCGTTTGGCACCTTCAACCAAGGCAATCATGCGGTCGATAAATGTATTGCCCTGTTCGGCAGTTATGCGAATTAATATACGGTCGCTGATTACCTTTGTGCCACCGGTGACCGCCGAACGGTCGCCGCCGCTTTCGCGGATAACCGGTGCCGATTCGCCGGTTATTGCCGATTCATCAACACTGGCAATGCCTTCAATTACTTCGCCGTCGGAAGGGATTACATCGCCCGATTCGCAAACAACTATGTCGCCTTTTTTAAGTTCTGTTGCTAAAACAGATACTTCTTGTTTGCCCTCCATTTTACGGGCTTTGGTTTGTGTACGATTATTTCGTAAGGTTTCGGCTTGAGCCTTGCCCCGTCCTTCGGCAATGGCTTCTGAGAAATTGGCAAACAACACGGTAAACCAGAGCCATATTGCTATTTGAAGATTAAATGATGAATAGCTACCTTTAAAAACACCTATTAACACAACAATTGTTGTGAGTATAGAACCTACAGCAACAATTAAAATGACAGGGTTTTTAATAAGCGATGCCGGGTTTAATTTAATAAAGCTCTCTTTTGATGCCTGCAACAATATTTTTTTATTGAAAAGGCTTGTATTTTGTTTTGTACTCATTTCAGTTAAAAATTAAAAGGTGATTCCATTTCCCATTAGTAAATGCTCTACAACCGGGCCTAATGACAATGCCGGAAAAAATGTCAATCCTCCAACAATAAGGATTACGGCAATTAATAAACCCATAAACAAGCCATTATCGGTGCGAAAAGTGCCTAACGAAGGCGGGGTAGTGTTCTTTTTTGCCATATTTCCAGCTATAGCAAGAACCGGGATAATAACACCAAAGCGACCGATTAACATTCCTATGCCCAAGGTTATATTATAAAACAGGGTGTTGGCATTAAGTCCGGCAAAGGCGCTGCCATTGTTGCCTGCAGCCGAGCTAAAGGCATACAATATTTCAGAAAAGCCATGTGCCCCGGCATTATTTAGGCTCGATAGACCAAAGCTGCTTACTGATGCCCAAGCTGAGAAAATTAGTATGACAAAGCTAGGTGCAAGTATGGCAATTATTGCCATTTGAACCTCAAAAGCTTCAATTTTTTTACCCAAATATTCGGGTGTTCGTCCAACCATTAATCCGGCAATAAATACAGTAAGAATTATAAATATTACCATTCCGTATAATCCGGCGCCCACACCACCAAAAATAATTTCGCCAAGCATAATGTTTATCATGGCAACCATACCAGCCAACGGCGACAAACTATCGTGCATGGCATTAACCGAACCGTTTGATGCGGCTGAGGTTGAAGTTGACCAAAGCACACTGTTTGTAATCCCGAAACGAGTTTCTTTTCCTTCCATCAATGGCAAATTTCCAAAAACAGGGTTGCTTGAATATTCTGCATAAAGCGAAATACTCAATCCGGCAATCAATAAAATCATCATAACTGAAAAAATTGTCCAGCCCTGCCTTGTTGAGTCAACCATTTTGCCATACGTGTATGTTAATGATGCCGGGATAAGCAGTATGAACAGCATTTCAAGAAAATTGCTGAAGGGTGTTGGGTTCTCAAATGGGTGTGAGCTATTGGTATTGAAAAAGCCTCCACCGTTTGTGCCAATTTGTTTAATAGCTATTTGCGAGGCTGCCGGACCCATCGGTAGTATTTGTTCTGCGCCTTGCAGTGTTTGAACGGTTTCATAAGTTTTAAAGTTTTGAACAACGCCTTGACCTACCAACACAATTGAAAGCAGGATTGAAAGGGGCAAAAGTACATACAATGTTGAGCGTGTCAGGTCAGTCCAAAAATTACCCAATTTATCAGTGCTTTTTCGCGAAAGACCCCTAATTACAGCCAAAAGAACTGCAATTCCGGTTGCCGCACTTACAAAGTTTTGCACGGTAAGCCCAACCATTTGCACAAAGTAGCTAAGGGTTGTCTCTCCGGCGTAACCCTGCCAATTGGTATTGGTCATAAAACTTACTGCTGTGTTGAATGCAGAATGCCAAGTAACATTGGCTAATTGGGCAGGATTCAACGGCAAATATGCCTGAAAAAGTTGGATTAGGAACACAAAAACAAATCCAACCAGGTTAAACAAGAGCAAACCGAAGGTGAATTTCCTCCAATTAGTTTCTTCATTGGGGTTAATTCCGATAAATCGGTAAGTCAGTTTTTCGAGCCAACCAAAAACGGGTTGCATAAAATGCTTTTTCCCCGTAAAGACTCTGTTCATATAATTGCCCAAAAGCGGTGTAAGTGCTATTAATAGGACAAAAAACAAAAGCAACTGAATAAAATCTTGTGCTGTCATAGTTTAGAATTTTTCGGGGTTGACAAGTGAATAAAGAAGGTATCCAAGAATACATAAAGCTATTACAGCTCCAATTACGTAACTTGATGGGTTAGCCACCTCAATAAGGGCGGGTGTTGCCAGTAGAATTGTTGCATTCATATAATATTGTTTTAATACGATACAAAGTTGCAACAGAAATTATAAGCGTTTTGTAAGAAAAGTTGTGTGGAATATAAAGATTTTATAAAGAGAAGAGGTACTAAATTTATTCCGTATTTATTCCGTACTTTCAAATACCCAATAGCCCGCCTTTCGAGAGCCTTTTCGTTCAATAATTCCAACGGTTTTTAAATTTTATAATGAAAGATTCTGCTTGAAATGTTTTTAAGTCCAATCATAATTTCCAATATGCCGGGTAAAACTCGAAACAAAAGCGTTATTTTTGGGTTTAATCCAACGATGGTAAGAAAAGATAATTTAACACGAAATATATGAAGACTTCAATAAACATGAATTGGAAAAAGGGGATGGCCTTTGAAACCGAAATGAATGGCCATAAAATAGTGGTTGACGCCAATGAGGAAAATGGTGGAAACGACTTAGGCCCAAGGCCAAAAGGGCTTATGATGGTTGCCCTTGGTGGATGTACAGGTATGGATGTAGTATCCATTTTGAAAAAGATGCGGGTTGAGGTTGATGATTTTAACGTGCGCATTGAAGGAAACCTTACCGAGGAACACCCGAAACATTTTGACGACATGAAAATAATTTATGAATTCACGGGAAAAAATTTGGAGGAAGAAAAACTAAAAAAAGCCGTTGATTTGAGTATGGAACGATACTGTGGGGTTTCAGCTGTGTACCGCAAAGCCCTGAAGTTAGATTACGAAATAGTTATAAAGTAAATATAATCCGCCACAGATTCACAGATTACAATTTTTTAAATCTGTGAATCTGTGGCGGAATTACTTTAGTTCCCCATTTTTATATGCTGATTCGTTGGTTCTTTAAAAAACAATTCTGTAAAATCGAAATACCCATGGGAATTCAAGTTTAATCCCTGCAAATTGGAGCGAATAAAACTGATATTAATATGGTTGATGGTGTCAGTTGTTTGTTTCATAATATAATAAGGAGGATCGCTTTGAAACTGGTTGATGTGTTTATCTAAAAAGGAGCTTACATATTCCTCGTTTACATTAAGCGCCATGTCAAGCAGACCCATTTCAAAAAGCTGCAATTCTTTAGGTGGCGAGGTAATAAACGAAACAATGATGGTATCAATAAAAGGAAGTTTTTCTTTTTGACGGTTCATTGCAAAATAAGAGGGATTTGCAATCATGGTAATGGCTTGTCCTTTGATTTCGGCATATTTAAAAGAATAGGCGCCGGAACCAACCAAGCTTTTATATCCATAAGCATCAAATGATTCTTTGGCAAAGATTAAGCTGTTGGTGCCAGCTAAAAAATGCAAAAATAAATCATCGGCTTTGGTTAACTTAAATTCAACCACAGAATCGTTAATAACTTGTATTCCGGAAAAAGTAATATTCTTATCAAAGATGTGCGAATTGGATAAAACTTCAGCTCCAACTATGTTTATTATCTGATTTGAAAACTCATGCTGACTCAATAGGTGGAGGTGACATATTTTTTCAATGCTATACTTAATATCAGATGCTACTATTTTCCTTCCTTTACCGTTTTTAAAACAGGGGTCATCCTGAAAAAAGGCATTTGGTTGTAACGTAAAACGATAGGTTAGTCCATTGTCAATTATCTTCCAATTCTTTGCCAGCGAAGGTTCAATATCAAAGGTCCGGGTGTTATATTTAACCAAGCCGGAATAAATTTGTAAAATGATGATATGTTCGCTTGTTTTTAATACTTGTCCTGGGAAAATAATATCCGGAACATCATTGGCGTTGATGCGTAAGGTTCCGCCATATTTTTCACCTCTTTTACTTGTTTCATGGCAACCAGAAAGGCTGGTTAATGAGATAATGTAGCCAAGAAATAAAACAATTAATGTTAATCGGGTCATAATTAAAAAGGGATTATTTGCTGTGAATTCAAGGTTTTATTACTTGGTTATTATGTGTTAAAATTTTAAAACACGTTACTAAGATAATAAACAATAGGTCAAAAAGAAAAAAAATAAAAATAGTGTAAATTCATTTGTGACTATTCACCCCAATTAAGCCACAGATTATCTTCGATGAATGCTAAGTTATTCGCTTTCGCTCATGAAACCGCTTCGCTAAGTAGTGTCAATAAGAAAATTCCAAAAATCAATACTCAAAAATCAAAAAAGAATCAAAACTCAAAATAAGGACAAAGTTAAAATGCTAATTATTAAAAAGAGGTGATTGTTCATTCTGGGTTTTGTTATTAGTTTTTTTGAAATTTTTTCGTTACGCTCAAGAGAACACTACGTTAAGTTGTAGTTTTCTAAGAAGCACTAAGAACGCTGAGTTAACAGATTTTCGAATAATTTTAAGGCAGAATGGTTGCCATCATTTAATTCTGCAAATAGAACTTATCGTTTAAGAATAATCCGTTCGCCCAACATTTTAGCAATTGAAATTTTAAATTGGGTATAAGCCAAATATTTGTCGTAAAGCGGAGCCAACAATTCTTCTTGATTTTCGGGTAAATCAACGGACTTTAATTCTGTTTCAATACCCTGTAAAATAGTTAATACCAATTCATACTTATATCCTGAAATGGCGCTATCAATAACATGCTTCAGGTTATCTTCCTCGGTAGCAATGTAAGTTCCTTTTTTACTCCACATTTTACTGATAGGAAAACCCTCGGTTAATAGATCTGCCGCTGCTTTTGAAACCAATTCGTTTTTATGCTGAGTAAAATAGGTGTTTGTTAAAAGCGTTCCCTGAATATAATGATGGCGGTATTCATCAAAGATTAATTTATATACAGGAGACTGAATTTCAACTTCATCTTCCAGTTCTCGGCAAATGTAACTTGCGGTTGAAATGTTTTCTTCCGGATGATCATCGCTGGCTGAAATGGTAAAAAGCACTTTTTCACCATGGGTTAATAAAAGGCGAATGATTTCTTTTTCGTACAGTTCGAATTTATTTGAAACGGGTAATTGAATATTTAATGCTTCGCCAGCCGGATTCACTGGGGTGTTTTGTTCCCTTTTCCAGCTTTGTTCCCTTTTTTTGAAAAGGATATTATTTATTTCGGAATGAATGATTCTTTCATCAACGGCCATTAATCTGGAGCATTCCTTTACATAAATAGCCCGGGTAATAGTATCGGGTATTACGGCAATGGTGCGGACAATATCAGCAATCAGGTTGGCTTTTTTAACCGGATCGTCTTGTACATCACTCAATAAAAGCCGGGTTTTAAAGGTTATAAAGTCCGACTCGTTGACTTTAATGAAATCGTAAAGTTCGGTGGCGCTGTGTTTGTGAGCAAAAGAATCGGGATCTTCGCCATCAGGCAGAAGAACTACTTTTACGTTCATCCCTTCTTCAAGAACTAAATCAATTCCCCGAAATGCGGCTTTTATTCCGGCTGCATCGCCATCGTAAAGCACCGTAACATTTGGAGTAAACCGCCTCATTAACCGTATTTGTTCAACGGTTAGAGCCGTCCCCGAAGAGGCCACAACGTTTTCTATTCCGGCTTGATGCATACTCATCACATCGGTATAGCCTTCAACTAAATAAACGTTATCGTTTTGAGTAATTGCTTTTTTTGCAAGATATAACCCATACAGGTTTTTGCTTTTGTGGTAAATTTCCGATTCGGGAGAGTTCAGGTACTTTGCCAGATTTTTGTCGGTGCGTAGCGTTCGGCCACCAAAACCAACCACGCGGCCCATTAAATTGTGAATTGGAAAAATAACCCTTTCGTTAAAGCGGTCGAAAAGGGTACCGTCTTCCCGTTTAATGGATAATCCGGTATCGATCAAGTATTTTTCTTTGTATCCTTTTGTGATAGCATGTGTTGAAAAGGCGTCGCGGGTTTTACGGCAATAACCCAATTCAAATTTTTGGATGATGTGATCGTTGAATCCCCGCTCCTTGAAGTATTTTAAACCAACGGCTCTTCCTTCTTCCGACTCATGAAGGTTGTGTGTAAAAACGGTTTGGGCAAAAGTATTTACAATGAGCATGCTTTCGCGCGCATCTTTCTGCTCCCGTTCCTCCTGACTTTCCTCTTTTTCCTGAACCTCGATGTGGTATTTTTTTGCCAGCCATTTTAGGGTATCTACATAGGAGAGCTGCTCATGCTCCATTATAAAGTTCACCGAATTGCCCCCTTTTCCGCAGCCAAAACATTTGTAGATTCCTTTAGCCGGTGACACGGTGAATGAGGGTGTTTTCTCGTTATGAAAAGGGCAATTTCCCAAGTAGTTAACGCCCCGTTTTTTTAAATTTACAAAATCCGAAACCACCTCCACAATATCGGAGGCATCAAAAATTTTGTCAATGGTTTCTTTATCAATCATAAAAAACAATAAACGAGCTAGTTAATCAAACAGAATGCAAACACAAGAATTTGGGTGAAAATACAAATATTCATGCGTATTCGGAAAGAAAAATTTGGAATGACGCATTTCTTCTCGAATGAATAAAAGGTTTATTTGAACATAAATTACTAAAAGAAAAAATTATTTTTGCCTTAAAGACGACACAAATGAATTTGTTGCTTATTTCAATTGCTCCTGTTTTTATTATTCTTGCGTACATCTATTATCGCGATAAATATGAACAGGAACCCTTATTGCTATTAGCTAAAGGGTTGGTCGCCGGTTGTATCATAGTTATTCCCACCCTTTTCTTTGAGCATTTGCTTCAATCGATTGGAAGCCATTTAAGCGGGTTAAATGCTGCGGCATGGAATGCTTTTATAGTTGCCGCTCTGGTGGAAGAGGCCTTTAAGTTTGCTGCTGTTTATCTTCTTATTTGGCGAAATCCGAACTTCAATGAAATGTTTGATGGAATTGTATATGCCGTATTTGTATCGTTGGGATTTGCCTTAGTTGAAAACATATCGTATGTTTTTCGCGACGATGCCGGATTTCAGGTGGGTTTGATGCGTTCATTCACTGCTGTACCGGCTCATGCCATGTTTGGCATTATGATGGGCTACCGGTTTGGATTGGCAAAATTTATTTCAAACCGCCGCACCGAATTTCTGGTGATGGCATTTATAGTTCCGTTTTTTTTCCATGGTGTTTACGATTTTATCCTTATGAGCCAAGAATCGGTTTTAATACTTCTTTTTATTCCTTTTGTAATGTATTTATTATGGCGCAGTATAATACGGATGAAGGAGTTGTTACAGAATTCTTTTTTTAAGCCGGAAAATGAAATGGATTAGGAAACTGGTTGCTGGTATCTGGTTTCTAACCTCTAACTTCTGACTTCGGTCTTCCAGCTTCTATCCTAAAAACGTTTTATTCAGGAACTCTTGGAACGGCACTTTGTAGGTATCTGCTATGGGTATGTAAACGGCACCAAAAATGATTCGGTTCCGTTCTATTTTAGTAATATGCTCTAGGTTCACAATAAACGATCGGTGTATCCGCATAAATTGCCCCGATGGAAGTTTTTCCTCCAATACTTTGAGACTCATAAGCGAAAGAATGGGTTTTGTCTGTTCTTTCAAATATATCTTCACATAATCCTTCATTCCTTCAATATAGAGTATGTGGCTCAGCTCAACTTTAATCAGTTTATATTCCGATTTCACAAAAAGGTACTTATTTATGGGTTCTTCAGCAGCATTGCTATTGCTGTTTTGCTCGGTAAGGTTGAACCAAGTCAATGCTTTATTCGATGCTTTAAGGAATTCCTGATAGTTAATGGGTTTTACCAGATAATCGAGGGCATCCACCTTGAATCCATCTAAAGCAAACTGACTATAAGCGGTGGTGAAGATAATCTTAGGACCGTTCTGGAGCAGTTTCGAGAAATCAATCCCCGACAGTCCGGGCATTTGGATGTCGAGAAAAATCAAATCAACTTTTTCGTTTTGTAAAGCCTCAATAGCTTGAAAAGGCGAATTGAATTTATTAACCAATTCCAGAAATGGCGTTTTAAGAACATAATCCTCAATCACATCAAGGGCAAGAGGTTCATCATCAACTAGCAAACATCTAATTTTTCTCATAACTGGATAATAACGTTAACGTGAAACTGTTGATTCTTAAACACGTGTGTAAAAGTATGCTTTCCGGGGTAGATGAGCGCTAACCGGTTCCTTAAATTTTCAAGCCCAATTCCAGCATCTGCTGGGCCTTCTGTTTTTTGATGAAAATCGGTATTGATTATTTCAAACGAAAGGATTTTATTGGTTTCAACCATTGCAATCTTAATGAATGATTTCCCAATCGGACTTGTGCCGTGTTTAAAAGAATTCTCAACCAGAGAAACAAATAGGAGAGGGGCAATGTCAGCAGTTTGGTTCTCAATTTTGAATTCCGTTTCTATTTCCACATTTGGGGTCATCCTAATTTTCATCAATTCAATATAATTCTTCAAAAAGTCAACTTCCCCCGAAAGAGGTACCTTATCCTCATTGGTTTCATAAAGGTGGTACCGCATAAGCTTGGCCAACCCATGTACCGATTCCTGGGCTTTATCGGGTGAGCTTTTTATCAGGGAATAAATGTTGTTGAGGGTGTTAAAAAAGAAATGCGGATTGAGCTGCATTTTTAAATTGCTCAACTTCGATTTCAAATTTTCATTCTCTAAATTTTTGCGTTCGGTTTCGGTTAAAAACCAACGGTTGGTTGTGCGGATGGCCACACTAATGCTTATCACAAAAATGAAAATCAGGTTATCTAAACTAAAAACAAAATTACCATGTGGTTTGAATATCGGTTTGTTCATGGCACCCATTGCTTCATTCATGGATCTGGAATGTTCGGTTATTGGAATCATTTCCATTGAAGAGCTTCTAATCCAATTAAGGGTGTATGCAAAAACAACTATCAGTATAAGGTTAACGCCAAAAAACCAAACTAAATTTTTTTTATTGAAAAGCAATTTATCTACCAAAACAAGGTAGTTCAAATAGAATAAAACCATAGAGAATGCCATGGGCACCCAAATAAAAATGTAAAAATTGAAATTTTTGGGCGGTTGATGCCTTTGCGGATCATTAAAGGAGAATAGGATTGGTACAGAAAACCACAAGATCCACACCAGCAAATGCAGCGCTACATTGGTTATTGTTTTTGGTTTTATGTTTATCATTACATTTGGTTTTAATAAGTTTCAACTGATTATTGATTGTAATTACGGCCTATCGGGCATAATTTCTCCATTTACCCCGATTCTCCTTAATTTTTTTTCTTCTATGAAAACTTGATAAATCGTGTATTGTTCGGTTGAAAGAAATGTTTTTACTTTCGAATCCCTGGTATTCTCCAAAAACCTTATATCAACTTGACTTTCAGACGATATTCCATTTTTCATTTTTTCAAAGAAAACAGTAAATGTATTTTTTATCGAATCCTGAATAGCCGCATTTATATTAATCAGCACAGCCAATTCACTTACCGTTTTATTTGCCATTTCAACAGGGTTCCCATTTAAGGGTTCGGTACGTTGTGCTCTAACGGCCAAGGTACTTAATAAAGCAATAATAATCAAAAAATAAGAACGCCCCATGGTTTTAAAAATTAGTTAACAGGAATGACTCATATCGTAAGGCTTCAATGGAATTGAACCGCCATGCTTTTTGGGCTGGGTACCAACCAAAATTACATGGGTATTCACACACACAATAAATGAAAGTGCAATTGATTGAAAGGGAGGTTAATAATTTTTCTTTTAGTTGTTTATTTAATTTTTTAAATTGAATAGCTCACATTTTATGTTAGCCAGAAACACCTTTTTTAGGCCGGAAAAGGAGCGGGAATAAAATATTATTAACCCATAGTAGCTTGTCTGCTATGGGTTAATTTGTACGATCAATCTTCGGAATCGTACGTTGCTGTTGGATCAAAAACCCAGATATCATCAAAATAATAGGAACCATTGGAGCCAGTAGCCACATATCCATAATTACCCATTGAAAAACAAATGGCATCTTGCCGAGCTGTTCCTTCAAAAGAGGTAACTTGAGTCCAGACATCGGTATTAGGATTGTATGCCCAAAAATCGCTCCGGATACCTGATTTATAACCTCCACCAACATAACCAAAGCCATTAATAGTAAATGATTGAGCACATGATCGAACTATCGAATAACTATCATCAACCGTTAAGCTCTCCATTTCTTGCCATGTTTCATTCGAGGCATCATATTTCCAGAAATCATCCTCATAAGTTCCATTGCTTATCCCAGTCCCTATATAAGCGTTGTTTTCAATTACAAAAGCAATAGCATCATGCCTTTTAGAGCCACCAATACTTACAATCTGTTCCCAAGAATTACTTTCCGGCGAATATTTCCAAAAATCTTTTGTGTCGCCATTATCGCTGTATCCTGTACCAATAAAGCCAAAACCACCAACAGAATAGCCAATGGCACCATACCTTGCATCTCCGGCAAAATCTGCTTTTTGGTTCCATTGAGGGGTTTGCAACGGGTCGAATTCCCAAAAATCACTGAGCTTTGAATCACCATCATAACCAGTACCAAAATAGCCTTTTGCACCTATTGAAAAACCGACACCAGCAGTTCTTGCTGCCCCTGGAAAATCATCCATCTTTTTCCACCAGTTGCTTGACGGATCGTATTCCCAAGTGTCTTTATAATAATCATCGCCATCATATCCACTAACTAGATAAGCTTTGTAATTTAACACGAAGGAAACAGCATTGGCTCTGGGTTGCCCTTCAAATTCAGAATTCTCTGTCCAATTTCCTAATAATGTTTCGTCCTCTTCCTCATCGCAACCAATAAAGGAGGTGCTAATAATTAAAGCGGCAACGAATAAAAATGAATTTTTCTTCAACATAGTTTATATTCTTTAAATGCCCCAAAAATAGAAGACATCACCTCATGAAGAAAAAAGAATCTACCAAACCGCACGATTTATCTACCAAAGTTAGGATTTTAATGTTTTTGTCAACGAATAGAAAGGTGTTGATTTTAAAGAGTGTTTTAAAGAAGACTATTTATGTTGGTAGATGAAATGTTGCTATTGGTCGATATTAATTTATCCACACCAATTGAGAACCTATTTTTGAAACGATTAATTTAAGGATTTATATAAATGAAGAGATTTCGTGATTTTATATTATTGCTACTAACAACGATTATTGCTGGTTCGTGTACTGATGACGTAGAAACCTATAAATTTGGGAAGGTTTTTACCAGCTCTGATTCCAAAGTTGGTTATTTGGACACTCTTACGGTAAATGTTAGTACCATAATGCTAGACAGTTTTGTGACCTCGGGTTACAATAAAGTGGTTTTAGGTTACAACAACGATCCCTTTTTAGGAAAAACACAAGTTGAGACATATATTCCAATTGGTTTAAACACCTCAATTCCAACCCTTACAGAAGAAGCTGTTTTTGATAGCTTGGTATTAGTTTTAAAACAAGACGGCACTTATTCTGGGGATACAAATACTTTGAAAGAAATAAGTATTTATAGGGTGACGGAATCCATTGAAAGGGGAGATGATGAATCATATTTTTATAATGTTGATTCTTTTGCAAAAGAGGCAAATCCTATAGCCACCATTAAGTTCAAACCAAGACCCCTTTCACAAAAATCATTATATATTCACATGCCTGATTCATTGGGGATAAAATTATTTAATTGGATAGTTGAGGGAAATGATACCATCGACTATAGCGATCTTTTTTTGGAATATTTTAAGGGTTTTGTTTTGATACCCATCACAACAGATCAGAATTGGTCGAGCTCCTTTTATGGGCTTAATTCAGGTGAAATAACCGAAGGGAGCGATGATTTTAATGAAGTTGAACTGAGGCTTTATTATAAAAAACCGGATGCAGAAGCGAATTCTTATATATCCTTTGTTCCAACAAGTAAAGATTATATTTTTACCCACTACAGTTCTGATAGGAATGGAACGGTAATAGAAACAATGCAATCAGGCTCATTTATAATGCCGTCGGGTCAAACCAACAACCAGGTTTTTATTCAGTCGGGGTCCGGGCTTGCAGTAAAAATTGAAATTCCACTTCTTGAGCGGATACACGAAATTAGCTCCAACATTACCATTTTAGATGCCCGATTAGTTGTAAAGCCACACAAAGGAACCTATCCTTTAGCAAGCAAATTACCAAACGATATTAGTGTTTATTGGACAGACAAAAAAAACCGGATGATAGGAGCATTGACCGATGTTGCTGGAGAATCGAATATAACAGGTGTCTTAACCGCGAATGATGAGTTTGATGAGCCGCCCTATTATTCTTTTTATGTATTGGACTATGTATTAGATAAAACTTCAACAGAGCAGCAAACCGATGATGCTTTAATGCTGGTTTTTAGCGGAACATCGATGGCAACATCACTTACTCAATTGATATTAGATGACCAATCGTTAAGTAAAAATTCATTTATGCTCCAATTGTATTATATGACATACTAAAAAAAGGAATCTGGAGACACATCATTTCAACGAGCACGGAATTAAACAAAAAAGGCAAGTGAAAAGGACCGTTTATTTATTTTTTCTTACAATTATTATGGTTAATAATTGTATCGTTAATGCGCAAACCAATACCAATTCACCGTATTCAAAGTTGGGATTAGGCGATTTTGAATCCATGGGTTTTGGAAGAAATGCTGGGATGGGAGGATGTGGAATTGCTCTAAGGAATGAATTTGGACTCAACAGTTTGAATCCGGCGTCGTTAACCGCACTTGATAGCCAAGTGGTTATCATGGAACTAGGGGTACATGCCGACTATACCCAATTGCAAACAGCGAACCAAAAAGGAGCATTATGGGATGGAAACTTTTCTTACCTTGCCCTTGGATTTGCGTTGAATAATCGATGGTTCATGTCTTTTGGTGTTGCCCCATACACCAATGTTGGATATAACATTCAAATTACAACCCCCATTAGTGGTTCCATTTATGAATACAATACAGCAATGGAGGGTAGTGGAGGATTAAGTTCATTATACTTTTCGGGGGCCTACAAAATTTCCAAACTCAGTTCTATTGGACTGAATACCTCGTTATTGTTTGGCCCGAAAAATGAAACCCAAACATACTCACTTACGAGCGACGACAATTTTTATGTTACTCAGAAAGTGAGCAACAAATATGCAGGGTTCAAATTTGATTTGGGTTATCAACAAACCATTCCATTAGCGGCAAAAAGTAATCTTGTTTTGGGAGCAACAGTAAATGCTCCAGGATATTTACATCAGCGACAAACAATTTTTGTTACAAAAACTGACAACGACGGGAGTTACGTAGATACCTTGCGCGATGAAGATGAGATATTAAAAAAGGTACATTTTCCAATTAATTTTGGATGCGGAATTGCATACAATTATAAAGAAAAACTTACCATAACAATGGATTACTCCTTATACCGATGGTCGGAAATTACCATTGAAGATCAATATTCCGAGTACATTAATAATCATAGTTATAATTTGGGTACCGAATACCGTCTAAAAATTAAACCAATAAATAAACAATTTGATTGCCGTGCCGGATTTACATATCAGAGCGGGTATCTTTTGGTAAATAAACAGAAGCTTCAAAGTCTGGGTGTTACAACAGGACTTGGTTTTCAAATTAGAGATGTAAAGTATAATTTGTATGCAGAATACAATTGGAGAGGTTTTACAAACAACAATATGATTAGGGAGGACTTTGTCCGAGTAGGATTAAACATATCGTTACTCGACTTGTGGTTTCAAAAAAGGAAATTTCACTAATGGTTTAATTAAAGTAAGGACAAAAAGAGTAGGGTTGGTAGAGAAAAACACCCGTTTGGTAGAATATATTTTGGAATGAAAATGTGTGTAGTAACTTTGATTTTTATAAAGGTTGGTTAAAGTAAAGACCCATCCACTTGTCAAG
>JBAYKX010000068.1:0-28501 GCA_041664345.1 Salinivirgaceae bacterium
CCTTGCCATATTTAAAAAAACATTCTCTCTTTGTTGCAAATAAGCCTTTCTCAGCCCGTTAAATTGCCAATTTTAAGCGTTTTTTTCTCTCTAGATTTCTAAAGGGACTTTTTCAGTGCCCTCTAAAAAGTCACTGCTATTTTGAATTAACTTCCAATCCATTGTTCAAACTAATGATTGAAAAAACTACACTGAAATAAATCATCAATTATTAGTTAAATTATTAATTTAATGCATTGATAATAAGAATATTAAAAAAGTATTGCGAATTTTTAAAAACCTAACATATTTTCGAAAAAATACATTTAATTTGCATAAAACTTAAACTCATTTTTTTATGGTTGTTTAGAAATGAAGAATACCTACTTTGATCTCGTTGAACAGAGTTATTACTTTCCTCAGGAAGGTTTTGACTTAAGGGATGGATACCTGACTTTCCACGGAGTTTCGCTAAAGTACCTGATTGAAAAATACGGTACACCGTTCAAATTAGTTTACCTGCCCCGCATAGGTGACCAGATTAAAAAAGCCCGGAATCTATTTAACCGCGCAATCAAAGCAAACAACTACAACGGCGATTATTACTACTGCTATTGTACTAAATGCTGCCACTTCCATCACGTAATTGGTGCAGCATTAAAACACCAAGTCAACCTTGAAACATCATCGGCTTTCGATATCGATTTAATTGAAATGCTTTACCAAAAAGGAGAACTTGATAAATCGCGGATTATTGTGCACAACGGCTATAAAACCGATGATTACATTGCCAAGATAATCAAACTTCAACAAATGGGATTTGAGAACTCCATTGTGGTTTTCGACAGCCCCAAAGAGCTAAACAAGGTAATAAAACAAGCCGGTGACCATAAAATGAAAATTGGGTTGCGCATGGCCATCGACGAAGAACCTTCATCGGCATATTATACATCGAGGTTGGGCATCCGACATACTGAAATATTGAGTTACTATAAATCAAAAATAAAAGGGAACCCCAATTTGGAACTTAAAATGCTCCATTTCTTTGTTGATTCGGGCATTAAGGATAGCTTGTATTATTGGGGGGAATTCAACAAAGCATTGAAAATTTATACTGAGTTAAAAAAGCAATGCAAAACTCTGGATTCTTTGAATTTAGGAGGTGGTTTCCCTATCCGTAACAATTTAGGCTTTGAATACGATTACGAATACATGATAAAAGAAGTGGTGCGCAATATTAAAGAAATATGCACCAATGAAGGCGTTCCCGATCCGCATATTTTTACTGAATTTGGTAAATATACCGTGGGCGAAAGCGGTGCCAATATTTTTAAAGTGATTGAACAAAAGCAACAAAACGATAAAGAGATGTGGTATATTATTGACAATAGCTTGATGAATACCATTCCCGATGCATGGTCAATCTACGAAAAGTTTATATTGTTGCCTGTAAATAAATGGGACCATGAATATACACGGGTGAATATTGGCGGCATCAGTTGCGACCATTCCGATTATTATAATTCTGAAGATTTAAATCAGCAGATTTTACTTCCCGCTTTTGCTGATAAAGATAAAGAGCCACTTTATATTGGGTTCTTCCATACCGGCGCTTATCAGGACTCCATTAGTGGATACGGTGGAATTAAGCATTGTCTGATTCCATCACCCATGCAAGTAATTGTAGATCGTGACGAAAAAGGAAATTTTATTGATTACGTATATCGGAACGAACAAACCGTTCAAGATATGATGCATATTTTAGGATATACCGAGTCCTAATATTTTAGTATAGGCCGATTGTTTTTTAGGATCGGCCTATACTTTTTTTATTTTATTTTTCTGAGTTTCTTTTCAGAAATTAATAGACAGCTTTTTTAGCTAGACAAATTTTATCCAGTATAAATAACTACAACATGCAAAACAAAGGACCTGTTTCCAATTTTATTGTGGAACATTACAAACATTTTAACGCAGCATCGCTGGTTGATGCAGCCGTTGCTTATGAGCACCAATTGGAAATTGGCAATAAAATGATGATAACCTTGGCAGGTGCCATGAGTACTGCTGAATTAGGTAAATCATTGGCCGAAATGATACGTCAGGATAAAGTGCAGATTATTACCTGCACCGGCGCAAACTTGGAAGAAGATGTGTTTAATTTGGTTGCCCATAACCATTATAAAAGAGTGCCCAACTACCGTGATTTATCACCTGCCGATGAAACCGATTTATTAAAGCATCATTTCAATAGGGTTACTGATACGTGCATTCCTGAAGAAGAAGCCATGCGACATATAGAAAAACATTTAGTAGATGCTTGGGTTAAAGCTCGAAACGAAAATGTGCGGTTATTTCCACATGAATTCTTTTACCAAATATTGCGCAGCGGCGAATTGGTGCCCCATTATCAAATAGATCCGAAGAATTCATGGTTGCTGGCTGCTGCCGAAAAGAATTTACCCATCATTGTTCCGGGTTGGGAAGATTCCACCTGTGCCAATTTCTTTGCATCGCATTGCATCCAAGGGCTAACCACGCCTTCAACCGTAAAAGGTGGAATTGAATACATGATGTTTTTGGCCGATTGGTACCAAAAAAACTGCGGTAAAAACGGCATCGGGTTTTTCCAGATTGGCGGCGTAATTGCCGGCGATTTTCCCATTTGTGTGGTTCCCATGCTCCATCAGGATTTGCAGTTGAATAATGTTCCCGTTTGGTCGTATTTTTGCCAAATAAGCGATTCAACCACCAGTTACGGTTCCTATTCCGGTGCTGTGCCCAACGAAAAAATTACCTGGGGGAAACTGGAAGAACACACCCCAAAATTTATTGTTGAATCAGACGCTACCATTGTTGCTCCTTTGATTTTTGCGTATTTACTGGGCTGGTAGCTGCTACAATATTCTTTATGGCAATATGAATTCATGAAAGTTTTCGCGATGGATGATTTTGATTTCAATATTGCTGTAATTTTCCAAAAAGTTATTCGGAAACTTAACTTTCTTATTCATATTCCACTTAAATTCAAATGCAAACAATTTTCCTTCACGTTCTTCAATATAATCAATTTCTTGTTGGCGGGTTGTTCTCCAAAAAAAGGTATTCGCAAATATTCTATGGTATTCGTTAAATTTCCGTCGTTCAGCAATTATAAAGTTTTCCCACAAAGCCCCAGTATCATTTCTAAGTTCCAGTTTATTGTAATTAGAAATCAAAGCATTACGGATTCCGTTATCATAAAAATAAATTTTGCGACCGGTGCTTATTTCGCTTCGGATATTCCGGCTAAAGGGTTCCAATTTAAAAATTACATAGGCTTTTTCCAGTAAATCAATATACGTTTGAACTGTTTTTCGGTCAACTTGTACTAAATTGGCTAATTCATTGAATGATACCTCATTTCCTATTTGTAATGCCAATGCCCGTAGCAACTTATCCAAAATATCGGGTTTTTTAATACCGCCATAACTCAATAAATCCTTATATAAAAGGCTACTTGTGAGTTGTTTAAGTATTTCAACTTCATCGCCGGTATTTACCATTACATCGGGATAAAAACCAAAAATCATCCGCTGTTCAAGTTGTTGTAACGATGTAATATAGTTTGTATAGTCGTTTAGTTCCTCCCAACTAATTGGATAAAGCATATATTCCCATTTGCTGCCGGTAAGAGGCTCGTTTATTTCGCTGGCCAATTCAAGAGCAGAAGAGCCACTAACAAGCAATACTTGGGGCATGAAATTGTCGATAATAATTTTAAGCTTTAGTCCTATATCTTTAATTCGTTGTGCTTCATCAATAAATACAATATCGGATTTGCCAATTATTTGTTTTAAATCGGCCGTATTCGCATTTTCAAAACTCATTCGGGTGGTGGAGTCATCGCCGGTTAAATACAGATATTCACCTTTTTCGCTGGCAATTTTCTTAAGCAAAGTTGTTTTGCCGGTTTGCCTGGGGCCTAAAACAATAATGGCTTTTTTACCATCAAATTTAGTTTTAATTATATCTTCCAATTTCCGTTTAATCATAGTTTTGTCAAATAATTAATGAATATTTGGGAATTAATTCCCCAGAAATACGTATAAATGGGGAATCAATTCCTCAAATATACATATAATTTGGGAATATGCAAAAGTTATAGCAAATCTACTTTGATACTATTTATTCATTGTGCATGGATAAGCACTTTATAATCCTTCCTTTTATCAAAAAAGCCATCTTTTTCAAATATCTTGTCGGAATAATTGGTACTTTCGTACAGAAAAATGTACATAAACTGCAAAGTCATGATAGTAATTAGTGCAACTGAATTGAGGACAAACCAAAAAAAATATTTTGATTTGGCCGAAAAAGAACGGGTGATGATCAAAAGAGGACGGAAAATTATCGAATTGGTGGTAAGTGAATCGGTTTCTACCAATCCTAGTCCAAGTGGCGACCCTTATTATGACGACCCTGAAAATATAGCAGAATTGAAGCGCAGAATTGAAGATTTGGAGTCAGGAAAATCAAAAATAGTAGCGACACTCAATAGTAAAGATGAAATAAAGAAATTTATTGAGCGCCTCTGAAATGTATCTATTAAAACTTGAAAATAAAGCAGTAGAAGATATTGCCTATTTGAAAAAATCGGGGAATAAGTCTATTATCAATAAAATAGAAAATATTCTTTCCGAACTAATTGAACACCCAGAAACAGGAATAGGTAAACCAGAAAGACTAAAATACAGCTTATCGGGAAAATGGTCGCATCGAATTGATGACAAAAACCGCTTGATTTATAAAATTGACGATAATCAAGTGATTGTTTTTGTTATTTCTGCTAAAGGTCATTATATAGATAAATAGGACTTTTATTCTAATATTTCAATTTTAGAAAGCCAATTATAAATCCATTTTTATTTAAAGAATTTGCATCAAAGAAAAAATCCTATGTTGGCAGCCACTGTTTCAACTACTATTGTTATAAATAAGTTCAATAAGTCAATACCAACATGAAAATCCTCCATACCTCCGACTGGCACTTAGGAAAAAAGCTCGATAATTTCTCGCGGCACAGCGAACAAATAGAAGTTCTCAATGAAATAGCCGCTATTGTTGAACGCGAAAATGTGGATGTGGTTATTGTTTCTGGCGATTTGTTCGATGCTTTTAACCCTCCGGTAGAAAGTGTAGAACTATTCTATAAAACGCTAAAAAAAATGGCTGGTAATGGTGAACGGGCCGTTATTTGTATTGCCGGAAACCACGATTCGCCAGATAGAATTGAAGCTCCGGATCCATTAGCTCGGGAATGTGGAATTATTTTTGCCGGAAACCCAAATACAAAATTGCCTTGTTTTAAATTAGATACTGGGTTAGAGATCATTCAATCGGAACCGGGATTTTTAGAATTGAAACTTCCGCATTGTGCTGATAGGCTTCGTTTATTAATCACCCCTTATGCTAATGAATATCGTTTAAAGGCGTTTTTAGGTACTGAAAACCAAGAAGAGGAACTTAGGAATCTTTTAACAAAAAAATGGAACAACTTAGCCGAAACCTATTGTGATTCAAAAGGAATCAATATTCTTATTTCGCATCTGTTTTTTGTAAAAAAAGGAGCTGAACCTCCCAAAGAACCTGATGATGAGAAGCCTATTTTACATGTTGGAGGTGCTCAAGCCATTTACTCTGAAAACATTCCCCGGCAAATGCAATATGCTGCGTTAGGGCATCTGCACCGGATGCAAACCATAGATTCAGTCCCTTGCCCAGTGGTTTATTGCGGAAGTCCACTTTCATACAGCTTTAGCGAAGCCAACCAAAAAAAATTTGTGATGTTAATGGAATTGAATCCCGGTTTGGAAGCAACTATTCAAGCCATAGAATTGGTTAGTGGGAAAAAATTATTGAGGTATAAAGCCGAAGGAGTTCAAAATGCAGTAGATTGGTTGACTAATAACCAAAATTGCCTGGTGGAACTTACCATAAGCACCGACAATTATTTGAACGCAACGGACAGAAAATTATTAAGTCAGGTACATGAAGGAATTATTCAGATTATTCCAGAGGTAAAGTTTTCAAATGCGAACCAACCGGAAAACGGAAAAGTAATTAACCTTTCAAAAGGAATGGAAGAGCTTTTTGCTGAGTATTTTAACTATACCAAAGGACTACCACCCGACGAACAATTGATGAATTTGTTCCGTGAAGTTTTATCCGTTGAAACTGACGACACAAAGTTATGATACCAATTAAACTCTCCATAAAAGGACTCTACTCCTATCAGGAAAAACAGACCATCGACTTTACAAAATTAACCAGTGCCCACCTTTTTGGAATTTTTGGCACGGTAGGTAGCGGAAAATCAACCATTTTGGAAGCCATTACTTTTGCGCTGTACGGTAAGACAGAAAGGCTCAACCTTGCTGGCGATAACCGCAATTATAACATGTTGAACCTCAAATCGGATGAACTGCTTATTGAGTTTGTTTTTAAAACGGGAACACCGGCAAAGGAATATCAAGTTTTAGTGCGCGGCAAAAGAAATAGCAAAAAATTCGACGATGTAAAAACCTTTGAACGTACCGCCTACTGTAGAACTGGCGATAGTTGGGAACCCATTTCGACAGAAAAGATTGAGGCTGCCATTGGTTTAAGTTATGATAATTTTAAGAGAACCATCATCATTCCGCAAGGATTGTTTCAGGAGTTTTTACAGTTGGGTCAGAAAGACCGATCACAAATGATGAAAGAACTCTTTAACCTTCAAAAATATGAACTCTTTTATAAAGTAGTGGCTCTTGAAAGCAGCAACAATGAAAAACTACAAATCCTTGAAGGCCGTTTGAAAGAGTTGGGTGAAATTCAACCCAAGGTTATTGAAGAAAAAAAAGTGGAACTATCTGAATTGTTGAAATATTGTAATAAATTAAAAGAAGATTTAGAAAAAGCCAATCGCTCCAAAATTAGGTTCGAACAACTAAGAGATTTGCATAACCGACTGATTCAACAGCAACAAAAAATGGAACTCCTTTTAAGTCATCAAGAGGAAATTTCCTTACTTGAAAAACAAATCACCGAATATGAATACTGCTTATTGCATTTTAAACCAATATTGGATGTACTGAATGATTCAGAAAAAAGATTACAGGAAAATACGTTGGAAGTAACCCGCTGCAAAACAGAATTAGAACAAGTAAAACAAAAAATTGATACTTGCTTGCCAATCCTCAATACATTAAAACAAGAACAGGATAAAAGAGAATCGAAGCTTCAGCAAGCTGAAGAGTTAACAAAAATGGTTCAAATAAATAAACTTCAATCGGAATTAGTGAATCTAAATAAACGCATTGAAGAAGGGGAAGCATACAATTTAAAATATAAAAATGATGTTGAACAAAAAAAAATAACATCACAAAAGATTGAATTGCAACTGAAACAACTTAAAAGTGAACGGATAGATGTTACCGAACTTACCACAGCTAAAGAATGGTACACCCATAAGATAGAATTGCAGAAACAGGAGCAAATTCTAATAAGTGAAATAGACCAACTGAAGCAGGAACAAAACTCCATTAAGCAAGAATATGAATCCTTTTATGAAAATGAGTCAGTTAAAAATGAGATAAACAAAGAAGAAAATTTAAATCAATTTCTGGAAGCTTATTTATTGCGCATTGAAAATGAACTGGTTGAAACCGATAATCAAATTGAATACTTTTCGATACAAGCAAAACTAGCTGAATACGCTTCCAATTTACACGATGGCAAACCTTGTCCACTTTGTGGTTCATTGGAGCATCCTGAAATATTCAATGAAGCCGAGGCTGCAAAAAGCCTTCAAGAGATGCGAAAATTAAAAGACACCACAAAGCAAAAAATTCAATGGGTTAGTCAATTATTACAAAAAATTTCGAAAAATCAGATTGAAAGCCAAGTACTTCAAAAAAAGGATGCTGACCTTAAATCAAAACTGGCTTTGGTTCAAACCCAAAATAAGGAACATCAACAACAGTTCCGATGGGAAAAGTATGAAAAGATTGAAATCTTGAATGAGGCACTGAGCAGCATGGAAGCACAAGAGAAAAAAATTACAGCTACTGAGAACCAACTGGAAATTAATGCAAAAGAAATTGAAGCCGAACAACTGAAACTACAACATTATCAACAAAAACTGGAAGAATTGAAACACCAGTTAACCGACATAAATAGTAAATATATTACCCTCAAAAGCCAATTGAATGCCATATCGTATGACCAATGGGCGATTAAAGCCAATGAATTTATTGAGGAAGAAGTACTCCGCATAAAGCAGGATGTAGTGCAAATTGATGCTGAATATAAAGTACAACAGGCGCAATTGGACTCCTTGCAGAAAGCCAATGAAAGTTTGAATGGCAAAATTGCTTTGCGCACTATGGATATGCAAAAAGAGCAACAATTTATTGAAACCAAACGAAATGAATTTGAATCACTAGTTCAACAATCTCAGTTTACAGGTTTAGCATACATTTTAAATGTTTTAGCACAACCACTGGATATAGCAAATGGAAAACAAAGAATAGAATCGTACAATCAGCAAATGGCCATTTTGCAAGAACAATTGAAAGCTACACTTTCAGAAAAAGGGGAGAATACCTATGATGCTGAAGCACACAAAGCCTTTGAGCTTGAATTTGAACAATTGAATGAAACTTATGCCGCACAAAATAAACTCTTTATTAATGCTGAAAGCGAATTAGTAAAACTGCAAAATGATTTATTAAAGCAACAACTTTTAATTAAGGATAGAGAGCAACTGGAGCTGCGCTCGGCTGATTTGAAAACGCTAAAACAACTCTTTCAAGGAAGTAAATTTGTAAATTACATATCAACCGTGCATCTTCAAAACCTATGCAAAGATGCCAATGCCCGGTTCTTTAAGCTAAGTGGGCAAAAGTTGAGTCTCGAAATTACAGAAGATAATAACTTTCAAGTGCGCGATTTTATGAACGATGGTAAAGTACGTCATGTAAAAACCCTTTCCGGAGGACAAACATTTCAGGCGGCTCTTTCCTTAGCTTTAGCTTTAGCTGATAGTGTTCAAAAAAATAGTGCATCGGCTGAAAATTTCTTTTTTTTAGATGAAGGCTTTGGAAGTTTGGATAATGAATCGCTCCAAATTGTTTTCGACACCTTAAAAACACTTCGAAATGAAAATCGCATTGTAGGAATTATATCCCATGTTGAGGAGTTGCAACAAGAAATTGACACTCATATCAGGGTAAGAAATTCCGAAAATTACGGTAGTTTTATTACTCCGAACTATTAAAAATGACGTTTTTCACTGATTTTATAGTTAAAGAATAGAAAAAAAAAGTAGTTTTTTTATAATAAATAACCCTTAAACGCCCTGTTTATGGGTATTTTTATTAACAAATGAGAAAATATTTCAATTTATAATATACTTATTACCGTTATATTTTTAACTACCTGTAAATTAAGTACATAAGTATTCATATTAGACACAACTAAACCTAACTTATTAACAAACAAATGGGTATGAAAAAGGAATAAATGAACTTTTGTATTATTTTTTATAGTCCAAAGGTTGATTCTATTAGAACTTTGATTATATTTATCTGTGCTTTAAAAAATATTATTTAAATTTAAAAATTAACACTATGAACAAACAAGAATTAGTAGCTGCAATGGCTGCAAAAGCTGGATTAACCAAAGCAGACGCAGAAAAAGCATTAAATGCATTTGTTGAAACTACAAAAGTAACCTTAGGTAAAAAAGAAAGCATCCAATTAGTTGGATTTGGAACTTTCTCAGTTAGCGAACGTGCTGCTCGCACTGGTCGTAACCCACAAACAGGTAAAGAAATTAAAATTGCTGCTAAAAAAGTTGCAAAATTTAAAGCTGGTAAAGCTCTTGACGAAAACGTTAACCACAAAAAGTAATCAAGAAATAATAAAAACATTGAAGGCATTCCAAAACGGAATGCCTTTTTTTGTTAAAAGTTACTGTCAATATAGCTTTGAAACTTACTTTTATACTGTTCACTTACCGGAATATATACTTTTTCATCAAAGATAATCCGGTTTCTTTCTATCACTGATATCTTATTCAGGCTTACTATGTAGGAACGATGAACCCTCATAAACCGGTCGGCAGGAAGTAATTCTTCAATGGTTTTCATGCTTAACAGGGTCATAAATGATTTGCCATTGATGAGGTGTATTCTTATATACTCATTCATTCCTTCGATATACTTTATATCATCAAAATTGATTCTCATAATTTTGTAATCCGATTTAATAAATAGGAAATCCTTATTACTTTTTACCTCTTCCAATTTTTGATACTGTGAATCGAACCACGATTTAACTTTATTGGCCGACTTTAAGAAATCATTGTAACCGATTGGTTTCAATAGATAGTCCATGGCATCGACCCGGAACCCTTCCAATGCATATTCACTATAAGCAGTAACAAAAACAACTTTCGGTGGATTTTCTAAGGTTTTAACAAAATCCATTCCACTTAAATCGGGCATATTTATATCAACGAACAGAAGATCAACTTGCCTATTATTGATTGTGTCAATAGCCTGCAAGGCACTTTCATATGTGCCAACCAGCTCCATAAAAGGTGTTTTATTTATGTATTCAGCTATTTGTTTCAAAGCCAATGGCTCATCATCTATGGCAAGGCATCTGATCATTATTTATAAAAATGAGTTACTAATAAGTAAAGTTAGAGGTTTTGAATCGGTATCAAACGGAAATTTAAAAATTCTTCAATTTGGGGTATTCTATTCCATGATGGAAATTTGAAATATTTTTATAAAATGAATTCTACCTTGCCCTTTGAATGGCAAGGTAGAAATTCAAATTCATCACGAATAGCAAAATAAGCTTTTCAGACCATTAATTTCGTTGATAATAAATATCGTAAGCAATCCAATCGACTACATAAGCAGCAAAATAAACTTGATGTAAGGACTCAAATAAGGTTTTGATATTGGCAATTGATTCGCCAATTAAAGCTGAAACAGTGGTTGTTGTTCCGTCTTCGAAAGTTATTTGAATATCGCGTTTTTTGCAAACCGATGCTTCGGCATCAAATTCGTTATCAATAATTACTACTACTGCATTTGGCTGTAAAACCCCATTCACATAAACCTCAACTTCCAAGGTTCCTGGTTTTCTAATAATCTGAACATCACCAATGGTAAGACTGTACTGACGTTCGCTACCAAACCAAGCAGTATCGTTTTTAATGGTGAGTAATTCCTCTTTGTATAAAACCACATCGGCATCTTGAATAGCAAAACTAGAAACCGTAGTATCGCCCGATTGATAGTTATATTTTGCTGCATAACTGCCATTAAAGGCAAATTCAGATGCATATTGAATACCATCGGTTGGACTAACAAAGTAGTCAATATTCAAGTTTCCAACGGCTAAATCATCTATACTTATTTCAGAAGCCAGGATATAATCAAAATCATGATAACTGTTGTAGTTATTGTGATACGCCGAAACTGCAATTGAAAAATTGTTTGTTAGTAACGAATCTTCAGGCAATGAATGACGCAATGTTCTGGGATTTTCAACTTTTTCAACGGGCATATTAACAACCATCTGATTGTTATCTTCAGTTTGAGTGAAAAACTTAATTAATGGGGTACCCCAGGTATTAAATTCTGTTACCGGTTGATAATCGTAAACCCCTTTGATTGAATCGAGAGGAATATAGACGCGGTAAGTTGAATCTGTTATACTGGCGTCCTTTTGCGTACCATCGCTTATTGTTAAAATAGTATAAGCTTTGGAAGAGGAGATAGCATCCATAGCATTATTCAAATTACTGGCACTTTCGCTAATTGTTTGCTTAAGGGTGGTACTCTCCAAAACATCTTCACTTTTGGTGCAACTCGTTATAAGTGCACTTAAGAAAACTGAAACTAAAAAGAAACTGACTGATTTTTTCATAATAAATAGTTTTAATTGTTTTTAAAAAGGTTTTTAAATTTACCCTTCAAAAGTAAGTTAGTGGAGTAGCCTAAAAAAATAACTTCAATGAACTACGGAATCTTTTCACCCAAATGGTGTTTTTTCTCTACAAGCATATTCGCAGTTTGAAACATAAAACAAAATACTGCGCAATTCAGTTTATTCAACATTATTAGTGGAAAGTGATTTTTTTATACCATTTACCCCTCTGTCTGTCGACATCTCCCCTGCAAGCAAGGGAGAATGCCCTGATTGAATTGCTGCCGTATTTATGATTTCGCACAGCTCTACTCCCTCCTTTAACCAAAGGAGGGCTGGGGAGGATACTTTTACTTGTTTCCACTCATTTTGTCGAATTAACACAATTCATCGCAAAGAATTTAAATTAATAAAATTCTGAAACAGCTCTTTATATTGTTCACTGACAGGAATATAAACTTTATTTTCAAAAATTATGCGGGCGTGTTCAACTGATACAATTTTTGACAGATTTACGATGAAAGAACGATGCACCCGCATGAAATTGTCTGAAGGAAGTTGTTCCTCAAGTACGCGCAAACTGATAAGTGGCATTAAGGTTTTACCATTAATTAAGTGAATTCGTACGTATTCCCGCATCCCTTCAAAATAAATAATGTCGTCAAGACAAACCCTTTCTGTTTTGTATCCCGTTTTTACAAACAAATAATTTTTGTCGGATTCTTCCTTTATTTGTCGATTTTGAATGGATTCAAAGTAATTTCTGGCCTTATTAGCCGATTTGAAAAAATCGGAATAACCAATTGGTTTTAGCAAATAGTCGATAGCATTTACCTTGAAGCCCTCAACGGCATAATCGCTATAGGCAGTTACAAAAATAATTTTAGGAGGGTTTTCCAACGATTTTACAAAATCCATTCCGCTTAAATCGGGCATATTAATATCAACAAACATGAGGTCAACTTTGGAATTAACCAGCACTTCCATTGATTGCAACGCGCTTTCAAACAATCCGGCTAACTCCAAAAAAGGAGTAAGCTTAATGTACTCAGCAATTTGCTTTAAAGCCAATGGTTCATCATCTATGGCAACGCATCGTATCATATTGGGATAGATAGGTTAACTGTAAATAATTCATCGTTATCAATAATATCTAAGTGATAATTGTTTCCGTATAACAGGGCTAACCGCTTCCGGGTATTTTCAATTCCAATACCGGAGAACTCTTCAATATGATTTTTAATCGTTTTGCTATTTTTTATAACTAATAAAAGCCTCTCTTCACTTAAAACTAAATCAATATCAATAAATGATTCATTCATATAGCTGATGCCATGTTTAAATGCATTCTCAATTAATGATGTAAAAAGGAAAGGTGGAATTGTTTTTTCAGGGATAATTTTAGGCAGGTTTAAGTTAATTCTAACTTTCTCGCTAAACCGCAGTCTCATTAAATTGATATAACTCTCGAGGAATTCCACCTCTTTTTTCAATGATGTTTTTTCATTTTCAGTTTCATACAAAAGGTATCGCATCATTTTCGATAACTTGATAATTGCCTCTTTTTCCTCTTCGGAATTAATATCCACCAATGAATGGATGTTATTTAATGTATTCATAAAAAAATGCGGACTTATCTGGTTGCGCAAAAGGATAAGCTGAGTAT
The DNA here is from genome assembly GCA_041664345.1 of Salinivirgaceae bacterium. Lineage (GTDB taxonomy): Bacteria > Bacteroidota > Bacteroidia > Bacteroidales > SZUA-534 > GWE2-40-63. The sequence goes on from JBAYKX010000068.1 coordinate 13,618, forward strand.
CTAAGTTTTCTTTTTCGAGCTGCACTTTTTCATTTTCAACTTCAATCCAGCGCAGGCCCGACCTTAAGCCGGTATCGAACCCCACCACCAAAACCGAGAGTATTATAAAATTGGCATAAGGCGGTATTGGGCGAGGCTGTTTTGTGGGAGATGGACGGAGATTTCCAAACTGATCAATACCACCGGGATTTGAATACGGTGGTAACGATAATTGATTGTTCATCTGCTGTACATTAGGCGGTAATTGCTTTCGGATAGTTGAATCGTATAAATATGAGCCTGCCGTAAATAGAACAATAAGTCCCAATACTGAAATAATAAATACTGTTTGCTTTCCTTTAAAAAGCAACTTGGGCACCAATAAAAACCGGTTTATCAGGAATAATACCGAGAGTGGAATTAATATCTCCAATTGCATAATCACACTTCTCCGGATTGGACTGTAAATATCTTCCCTAAATAGTATAGGAGTTACAAAGAGTACAAACCATACAAAAGAGATAAGTGCAATCTCGGTATATTTCAATTTTTTATTTTGGCTTTTCATTTCTCAACTTTCCAATTAGTTTGTTATAAAATACCATAATACTTGAGATTTGTTCAGGTATGAATAAAGCGGGTTAAAATCTTCTAACAGCCCGAACACGATATTCACTTGTTTTATAGTCGTAGTAAGTTGAACCGTAATCAAAATATTGAAATCCAACATAATTATCATAGGTCTCGGTTGAACTCCAATAATAATCGAACTGAAACCCATTTGTAGAGCCTAATATAGTGTTTACAATAAAAGCTGCATTGTAACACTGATTCAATTCCCACACAGCAGGCAAATACCAGTCGTTGTATGTTCCTGTGCCATCGGTAATGGTATAAATATTGCAAACTGTTGCGGCTTTATCAGCAATACTACTTTGCGCTATGATTGCATTTGTATTGGCTTGTCCATTAATTGGGCTCTGCGCATTTAATCCAATAATTGTAGTAGTATTTCCACTCCAGGCCATGTAATATGAATTGGTTGATGTCTTCATATCAACCAATGAGGCAATTAAACCTTTTTCAACTCCTCCGGCTTTCCAAACAGCTACAATAATACCACCACCAAATAGTTCGCCAATATAGTGCACAAAACCACCGGTACCAGTATTGGAATTCACAATATACGGACTGGCTGCTGTTCCGGTACCAGTTACTGTAATATTTGTGCCAGCTGTTACTTTAGTTTCAGAACCATCGGCAACTGAAATAGCCGGCTTATTTAAAATTTGAGCATCACCACTTGTAGCATTCCAATCGGCGTTTACATTAACCTCGGCACCGGCTGCAATACCTGCAAGTTTTGTGGCATCAGTTGATGGATAGCTTATTTTTGCTGTGTTTGCTAATACCGCAGAATTATTGGTTACGCTTGTTTGAAAGTCGCTTATTTGAGATGCTGTTATATTTATACCTGTACTTTTATTCCATGATGTAAAAATGGGATCAGCCTCATTTCCGTATCCAATGAGTGTTGGTTTATTTAGAATTTGCGAATCTCCGCTAGTGGCATTCCAATCGGCGTTTACATTAACCTCGGCACCTTCGGCTATACTTTCCAGTTTTATTGCATCATCGGCAGTCAAACCATTTCCAGCTTTTTCAGCATATTGCGAATAAGGTACGCTTAATAATTGACTAGTGCCCATCAAAACATCGTTTATGGAAACTTCCACAAAGAATGGTCCATTAGCCCAATTGATGGCACTAAAAACAGTTGGGTTTTGACTACCTATTTCCAAATTAATTAAGCCAAAAGCATTCGTTGTTTTAGTATATTCTTCATTTAAAACAGCCTCGCCATTGGCACTTCCCTGTATGATTCGAATCCCAATAACTATCTGGGTGTTTGAAAAAACATTGCCAGTAGCATCTCTTGCTATGGCTTGGTAGTTAAAACTTTGGGGCGATTGTGCAAAAATAGTTAGAGTAATCAATACCACCAAAAAAAGCGAGCAAATTTTTTTCATGATTCTATTTTTTTGTTGAAAATTTAATTGCTTTCCTTATAATTATTAAATTTTATTCAAACAAGGGTAGCAGCAATAAGGGTTTTCAAATTTTGTCATTTACTTGCTGCACCAATATACCTGCAAGATAAAATGTCAGAATTATTATTAAACCCCTAATTCTGCTACTCTTAAAAACGGAACAGTTAGGTATTTTTGTAATCTAATTTTTTATTTTACAATATACACTTTAACATTAATTCCATTTCCTAAGTTTACAGCTCCTCCGGTTCCATTATAAATTGAAACCCTTATAACATTTGGATTCGCAACATATGCAGTCATCATACATCCTTGCAAATCTACATCAATGGACCCAATTACTATATCGCCAAAACCACAGGCAAATGAATTTATAGCATTTGAGGTATATGTTGAACCGGCAGGTAAATTACCAATGTTAAAAGTTCCGGCCGGATCGCTAGTAACTTCAGTGGCTGCAAATTTTGCTTTTAAAAAAATGGTATCGGCTGTTTGGGTAATTTGAATACTGGTGTCGCCAGCGGCAAGTACTTTTGATATTATAGGGTTTGTACCACTACCCACCAAAATACTCCCATCAGTTAAAGTAGCATTGCCCGTTCCACCATTTGAAACAGAAAGTACACCAGTAACTTTTGCAGTAAGATCAATCGTGTTATCAACAATATCTTCGTTAATGATAGTACTGTTCAAAATTTCAGCAGTAGTTACAGCACCGGTGGCTATGTCTCCGGCCAAGATGGTTTCATCCAGTATTTCAGAAGTAGTTACTGCACTGGTGGCAATGTCTTCGGTCAAGATGGTTTCATCCAGTATTTCGGAAGTAGCTACTGCACCGATAGCAATGTCTTCGGCTAAGATGGTTTCATCCAGTATTTCAGAAGTAGTTACAGCACTGGTAGCAATGTCTTCGGCTAAAATGGTTTCATCCAGTAATTCGGAAGTAGTTACTGCACCAGTAGCAATGTCTTCGGCCAAGATGGTTTCATCCAGTAATTCGGAAGTAGTTACAGCACTGGTAGCAATGTCTTCGGCCAAGATGGTTTCATCCAGTATTTTGGCTGTAGTTATTGCATTGTCAGCAATATCATCGGTATAAAAGGAATAAGGAACAGTCATGAATTGCTGATTGCTAACCATAAGGTAATTGCCATCGTTTTTAGTAGAAATCTCAACTTTTAAAAACTGATCGGCATCAATCCACGGAATATCCAATAAATGGTTATACAATCCATTTCCAGTCAAGTCACCCAATCCAATGGTAAGAGAAAACAATCCATATTTATCGGTAGTAGTTACATGGGTTTCTTCAAATTGAATGGTACCATTCAATCCTTTAGTAATTGTAAACCGCACCCCAATAGCCTTTTTATATAAAGGTTTTCCTTCAATATCCATTCCCACAATTTCTTTACCATCTTCATCAATTGCAACAGCCTGGTAATAAATTCCTTTCAAATCACCGATGTTCTGTGAATATGCGTTGTGGGTTAAAACAAATGCTAGGATTACAATCCAAATAATGTATATTGTTTTCATATTTTTAATTTTTTTTGTTTGATAATTTACCAAAAGAGAATGAGAGTCCCAATGTCAATCCATAGGCAACATTGGTTGATTTCTGCCCCTCATCCATTTCTAAATTCTGAAGTCCCATCATGTAATTAAACTCTACAAAAGATGAAACCGCAGAAGAGAAAATAAATTGAACCCCCGGAGTAAAATAAACGCCATAATCCATTTCATTTAATGATTTGGAATTTTTAATATCAAATTCTTCATTATTAATAGTTTGAAAACCACTTATCATATATGAATAATATCCGGAAACATTTAAATACGGGTTTATGCTACCTGTTTTTAACATATAGCCTCCACCAAGTTTAACATCAGCATATTGCATATCCCATCTGTAGTTCATATCGTCATATATTAACGTTGCACCCGCATGGCGCATACCAAGTCCGGCGCGGATCATGAGTCCATTATTGGCATCAAACCTATACCCTAAGCCATAGCCCCCGGTTAAAATACCCGAATACTCATTATTTAATGCGGTACCCCGGCTATCGTCAAATTTGAACGAAGTATATAGCGGTGATGCTTCAATTGTTATGCTGGATTGGGCATTTACTGCGGTTACAAAACTTATGAACCCAAGTATTAACCCTATTGTTTTAATCTTTTTCATAGTTGCAATTATTTATTGATGATTAATTTTAACGAATTTTTGTTCTGATTCCCATCACTAACTGTGATAAAATAAGTACCATTTGCCCACGCTTCGCAGTTAATATTGTACGTTTCCAACTTTTCTGCATAGTCGGACAAAACTACATGGCCATTCAAATCCATTACATGGATGACTGCCTTTTCAATTGACTCAACGCTTTGAATTGCAACTGAATAAGCAGTAGGATTGGGAAAAACTTTTAATTCTATACCTTGCAATGGCATTGCATCCATGTTCTCAACTTTAAGTACAATTGGTTGCTGAAAACCTGGCAAAAAAGTATAGTTATTCTCATGTGACACTGTGGAATTATAGGGCTGTCCCACAGTTTGCAAATAAACGCCACTTATTGATTTACCTGTTGATCCATAACTTGAAATGCATTGTCTTTTAACAGACTGAGCTTGAGTGCTAAAAGGAACGTAAATCAAAAACATCAGAATTACTTTTAAAAGTAATTTCTCTTTGAAAATTAATTTTTCCATAGTTTTGAGTTTTAGTTTTTGCACATTATGCACCGTTTTTTAAAGTGGGTTCTGATTCCACTTTTTTGCCTATATAGCTAGTAACTATAGATTGGTATTTTTTTAGACACGAGTTATAAAACAAAATATCCTATTGGAAATCATCACTTAATATTATTAACACTTTTTACATATAACAGATTATCATTTACTTATAACTTTTTAACGAACTAATCAGAGCAATTGTATTTAAAAACTTCCATCTTCAAATTGTTCCATATTGCGCTGCATGTAGCGTTGCCATTCCATTGGAACATTTCTGGATGCACCGGTTTGCTAATACTACATTATACCCGGGGCGTTCCGCTAAAGCGAGACAAGTGCCCCGGGCTTTGTTCTTCCGCCCGCCGCGGCGGGCTTTTCTAAATTCTAATTTCTAAACTCTAACTTCTTTACTTTATCAACGCAAGCCCTTCCTTTGCACTGGCATCATCGGGGCTGTATAATAGTGTTTTATAGAAATAAATTTTAGCTTCACGGGTTTTCCCCACTTTAAGGTTCGACCATGCAAACATTAAAAGGCTTTGATAATCGAATGGATAAAGGTTCACCACCTTTTCAAAATACTCGTAGGCTTTTTTATAGTCTTTCCTATCATACGATATAAGTCCCATTCGGTAAAGTGTTACGGTATTGTTAGGATCAATGGCCAGTATTTTATTATATTGGTCAATAACCATATCCCAGTTACCGAGCGATGATGCTGGTAACGCCAAACCAAAACGTGGTTCAATGGCATAAGGCATTATTTCAATAGCTTTGTTGTAGTAACCCAACGATTCGTTGAACTGCCCCTGAAGATAGGTTAACCAACCTAACCGGAGGTTTATTTCATACGAATTGGCATCGTAGTATGCTTTCAGGGAATTCGCAGCATCACCATATTTTCCAACTTTTTCCTTTGCATAACTATCGCTGAAAGCAGCGGCTAATTTGTTATAATCCTGCGAATTGGCAACAATTGTTGCAAAAATAAAAAATGTTATTACAATTAGATTTTTCATATTTATTTGAATTTAAATGTTAGTTTAATGGCTCCTCCCATTGATTTGTTTATCTGCTCATCGGTTTTAGTATATGCATCCAAATCCCAAGAGTAATTTAAGTTTTTGCTATAGTATGGTGTTAAAGCAATATTCCATTGCTCTCCTAATAAAAAAATTAGGTTTCCGTAAATGGTTGTTGCAGGAATTTGATAGGAGTTGTTCATAGTGTATCCTTGGTTTCTTGCATAAAGAAACGAGTTGCCCATAATCAATCCGGTTTCTAACCATAGAAATTTAAAGGTTTTCAATCCAACCAATTCATTTATCTGGTAAGTTGCACCCCAATTGTTATCGGTCTGGTACATTCCTCCTGATGTAGCGTAAAGATTGAGATTTCCAAAAGGAAGGTAGGTTAAAAATGCCTCAATCCGAAGCTGACTTGAATTATTGAAATTACTAAAATTACTGTACGAGAAATCGAACCCAGTACGAACTTTCCACCCATTTTTTGCAATACCGACTCCCCATACCGATTCCGCGTTTATTTGACTTAACGAACTTCCATTTCTTTGTTGTGTTTCATTGGTAACATTCTCATAGAATGCAACTTGCCCATAAGTTGAAATATCCCAACCCGGCAAAAATGAACGGGTTAATTTTCCATATATTTGGTTCTGGGCAAAATCAATATTGGTTCCGGTGGGGTCATAACTTGAATACGATGTTCCCCATTTATGAAAGTTGGTAAACGCCAAAGTTCCTTTAAACCTACTCGAAAAATTGCCTTCAATTCCGGCATTAAAACTGAAGCTGTTTTCTACCGCTTCGTAATACAAGTCATTATAATCATAAAAAGTTGGTTTATACCCGGAAGCTGAGGAACCCATATTTATTTCCGTTAAGCCCTTTCTCATTATGGTTTTAAGGGAATGGTTTTTTTCCTCCCAAGGTATTGATTCCAAATATAGGATTGCATCGGCTTCTCTTCCGGCAAATAAATAACTATAATAAATATACTCCTGCGAAAGGGTATCCCAGGAGTTCAGTTCAAGGGCTTTTGAAAAATGCCTATTTGATGCAGCATATTGTTGATGGTTATAGGCTAGAATTCCCATACGCATGCGCAAATAATAGTAATCTATTCCCAGTGAAATCATGCTATCACCCGTATTTTTCAGGTTTTTGTAATCTCCCTTTAAATAGTATTCATAAGTCTTCCGGTCAAGATCCATAAAACTGCCTTGGGCAAATAGGTTGGTAAAACCCAAAATAAAGATGGAATTGATTAATAAGGTTCGCATACTGCTTCAATTTGTAAGTTTTCATTTATAAGTTTTAAACTATTATCGTTGTTTACCCATAGCTTAAAGTTTTTTGAAAAAACCATTCGCCTAAAAGAATATCCCGAAAGTTTTGACTTGTATTCAAAACAATCAACATCAAACTCAGAACCTTTTAATGCCAATGAAACTTCAAAATTAGTTTTCAGGTATAGATAAAAAGGTGCCGTAAAATCGTGAAGGAATAATCGCCACCCTTTAAAAGTACGGTTTACCGGCAACGAGTCGGTGGAGGAATACCCATCGATAAATACCAAAGGAAGCCGGAATGCTGCCAGATAAAACGAATGAAGCAACGACTTTTGATCTCCATCAAAATGGGTAAAATAAAAGTAAACACCATCGTTCTGAAAATAGGCCACCGATTTTGTAGAATAACAATAGATGTAGGATTTATTATAGGCGTTTGTAAAAATTTCCCAGTTTACTGATTCTTTATCTTTTGGGGTTTTGATATTCCATTTCAACTGGGTTCCAGGCATATAATTGAATGCTTTTTTAAGAAGTAAATTTTCTTCCATGCTTTTAACTTTTTGTTCTTTTAACGGATAGCTAAAAGTTTTAATCTCTTTCTCATCCTCCAAATAGGCAGTTAACGGATATTTTAAGGTTTTTGAACCAATATATGGCGTTGCTTGCAGTTGGAAATGTAAGTGTGGATAAGGAGAACGTCCTGAATTTCCGACTTTTCCAATTATTTGGCCATAATGAACCGCATCGCCAGCTTTTACCACAATGGAACCTTTTTTAAGATGGCACAATTTTGAATACAATCCTTCAGTATGATTAATAATAACTGTGTTTCCCCAATTCTTTTGGGTATTAACCTGACCAATTGGGTTATCTTCAATTCCATCTTCAACAATAACTACAGTACCATCGGCTGGTGCAATTACCTGTTGGCCAAAACAATAATAATCGGTACAAAAATTTCCCTCCTCACAAAACTGAGCCAAGTCGTTGTTTACAATTACAAAATCCCAGGCATTAGCCCATTCGCCTTTATGTGTTTCATCCCCTTCGTGTCCTTGATTTACAAGCCATTCACCATAGAATGGAAGTTTTATTTGCAACCAACCAAAGTTTGGAAATCGCTTGATAAAACTTTGATAAGAGTAAAGATTTTTCTCCGGCGTTCCTTCCTGAATTTGGACTTCCTTAAAATTACTAGCCACTGTGCGAAACCGAAGTGAGTAAATAAATGTCAATAAAACCAAATTGAACGGTAACGAAAGCAAGGCAAGATTTAAGGGTTTGAGTAATCCGAGCATTCCAGCCGCTACCAATGCAATTATAGGTGTTATGGCAAACGCCCAGAAGAATGATTGCCTCGATGGAATATAAAAATACCCACCAATAGCCATCGCACCTAAAATAAAATTGAAACCAATATAACTATATCCGAGCTGATTCATATCCATACCTAAAAATGAGTAGGCAAAAAATGCAACACTATAGCCCAATAAAGAAAGTACCCATGCTATTCTGGAATAGAAAAGCAAGGCAATAGCTACTACAATTCCGGCAAAAACATTGAACTGAAAAAAGATAGCTCCTAGCGAAAGTAAATAACTATTCAAAAAATTGGATGTAATAGTTCCTACCCACCATTGATGGACACTCACCAGTGGATTACCTCCAATATTAAAAAGCTTATTAATGAGATAAACACCACTTTGATTGCTTTCTATTCCTTGTATCATTCCTCGGGCACTTAAAACAATCCAAATACATATTAAAAATGGAATGGAAAGATAGGGTAGGTAATATTTTCCTAAAATTCCCTGAAATGTAATGGTAATGAGAAGGGTTAAAAAACCTGAAAAAATAGCAATAATGATTACTACCAAGGTAAGTTCAAAATAATAACCCAGCCCCAATCCCACCAACAAACTGTTAAAACCATAAAACCCTTTGAGTATTGTTAACTTATCAAACTTTAATAACGAAGCCGCTGTATTAGCTGTTAATACAGCAATTAAACCGCTAAACCCGGCTGAAATATCAAGGAACGATACTAAAATCAAAGGAATAGCAAACCAGTAGCTTTCCGAAAAGAATATCTGGGAGTAGCTTCGCAAAACCCCTTGAAAAAACGTGAATAATTTATTTGTTTTGAGCATAATTTTTAGTTGATGATTACTGGTTACTGGGTTAAATGGTTAAATGGTTCTAATCTCTATTCTCTAATTTCAAACTATTAAATTCTCACAACTTTAAATATTGCGGTGCATGTTACGATGCCATTCTATTGCAACATCTCTAGTTGCACCGCTTACGGTGTTTTTCTATTTTTCCCGGGGCTCCCGATAGCTATCGGGACCGGGCTTTGTTCTTCCGCCCCTTTGGGGCTTTTCTAAATTCTAGTTTCTAATTTCTAAACTCTAATCTCTATTCTCTAAACTCTAACATCCTAACCCAAATACTCTGGAATCAACTCATTTGCTGCCACATCTTCCAATGTTTCAGCTTTTCGTATCAAATGTACCTCTCTGTTTTGGTCAATTAGAACAACATTCGGACGGGTAGTGATAAACTGTAACCATTGGGTATTGTTGTATGCGCCTGTTCTGGTTATTACAAACCTATCGCCCCGCTTCAGAGAAGGAAACATGAGTGATGGCCTCAAAACATCAATATTCATACACAAAGGGCCGTATATGGTGGTCTCCTCAACCAACCCTGAATGATTGCTAACCGGGTGTATTTTATGGTCGTACCAAAATGCAGTAAAAAGAAGGTTCACCCCAACATCAACAATGGTTGCCCGTCGTCCATCTGATAAACGTTTGTTGGCAAGCACGGAACCAGCTATGGACCCGGCATTATCAATAAGCGCCCTTCCGGTTTCCAAAATTAGAGTTGGCAGCTTATCGGGTTTTATCTGCGAATTTATAATTGCTGATGTGATTGCCTCGGCATATTCTTCAAACGATGGTGTGGTATCCTCTCCCGAAAGATAAGCACCTCGTAGCGTATTCTTCGAGGCAAAACCACCACCCATATCAATATAAGAAATATAATGATCGAACTTTTGGGCAATGCTGCAAGCAAGTTCAGCAAGTTTTGAAGCTGCAATACGATAGGCATCAATACTCATAATATATGTACCAATGTGCGTGTGCAAACCCATGAGCTTAAGTTTTGGGTTATTCATAATTCGGTTTATAGCATCCCAAGCTTCGCCATTTTCATAATTCAAACCGAAACGATCCCATTTTGGATAAATACCAATATCCATATTTACCCTAATAGCTACCCGTGCTTCAATATTTTTGCTCATACAAATATCTGACAGCATAAATAACTCATCAAAATGATCGATATGTATGAACGATCCATTCCGAGCAGCTTTCTCTAAGTCTAATGCACTTTTAGCCGGCCCGTTGAATAGTATATTTTCGCCTTTTACCCCATTTCTAATTGCCTTATCGTATTCAAAACCCGATACAACCTCAGCCCATGATCCTTCCTTATGAAAAATCCGGCAAATAGAATCTAGGTAATTGGTTTTATAACTCCAAGCCATTTGCACTTTTTGATACCGTAGGCTGAATGCCCTTTTAATATCTTCCATCCCTTTACGGATAGTCCGTTCCGAGAATACATAAACTGGAGAACCATATTGTTCAATCAAATCATCTACCTTAACTCCATCGATCAATGGCATGGGTGCAATTACCGTTCCTGCACCATGTTTCGATGGTACTCCGGGTGTTAACCGGGTTATTGTTGGTCGTTCAAACAGTTGTTTCGACATAGTATTTTTGTTTTATTGTTTTATTGTTTATATCTAAATTTCATTAATCTGCTATTCCAATTTCCCACTCTCCCACTTTCCCATTTTCCCGTATTACCATCCCGTAACCTTTTTACCCCCGAAGCAAGTTCGGGACAGGCTCTGTAACCTTGCTACCTTGCAACCCTATGACCCTTCCACCTTGTTATCCCAAAAGTGTTAAAGTTCTCCTGAAGTGGCCAACTTGGAAAAAAGTTCCAAATCAACTATCATATCATAAGAGTACCGAACAAACATTTTACCTACATCATACCGGGTAAAAGGTTCAACTTCAATTCCTAAGGCTAATTTCAGCAATGATTCTGGAATATTTTGCCCAGAGCCTACTGCCAAATACACCCAGGCAGGAATTCTCGGATTAATCTCCAACAAGTAAAGTTTATTACCAGTAGTTCTAATTAGCTCCAACTCCATACCACCTTTCCATTTGGTTTTTGAGATTATCTTTTTTGCCAAATCGAGCATCGTGGAATCCTCAATGGTAATACCTCCCCATGCTTTTCCTTTATCGGTAATGTATTGTTTACGCATAGGCACCGCTGCCATTAAATTGCCTTTCCCATCACCCAACGCAATCACATTTACTTCAGTTCCCTTAATAAATTCCTGAACAATAACAGGTAATCCCCACTTTGCTGACATTTTTGAAAAATACAACCCAGCCTGATCTTCAGAATGTGCTGGATAGGCATCGTAGTATTTTCCTTTTATCATTACCGGATATTCCATTGACTTTAGCGCATTGTTCAAATCGGAAACACTAAAAACCTCGGCCCCTTTTGGAACATTAACTCCATATTTTTTCCCGTATTCCGGAAGATTTGATTTATTCCGTTCCTCAAATTGTTCCAAAGTAGGCAGGTAGGTTTTTATACCAATTTCCTCCAATTTTTTTTCAAGTTTGATAAATGAAAATAGTTCGGCATCAAAATTTGGGATTATTACATCAATTTTTTCCTTGGCATGAATTTCCATCAAACGATTAAACAATGCATCCTTCCCTTCGGCGGGATAAGGAATCATATAAGTTTTGTCAACCAATTCGCGCATATAAATGCCTGGTTCCAGATGTTCATAAGCCAAACCTATTATCCTAACATCAAAATCATTTGACTCTTTTATACCTCTTATTACAGGTATTCCTGGCCCCGGACTATCAATATTGTTAAGTCCGGTTATGGCAACGGTTACTTTCAGCTTAGTCATATTTATTCCTCCAGAAGGTTATTTGCACTTAAATCATTCATAAAATCAAGCAAGTATCTTTCTAGCGTCATTTTATCCACATCGTACTTTTCCAGCATCAAATCTATTATTTCATTGATGTTCTTCCCTTCTTTTATCAACATAATTACTTCTTTCCCTGTATGGTTCATAGTAAATGAATCGCCGGTTGAAGGATTGAAAACGAAGCCGTTGTCGCTGAGTGCTATGTTCCCTTTAATTAGCATAATCGGAGTATTTTAAGTTTGTAGTATTATTCTAAAAAGTACTTTCTTTTAAAAATCATAACAAACATAAACAAGAAATGAATCCCGTACAAAAGAGATCAATCAATGGGAAGGTTTTATCAGTAGATACCTGAATTTTATAAGTGAAAAATTAACGAAGGAGCAATTTATAAATTGATTTTTGCACAAATAGCAACAATCATGACTCAATATTAAACAAAAAGGGATGCCAGTGAACTCACCAACATCCCTTTTCAAAAAGGTTAATTCTTATTTATTTTATTCTTTCGATATCTTGTCTGTTATTAAATAAATAAACAAGATAAATTATTTGTCCAGAAACTTCGTAGAAAATAGTTGTCTGTTACTTAAAACAGCCTTACGCAATCTAGGATTATATTGAGAAATCGGAAATGGTTTTGGATTTTGTTCAATTATACTGATAAATTTAGAAAGTCTTACTTTAAAATTATCGACCTCGCGTTGAGTCCATCTATTAGCTAGATAATCTAGGATTGATTCGAGATTATTTATTGCTTCATCTGTCCATAAAATCTTATAATCAAAGGCCATATTTTTGTTTTACTTTATCGTGCGGAGTAACTCTACCAGCATCAACATCTTTAAGACCTCTGTCAATTCCGGCTTTTTGTTCATCAGTCAATCCATACCACCAATCTTCATGAGAAACCTTAGAATCTTTTACCACTTTTAGATAATCTATCGTTTCATCATCTTCAAGCCTTGTCAACCATTCTATGAGCTCTAATTTAATAGCATCGTGTCCCATCGTTTTTTTTCAAATTTACAAAAATTGTATCAAAATCTCAAAATTGCGAATTACATGCCCAGAAATTATTGCGGTTCACCATTCAGATGAACCGCATAAATTGAATTACTTACAATTTCTTAGTCAATTGAGTGATTTGCCTTTTCAAATCACTCAATTTGGGTATTATTCAAATTGCTTGAATGTTTTCTTTATCAGACCAATTGCTTCGCGCAGTTGTTCTTCAGTAATTACCAAGGGTGGTGCAAAACGGATGATATTGCCATGGGTAGGTTTTGCTAATACTCCATTTTCTTTCATAGCCACACATACGTCCCAAGCAGTTTTGCCGTTCTTATTCCTTATTACTACGGCATTTAACAACCCTTTTCCGCGTACCAGCTCAATCATATCCGATTTAATGGCACTGAATTCGCTGCGGAATATTTTACCCAACCGTTCGGCATTTTCAGCCAATTTCTCCTCTTTAACCACTTCAAGGGCAGCAATGGCAACTTTAGCTGCAATTGGGTTTCCGCCAAAAGTAGAACCGTGTTCTCCGGGTTTGATGCAAAGCATGATTTCGTCATCGGCTAAAACGCATGAAACTGGGAATACACCTCCTGAAATAGCTTTTCCAAGTATCAAAATATCAGGACGGACACCTTCATGATCCACCGCCAACAATTTACCGGTTCGGGCAATTCCTGTTTGCACTTCATCGGCAATAAAAAGCACGTTGTGTTTCTTGCACAAGTCGGCTGCTTTTTTCAAATATCCTTCGTCGGGAACAAATACGCCGGCTTCGCCTTGAATGGGTTCTACAATAAACCCGGCCACATTGGGGTCTTGAAGTTCTTTTTCAAGAGCTGCTATATCGTTGTAAGGAATTTTAACAAAGCCGGGAGTAAAAGGTCCAAATCCACCGTATGAATCGGGATCGGTGCTCATAGATATAATAGAAATAGTACGTCCATGAAAGTTTTCGAAACAACAAATTATTTTAGCTTGATCATCAGGAATCCCTTTTTTCATATAACCCCATTTGCGGCATAGCTTTAGAGCTGTTTCATCGGCTTCGGCACCGGTGTTCATGGGCAATACCTTTTCATATCCAAAGTATTTGGTAACGTATTGTTCAAACTCACCCAAACTGCTGTTATAAAAGGCACGCGAGGTAAGGGTAATTTTTTGAGCTTGCTCCATCATGGCATTCACAATCTTTGGATGACAGTGACCTTGATTTACTGCAGAATAGGCCGACAAGAAATCGAAGTATTGTTTTCCATCGGTATCCCATACAAAAGGGCCTTTTCCTTTATCCAAAACAACCGGTAGCGGATGATAATTGTGTGCTCCATATTTTGACTCCCGATCCATGTATTCTTGTGCTGTCATTTTTGTCATAACATCTTTTTTTTAAACGGTTTAACAATGTTTTTTCTTGCTGCAAGATTACTAAATCGGGACGATTTAATCAATTTTTGTTTTAAAAATCTGTTTCTGGCTCCATTTGAAATAAAATACTATATATTAATCATTTAGCACTAATATTTTAATCCGGATTTGGAAAATGAGTTTCTTAACATATCGAACTGAAAATGAAAACAAAAAAAAGCCCGCCAGTGAAAGAGGCCACTGAAAAAGTATCTATTATTTCATGTAGTCCATAAAAGGATAACTGGCAGGTGAAGACCAATTCTTCATCTACCAGTTTTTTTTAAGTGTGAAGTGTATTTTTTCTGGTTAAAA
>JBAYKX010000069.1:0-28499 GCA_041664345.1 Salinivirgaceae bacterium
CTTGCCATATTTAAAAAAACATTCTCTCTTTGTTGCAAATAAGCCTTTCTCAGCCCGTTAAATTGCCAATTTTAAGCGTTTTTTTCTCTCTAGATTTCTAAAGGGACTTTTTCAGTGCCCTCGTTTAAACCGGCTCTTTTTTTTCAAATCCCTTGTGCAGTTCTAAAAGTACTGGTTTTATCAAATCAGGCAATTCATTTTGGAACATCAAACTATCAGCTTCAATTAGTTCAAGATTAATTCGCACCAAAGATTCAAATTCCTGATTTTCTTTGACAAATTCAACCAATGAATCACGGAATACAATGGAATCATGCCAACTTCCAATTATCTGTTCTACCTTTATTAAATCCTTTTGAAATTTTTTGATTTCATCAATACCATGATATTTAACCAATGATAGCCGAAACTTAATCAACTTTAAGGTTTTCCTAATCTGATGAATTTGTTGCTCATTAGCAATACCAGTCAACAAACTATCAATTGATTCAACTTTTTTTAGCAAAAAGCTATTGAGTTGCACTGATATCACTTTTTCATCCTGATGATGGAGTTCCTTTTTAATTTGAGTAATCAATGATGAATTGGAACTGTCGGCTCTAAATGGAATATTTTTTTTGAGCTTCTTAAGATCATTCACCATTTTGGTTTTCAAATAAGCCAGATACGCTTTTTGCACATTAAAATTAAGTAGATTTTTTTGTGCAAAGGCTTTATTTAGTTGACTTTCACGTATTTTACCTAATGGCTTATTTATTTTATTGAGTTTTTTTTCCAATTTTTCGATTACCGATTCATCCATATCAACCATTACAAAAAACTGATGAACAGCCTTGATGTTCTTTATAGTTAACCGCAACTTATGCAGATGAACTTTATTTATTCCATCGTTTATATTTTTATCAATCTTTTCCAAATAGTGAAAATATTGATCGAATTGATCTCTATAAAACCGCTTCACTATCTTTAATGTCTTGTCCATTTTAGGTTGAATTGTAAACCAAAATTAGTGATAAGATCAGCATTTCAATTCATCTTTGTATTAAAGAATTGTTACCATTTTAGGAACGCGGGCAGGTCTAAGGTTGCAGGCCAATAAAACCTAACTAACCGGCAAATTGGATTATTACCTAATTAAATTGAAGGTGCTTTGTATTGTATGGAAAAAATTTAATAAACTATCTCGCAGCCGAGCTGCCGAGGTATTGATTGAAAGCATTTTTCCTTTCGAAGCAAAGCTTCGGGGAATATAACCCAGAGATCCCTCGACTTCGCTCGGGATCAGTTCGACTAAATAATCCCGAGTGTTCGGGATTAAAGTCTCACTGATTTGATCATCTCCGCCACAATGGGCTTCAATCCACTGAAAAAGAATTCAACGGCAATTACCATTACAATTAATCCCATGAGCCGCATGAGTACTTTGTTGCCAGTATCGCCTAATTTTTGAGATATTTTGGAGGAACTAATTAAAATGATGTAGGTCAAAGCCATTATTAGAGCAATGGAAAGAATAAGTACCACTTTATGAGCAAAAGTGTTGGCATCTTCCATCAGAATAATGGCATTTGTTATGGCTCCCGGACCACAAATCATGGGAATAGCCAAAGGAGTGATGGAAATATCGTTGATATAAGCGTTGATGGTAGCATCTTTGTTATCGTGTTTAAAATGCCCTAACCGGGCTTGAAGCATATCCTGTCCCATTAAAAAGAAGATGACACCTCCTACAATCCTTAGACTGTTTATAGAAATCCCAAAAAATTGAAAAAGCAATTGACCGGAAAAAGCAAATGCCAAAATGGTAGCAAATGCCACTAAAACCGACTTCCGGGCAATTCTTTTTCTTGCTTTGGAATCCAAAGTTTGGGTCATCGACATGTAAATAGGCATGGTACCCAATGGATTAATCAACGTAAAAAAAGAGGTGATGGCCAATAAACCAAATGTGTAGAGGGTTTCCATGCTTATTTATACCTTATTTTATAACCTAAAATAATCAAAGCAAAAACCAATGTAACCGCATTGGCAGCAATAAGGGGCATATCGCCAATCAGACATCCATAAACCAACCAGAGAAAAACCCCCGACGATAAAATGATATACATAAAAAGCGAAAGCCCTTGGGTATTCTTTGTTCGGATGGTTTTAATGGTTTGTGGCAGAAAAGATGCCGTAGTTATTAAGGCGGCAATATAGCCAATTAGTGAGGTTTCAGTCATAATTCCCTTTTAGCGGTTACTCTTCCATATCTTTTAAATGCAACTCGAGTGCTTTTACTGAAATTTGAATTTCCCAAACCGACAGACCCAATGAAATAATTAACCCGAGCATACCCAAAGAGAAAAAACTAGTTCCAAAAAATGGTTGGTTTATGTAAATAAAAAACATGGAAACAACGCTAAAAAAAAGACTCAATACTCCAAATATTTGCATGGCCCTGGTAAGATACAAGCGGGTACGCAGGTTTTTAATCTGGTCGAGCAATACGTCGTTATTGCCTTTTTTATATTCAGCATACAGGTTGCGAACAATTTGGGCGTAGGCCAAAAATCGGTTGGTGTAAGCTAATAAAATAAGCGAAACGGCTGAGAATAATAGCGCTGGGGTTGTTATGGTTAAGGGTTCCATAATCTTATTTTACAGATGTTTTAAATTAAACTATAAGGAAGCCAACACTTCCTTCACCTTCTGCGAAACCAGTTTTCCTTCAGCTTTTCCAGCAAAATGTTTGGTTGCCAAACCCATCACTTTTCCCATGTCTTGTGGTCCGGTGGCACCTACCTGAGCAATTATGGTTTTAAGTTGAGCCACAATATCTTCCTCAGTAAGTTGTTGAGGTAAATATATTTCAAGGAATGCCGCTTCCATCATCTCCTTATCGTGCAATTCCATCCTGCTGTTGGCTTTATAAATATCCGCCGCTTCTTTGCGTTGTTTAACCAACTTCTGAACAATTTTTATTTCAGTGTCCGATGATAGTTCATCAGCAGCTCCTTTTTCACTTTTAGCCAACAAAAATGCGGCTTTTACGGCACGCAATGCTTCCAGTTTTTCTTTCTCGCGGGCTAACATGGCAGCCTTTATGTCGTTGTTAATGGTTTCAAATAAGCTCATAATTCTCGTTTTAAAATTTTGATTAAAGATGGGGATTTTTACCCTAAGAAAAAAATCAGATAATGAGGAGAAAGCCTCACATAGATATTTTTTATTCTGCAATTTCACAAATGTCCCCGACAATGGTTTTTTCTTTGAACATTAAATCTATCAAGGTGTTCCACTCATTAAATAACTAACTATGACCGATGTACCTATTCAAAACATAACTCCCACTGTTGCGGTTTTCAGCACTAAAAACTGGGTAATTCAGATATTCGACGAAGTAAACAAAATTCAGCCTTTTGAAATAACCTATTTTGAAGCAAGGCTCGACAAAAAGACTGCCCCTTTAGCAGCGGGTTTTGATGTGGTTTGTGTTTTTGTAAACGATAAGGTAGATGCAAAAACGCTCGAAATACTTAAGAATCAAGGAGTAAAGCTGATAGCCCTCCGTTGTGCCGGTTTTAATAATGTTGATATTGATAAAGCAGCTGAGTTGAATATAGGTATTGTGCGCGTTCCTGCCTATTCGCCGTATGCCGTGGCAGAGCATACGTTAGGTCTTATTCTGGCACTAAACCGGAAACTTCACAAAGCCTACCACCGGGTGCGTGACGGTAATTTTGCCCTCGATGGACTAATGGGATTTGATTTACACCAAAAAACCATTGGAGTTATTGGAACCGGTAAAATTGGTCAGGTTTTTTGTCGTTTGATGCATGGATTTGATACCCGGATTTTAGCTTACGATAAGTTTCCAAACGAAGCCCTTAAAGAGTTTGGCGTTGAATATGTTGAACTGCCAGAACTATATAAGCGCAGTGATATAATTTCGTTGCATTGTCCGTTAACACATGAAACCTACCACATGATTAACGAATATGCCATTGCCACCATGAAAACCGGAGTAATGATTGTTAATACGAGCCGTGGCCCGCTGATTGACTCCAATGCAGTGATTGAAGGACTAAAAAAAGGCAAAGTAGGATATTTAGCTCTTGATGTGTATGAAGAGGAAGAAGCCCTGTTTTTTGAAGATCTTTCGGAAAAAGTGATTCAGGATGATACTTTTGTACGGCTGCAAACATTTCCCAATGTTTTGATTACCGCCCATCAAGCATTTTTTACCAAAGAAGCCATCCAGAATATTGCCGAAACCACCTTATCAAATATCCGGGAATATTTACAAACCGGAACTTCGGTAAATCAGGTATTACCGGTTGGTAAGCCTCATTGAGTTACTCTCCGAAATATGATTTTTAGCGCGCAAAGATTTCGGCATTTTTGCTGAACCATTATAATAATTAATGCTCATTTAATTTATCTTCAATACTTCCTATTGAATAAACAATTGGTGTTTTAAAATTTTTATTTTATTGGGTAACCTACATGAGGATTCATATTCAAAGACGGATATGAATAATACTTGTAGTATTTCTTACCTATCATTTCCATTTTATATTGAAGTTTTTCAATAGTTTTTTGTTTTGTTCTTTCAAATGGTAACCCTTCAAAAGTCCTAACATAACTGGGATACGCTGAAATATATAATCCTCCACTGCCTAAAATCGTGAAATCAATGCAAGTCGGTTTATCTTCTCCAGTTATGTAATTTATTATATTCACAGGTATATCATTTACATGTTTAATCGGAACTAACTCCGGCGACAAGAAAACCAAACCACTCACTCCGGAGTCAAATGCACTGGGACTTCCATACACATCCACTCTTTTTCTTTCTCCTTTGTATTGTCCATCAATTTCAGTGGAAACGTATCGGTATTCGGAACCTACAAAATAGGAACTGGTATCTTTGCTAGTATAATCAAAGGTGGCAATTAAGTAGTTTTCATTTAGCTTAAGCGTATCTGGAATTGGATTCAGATTAAAATCGAGCAATACATTTTCAAATTCTCGATTAATTACTTTTTTTGAATTGGAAGAATAGAAAAAGTAGATGGGGCAATAAGTGAATACTTTGAATGCCTCTATAATTTCCTGATTCTCTTTATTCCTCTCGCGGATAATCTTTTCAGCCAGTTGATCATTCTTCCCTTTAAGCGCTTTTAAGGTATTTTCATTGGTTTTTAACCGCACAAAAATACCCCCGCTTTTAAGATTACTAAATATAGTATCAATGCGCGTTTGCGACTGCACTAATGAACTAATTAAGATTAAAAACACAATTAGAAAAATCCTCATTTAATTGTTTTTAAAGCGCGTAAAGATACAAAATGTTAGGTGACTAATTATGGGTGCTTTTAGTTTACACCAATATCAATCTAACATGATTCCCCCTTCGCCTATCGGCACTTCCCCAAGGGGAAGCCTTGCCCGCTAAATCGGAGAAAGTTTTCCCTTGGAGGAGAATCCGTCACAGCTGAAGAGGGCGAAAACCCATAATATCAAGACAATATAACGATGTTACGTCAATTGGTAATTCAATGCCATAAAGTTGAAATTAAAAGCTTGGAAACGTTAACAATATAAAAATCCTAAAACTGAAAATAAATAAACGGCTGTAGCCCGGCGGTAGTAAACTGTGTGATAACAAAAACTGTGACAATTGTTAGCACTATTTTCAAGTTAAGAGGCATTAATACAAACTTTCCCCGGTACCAGTCCTTCCATTTTACCGGCAACCAATGAATTAAAAATGCAGTAAGAATTAGAATAAAAACCAACCGGTAGGCGGTAACTATTTCCCAGGCAAAAGCCCCTTTAAAATTATAGAATATTTGGTTGAACATTTGCCGCACCGACTCCATGCTGCGTGCACGGAAAGCCATCCAGGTGAAGGTAACCAGATTAAACGTGATGAAGATACGCAACACCCTGAGCTTGCTGTTTTGTTTGGGGAAGAAGGTTAACCAGAGTTTATGCGCGGCTAAATAGAGGCCGTGAAGTCCTCCCCAAATAATGAACCGCAGATTTGCTCCATGCCACAACCCACCAATTAACATAGTCAGGAAAAGGTTAATATAGGTTCTGATTTTCCCTTTCCTGTTACCACCTAAGGGAATGTAAAGGTAATCTTTGAGCCATGTGGACAATGAAATATGCCATCGGTGCCAAAACTCGGTAATGTTAGTGGCAATATAGGGCGAATTAAAATTAATGTGCAACCGGAAACCCATCCATAAGGCCAGCCCAATGGCAATATCGGTATAACCCGAAAAATCGCAATAAATCTGAATGGAATACCCATATACCGCCATCAGGTTTTCGAACCCAGAATAACTTAGGGGGTTGTCGAACACCCGATCGACAAAGTTGATGGAGATGTAATCGGCAATCACAATTTTTTTAACCAATCCATTCAAAATCAGAAAAAGGCCTTGGGCCGCTTCATCTTTATGCAACCGGAATGCTTGATACATCTGTGGTACAAACGATGATGCCCTCACAATAGGACCCGCCACTAACTGTGGAAAAAAGGTGATGTAAAAACCGAAATCCAAAATATTTTTTATCGGTTCTACCTCCCTTCGGTACAAATCGAGGATGTAGCTGATAATCTGAAATGTATAGAACGAAATTCCCACCGGAAGAATAATCATGGCCGCATCAAAATGGCTGCCCCAAATACTATTTATTCCTGAAAGGAGCCAGTCGTGCACTTCAAAATGGGTACCCAGCCATTGGTTCATTAACCCCGAAAAGAAATAGGTGTATTTAAAATAAAACAACCAACCCAGATTGTAAACTATCGAAACAGCTACCCAGCTCTTTTTCTGCCAGGGTTTATTGGCCTTGTGTATTCGGTTTCCTATCAGAAAATTAACTATAAGTGAAGCAATGATCAATGAAAAAAACAACCCACTCGATTTGTAATAAAAGAACACGCTAACCACAAACAACCAGGTGTTGCGCCAGAAGGTGTTTTTATAAATTAGGCTAAATACAGCAAACACCAGCATAAAATAAATCCAAAATGCCGGACGGGTGAATAGTAAGGGTTTTTGCGGATTATATAATAGCCAGTCTATCAAAAAATAATCGAATTAAAAATTTTTTAAATATATCAAACTGTGGTGAATATTGAAAAATTATTTCAAAACCTCTTTTGCTAGGAATTCGTCGTACGATTTTAAGAATGCAGTAAACAAAAGTTTGGATTGAAACTCATACCCTTTTTGCGTCAGATGCAGGTAATCGTAATTTGCCATGGCTTCGTGATGCCATGCATTTACCGAACCTTTGCCTCCCATCACCTGATAAAAATCCCAATAACTAAGCTGGTGTTCTTTAGCTTTTTGCTTTATGATTTGAGCTACCAACTCTGTATTTGGATTCGTTTTACTTTTCTTCAACCGATGGTCGCCGGGAGTGGCAAATAATATAGCGGATTTTGGAGCAGCCCGTTTAATCAATCCTATCAAATCGTCCACTTTTTGGGTAAAAGCCAAGCTATCGAATGTATAAGTATATGAATCGTTAGTTCCCAGTGAAACAATTACCCAATCGGGATTCAGTGCAGCCAAGTGAGGAACGAAAAAATCGCACGAAAGATACGATTCAATTTGGGCGCCATTTACACCAATGGTATGATAGATGATGCCCGAATCGTTGCTATCGAAATTCATCCCATATAGGGTAAATCCAGTTTGCGAAAAGTTCTTTTTATTTAATTTCAACGTTACCTTTTGTAGGTTTTCGCTGAATTCAAACAACGTATATCCTTTATCGGGAAAAGGCTGAATGTTGGTAACTTTCGTGGAAGTACTTACCGAAGGTTGAAATTGATCGCTGCCAAATGCGTGAAAAATCATCAATCGATCAAAATCGTAACCTTCCAACAGAGGATCGGTTATTGAAATGGTTATAGAAGCGTTTGAATCTGAGGTCATCACGGCAATTCCCGATAATCCTAAGGTGCAATTCTTTTTTCGTTCAATGCTTTTGCAACTCTCCCATTTCCCTTTCGACGAAACCGTGTAGTTTAACGGGTTATTGGTTCCGGCCACTTTGTACGGAAAAATAAAACCCCGTCCGCCCATAGCCCCCAAAAAGAAGGTTTGTAGGTGTTTCCGGAAATGCCCGGAGAAATAATCGGCTTGTAAATGAGAATCGCCCATGTGAACAATGCTCACTTTTCCTTCACCTTTAAGTCCTATCTGCGTTAGCTTTTCAAACAATGTTTGGTAGGATTCCTGACCGCCGAAAATGGTAATCTGGTTAGCATTATAATCAATAAAAGGGAAGCTATCTATTTCGTAAGGATCGTCTTGGGAATAGCTTCGGGGTGAAATTATCAATAAACAGAAAAATAAAATTATGCCTACAGGGAAAAACTTCATACAACCTTTACCTTTTCCAACCATTTAATCATTTATTTCAGCATCTGGGTTTTTGAGTTGCGTTTGATCGGTATAATTCAAATCAAGATCTTTGATGGTCTTTTCAATTGTTGGAAAAAAGGATGCAAATATAACAACCAATAATGCAGTGACAACAAAAAACCAAACCGATAGCGTTAGCAGAGTTGCTACGGTTGAAAACAATGCTGCTCCTTCAATGAGCGCATATCGGATAATATTAGCCGTTTGATAACCTGCTAATTTTTTACTAAAGGTTGGTTGTGTCTTGGCTTTCTCAAGTTCTTTGGAAAAAATAAACCTACCACCAAAAATTGAACCTAAGGCCATCAATCCAACTATTAGGTAAAATATTTCGTGTTGTTTGTTATATCCAGTACCTAGTGTTTGCTGCGAAATTAAGTATCCAATAACTAAATTGAACAGTACAATTCCGGAAACCAATGCTCCATGAATTATTCGGGAAGTTAGCAGGTATTGTTTGCTGGTTAATGGTTGTGTTGTCATAATTCAAGTTTTTATTGGGGTTTATTCCATCCATTTTTCCACCTCATTTAGCTGCAGCGCAGGAATTTCTAATTTATTTTTTTTGCGGAAACCATTCAAATTCTGATGAATTTGAGTAGCTTTTTCCTCCTTTAATTTAGCTACCGAAGTATAACCTGCTTTGATTACCTGTTCGGCCCAAACCTCGGGAATTCCAATCTTAATAAAATCTTCAGGCCCATCCACTTTGGCTTTCTTCTCAGGCCTCATTTGAGGGAAGAACAATACATCTTGTATACTTTCCTGTCCAGTCATGAACATGGTCAACCGGTCGATGCCAATTCCCATTCCTGATGTTGGCGGCATACCATATTCCAGAGCACGCACAAAATCAAGATCAATAAACATAGCCTCATCGTCGCCTTTTTCCGAAAGCTTCATTTGATCCTGAAACCTTCCCAACTGGTCAATGGGATCGTTCAATTCGGTATAAGCATTGCAAAGTTCCTTGCCGTTCACCATCAGCTCGAAACGTTCGGTAAGTTCCGGATTGCTCCGGTGCCTTTTGCAAAGTGGCGACATTTCAATGGGATAATCAGTAATAAAGGTAGGTTGAATCATGTGATGTTCACATTTTGAACCAAACAATTCGTCAATCATTTTACCTTTACCAAAAGTAGCAGCCACTTCCACATGCAAGTCTTTGCAAGTTTTCCGCAGTTGGTCTTCGGTCATTCCGGTAATATCGATGCCTGTATGCTCTTTAATGGCATCGGTCATGGTAAGCCGACGGTAAGGTGCTTTAAAATCAATCTCGTGGTTGCCAATTTTAACTTTAGTATGTCCGTGTAAAGCCATAGCCACGCGCTCCAACATTTGTTCGGTGAATTCCATCATCCAAAAATAGTCTTTGTAAGCCACGTAAATTTCCATTACGGTAAATTCCGGATTGTGGGTACGGTCCATTCCTTCGTTACGGAAATCTTTGGCAAACTCATACACTCCATCGAACCCGCCAACAATAAGGCGTTTCAGATACAATTCGTTGGCAACACGCAGATAAAGCGGCATATTTAAGGCGTTGTGATGGGTAATAAACGGACGGGCAGCAGCACCACCTGGAATAGCTTGCAATATGGGGGTTTCAACCTCCAAATAACCTTGTTCGTTGAACATCTGGCGCATGGTATTGATAATTTTTGCCCGTTTAATGAATACCTCTTTCACTTGCGGATTTACCACCAAATCAACATAGCGTTGGCGGTACCGTTGTTCCGGATCGGTAAATGCATCGTACAAAACCCCATCTTTTTCTTTTACAACAGGTAATACACGCAACGATTTGCTTAACAGGGTGAATTCTTTAATATGCACACTTTTTTCACCGGTTTGAGTAACGAATGCATATCCTTTAACGCCAATAAAATCGCCAATGTCAAGGTGTTTTTTAAACACTTCATTATATAGTGTTTTATCTTCACCAGGACATATTTCGTCGCGGTTAAAATAGAGCTGAATTCTTCCTTTCTCATCCATCAGTTCAGCAAACGAGGCTTTTCCCATAATTCTACGGCTCATCACCCGACCAGCCATGTTAACTTGTTGAAAGTTTCCTTTTTCGGGGTCAAATACTTCGCGGATATCGTGCGATGTAGCGTTAACCTCATATCCGGCTTGGGGATAGGGTTCAATACCCATATTTCGTAAATCGGTTAATGAATTCCGACGAATAATTTCCTGTTCACTCAAGTCTATTGTGCTCATATATAATGATAATTACGCGTATATATATTTTTGAATAAAATTTTTGCAAAGATATAATTTTCAGGGAAAGTAATTCATGATTCAATTGTAGGATTCGAATCAATAAATTATGTATTCTATTCATGACAGGAATTAAAAATGGTTATCTTTATGCATCTATTGAAGAACCATAAGCATGAATCGTATATCCATTCTATCCATTGTAATATTTAATACATTCACATTGTTTGGGCAATCAACCCTTGATAGTTTGTTGCAATTGGTGGATACCAATAAAACCGATGTACATACTATTGATTTGTATTACCAGATTGCGGAACAATTACAAAAATCGGATAACAAACAATCTATTTTTTATTCTGAAAAAGGACTAACACTTTCAGCAGCAATAAAAGATAGCAACCGGATGGCACAAGGTCTCATATTGGCGGGAAAATCCTTGTCAATAATGGGTTTGTATAGCGCTGCCATGAATAAATATACCGAATGCCATATTATTGTAACAAAAACCCGTGATACCCTGCTAATGGCCAATTTATTCAAAAATATGGGAAGCGTTCATTGGTTTTTAAAAGATTATAATTCCGCATTGTTGCATTATAAAGAAGCATTGACATTATCAAAAAATACCCATGACAACTTATACAAATCGGGATTGCTTTTTAATATTGGTTTATTATATAGTAACCTCAACCAAGTAGATTCCGGATTCTTTTATATGGATACTGCTTTAGTTTTAGCCTATCAAACTAAGGATTCAACTATGATAAGCCATATTTTAATTCATAAAGGGGGTTGTTTGCTAAAACAGGAACTTCTGGATAAAGCAGATTCCTATTTTAAAAAAGCATTTAAATTTGAGAAGAAAGCTTCGTCAAATATGAATTCGCTGCTTTATAGCGATTTGGCTCTATTGTCCATTAAAAGGAATCAGCTTAACAAAGTGCCGGATTATTTATCCATTTCAAAAGAGTATGCAACTAAGAGCAAATCATTATTTGCCACTAAACAATATCTGGAAATACAGTTACAATACGATTCCATAACCCAAAATTACAAATCGTCATATAATACCCTGAAAAACCTGATGGAAATGAAGGATAGCCTTTCAGCCAGTGATTATCATGATAAAATTACAAGCTTTCAAACCCGGTTTGATTTAAGCCAACGTGAAGCCGAAATTAAAATACTCAAATCGGAAAACGAAGTTTATTATTTAAAAACCCAACAAAACAGACTTTGGATTGGCATTTTGGGATTGGTTTTTCTCTTTGCCATGTTGGTAATTGTAGGAATTATTTATTCAATAAGGTTAAAGAATAAATCAATTATTACGTTAAATACTCTTAATGTTGAACTTAGAGCCCATAAAGAAGAAATGACCGCTTTGAATGAAGAACTATCGATGAATCAGGAAGAATTGTATGAAAAAAACAAGTATCTGGAAAGCACCATTTCACAACTTAAAGCAGCACAGAACCAACTCATTCAATCAGAAAAAATGGCCTCCATTGGCATTCTAGCGCGCGGAGTTGCCCACGAACTCATCAACCCATTGAATTTCATTAATGGCGGAATTTCTATTTTGGAGGACGCCCATAACGAAGAAGCAACCTTCAATGAAAAAACCGATATTTCGATGAAAATGATTCACGAAGGAATTGACCGGGCTGTAAGTATTGTTAGGCAGCTAAGCACTTTTGTAGATCAAGGCAATACCAAACCTCAACTTACCAATGTGAATCAAATTATTAAAAGCACGTTGGTTTTTATCAATTATAAAATTGACCTTGAGACTAAATTAATTGAAGAATATGAGGAGATGGAGGATATCTATTGTTATCCTGATAAAATACATGCCATTATGTTTCAATTGCTCACCAATGCTATTGATGCAACAAAAAAAATAAAAGCAGATAAAATAATTAAAGTAACTACTCTTCAACGGAAAAATAACCAGAAATCAACGTTTGAAATGAGTGTATTCAATTCAGGAAACCCAATAGATGAGGCATCATTATCTAAGATATTTGATCCTTTTTTTACTACCAAAGATCCGGATAAAGGGAAGGGATTGGGACTCACCATTGCCTATAATATGGTAAATGAACTGAATGGAACCATTTCTGTGAAAAACAAGGAAGATGGAGTACTCTTTACTGTCACTTTTCCAATCGTTCCAAACTTGTAATGCTCTATTTAACCCGATTTAAATATTGATTTGTGGAAAGCAATTAATTGAAAAATTACTTTGCTGATTTATTCATTTGCGGCAAATGCAAGATAAACGATAGGTAATTTGTTACGGTGCAGACAGAAATCATATTCAACCAATTTCACTCACAAAGCCATTCCTATAAGTTCAATCTTTACTTATAAAAATTAATTGAATACCAAGTACAAAACTTAATTTGGTTACAATTGTTTCTGACTTTAAATTAAATTCTTATTGCCAATTCCCATGAACCGATGCATCGTAATTGTCATATTCCTGCTTTTTACCTTTAACTCAAAATCACAATCAACAATTGAAAATTTGCTAAATTTGGTTGATACCACGAAGCAGGATATTAATCAAGTTGATTTATATTTTCAGCTTGCTGAGAAGTATCAAAAATCGGATAACCAAAAAGCCATTGGATTTTCTCAAAAGGGGTTAACCATTGCTGAATTATTAAATGACAGCGCCCGTATGGCGATTGGCTATTTAAGATGGGGTACTGCATTATCGAATTTGAGTTATTTCTATTTGGCACTCGAAAAATATACCGTATGTAAGGAAATTGTAGAAAAAACAAATGACACCCTTCATTTGGGACAAGTATTGAATAATATTGGGAATATTTATTGGTTCCAAGCTGACTACCCTGCGGCAATAAAATTTTACAGCGATGCTTTAACCCAATCGATGGCGGTAAATGACCAAAAAATGATCACCGGATTAAATCTGAATCTTGGTCTAGCCTATGAAAACCTATCAATGCATGATTCTGCAGAATACTATTACAATAAATCATTGGCTTTTGCAAAATCAATGAATGATTCCAGTTTTATAGGTTTGATACTCGTTAATAAAGCCAATTCATTTAGAGTTAGATCCAATAAAAAGGAAAACGAACTGATACTAAAGGAAGCACATACCTGCGAAAATTACTTACCTACACATATAAAATGCATGCTTTATGATAACGATGCCAAATACAATTTAACTTTAAAACAATACGAAAAGGCCAAGAAAAATATAGAAACAGCTAAAAATCATGCCACTCAAAGCGGAAGTTTGTTTGCTATCCGTTCCTATCTTGAAATAAAATTTCAATACGACACAGCTATCCACGATTACAAAAGCGCCATTCAAACAAATCTTCGATTAATTGAATTGAAGGATAGCATTTATAATAACGAAATTACCAACAAAACAGCCAATTTCCAGGCCATGTATGAAGTAAGTAAGAAAGAAAACGAAATAAAAATATTGAAAGCTAATAATGAATTGTACTTCTTACAAAACAAGCAAAACAAGCTTTGGTTGGGTATTCTGGCAATGGTATTTCTTTTCTCCGTAATTATTATTGCAGGAATTATTAATTCAAACCGTTTAAAAAACAAATCGATTGATGCACTCAATGTGCTCAATATTGAGCTTAGGGCGCATAAAGAAGAGTTGACTACCCTAAATGAAGAGTTATCGATGAACCAAGAAGAGTTGCATGAAAAAAATAAGTATCTGGAAAGCACCATTTCACAACTTAAACTAGCTCAAAACCATTTGATTCAATCAGAAAAAATGGCCTCCATCGGTATTTTGGCAAGAGGTGTTGCCCACGAACTCATTAACCCATTGAATTTTATTAATGGGGGAATTTCCATATTGCAGGAGGCTCAGGAAGAAGATGCCCAATTACAAGAGAAAACAGCGTTCCCATTACAGATGATGAATGAAGGGATTGACAGGGCTGTAAATATTGTCAGGCAATTGAGCACTTTTGTTGATCAGGGAAATACCAAACCGCAGCCAACCGATATTAATCAGGTAATTAAAAGCACCCTGGTTTTTTTGAATCATAGAATCGATCTGGAGACCCAAGTGGTGGAAGAATATGCTGAAATTGGGGAATGTCAGTGTTTTCCCGATAAAATTCATGCTATTATGTTTCAAATGCTTATCAATGCTTTGGATGAATTAAAAGTAATACATACCCCTAAAATATTAAAAATAAGTACTTCTGTTATAACTATCAATAACAATGAATTTATTGAAATAAAGCTCTGGAATTCAGGAAACCAAATTAGTGATGAAAACCTTCCAAAACTATTCGATCCATTTTTTACTACCAAAGATGCCAATAAAGGAACAGGACTTGGTCTCACTTTGGTTTATAATTTGGTTAAAGAACAACAGGGTACTATTGCTGCTCAAAATTCTGATAATGGGGTGTTGTTTACCGTTACTATTCCAAGAGTTTTGTAATAGTACATCAATTCAATACCTGATATAAATCTGTTTTTTGTATAAGCCATAATAGTTCGGTAAATAGAACTTATTAGAAAAACTTCCGTTTAACCTATCATCAGTTTCACCTAACCTTTTTAGGATTATTATGAAAAAACAATGGCGACGAATTCAATTTCTATTCAAAACTACCACCCTCAAAAGATTGTTCACTAAGAACAACGAAAATCCATTAAAAGCAGCCTCGGCCATATCGCTGGGGGTTTTTATAGGTATTTTGCCAATTTGGGGCATAATGTTACTATTAGGAATTGCCTTAGCCCATTTATTGAAACTCAACAAACCACTGGTTTTATTGGCTACCAACATTCATTTTACGCCTTTATTTCCGATTATTGCTTTTTTCTGCCTGAAAATTGGATTTCTGGTAACCGGAAACGATTTTGGTTTTCCGCCTATGAATGAAATTAACTTCGAACTTTTACGCTCCTATTTTTGGTTTTATGTAATTGGTAGTTTACCTATTGCTTTAATCACCGCCTCAATAACGGGTTTGATTACCTTTGCATCCATCCATGCTTATAAATATTACAGAGTCACTCGTTAACTGTCTCAAAACATTTCCTTTTATACCAGCTTTTGAATACACCGCAACAGTTTTTGCTACCTTTGCTCCCCAAATAGTATTGGATAAAATTCATGGAATCTACTGGCAAAAACCTTATACTGCGCAAGCCGGAATGGCTTAAAATAAAAATCCCCAAAGCCCAAGTTCACAAAACTATCAACGGATTGATAGTAAGTAACCGATTGCATACCATTTGTGAAAGTGGAAATTGCCCCAATGCAGGCGATTGCTGGAGCCGCGGAACGGCAACTTTTATGATATTGGGCGATATCTGCACCCGTTCCTGCAAATTCTGTAACGTAAATACTGGCAAACCGCTACCCGTTGATCAAGATGAACCTAATAAAGTAGCAGCCAGCATAAAAGAATTGGGGCTTAAACATTGTGTAATTACATCCGTTGACCGGGACGATTTACCCGATGGAGGCGCCTCCGTTTGGGTAGAAACCATTTTTGAAATAAAACGAATAAACCCCGGAATAACAATTGAAGTACTAATTCCCGATTTCGACAACCGTAAAGAACTTATTCAGCAGATTATTGATGCCAAACCTGAAGTAATATCGCACAACTTAGAAACCGTGAAACGCTTAACACCACAGGTACGCAGCCGGGCAAAGTATGCTACCAGCTTATCGGTGATTGAACAAATTGCCAAATCAGGATTGGTATCTAAATCGGGAATTATGCTTGGGCTGGGTGAACCTGAATCGGAAATAGTGCAAACCATGGATGATTTAAGAGCTATCCACTGCAAGGTATTAACAATTGGACAATATTTGCAACCCACCCGACAACATCATCCGGTGGTGGAATACATTCATCCCGATGTTTTTGCCAACTATGAAAAAATTGGACTGGAAAAAGGATTTACATTCGTTGAAAGCAGTCCGTTGGTGCGTTCATCGTATAAAGCCGACCGGCATGTAAATGCATAAAATCTATTGATTGCATTTTCAATCCTTTGAAATTTAAAGTGTTAAGAAAATTAAAATGAAAAAAGTAGTATTTCAAGATTTGGGTACCATTGAATACAAACAAGCATGGGATTATCAGGAAGAACGTTTTAATAAGGTAATGCAAGGTAAACTGAATAAAACCCCCCAACCCAATTACCTGTTGTTTTGCGAGCATCCGCATGTATTCACGTTGGGAAAAAGTGGCGAGGAAGAAAACTTTTTAATCAATCAGGATTTTCTAAAACAAATTAATGCCACTTACTTTCAAACCAACCGGGGTGGCGATATTACGTACCATGGTCCCGGTCAATTGGTTGGTTACCCAATTCTCGATCTGGAACAATTTGGTGTAGCCTTAAAAGACTACATTTTTAAACTGGAGGAGGCTATAATTCTTACCCTTGCTGAATATGGAATTCAAGGGAATCATTATAAAGGGGCGACCGGTGTCTGGCTCGATACGGATGTTCCTCACAAAACCCGCAAAATATGTGCTATTGGAGTAAAAGCCAGTAGGTTTGTAACCATGCATGGTTTCGCTCTAAATGTTAATACCAACCTCAACTACTTTACTTACATTAATCCCTGCGGTTTTACCGATAAAGGAGTAACCTCAATGGAAAAAGAACTGGGGCATACTATCCCTTTTGATGAGATTAAAGAAAAAGCAAAAAAAAATATTTCCAAAGTATTTGGCATGGAGTTAGTTGACTAACAAAACCATATATATCTCCAATTTCTTGATAAGTAATCCATCATTCTTAGCATAAGAATTGTTAAATTCGCTCCATTGGAAAAAATCTTCAAATAAGCAGTAAACCCTTACCGGATTTGTGCTATAATTTGAAGAAATAGATTCAGAGTATTGAAAACTGAGGAAAGAAGTACTGGTAAGACAGTACATAAAAGCTTCACACAACAGTTGAAAACGGAACGACTGCCCAAAAGGCAGCATAAAATATACCATCATGCAAAAACAATGGACTATAAAGCCTTCGGCTTCCCATGAACAAATTGAAGAACTTGCCCAATCAATTAATGTTAGCAAACCCATTGCTAACCTTCTTATACAGCGGGGTATTTCAAACTTCGATGGTGCTAAACTTTTTTTTCGCCCCGACTTGAATCAATTGTACGACCCATTTCTGATGAAAGATATGGCCTTGGCAGTTAGCCGCCTTGAGATGGCTGTTAAGAATCAGGAAACAATAATGATTTATGGCGATTACGATGTGGATGGAAACACTTCAGTAGCTATGGTTTATTCATTTTTGAGAAATAAAATCCGTAATCTTCATTATTACATCCCCGATAGATACGGTGAAGGGTATGGAATATCGTTCAAGGGAATTGATGTGGCCAAAGAACTGGGATGCACTCTTATTATTGCCCTCGATTGTGGAATTAAAGCCATCCAGAAAGTTGATTACGCCAACGAAAAAGGAATTGATTTTATAATTTGCGATCACCATGAACCCGGTGAACAACTTCCTGCGGCTATTGCCATACTTGATCCCAAAAGGCCCGATTGTGAGTACCCATTCAAGGAATTGTCGGCTTGTGGCGTGGGGTTCAAATTTATACAAGCCTATTCGTTAACCAATGACATTCCTTTTTATAAAATTGAACATTACCTCGACCTTGTTGTGGTGAGTATTGCTGCCGATATTGTAAAAATTGTGGACGAAAACCGCATTATGGCTTATTACGGTCTCAAACGCCTGAATTCAAAACCCCGGATTGGCTTACGTGCCATTATTGAAGTAGCTGGAGCCGAACCTGGGAACTTAAAAATAAATGACTTGGTATTTAAGGTGGCTCCACGAATTAATGCTGCCGGACGGATGGAACAGGGAAAGTACTCGGTTGACTTGCTGGTATGCAAAGAAAAAGAACACGCAAAAGCTATGGCAGGCAGAATTGACGGTGACAACACCGAGCGGAAATGGTTCGATACAGATATTACCAAACAAGCCTTAGCCATAATGGATGAAAATCCGGTATATAAAACCCGGAAGTCAACTGTTTTGTACAATCCCGAATGGCATAAAGGAGTCATTGGAATTGTAGCCTCCCGGGTTATCGACTTTCATTACAAACCCACCATCATACTGTCGCGGTCGAATGGCTTAATAACTGGTTCAGCCCGCTCGGTGCATGGCTTTAATTTGTATCAAGCCATTGAAAAATGCCAACACCTGCTTGAAAATTTTGGAGGCTACATGTACGCAGCAGGTTTGACTTTGAAAGAAGAAAACATGGATGCCTTTATTGAGCATTTTGAAAAAGTAGTTTGTGAACAAATTGAACCCGACAGCGAGATTCAGCGTATTGTTGCCGATAGTGAAATCGTGCTTGACGAC
Source organism: Salinivirgaceae bacterium (assembly GCA_041664345.1). Classification (GTDB taxonomy): domain Bacteria; phylum Bacteroidota; class Bacteroidia; order Bacteroidales; family SZUA-534; genus GWE2-40-63. The sequence goes on from JBAYKX010000069.1 coordinate 19,071, forward strand.
ATTAAGCCCCGCTTTTATAAAGTATTGGAACAATTTGAACCTTTTGGCCCCGGCAATATGACTCCGGTTTTTATTACCCGCCAAGTTGCAGATACCGGATATGCGCAATGCGTAGGTACCGACTGTGAGCACCTCAAACTCTACCTAACCGATCCTCAAACAGGTGGTTCCTATTCAGCCATAGCATTTCGTCAGTCGCAACACTTTGAAATGATAAAAAATAAAAAACCATTTGATATTTGCTATAACCTGGAAGAAAACAACTACAAAGGCAAATCAAGCATTCAACTTAAAATAAGGGATATTTTAACCGATTGATTATCATATTGTTGATTCATATTATATCTTATTACCAACTTACAGTTTTTTTTGTACCTTTGTAACTTCAAATTTTTCATTAATTCAATAACAATAATGAAGTTTTTTATAGTAACCCTAAGCCTTACCCTAGTTTCATTTTTATCGCAAAGTCAGAATCGGTTTTTTAGTGGCCCATTAAGCCGTTTTAAAGCAACTACTTTTTTAGCCGGTGGTGCTTTTTACTCCTCACCGGTTAATACAGCCAACGACAATGTGGTATTGGGATCGCACAATAAAAACATTTATTTTTTTACTGATGAGGGAAAACTTATCAATACATTTAAAGCCAAAGGTTGGATTCATGCCACACCAAAAGTACTCAAAGACAATACCGTATCGTTGGGATCGTACGATGGCAACATTTACTTTTTCGATCAACTGGGAAACCTGCTAAACAAAGTAAAACCGGGCGGTAGTATATTTACCGAAGTAGCTGAAGTTGGAAAAAATAAACTGGTTTTTGGAACTAATAAAGGCGAAATTGTGGTGTACGATAGGCAAAACGAACACTTTAAATACCTCAAGGTAAAAAAATTGGTACATGGCAGTCCCACTACCCTATCGAATGGCAATGTGGCCATTGGTTCAAACCACCGGAAACTATATATTATTGACGAAGATGCCAACGTACTTTCAGAATTTAAAACAAAAGGGTGGATTATGCACTCCAAACCATTGCAATTAGCTAACGGCAATATTATATTCGGTTCGTACGATAATAATTTATATTGCATTACCCCAGAGGGAAATTTGGTTTGGAAATACAAAACCGGAGGAAAAATACATGCCTCACCGGTGCAAGCTGCCGATGGCTCCATCGTTTTTGGTTCATTCGATGGATATGTTTACTTTTTAAATGAATCGGGAACTGAAATGGGAAAATTTCAAACCGGAAAAAAAGTGGTATCAACGGCTGCATTAATCAACGATACTACCATTGTAGTGGGTTCCATTGATAAAAATCTTTATTATTTAACTACCAAAGGCGAGGAATTAGCTCATTTTTACGCTGATGGTAAAATATTTTCCTCCCCATTAGTGCTAAATAATGGAAATGTTGTTTGTTCAACCATGGATGGAAAGGTTCATTTTGTTTCTATCGAAATAAATGAAAATACAGCGGTATTTCATGCGGTTGATGCAGAATTAATTCCGGGTAATTAATACCCAAATTGAGTGATTTGAAAAGGCAAATCTCTCAATCCTTTTTTTTAAGAATCCGTTGCTCTGAAATTATTCTTCTTTGGCCTCTTGCAACTCTTCTATTTGAGTTTCGGTAGCTTCCTTAAGTTTGATAACCTCTTCAACGGAAAATACATTGTCCACATCGAGCAGCATAATAAATTTACTATCCTGCTGAACCATACCGTAAATAAATTGTGTATTTACCTCTATACCAATTGAAGGGGGTTCGCTAATTTCATGTTTTTGAATTTCCAGAACACTTTGTACCGAATCAACAATAATTCCTGTTTCAACAACCCGGCCGCCTTTTTCTATTTCCAGAACAACGATGCAGGTATTGGCATCAGCTTCCTTTTCGGGTAAATCCATTTTAAGGCGGGCATCAATCACCGGAAGTACTTTACCCATTAAATTAATAACTCCCTTCATGTACTTTTGAGCCTTTGGTATGGTAGTAATGGGCTGTAACTCTAATATTCGCTGAACTTTGCTGGCATGAGCCGCAAATTCCTCCTCACCAATTTTAAAAACCAGATACGAATTATTATCAACCGCGTTGTGCTGTTCCATGGCTATTTGGTTTATTGAAACGTTTTGAATTTTACCCCTACAAATTAGACATTTTTAAACTATCGGCAAAAATAAATTTTGAAAAAATGCACTTAAAATCCATTATTTGCCATTCAAAAGCTACTACCTATTAACAACAAATCAAAGCCTTTGTTGATGGATTTTTTAACGGATATATTGTATGTGTTGAAAACTTTGGTAAATTAGTAAAATGAAAAAGCCCCACGTGATCGCAGGGCTGAGAAAAATCTTCGGCTTATAGCCTTATTGTGATTTGTCTTTCAATAACAAATATAAATTATTCTATTTAATAAAACAACACATGAAAACACTTGGAATAGATTTAGGAACAAATTCAATTGGATTAACCGTTCGTGAACCAGATAATAGTGTTAAAATCGAAGAACAACTGGAATACTATTGTTCTACTATTTTTAAAACCGGTGCTGGAAAGGACGATAAAGGGTTTACAACAAAATCTTATGCAGCAGAAAGAACAAGAAAACGCTCCGTAAGACATTTGTACCAATCCAGAAAATTCAGAATATGGGAAACCTTAAAAGTTTTGATTGAAAATGATAATTACAAATTCTGTCCATTATCAAAGATTGATTTAGAAAAGTGGAGTAAATATGATAAGACAAAAGGTCTAAAACGGCAATATCCAATACATGCAGTCGCTTTTGAACAATGGGTACGGCTTGACTTTAATGGTGATGGGGTTGCCGATTACTCTAGTCCATACCAACTGCGAGCAGAATTGATAAATAACCAATTCGATTTTGCTAATGAAAATGATAGATTCAAACTTGGAAGAGCTTTATATCACATTGCCCAACGAAGAGGATTTAAAAGCAGTAAAGGTGAAACTATAAAAGAACAAGAAGAAGCTTTTGATGAAGATTTTACAGAAAATGAAATTGACCTAGCTTTTGAGTTGAAAAAATCGGAAGAAAAGAAAGCAAAAGAACTTTCAAAACTAATTATAGATAATAACTGTAAGACTGTTGGTGAAGCGTTTGCTTTATTAGAAAATAAAGGCGAACGAATTCGAGCAAGTGTTTATGAAGCAGTAAGGTCCCAATATCTACATGAAATTATTGAGATATTCAAGTTTCAAAACGGACTTGATTTAAACAACGATTTTTATAAAAAAGCACATAAAGCTATTTTCTTTGTTAATCCCCTGAAATCTCAAAAAGGTTTGGTTGGCAAATGCACTTTAGAACCATCAAAATCTCGTTGCCCTGTCAGTCATCCAGATTTCGAAGAATTCAGAGCTTGGAGTTTTATTAATACAATACAGTATAGAAAAACCTCTCAAGATGATTGGAGTAATTTAACATTAGAAGAAAAAAAGGAACTATTTACTGAGAAATTTATGAGAATGGCTTCAAGTTTTAAATTTGAAGAAATTACTCACTGGATTGAAAAGAAAAAAGGTTATAAACTTTCACAAAAAGGAAAAACAATTAATTATAAAGAAAAAACAAGTGTTTCAGGTTGTCCCATATCTGCCAGATTAAATGATTTACTTGGAGAAGATTGGAAAACGATTTCAATCAAAACAAAAAACGAAAGAATAAATCAAAAAACGGAAGAAGTTCATACCGTTGCATACAATTACGAAGACTTTTGGCATATATGTCTTTCTTATGACGATTCTGAAAAAGTACAAGAATTTGCCAAAAGCAAACTTCAATATGATCCACTCAACGCAGGAAAATTTGTAAGGACGTGGGGTGCTGTTCAGCAAGGCTACAGTATGTTGAGTTTAAAAGCAATACGAAACATTAATATATTTCTAAAACAAGGACTTATATATACCGATGCTGTATTATTAGCAAAACTACCTGAAATATTAGGTGCTGATAATTGGCAAATGCAACAACAAAATATTACAAATGCAATTGGGAGAATTACAGAAAGCAACAGAAGAGAAAAACGATTGTACAATATAGTTAACTCTCTTATTTCACGGTGGAAATCGCTTGAATATAATGAAGAACTACACTATGATGAAAAATTTGCTAAATATGATTTTGATTATCTTCTAAAAGACAGTGATTTAAAGGATATTGATGATTCTATTATAGAAAATTTTGGAAAAAATACTTGGGCAAATTTACAGCAAAATGAAAAAGGCGCTGTAAGTCTATTTGTAAAAGAAAAATACCAAAAATTTTTCCTTTCAAAAGATCGAGATTATTACAAGTTACCAAAACTTGGAGAGGCTCTAAAAAAATATATTTCTGATTCAATTCCTGAATTTCATTGCGAGAATAATTTTTTTGATACCACTACAAAATTGCCATGTAATTGCGAAGCATGTAAAAAATTAAACAAACTATATCATCCTTCTCAAATTGAATTTTATGCACCAGCAAAAGAAGTTGAAATTGACCACAATGGGGTTTTATTATCAAAAAAACTACTTGAAAGCCCTGTAATAGGCGCTTTTAAAAATCCAATGGCAATGCGGTCATTGCATATTCTTCGCAAGCAAATAAACAATTTACTTATTGAAGGAATCATTGATGAAGATACCCGCATTGTTGTGGAAACTGCAAAAGATTTAAACGATGCCAATATGCGCTGGGCAATTGAAACATATCAACGTGAACGAGAAAATGAAAATAAGGAATATGAAACTGCTATAATAGAATTATTAAAAGATACTGAATTTACAGGTAACGCAAATCCAAATAACTTAGATGATATTTCTAAATTTCGTCTTTGGATTGAAATGTCAAAAGATGAAATGGTTTCTAAACTGAATTCAAAAGGTAAACCTATTGCTACAACGGAACAAAGTTGGAAAACATTTGGAAATACAACTCGAAAATTTATGTTAGAAATTTTGAAGTGTAAAACAGATATGATAAAGAAGTATCGCTTATGGAAAGAACAAAATTTTCTATGTATCTATACGGGCAAACCAATCAATATTTTTAGTTTGTTTTCTGAAAATTCAACTGATTTCGAACATACCATTCCTCGCAGTATGTCTTTCGATAATTCATTAGCTAACTTGACCATATGTGATTCATATTACAATAGAAAAATTAAACTAAATCAGATACCAACCCAATTGCCCAATTATGATAAAAATTATTCTATAAATGGAAGAGAGTACACGGCAATATTACCAAGGCTCGACCATTGGAAAGAAAAAGTAGAACATCTAAAAGATAATGTAGATTTTTGGAAAGCCCGTTCAAAAAGAGCACAAGACAAAGATCAAAAAGACAATGCAATAAGACAAAAGCATTTGTGGCAAATGGAACTCAATTATTGGAAAAATAAAGTAGAACGGTTTACAATGGAAGAAGTGAATAGCGGTTTTAAAAACAGCCAACTGGTTGATACACGCATTATTTCAAAATACGCATACCATTATTTAAAATCGGTATTCAATAAAGTCGAGGTTCAAAAAGGTTCAGTAACATCCGACTTTAGAAAAATGCTCGGAATTCAAAGTATGGATGAAAAAAAAGACAGAAGCAAACATTCTCATCATGCCATTGATGCTGCAATTCTTTCAATAATACCTTCATCTGCAAAACGAGACAAGATGCTTGAATTGTTCTATAAAAAAGAAGAATATGAAAAATATGGTTGGAATATTGATGCAATAATTGAAGAACTTGAAAAGGAGAAAAGAAGCTGTAAAATAGGTTCAATCAAAAATTTACCAAAGTTTATTGAAGAAAATATTCTCATAAATCATGTTTCAAAAGACCAAACACTCACTCCTGCAAAGAAAGCAATTAGAGTAAGAGGAAAAATAGTTCCATTGAAAAAAGATGGTAAAATTGTTTATCAAACAAACCCTGACGGAACCATTAGATACCGCATACATAAGGATGGAAGCATTATGTATAAGCGAAATGAAAACGGTGAATTTATAATTGAAAACGGTGAAAAAGTTCCAATACCCATACCAGTGGCAATGTATAAATCGGGTGATGTATTAAGAGGTCAACTACATGGGGAATCATTTTATGGAGCAATAACACAAGTACAAAAAGATGAAAATGGAAAATTTTTAAGAGACAATGAAGGTAATCTAATTGTCGGTGAACAAATTTATTATGTCAAACGCGAAGAATTAAAACACAAAAAAAATGCTCAAGACAAAGGTTTTGCAAACCTAGAAGAGTTAGAAAAGGCAATGGTTGACAAAGCATTATTTAAACAAATTCAAAATCAATTTGAGGAAATGAAAAAGGAAAATGACAAATTTTCTTTTGCTAACGCTTGTGAAAATGGATTTTATATGCTCAATAAGAATGGGAAAAAAGAAAATAAAATTAGGAGAGTTCGATGCTTTAAACCAAACATCAAAAAACCTTTAATTATTAAACAACATACCTATTTATCGAACAAAAAGCATAAGCAGAATTATTATGCTGAAGTTGGTGATTTATATGTTATGTGCAAATATGTAAGTGAAGATGAAACCGTAAAAGAATTCAAAATATATAGTTTATACGATTTAAGCGAAAATCGAAAATTTGGCATTGAAGATATACCAAAAAAATTAGTTAGTAAGAAGAATAAAATACACCTCGTACTAAAACAAATATTAAAAACGGGGATTTCGATCTTAATTTATGATAAGAATATTGAAAATTTAAAAGAATTATCAAAATCTGATATAATTAAAAGGCTTTATATTATTAGAGGCTTTGAAAATGATGGAATGCGAGTTATTCTAGTGTCAAATATTTCTGCAAAACCTGATAAAGATCTTGGTAAAGGTGAGTCAATTAAAGATTTTAATGACTTACCTGAGAAAATTAGATGTGGTATAAATACTCTAGATTTTTTAATTGAAGGAAAAGAGTTTACAATTACAAATTCGAACACAATTGATTTCAGATTTTAATAAAAAAAATAATGAACTTCACTAAAAGCCATTTATACCACGTTTACAACCAGGGAAACAACCGGCAACGGATTTTCTTTAAGGAGGAAAACTATCACTTTTTCCTGAAAAAGGTTAAAACTCACGTTGCCCCATTTGCCGATATTTTGGCTTGGTGCCTAATGCCCAACCATTTTCATTTAATGGTACGGGTGAATGAGGTAGAGCTGCCAATTACCAGTGAAGATACTCATCCGATGATTCAAAGTCAGGTGGCTACTCTTACTGACGGGGTGACTTTGAGTCACCCCGTCAGTTCCCCTGCCAAACAACGAACCCTAAACAATTCCATTGGTATCCTTCTGCGTTCCTATACCCGTGCCATCAACAAAAGCCTCGACCGTTCCGGTTGTCTTTTTCGCGAAGAAACCAAAGCCGAATGCCTTGATAACCCACAAGGCATCACACCATCATTCTACAACACTCGGTCGGGAACCAGTATCCCAATTGACAATCCTGAAAAAGAATATCCCCAAATTTGCTTCAACTACATACACCAAAACCCGGTGAAAGCCAAGCTGGTTATGAAACCGGAAGACTGGGCTTATTCATCGTACCGCGATATTGTTGGGTTACGGAACGGAACCCTTATAAACCGGGAACGAATTAAAGAGTTGGAATTAGTTATTTTTAACTATTCATCCGATGACTTAGAGTCATCGGATGAATAGCCACTAAAAGCAACCTATATGATAAAACGAACCTTGTATTTCGGAAACCCGGCTTACCTGAACCTAAAAAACCAACAATTGGTTATTCGGTTGCCCGAGGTTGAAAAAAGTGATTGCCTGCCCGAAAGTTTTAAAAAAGAGGCCACAGCCACTATTCCTATTGAAGACATTGGCGTAGTGGTACTCGACCATCAGCAGATAACCATTACCCAAGGGCTGTTGGAAGCCTTACTCGAAAACAACTGTGCCCTTATTACCTGCGACCATACCCACCATCCGGTTGGGTTGCTGTTGCCTTTGACCGGAAATTCGGTGCAAAACGAGCGGTTCCGGGCGCAACTCGATGCCACCGAACCGCTTAAAAAACAGTTGTGGGCACAAACGGTAATGCAAAAAATAAAAAACCAAGCATCGGTGCTGAAGTACCGAAAGTTGCCCGAATCGTATTTAATACCGTTACATAAAAATGTTAAAAGCGGCGATACCGATAATTGCGAAGCCACAGCAGCCGCCTATTATTGGCAGACCCTTTTTGCCAAAATACCCGGATTTACAAGGCAGCGCGAAGGGATACCGCCCAACCATTACCTAAATTACGGATATGCCATTTTACGCGCTACCATGGCTCGGAGCATTGTGGGAGCTGGACTGCTACCTACGCTGGGCATTTTCCACCACAACCGGTACAATGCCTATTGCCTGGCCGACGACTTGATGGAACCCTACCGCCCCTATGTAGATCAAGTGGTGTGCAAAATTATCGATACGTTGGGCATCCAGGAGGAATTAACCAAAGAAATAAAAGCCGAATTGCTGATAATTCCTGCCATAGATGTTACCCTTAACGGTGAAAAAAGCCCATTGATGGTAGCCACCCAACGCACTGCCGTAAGCTTGGTAAAATGTTTTGAAGGGGAACAGCGTAAACTGGTTTATCCCGAACTTTAACTTTTCTTCACCCCGTGACTTCAAGTCACGGGGTGAAGAAAACCAACAAAATACCAACCACCATGAGTACCTTAACCCAACGCCTAAATGCCTACCGAGTTATGTGGACCATTGTATTGTACGATTTGCCCACCGAAACCAAAAAAGAACGCAAAGCAGCCGCCCGGTTCCGGAAAGATTTGATGCAGGACGGTTTTAGCATGTTCCAGTTCAGTGCCTACGTGAGGCACAGCCCCAGTTCCGAAAATGCCGATGTGCATAAACGGCGCGTGAAAAAGAGCTTACCCGAATTTGGCAAAGTGGGTATTTTGCAAATTACCGACAAACAATTTGGGCAGATGGAAATTTTTTATGGCGAGAAACCGATGGAAAAGGAGCCTATACCTCAGCAGTTGGAACTTTTCTAAAGAGTCAGGGCGTGACTTTAAGTCACACCCTGACTAATCACCAACTACTAGAAACAAAAAATCCGGCACAAGTCCGGATTTTTGATGACAAACAACCTCATTTTTTTAATCCTTAAAACCGATAAAACCCCTGTATTTGCTGGGCTTAAGCTCAGGTATGTTGTTTATCAGTAAGTCAAAGATACATTTTGAAAGCAAATCACAACGGTTGGATTATAACGACCTGATCCGATGTAGTTGTTTATCAGTAAGTCAAAGATACATTTTGAAAGCAAATCACAACTATCAAAAACGCAGGCTATAAACATTGGAAGTTGTTTATCAGTAAGTCAAAGATACATTTTGAAAGCAAATCACA
>JBAYKX010000070.1:0-28297 GCA_041664345.1 Salinivirgaceae bacterium
CATCCGATTCATCATTAGGCTGTAAACGATGTTGTGCTACAAGATGTCAAAGAACTGTAAACGATGTGGTGCTACACTCTTAATATAGAAATTTGTAAACGATGTTGTGCTATATAATAACTAGTGATTAGAGTTTAGAAACAAGAAACTAGATAACCGAAGTTAGAAGCTGGGAAAGCTCCAAAGGAGCGAAAGAAAATAGCCAAGGGCAGCGCCCTTGGTATAGTGGCAAAGCCACAAGCGGTGCATCCAAGTTGGTTGCAATGGAATGGTAATTTAACATGCACCACAATATAAATAGAGCAATTGGAAATAGGAAAATAGAAGCCAGAAGTGAGCAACCATATACCAATAACCAGTCCCGATAGCTATAGGGAAGCTACCAGTAACCAGCCACCAGAATTCAAGAATTAATTTATGATTGGTAAGGTTGACCATCCGTTTCTTTCATACCTTTATAAGAAAATCAAAATATTATATTTTCTCAGACTATTTAACATTGGAAATTTTTAAGACAATAAAATAGTTTGAGAGGAATTCTTGGTTTTTATTCACTAAACGCCCAAATATCATGAAAGCAGAGAACGAAATGGTGCCTGTTGAAGTTTTTGCCGGCACCATAATGCAAGCCGAAATGGTTAAAAGTCTTTTGGAAAATGCCGAAATTGAAGCGTTTTTAAAAGATGAAATCAATGGCACCTTAGCACCATGGGTTATTTCGCCCGGAGGGGTAAATCCCGTTAAGGTGATTATTTCAAATAAAGATTATGATAAAGCAAAATCCGTAGTTGATGAATACGAAGAAAACCTTAGCATATAATAATTCCAACAAAAATGAGTGTTTTATTAAAATCTATGCCTAATCACTTGATTTCCAATCTGGCAGTTCAGGCATCGCCGGTGGCTGCAATAATTGTTTTTTAGCTGTATCAGCGCTTGGGTGTCAAAAGCATTTTCCGACTTCATTCCTAATTGATTCCAATGTTCAATAATTGCATTCTGCTCAGGTGGTACTTTTGATAGCCATTCCATGGCTTTTTCGGTTAAGGACGGTTGTTTGCGGATGTTTCCATAAAAAAACAAAAAAGGAGCCAGCGTATTGATTAAAATATTGTGGAACGCATCTTCGCCCAAATGCTTTTCTCGGAAGGGCGATTTCTTATCGAACACATAATGGGTATCCCAAAAAGTCGAGGCTTTTACCTGAAACAATGCCGCCAAATCATGGTAATCGGCAGCATCCAGAATTTTCGATAGTAACGACGACGAGCTATGGACTAATGCTGCAAACTGAGCCAGGCGGATGGTTGGGAAATTAACGGGCCTTAACCGCGAAAACTTCCATAAATGGCTACTCATGGGTTTAAGTGCAAATTTATTCGAAAAATGGTCAAAGTCGGTAATCAGTTGATGGGTATAATTATCATCGTTTTTTTTAGGCAACAGACCCGATTGCCCAAAAAGCATGGCTTCAATAAGGTTTAGTTGATCCTTATGCTTGGCCAGATGCGTTAGCAGCAAACTCCTGGCTAACATTTCAAACGGTTGGGCATTGGTTTTAAACCCAAAATTGGCAGCCAGTGTCTGGTAAAAAGTCTCTTCCCAATGGTTGTTGTTCCGTGTAAACCGTTCGTTTATTAGTTCCGCTTTTTCATGCAACCGCTCTACCAACAACGATTCTTTCCACTGAAAAATAGCAAAATCATCAATTTTCGCAATAAACGCTTCGCACGGAACCCAACCGTTATTCTGCATCAAATACAGGTATTGTTCATAAAGCCCTTTAGGCGCTTGCAATTCAAGTACTGGAAGTGGCTCGCCGTTCGGTCTTTTTATTTCGGTATCGTGTTGGGCTACCACATGCAAAATTACATTGTTATAGGCGGCATCGCTTTCATGGTGGTGCTTAAGCCAGTCCGATGAACGAACATGTATTTCTAAATTCCCGGCCCAAACGGTCTCGCCAATCTTTATTTTGGCATTAAAAAAGTCGGGCCCCGAGTTGGTATTGTGCTCCCCGGCATTAATAACTTCAATGGGAGCGCCGCCAACCAACGAAAGAGGCTGGTTACTGTAAAGTGAATACTTCCAGAGATATTGCAGAAAAGATTCTTGCATGAATGATCAAGGATTAAATATTTTTGTATTTTTAGCTACTAAAAATACAAAAATTCAATCAATTCCTTGTCGTATGAAAAAATTTATAAGCATCCTCTGCTTTAGCGTGGCAATTTCATCATTATTGGCCCAAACACCCGAATGGATTCAAAAACAGCAGCGCAACCTGAAATTCCCGGACTCAAAATACCTGACCGGTTTTGCCGAAAACAAAAACCAACAGGGCGAAGCCCAAGATGTTTTTCTGTTGAAAATGAAAAGTTATGCCCAAACCGATTTGGTGCAGGGGGTACAAACTACCATTGAATCGGCCAGCACCATGAATACCCGCGAAGAAAACAACAATTTTTCGCAACTTTTCATGTTATCGAGCGTGAGTTCATCGGCCATGACCATTGCCGGGTTGGAATTTGAAACCTACTACGACAAAAAAGCAAAAACCGGATATGCCCTGGCTTATGCCGACCGGAGCAAGGTAATTGGCAACTACCTGAACAAGTTGAGCCAATTAAAAACCCAATGCGACCAGAAACTGGCTCAAGCCAAGTCCACAACTGGTAATACAGCCGCTCAATTAAAGCAGTTAAATAGCTGTTTGCCCCTTTTCAGGGAAGCTGAGGAGTCTCAATCGCTCCTTTACGCATTAAAGCCCAGCATCAGCGAAGGCGAATTGATGCTAACGGCATACACTCAGCTAAAAACTGAAGTAGAAACCCTAAAAGCCAAGTTGCAGACAAACGTTGCTCCTGATATTAGCGAAGCAGCCCGTATGCTGGCGTTTATTATGGCTGACCAAATGAATGAAGATGTGAAACAGGTGCGATTGTTAAACCTTTCCTATCAGGATACCCGAATGGGAAGCTCCTTTTCGCGTCGCTTTGCCAAAGATTCTGAACAGCAACTGCAAACGGAAGCCAAAGTAAGCGTGGTGAGCGATGTTACCGATCCCGCTCAGGGACAGGTGCCCAACTTTATTACTGGAACCTATTGGGAAGAGGGAAATACCTTGAAAATAATTGTGGTGCTTAAAAACCAGCAAACCAATAAAACCTTGGCCAGTGCCGAAACCAAACTGGAAATTGGGTGGCTCACCCAAAACAACCTCAACTACAAACCCGAAAACTTCCAGGAAGCCTACTCGAACATGAAAGCCTTTAGAACCGATGAGTTAAAAGGTGGTGGTTTAAATGCCGACATTTGGACCAACAAAGGCGATGAAAACCTAATTTATTCTGCCGGTGATAAAATGAAGCTGTTTGTGCGGGTGAACTTAGAGTGTTACATACGGGTAATTTACCATCTGGCCGACGGATCGCGGGCTTTACTGGTTGACAACTATTATGTAAGCTCCGACAAAGTGAACATGGTTTACCAACTGCCCTATGAGTTTGAGTGCAGCGAACCCTTTGGCATTGAAACGCTCCAATTGAACGCCCAAACCACAGTATTCGAAAAACTGAATGTTACCAACCAGGACGGCTACGATTTTATTAGCGATGGTTTGGATAAAATCCTGGTAAATACCCGTGGTATGAAAAAAGTTACTAGCGAAGTAATGAAAGCGGAGAAAAGGGTGGTGATAACAACGATGAAAAATTAATCAATGTTGATTTGCAGGAACCTGCGGTGGATAGGGATAATAGTTGCCGGAAGTTTGGGTTTTGGGTAAAATAGGAATTAGTGGATAATATTTTTAGAATCTATAATTTTTGAAACCATCAAAACTAAAGTCAGAAAAGTAAAAACTTATAAATAATGAAATGAATAACAAAGGGATTTATTGCATAATGCTGTTTTTAAGTTTTTACTTAATCGCAGGAAAAATTCAGTCACAAACCAATTTTGAAATTGTTCCACAAGTAGGAAATGTAAAGCAATTGAGCTCTTGCTCTTACTTGCCCGATGGAAAATATTTTCTAACAACCGACTGGGAAAAAAGTTCAAAACTTTGGGACGTTACTTCCAGCAAAGAGATTAGGGTTTTTGAAGGCGGCGTGAAAGTGTTTTCTCAGGATGGGAAATATATATTTTCAGCAGGTGAAAATTTAATATTATATGAAATCGCCACAGGAAAGGAAATTATCAGTATTAATAATACCTCCGGAGATATTCGTGTGACTGCCCTTTCGCACGATTGTAAATATGCGTTAACCGGAGGAGGAAATAATAAGTTAGGTGTCTTGAACCTGTGGGATTTAACGAGTGGGAAAATATTGCGCTCATTTGATGGTCATTTGGGAACCATAAGTTCTGTTAATTTTTCTCCTGAAGGTAAGCGTATTCTATCATCATCTTATAAAGATTTTGGTGCTCCCCCTGAAAATGACATGACTCTGCTTTGGGATTTAGATGGTAATAAAATATTGAGGATTGTCGGTAAATTATCGGCTTTCTCTCCCGATGGAAAGTTCATAATGTCTACTCAGAGCGGAGGATCTTTAGCATTATGGGATATCGAACAGAATAAATTAGCAAAAACCTTTAATCATCCTACAGCAAGATATGCTGAATGTTTAACGATTGATCCACAAAATAAATATGTTGCTGCAATAGTAAATAACGAAAAAATAATTATTTGGGATATAAAAACCACAAAAGTAGTTCAAGAAATTATAGTAGATGAACTATATGGAGAATTAGGTTTTGACATTTCGTTTTCGCCGGATGGGAACGATCTACTTTTTGTGGGAAAAAAGCTTTGGAAAATATTTAATGTCAAATCGGGTTTGGTTTATAAATCGTCCCATAACAATGTTTTAACAGCAAGTTCGCTATTAGTTTTAGATAATAACATTCTTTTCGGAGTTTCGAGAAGCATCAACTCATGGGATATCGGTAATATTACCTTAAAATCGGTATTAACGTTGAATCCCACTTTCCCCTATATGCCTTCTGATAAGCTTGAAAATGCTAATAAATCTTACCGAATATGGAATATTTTACCCTATAATCATAGCAAAGGGATTATCATACATGCAGGTCACGAATTATATAGCTATAATCTTGCTACCAATGAAAGGCACTTGTTTTATACCGGAATTGTATATCAAGCATTTGTAAATCTATCAATTCTGCCAAACGATAGCGCATTATTGTTTTCCGAATGGGATAGTGATATTAAGCTTATAAATTTTCAAAACGGACAAACCTTAAATTCATTTAAAGCAAACGGGAAAGCCCCCGCTTTGAACTGTACCCCTGATGGAAAAACACTTCTTTATGGAAGATCAACTTTTGGAGCCGTTGATATTAAAACCAATAGTGAATTATTCTTGACTCCTTGGAAATATCGAAGGACAGAAATCTCATCAATTGCCGTCTCACGCGATGGTCACTATATCCTTACCGGTGGGAGTGATACTATTTCGCTGAGGGAGAATGGTACTTTTAAGGTGATAAAAAAATTCGATGGACCTGGTAGTAGTATTTCATTTTCTCCGGATGGCAAACGTGCAGTGAGTAGCAGATACCCCTCCAGCATCGATTTGTGGGATGTTTCTAACGGAAAAATAATTAAATCATTCAATACAGGGTCGTTCCCTGAAGTAAAATTTGCACCCGATGGAAAAAATGTTATCAGCATGTCGACCCAAGGGGAAATTGAATTCTGGGATGTTGAAACGGGTAATTCAGTAAGATTTTTTATTAGCGAAAACCAGAAGGAGTGGCTTATAATTTCCAATGATGGCTATTGGGATGCTTCGCCTAATGGAGGTAAACTTATTGCAATGGTAAACGGTATGGACTGCTGGAATATTGACCAGTTTGCCGTGAAGAACAACCGCCCCGATATTCTGCTCCAAAGAGTTGGTTCAACAAACAAGGATCTAATCGCCCATTATAATAATCAGTATAAGAAACGATTGAAGAAACTGGGGCTTACAGAGAATCAGCTTACAAATGATTACAGTGTACCAATAGCAAGAATCAATGAAAATAAACAAAGTGGAAAAATAAGCGATATTAAGTTTTCTTTTACAGATGAAAAATATCAGCTGAAGCGCTATAATGTTTATGTAAACGACATACCTATTTATGGTTCTTATGGTAAACCGATAAATGGCAATACAATTGACCTTGCCGAAAAAATTGAATTAACCAAAGGGGAGAATAAAATTGAAGTATCGTGTATGAACGAAAAAGGAGCCGAAAGCTACCGTGCTTTATCATATGCTAATTATAAAGGAGAATCAAAGGGCGATTTGTATCTTCTTGCCTTCGGTGTTTCTAAATACCAAAACCCTGCTTACAATCTTCAGTTTGCCGATAAGGACGCCAAAGATTTATCGACAGTTGTTGAGGGTCTAAAAGGGAAAGGTTATGATAAAGTATATACCAAAATCCTCACCAACGAACAGGTAACCCCAGAAGCCATAAAAGCCGCCAAAGACTTTGGAAAAAACGCCAAGCCCGACGATACGTTTATTCTGTTTATTGCCGGCCATGGAATGCACGATTCTGACCCAGAAGCAACTTACTACTACCTAACCAGCAATGCTGAGGTAAACAATTTAAAAGCCACCGCAGCCGATTTTGAAACCATAGAGGATTTGCTGCAAGGAATACCACCCCGCAATAAACTGTTTTTGATGGATGCCTGCGAAAGCGGCGAAATTGACGAAGAAGACCAAGGACAATTGTTGGCGGTTGCAACCGGAACAGGAATTGCCAGCCGTGGCTTCAAAGCAACTGCGGCACCAGTAACTAGCAATCAGCAACCAGTAACTAAAAGAAACTACCTCTATCAAAAAGACCGCTACATATACAACGACTTGGTGCGCCGTAGCGGAGCCATTGTATTTTCCAGTTCAAAAGGTGGTGAATTAAGCTATGAGCGCAGCGACATTGAAAACGGCTTGTTTACCGAGTACCTAATGAAAGCGCTAACCACCACCGAGGCCGATAAGGATGGTAACGGAATTGTCTCAACCGATGAGCTTCGCCAATATGTGAGCGAACAGGCAGCCAAAGCCAGTGGAGGTTTGCAGCACCCCACCGTGGATAGGGATAATATTTATCAGAAATTTGGGTTTCAAATAAAGTAAAAAAAGAGATGCAAACAGAAGTAAAAAAAAAGTATTCATTTTTCGAAATTATTTAATCCGTTAATAATATTCTGGAAATGCTAGTTTGTAAAAAAGAAAGCATAAAAGGAGGTTAAAATTAATTTGTAATCAGTTTTTTATACTTTTGCAAACAAAAGATAAAACCACATATTATGCTCAATATTGCCTTATTTGGCCCTCCGGGTGCGGGAAAAGGAACCCAAAGCGACTGGCTGGTAAAAAAGTACAACTTAACCTACATTTCAACTGGCGATATTCTTCGCGAGGAAATTAATTCTGGAACGCCATTGGGCATTCAAGCAAAAAACATAATTGAAAAAGGAGGTTTGGTTTCCGATGAACTGGTAGTGCAAATTATCGAGAACCGGATTACCAAAAAAACGGATACCAATGGATTTCTATTCGATGGTTTTCCAAGAACCACCGTGCAGTGCTATATTCTCGACGGACTACTCATGAACATGAATACATCGCTCACCTGTATGCTAAGCCTTGAGGTTCCCGATGAGGAATTGGTCCGGAGGTTGAAGTCGCGTGCTCAAATAGGGAACCGTAAGGACGATAACGATGATGTAATTCAGTATAGACTTCAGGAATACTACTCTAAAACCGTACCCGTAGCCAAATACTATCAAGACAAGGGCATTTGCTATTCTATTGACGGTACCGGAATAATTGAGGATATTCAAGCACGTCTCGATGTGGCTGTGCAAAAATCGCTCGAGAATCGGTGGGTAAACCTCATTCTGTTTGGTTACCCGGGATCGGGAAAAGGTACACAGGCAAAAAAAATGGCCGAAAAGTACAATCTGGTTTACATTTCCACCGGAAAAATGCTGCGAATTGAGATTAAAAATGATACCGAAATAGGTCGCATTGCTAAACCCTATATGGACAAAGGAATTATTGTTCCCGATGAGATTGTGATTAAGCTGATTGAGGAAAAAATTCAGGCCAGTCCAGGTTCGCGAGGTTTTATTTTTAAAGGCTTTCCACGGACAATTGTTCAGGCATACATTGTTGATGGCATGCTAAAAAAGATGAATAGTTCGGTTACATCGGCCATTGAGCTGCAAATTAGTCCGTTAGAGGCTATGAAAAGACTGGCTCAAAGGAGTAAAACCGAGGGGGGCCGCCTTTACGATATGGACACAGAAACGATTGTTTCGCGACTTGAAGAATACGAGCAAAAAACCATGCTTGCCCGAAATTTCTACGAAAAGCGCAACCTGCTGCAAAAAGCATCGGGTGATGGAACAGAGGAGAAGGTTTTTGAAAATATTTGTAACCAGATAGATATAACCTTAAGGCAGGCATTGTAAAATAAATTTGTTGAGCCATTTCGTACATAGTATAACAAAAAAGAGGCATTTGCCTCTTTTTTGTTATACCCAATGGTTGATTGAGGAAATATAGATCGAAATTTGGTTTTGGGATGAATTGAACGTAACTTTGATATAGTATCTACAATTTTACCATTACCTTTTAAACAAAATGACCCACTTAATTACTTACAAAAGAACCGATAGCACCGACCCTGATTTTCATAAACTTATTGGTGAATTGGATCGCGATTTAACAATCAGAAACGGTGCAGAACAAGCCAAATTTGCCGAATTCAATACGGTTGATAAAATTAAATGTGTAATAATAGCCTACCAAAATTCAACACCTGTTGGTTGTGGAGGATTCAAAAATACAACGGAGCAAGCCGAAATTAAACGGATGTATGTAAATGCTACCCTGCGTGGACAGCATATTGGCGAAAAAATACTGGTTGAATTGGAAACCTGGGCACAGGAATTGGGTTTTAAGTCCGCTATATTGGAAACCGGCGTTAACCAAACCGAAGCACAGAATCTTTATAAAAAACTGGGTTATACCATTACCCCAAATTATGGTCCATATCTAAATTTTGCGGACAGTATATGCATGAAAAAAATATTCAAATAAAACAGCAGCACCATGAAAACTTTATTCTTGATTTCACTTTTTGCATTAGTAAGCTTTGTTGCTAAGGCAACTACTTTTCAATGGGGCGACACCACCGTAGTTGAACTCATCACCTTTGAATCGCAATCCACTTATTTTGTTCAGGGTACACCCACTACCAATATTTGGCAGATTGGCCAACCCTCAAAAACCTTATTTAATGAGGCTTTTAATGGCGCAAATGCAATTGTAACCGATACCTTAAACCCGTATCCAGTCAATAACCACAGCTGGTTCGATTTGGTATTGCCCATCTATGATTTTGGGTATCCTTATGTAGGAATAGAATTTATGAATAAACTGAATACTACTTCAAACTGTGATGGTGGATATGTTACTGTTTCGTACGACCAAGGTGAAACATGGATTAATATTATTGAGGATACTATATCATTTAGTGAATGGTATATAACGCCTACTTTTCCATGGCAAACTATTAATTTGTATTCAAAAGAAGATACTCTTTATAATGGGGAATATGGATTTTCAGGAGAAAGTTTGGGATGGGAAAAAGTGCAGTTCAGTTGGTACACAATGATAGTGAAAAAAGGGTATTGGTATGATACTATGATAGTCCGGTTTAATTTTATTTCAGATACAATTCCTGATAATAAGGATGGCTGGATGATTGATAACATCCGATTGTTTTGGGTTGATTTGGGCGGTAGTATCCATGAATCGGCAATTGTATCAAACTTAGATGTTTTCCCAAACCCAATAAACGACAGAGCTATCATTCGGACAAAAAACCAACAGAACATTAAAAAAATAGAAGTCTTCTCCATTAATGGCCAATTGGTCGGGGCAAAAATCGTTCAAAGTAATGAATACCAATTCCATAAAGATAACCTACAACCTGGAATCTACTTTATGAAGTGTACTTTTAACAACGAAACTTCAGAAACCATAAAGCTTTTAGTGCAATAACCAAAATGCCCAAGTCAGGGTTTGACTTATTGAAATACAGCACATTAATGAATTAAACAAAATTAGTCAAACCCTGACTAACATAAGGTTAAGCCTTTTCTACAGATTTAAGGAATAAATTAAACAATAACGGATATTGAATCGGTTCAATTCCTTTTGATCAATTCATTAAATTGTAGTTTTAAAATGACTGGAATAAAAATGCTTTTTTACCTTTGTCACCGAAAAAAAATTGTTGAAACAAACAGCACCCCAATTATAACTATTATAGTATTTTGAATGAAAAAGTCAATTTTTGCTTTTATGCTTGCACTTACAATTATGGCAACCTTTGTAAACTGCAAACACGATCCCGAGGGTTTAAACTCCGTACCACCCATCTGTTTTGACCGGCAGATTCAGCCAATTTTTGAAAGCAATTGCAATATGGCCGGTTGCCATGGAGCCAGCAGCGAAGAAGGCTATGATTTCCGGTCGTATGCCGGCATTATGAGTGGCGTTACACCCAATGACCCAAACAACAGCGAAGTTTATAAAGTTATAACCACCAAATGGGGACAATTGATGCCTCCAAAAGGGAGTAACCCGTTGAACGAGGAACAGCGTTCCCTTATTTACGTGTGGATTATGCAAGGGGCAACGGATACCGTAACCTGCGCCAATTAATTATCCTAATAAATCACAAAATATATGAACAAAGCTTTACCCATATACAGCATTTTTTTTATGCTGATTTTAGTTTCCGGATGTTATTACGATAACTAGGAAACCCTGTATCATCCCACACTTTTGGGCGAATGCGATACCACTAATGTAACATACAGCGGTACAATTGCTCCCATAATGGCCTCGTATTGTACCAGTTGCCACGGTGCTACTGCGGTTTCCGACGGTGATGGAATCGATCTCAGAACTTACAATGATGTTAAGTCGAATATTGTTAGGGTTTACGGAGCCATGAGTGGAGATCCAGATTATATGCTCATGCCCAATGGAGTTAAGCTCGATAATTGCACCATACTCAAAGTAAAAATTTGGCAGGAGAATGACATGCCTCAATAAAAAGATAGTTGAACCTAAAAAATACAGACCATGTTTGCTAAATGGATTATCATAATAACACTCCTCTTTGGTTTAATTCTGCCAATTCTTGCTCAGGACGATTTGCTTGATCAGTTGGATAAAGCGACCAACGAAGAGACCGTTTATACCACAGCTACCTTTAAGGCCACACGTATCATAAACGGCCAATCGGTGGAACGAATGAAAGCCAAACAGCTCGATATACGCATCCATCACCGCTTTGGAACGGTAAACAAAGGATATAAGAATTTCTATGGTTTGGACGAAAGCAACATTTTATTAAGTGCTGAATATGGCCTTACCGACAAATTGATGGTTGGAATCGGTAGGACTACTATAGGTAAGACCGTAAACGGTTTTTTAAAGTACAACGTAATGGAGCAGTGCAAAGGCAAAATAAACAGGCCTGTTACGGTAACCCTTTTTACGGCCATGGATGTATCAACGGATGAATGGCTCTACACCGACAGAAAAGATTACTTTTCGAACCGGTTGACTTACGTATTTCAGGCACTGGTTGCCCGCAAGTTTGGCGATCACTTGTCGTTGCAGCTTTCACCTACCTTTATTCACCGCAATTTGGTGCCCTTGGCTACCGATATGAACGATGTAATTGCATTGGGTATTGAGGGCCGTTACAAAATTTCCCGACGGATTGCCCTTACCGCTGAATTTTTTCCGGTATTAAGGCCTGTGTATAATTACAGTTCGTTTGCCGAAACCAATTCCCTTTCCGTTGGGGTTGATTTAGAAACCGGCGGACACGTTTTTCAAATAATGTTTACCAATTCGGTGGGCATGATTGAAAAAGATTTTATTGGCGAAACTACCCAAAAATGGACCGACGGGGCAATCCGGCTCGGGTTTAATATATCGAGGGTATTCTCTTTGAAATAGATATACATAAAATACTTAATGATGATCGGGAACTGTACTTAAATTCTTTCTTCAAATATTAAATTTATTACGATCCTAGGATGGGTAAAAAGTGTTTTGTTATTTGCTTTTTAATACCCCTCTGTCTGTCGACATCTCCCCTGCGAGCAAGGGAGATCGGATTGAATAAAACTTTGTGCTAAATGAATAAAGTCAGTAGTTTTGTTTATTCAATGCTTCTTTCCCTTGAAAGGGAAAGTGGCGACAGCCGAAAGGGTAAATTTATTATTATTAAATCAAGTTTTAACTTAACAATTAAAAAATGAAAAGCACTGCCGTTCTAATTCTCAGCCTATTCCTAACCTCCTTGATTTTGCAAGCTCAGGACAAATATATGACCAAAGTGGGTCACATCGGGTTTTATTCCAAAGCAACGATGGAAGAGATAAAAGCCGATAACAACGAAGTAACCAGTATAGTAAATATTAAAACCGGCGAAATGGCTTTTGTGGCACTCATGAAATCGTTCAAGTTCAATAATGCCTTGATGGAAGAGCATTTTAACGAAAATTATGCCGAATCGGATAAATTCCCGAAAGCCAAATTTAAAGGAACCATTGCTGGAATAGCCGGCATTGACCATACCAAACCGGGCAATTACGATGTTGAAGTGGAAGGCGATTTGGAAATTCACGGGGTTACAAAGCACCTAACACAAAAAGGCAGCTTTGAAGTAAAAGATGGTAAAATTGTTGCCAATTCCAAGTATACCATCCTGTTAAAAGATTTTGGTATGACCATTGAATCAGCCCTTAGCGATAAAATTGCCGAAAGCGTTGAGGTTTCTGTTGATATGAGTTATGAACTAATTAAATAAACCGGAAACCATGAGCAAAACAATTAAAATTCTTCTGACACTTTTTGTGGCCGGAGTTGTGATAGGGATTGGAGTATATCGGTACACTTTTTACAAACCCCACCGGAACCTTACCGGAGAAAAACCGGTGGCAAAACTGGAAGCCACCGCATTAATGGCAGCCTTTGAAGCCAACGACTCCTTGGCCAATGCCACCTATTTGGATAAAGCCGTTGAGGTAACCGGTATAATTGGGGAAGTGACACCCAATGGAAACACGTTTACCATTAATCTGAAAGTGGAAGGTGTTGATTTTGGAGGTATCAAATGCACGCTGGAAGACGCCGAAGCTCCAAAAACCAATGGGTTAAAGCCCGGACAAACCATCAGCTTCAAGGGGCAATGCACCGGATGGATTAACGATGTAGATTTGGGAATGAAAGAAGTATCGCTTACCCGGTGTGTTTTGGTGGAATAATTTTTAAATTAAATAATTAGGGATAATCCAGTTATGTTCAATTAATTCTGCTATTTTTGAAAATGGAATCCTTTTCTATCGGGTTCCTTTTTATTTTAATTACAGAATCCAACTGAATGAAATACCAATTGTTGGCCTTACCATTCAACCGAATATTCAACCGCAGGAACTACCTTTGCCTGCTACTAATGCTCTTTATAACCCAGTTAACAAAAAGCCAAAATCAAATTAGTACAACAGAAATTTCCATTTCAAAATATGGCATTGAGGAAGGATTGCGCCAGAGCATGGTTAAACAGGTTTACCAAGATAGCCGGGGTTTGCTTTGGATGGTTACCGGCGATGGATTGAATTGTTTCGATGGCCAGACATTCAAATTGTTCAGGGTTCCAGCAGAGGTGCCATTTACCCAGCACGATAATATGATGCGCTGCTTGGTAGAAACAGAACTGAACCATTTTGTTGTTTCCACAGCTTCCTCATTGTGTTTATTCAATTCAATTAACGCTGAATTCAAGATTATTACCAAGGAAATTGGATCGCATCCGGTATTATTCCCTTTGTTACTCAATAAAAAACCATTATCATGGATCTATGGTAAAGGTTAAGTAATAACAACCTACAACATTTAGATCATAATCCATCCAGACATGCAGATGGGTTATGATTGCTGTTGAACGGACCTCAGAGGCAGAAAACCTTTAATACTGGAGTTGAATAAATATAGGTGGATTTTGTGAATTTTATTAAGGCCTTTGATTTAGCAAATCAGGGATTTATTATTTAACAATCTGAAATTTTTCTGCAACCGTGGTTCGTTTGTTAAACCCTGACTATTCGCCAATTTGCAATTACCAGCAGATTTTAGGAGGACAACTATTTTATGATAATAGCATCAGGGCTGCCGCATTAAAAAATAATGAAGTTTACTTGAAATTACATCCATGAAAAAGGAAAAGCCGGGCTCACCCTGCGTGAGTCCGGTTTTAATTCTAATAGAAATATTATTCGCATTTTTCAAACTTATAAAATTGGCTTAACAACCCATGCCTGTGCAAAAATTACTAATTACGGCAATCACCTTTTCATAAAAACCACACGTTAGTAGTATTCCGAAATCATCTGATTACAAATACTTTTGATTCGTTAAAGTATTTATGTAAGTTAGCACAACAAATATTACCATAACCACAGCCATTTGATAAGACTCGACAACCAGCGAGAGTGGCAGCAGTATTAAAACGACTTGTTTACTGAGTACTTTATAAAAACACTAACAACTGCCGAGGCTGATATAGATTGCAATGAAATTATAAGAACCGATGAGTTAGGTATTTAAATTGGCGAACAAGTAGCCAATGCCAGTGACAACCTGCAACGCACTATTGTGATATGGGTAAAATTTGCCGGAAGGTAGGGTTTAAAATTAACCAGCAACCAATCATCACTAGTCGGTATGCGCCAACCATTTGGTGCAATGTTGTTACTATCTTCCATTGCAGCCCAATTTTTTAATCTACCTCCACTCCTGATTGCCGATAATAACATTTTTATAGACATTGCCATCAGCACCTATACATGCTATCTTTTCTTCTTCATTTTTACCAGAATTGGTAAGAACAAGTAAAACGGTAGCAAAATATTACAATTGAATAAATCAATAAACTTGTTTTTTCTTGGCAATTAGTTGTTTATATAAGCAAGTTGCATTTATTAACAATAACATCAAAATTGTTTAACAAAAAAGACCTTCCTTTGGATAAAAAAACAGTGTTTGATTTGTTTCTCAATTATACCACTATCCAAACAGCACTAATGCTCCGGAATCTTTTTAATCTCATACAGCTTATTCAAAGCCTCTATGGAGGTTAGGTTGTAACCTTCATCTTAATTCCATCCACCGTTGAAATAGTAAATCGTACACCGAGTAAAACGATTTTCCCATATCATCATATTGATGGAAAATGAGTTCCATCCCTTTTAATGATTCCAACGATCGCAAATCTGTAGAAGGACTTCCCAATTGGTACTTTGATACAAAATCTTTTGAAGTGGGGTTATAGGTTTTGCCTTCGCTGGCTAATGCTTTTATCAATCTCCACTGCTGCTTTGTAAGCATATCCCGATAGCTATAAAAGACATATTGCTGTTCCTGTAACAATTTAGAAGCTTCAGTTTTCCACAATTCCTCTGTTACTTCTGTTTGCGCACATATAAATATCCTGTTACATAACAATTGAACATAATAGGTGTACCCTTTGGTCCACTCCAATATTTTAATGGCTACCTCATCGGAAATTTCAATTTTAAAGCTGTTAAATTTTGCAATAATAAATGTTTTATAAACCTCCCTATCAATATCCCCCAAATTTAGTAAGAGGGTACTGCAGAAAAAAAGGACGGCCTGTTTTAGTAAATAATTCATTCATAAGATGCTGATGGCTTCCTGAAAATATAAAAACAACATTCTTAAGTTGCTGGATTTTTGTCCTCAACCAGGCATCTGTCTGCTCCTCAGGGTAACTTACTATTTGTTGGAACTCATCAATTGAGATGAGTACCGGTTTTTCCAATGTTTCTAAAAAATCAAACAACGATTCAATTTGCTTTCTACTTTCCTGTACAGTTGTATTGAAACTTACACTAGGTTCACCGGAAAGGGAATCGTAACTAATAACCGGACGTAAGGATTTTACAAAAGTCCATAATCTTTGACCAAAAGTGGACTCTTCAGGAACTGCCCTTATGATAGCACTAGTAAGGTTATCCCGCATATCCTGCATGTTTTCGGTTGATAGCAAATCGGTATAAATGCAGATGAATTCCTCTTTTAATTGATAATGAACATGATGGATTAGAGCTGTTTTCCCTAATCGTCGTAAGGAGATTAAAGTAGTTGATTGTCCACTTTTTATGTTTTCAATCAATGTTCTTGATTCTAATACTCTGTCGCAAAAATATTCCGGTCCAAAGTAACCAGAAGTAGGGAATGGAGTCATTGGATGTTTCATTTTCATTTATGATTTTTAGGACAGCAATTTACAAAATATATTTCACAATTTGTAATTTACAAATTGTAATTTACAAATTGCGTTTTTTGTATATCGCAAAGCCAAAGAATTAACAAATCATAAGAATCCATTTATTACAACCCCGTAATCTTTTTAATCTCATTCAGCTTGTTCAACGCTTCCATTGGGGTTAGGTTGTTAATGTCGAGGTGTTTTATTTCGTCGCGAATTTGCTTTAATACCGGATCATCGAGCTGAAAAAAGCTCAGTTGCAGCCCTTCGCGGGTTTTGGCTATTTCTTTTACTTCCACTTCTAAATCCAGCTTGCGGCGGGTAAGTTCCAGTTCCAGTAGGATTTTTTCGGCACGCGAAATAACACTTTTGGGCATTCCCGCCATTTTTGCCACATGAATACCAAAACTATGCTCGCTTCCGCCCGGCATAAGTTTGCGCAGGAATATTACTTTTTTATCGAGCTCTTTTACCGAAACGTTGAAATTCTTTACCCGCTTAAAAGAGGTAGCCATTTCGTTCAGTTCGTGGTAATGGGTAGCAAACAGGGTTTTGGCTTTACATTCAGGATGCTCGTGAATGTATTCCACAATGGCCCAGGCAATGCTGATGCCATCGTAGGTACTGGTTCCACGGCCCAATTCATCGAGCAAAATCAAACTCCGATCGGAAAGGTTATTCAGGATGCTGGCGGCCTCGTTCATTTCTACCATAAATGTGGATTCGCCCAACGAAATGTTATCGGAAGCCCCAACCCGTGTAAATATTTTATCTACATAACCCATGTTTACCTCTTGTGCGGGAACAAAGGAACCCACTTGAGCCATCAACACAATAAGGGCCGATTGCCTCAACAGTGCTGATTTTCCGGCCATGTTCGGTCCGGTTATGATTATAATTTGCTGATCGTGCTGATTCAGTTGCACATCATTGGGAATGTATGGTTCACCATGAGCCATTTGGGTTTCAATTACCGGGTGACGCCCCTGAACAATATCAATCAGGTTGCTTTCGTTCACAATGGGTTTGCAATAGTAGTTTTGTTTGGCAATTACTGCAAACGACAGCAGGCAGTCAAGCTTTGAAATCAACAGCGCATCCAATTGAATGGCCGGTACAAATTCCGTAATGCTGAAAACCAAATCGTTGAAAAGCTTGGTTTCCAAGGCAAGAATTTTTTCTTCGGCTCCTAAAATTTTGGTTTCGTATTCCTTTAACTCTTCAGTAATATAACGCTCGGCACCAACGAGTGTCTGTTTCCTAATCCATTCAGAGGGAACCTTGTCTTTGTGGGTATTTCGGACTTCAATGTAATATCCAAAAACATTATTGAAACTGATTTTTAACGATGAAATACCGGTGCGGATGCTTTCGCGGTGCTGAAGATCAATCAGGTAATCTTTTCCGCTGAAAGCCAAGTTCCTGAGTTCATCCAATTCACTGTTTACCCCATTGGCAATAACGTTTCCTTTGTTTACCATTGTTGGAGGATCGGAATGCAGTTCCCGCTCTATTTTTTCCTTAATGCTTTTGCAGGGATTCAATTGCTCGGCCAACGATTGCAGTCCGGTCACTGCCGATTGTGCGCACAATTCTTTGATGGGTTCAATGGCGTTTAGCGCATTTTTTAGGGTCAGCACCTCGCGTGGGTTGATGCGTCCCAACGCCACTTTTGAGATAAGCCGTTCCAAATCGCCAATTTGCTTTAATTCCAAGGAGAGTTCGCTTACCAACTCGGGCTGTTGCAGAAAATATTCTACCGTATTGAGCCGATCGTTAATGGCTTTGATATTTTTCAACGGCAAGGCAATCCAGCGTTTTATCATGCGCGAACCCATGGGCGATAGCGTATGGTCCATTACATCAATCAACGTTTTGCCTTCTTCGCTCATGGAATGAAAAAGCTCCAGATTGCGAATGGTAAAACGGTCGAGCCATACGTATTCCTCTTCGGCAATGCGGCTGATGCGGGTAATATTCCCTATTTGATTGTGTTGGGTAAGGTCGAGGTAATGCAAAATAGCACCCGAAGCCACAATACCGTAACGGAGGTTCGAAATACCGAATCCTTTCAGCGATTGGGTTTCAAAATGCTTTAGCAATCGGTCATTGGCCGCATCTTCGGTAAAAACCCATTCGTCGAGCGGATAGTTATAAAAACCGTGGCCCAACTGTTCCAAGTATATTTCTTTTTTGTTCCGCTCGTAAAGCACTTCTTTTGGCTTAAAGCTTTGCAATAGCTTATTCACATAATCGAAACTTCCTTCCGATGTATAAAACTCACCGGTGGAAATATCGAGAAACGACACCCCTGCCAAACTTTTTTCGAGATACACGCAAGCCAAAAAATTGTTTTCCTTGTGGTTGAGGATGTTGTCGCCCAATGAAACCCCGGGAGTAACCAATTCGGTAACCCCTCGTTTGACAATGTTTTTGGTAAGTTTTGGATCTTCCAATTGCTCACATATAGCCACCCTTTGACCAGCCCGGACGAGTTTTGGCAAATAGGTATCGAGGGCATGATACGGAAAGCCAGCTAATTCAACAAACGATGCGGAACCATTGGCACGGCGGGTAAGGGTAATTCCTAAAATTTCGGAAGCCTTAATGGCATCTTCCGAAAAGGTCTCGTAAAAATCACCCACCCTAAACAGCAGAATAGCATCGGGGTGTTTGGCCTTTATGCTGTAATACTGCTTCATCAGTGGTGTTTTTACCACATTGCTTTCGTTTGTTGTCAAAATTTCAATTTTTTAGCGATTACAACCTAAGTTAAGCGGTTGGAGCATAGCGAACAAGCGCTTTACTTAGGTAAAACCCCGATTTAGGAAATGTTGCATTTCACCGAATGGGTGAGGTGATGTGCTTACATTTACTTAATCAGCCTGCCCCGATTGCTCGGGGATTGAGCGGAATCGCTCGATTTGGGTACAAAGCTAACCAATTGCTTAGAATTTACCTGATGGTTACCTATTGAGATGTTAACAAAATATTGACTGGTTAAAATTTTTGAAGCAGCTAATAATCTGTGAATTGGCAAATGTATTTAAAATCCCTATCTTTGAATTATGAGGATCAAAGACGAAATATCAAAACAACCAGATAAGTTTTCTGACTTGTGCAAAAAACATAATGTTTTGTATTTATATGCGTTTGGCTCTTCAACAACTGACAATTTTAATGAAATTACAAGCGATATTGATTTGGTGGTTGAAATAGATGATTTAGATCCCATTGAAAGAGGGGAAAAACTGATTTCCTTGTGGGTTACCTTTGAAGCTTTTTTTCATCGAAAGGTTGATATGTTAACCGATTCATCTATTCGAAACCCATATCTCAGAAAAAGTATTGATGCTACTAAAATTTTGATTTATGAAGGAAAAGGGTCAAAAATACTTATCTGATATTATTCAAGCAATTGATTTAATTGAAGATTTTACCAAATCGGTGACCAGCTATAATGACTTTGTTATTGACCTAAAAACTCAAAGTGCGGTTGAAAGACAATTGGGTATTATTGGGGAAGCAGTAAGTAAACTAAATAAACACCACCCAGAGATTCTACTTGAGCATTCGAAGCTGATTATTGGTTTTCGGAATCGTTTGATTCATGCTTACGATGCAGTTGATTCATCCATGATATGGGCTATCATAAAAAAACATCTAAATACTTTAAAAGAAGAAGCCAATAAAAATTTAAGTAATAATTGATACTTAGCCCTAATTGAAATGGGTTAGGGTAAATTTAGCAATTCATTTATTGGTGTAAGTTTAAGTACCTATAAACATATTTACAAGGATATTTTCAAATTTAAATATACTGCCATGAAACCATCAACTCTCCTCTTTACCTTACTAATTTCCCTTTCTTTTGTGGGTTGTTCCCAGTCAAAAACTCAGGAAATTCGGGTTCAAATTCTTCATAACCAAGAAGTGTATTTAGATACCACCCTTACCGAGGAACCCGCAGAGGCTAAAAAAATTATCACACAATTGGTATCGCGTTATTCGTCGGAGAATATTGAGATTGGCAATGAAACACTTCATGGTTTGTATGTTTTTAATGTTCCTGAAAAAGATTGGAAAGCGAACAAAGATAAAAAGCAATCTCCGAATGAGATAAACAAATTGGACCAAATTGAAATTAACATCGACAGTTTGTTTGACAAGTTCAGCAATGAAATGGAACGTCAATGGAAAGAATTTGATATGGATAAAACAAAAAAGGACGTGAAAGAAGGCCTTGAAAAATTGAAAGAAGATACCAAACCGGAAGTTCAGGAGTTAAAGAAAGAGCTTAAAGAGATGCTTGAAAAGATGAAAACCACCCGCATTGTCATCATCCAAAAAGGAGATACCATTTCGGTTCACTAGTCGTTAAGCAAATCGGAAAGGCCTTTAATTTCGAGCTTTATTTGCCTTATATCGTCAATTTTGTTTTCAAGCGATTCATTAAACCGATACAATTTTTCTTTTATCTCATTTATCCGGGAATCAATCAATGCGTTTTCGTTCTCATTTTTATGTGATTC
This sequence comes from Salinivirgaceae bacterium, assembly GCA_041664345.1. Lineage (GTDB taxonomy): Bacteria > Bacteroidota > Bacteroidia > Bacteroidales > SZUA-534 > GWE2-40-63. Next base: position 20,952 of record JBAYKX010000070.1, read on the forward strand.
ATGGGTATGAATGGTATCCACTTTTTCCTGAATATAGCGCATCACATCATATAAATACTCACCCACTCCGGCATTCAGCATCATTTCCTGATAAAAATCCTGATTAATGAAATTCATATCAAAAACCACCTCTTTGTTATTGGCCTGCGATACCATTTGATTGAAATAGCGGATGTATTGTCGGAAAGCAGGTTGAATTTTTTCAGGCATATTAAAAATCTGAAGCATAACCCGTGAAGCTTCATTTTTCCGCTTTTCCATAGTCAAATAATGCATCATGGCATACAAACCCCTTTTTGCCACCTTTTGTGGTGGAAAAGACAATGGGTTCTCATCAACATTCAATTCTTTAATATTGATTAGGTTCGATATTTCAATAGGCAAGGTTCGAAGTTCGCAATAGCTGGCATCAAAAAACTCCAGATTGCATAATTGGCCTATTTCACGGGGCAACTTTACCAGTGGATTGTAACTTAAATCGAGCTCCCGAAGCTCAAATAAATTGCTCAAACCGATAGGTAACCGGGAAATGTGGTTCCGGTTCAGAAACAGTTTCTCCAAATTAATCAGGTTGCAAAGGGTTGAGGGTAGTTCCGTTAAATTGTTATAACTAAGGTTCAGGATTTTTAAATGCGTCAACTCACCAATTTCAGCAGGTAGCCCAGTTAACCCTTTATTGGAAAGGTCGAGCTCTTGTATTTTATTCTCTTTCGACCTTTGTACGAACTTAAGAATGTCGGAAGTATCCATAAATTGAGCTATTATTCTTTTTAATTCTCTAAATTTAGACAGTTGAAACTAGATAATGTTTAATTGTTGATTTAAGAAAAATGATTATCAAGTACCGAAAATTTTGTATTTAGAATGAGTGTTTTTGAAGATAAAAGAATAGTAAAGCCAGCGGTGCCCCAGAAAATAATCCACATTGATATGGATGCCTTTTATGCTTCGGTGGAGCAGCGTGATTTTCCCGAATTACGGGGGAAACCCATTGCCATTGGAAGTAAAGGAAAACGAGGTGTGGTGGCTACTGCCAGTTACGAAGCCCGCAAATTTGGGGTTCACTCGGCTATGGCTTCAGTTACAGCCTTGAGGCGCTGTCCCGGATTGATATTTGTGAACCCTCACATGGAAAAATACAAAGAAGTATCGAGGCAAATTAGGGCCATTTTTTACGATTATACCGATTTAGTTGAACCCCTCTCGTTGGACGAAGCCTATTTAGATGTGACTGAAAACAAGAAACAAAATCCATCGGCTACCTTGATTGCCAAGGAAATAAAAGATCGAATTTTTATCGAAACCCGATTGACGGCATCAGCCGGAGTTTCGTACAATAAGTTTCTGGCTAAAACGGCTTCCGACATCAAAAAACCCAACGGTTTGTTTGTTATAACTCCCAATGAGGCTCAGGAATTTATCGATAAAATGAAGGTGGAGCGGTTTTATGGGATTGGAAAAGTAACTGCAGAAAAAATGCACCAAATGGGACTTTTTTTTGGATCCGATTTAAAGAAACTATCGGAGCACCGCATGGTTCAGTCGTTTGGAAAATCGGGGCAATACTACTATCAAATTGTCCGAGGAATTGATACCCGAACGGTGAATCCAAATCGGGAATTAAAGTCGGTAGGAGGAGAGAATACGTTTGACACCGATTTATCCACGCAACAGGAGTTGGAAGAAGCTATGTTACCCATTGCTGAAAAGGTGTTTGAACGGTTTAAAAAAGCTGGAAAATTTGGCCGTACCTTGACTTTGAAAGTGAAATTTGCCGATTTTTCCCAAATTACCCGAAGCAAAACATTGCTGGTTCCTATCATCACGTTTGAAGTGCTGTGGAAACATACACTTGAATTGCTGCAACAAGTTTATGAACCTCAAATAAGAGTGCGGTTGCTAGGGATTACCGTTTCTAACTTCTTAACCGAAGAACAGGAAGCGATACAACTGGAAATTGAGTGGTTGCATAGTTGAGCTCAATTAATAATGAATAATTGGCAATTAGTAATTCAATGCCATTTAGTCACTTGCAATGCTACCACGAAGAAATTATCCCCTTGAGGGGATTAATGGGGTGAATTTCATGCAAAAAGTGATTGAATTGGCAATTAATTTTATCCACAAAATCTTTCAAAATCAATATTCCTCTCATTTTTAGGCAAATTCATTCAGAATTTGAACCGTCACTTAGGGTGAATTGAAAGAAATCCCTTGTTGATACCTAATTCACTTGAGGTGAGGTAGTTTATTTGGAAAGTATAACATTACAAAACTTTTCAGCACTTTGATCGTTTGAAAACGATAAATGGTTGTTTCTTTGCATTGCAGAACATAAAATTTAATGATGAGAAAATTCAATATTATTGCTCCAATTGTATTCCTGATGGTGTTTTTGATGCCTTCGGTTGTAAAATTCGAGCATCATCATGAAAGTTTTATTTGCAATGCCAAGCATGAAAAGCATTATCATGTATATCATGAAAAATGTGAAATTTGCAACTTTGAGTTTTCAGCTTTTTCATCCGGCTTTGATACTTTTGATTTGCCCAATCATCAGCCGTTAGATAGCTATGTCAACCATTACACTTCCCGATATTCATCAGCTCTTTCGCAACACTCATTTTTATTACGAGGTCCTCCTAATAAACAGATTTGATTCGCTGCATCCTTAAGGATGTTATTACTTATTTGTTTAAATTTTATAACGTAAAAAAATGAAAAAACTTAGCATCATTTTTGGAATGATATTGCTGTGTTATGCAGCAAACGCACAAAACACAATAACCGGCAAAATTACCGACCAGAACAATATACAATTAGCAGGAGCTACCATATATATTCCTGAAATAAACAAAGGAACCGTATCGGATAGTGATGGAAATTTTGAATTACTGAATTTGCCAAGTGGTAATATCAGAATCCAGTTTTCATTTATTGGACACATTAACCAGATAGTTAGTGTTGAATTAAACGGCAAAAGTTTGGAATTGGCTATTAAACTGGAGGAAACAGCTATTGAATCGGAAGAAATAGTAATTTCGAGCGGATACTCTTCCACTCAACATGAAACAGCCGTAAAAATAGATCTGGTTAAAATAAACCCATTAATAAGCAAGAATACTCCCAATTTTACTGAAATACTGACAAAAGTTCCCGGAATTGATATGATATCAAAAGGAAGCGGGGTCTCCAAACCTGTAATCCGTGGGCTTTCCATGAACGATATTTTGGTATTGAATAATGGCGTTCGGTTCGAAAATTACCAGTACTCCAGTCATCATCCGCTGGGGATTGACGAATTTGGTATTTACGACGTGGAAATCATTAAAGGTCCGGCATCGCTACTTTATGGTTCCGATGCCATTGGAGGAGTTATCAATTTTATTAAGGAAAAACCGGCTCCCATTGGCAGTATTATTGGCGATTATAATCTTCAATTTTTCTCCAACACCTTAGGTATGACCAATAATTTTGGAATTAAAGGGGCATCGAAGAAGTTCTTTGGAGGCATACGGATGGGCCAAAAAACCAATGCCGATTTTCTGCAAGGTGGCGGGGTTTATGCGCCCAATTCCCGTTTTAACGAAGCGTCGGTAAAAACCAATGTTGGCTTTACCGATAAGATTGGCACATTCAAATTGTATTATGATTGGAACAGCCAGAAACTGGGATTGGTTGAAGAGGAAGCCATGGAAGCAATAACTGAAAGAGGTCGAAAAAACGAAATCTTCTATCAGCAACTGAATACACATCTCGTTTCCTCGCAAAACAAACTTTACTTGGGCTCCTTTAAACTCGACCTAAACACGGCTTACCAGAATACCGGAATAATTCATTTTGGGGAAGAAAACTATTATGAAATTCAAATGAAATTGGGAACGCTAACCTATGAGGCCAAACTCCACTTGCAGGCGAAAGAAAACTCGGAATATATTATTGGATTTCAAGGGTTGAACCAAACGAATACCAACCTAAATAGCCGGGAAACCATACTCTTGCCCGATGCCATTACCACAAATTATTCAGCATTTGGTTTGGTACAATATACTTTTTTTACCAAACTCAAACTGCAAACGGGCATTCGTTACGACAGCAAATCCATTGCCACACAGTCAATCGGAATTCCAACCGACCCACTGAATTATCGAGCGCCGATTAACAAATCGTATGTTAGTTTCAGCGGTTCCATTGGAGGAACCTATCATTTAACAGAAAGGTTATTGTTTAGGGCTAACTACGCTGCTGCTTTTCGTAATCCTAACTTAGCCGAACTAACATCGAATGGCCAGCATGAATTGCGCTACGAAATGGGCGACCCGAACTTGGTTCCGGAAAATTCCTACGAATCGGATGCCAGCCTTCATTACCATAAAGAGAATTTCACCTTCGATTTGGCGGGTTTTTATAACAAAATTAACCATTACATTTTTATTGCACCCACCGGTGACACAACTCCTTCAGGAATTGGAATCTACAAATACAAACAAGCCAATTCTTCATTAATTGGGGGCGAAGCAGGATTCCACCTGCATCCTAAACCCATTCCCTGGTTTTCATTGGAAACTACCTTTGCATCGGTTATTGGGAAACAGGAAAACGGTGATTATTTGCCTTTTGTGCCGGCGCATAAATTGCGGTTTGAGGTGAGAGCTGAGAAAGAGCAAGTGGGGTTTTTGCATAATGTCTTTGTTTCAATCAATTCGGGTACGGCATTTAACCAAAACCATGCAGCTCCCGATGAAACCGTTACCAATGGATATACCCTTTTAGATTTGGGAATTGGCGGTACCTTAAAAGTTAAGAACCAGACAATTTCACTGGTTGTAAGTGCAAATAACCTGTTTGATAAGCAATACACCGACCATTTATCTACTTTAAAGGAAGTTAATTTGTACAATCCGGGTAGGAATATTTCAATATCGGTAAAAATACCCTTTGCCATTAGGTAAATAGAGCACTTAGCAATGTAAAAAGGTTTATGTTAAAATAAACCGGTAAGTTTTGTTATCCGTTATTTCCGAACGGGTACTCCAGGTATTAAAAGATTGACCGGCGATATTCCTTTGATTGGAATTTCGCCGGTTATGGCTTTAATGAGGGCTATTTGAGATACGGACGATGAACTGTATGCATTGATACAGGTATGGATCAAGGGCAGGTAAACATTATGAACATAAGGGTCGCCAAACGAAACGGAAATCACTTTTTCATTGGGCAACATTTTAGCCAGCCAAACTGTTAAAATCTCGTCTTCGTACAATTGGACTGTTCCCATTGGGTCATGCGGGTGGTGGTCGAAAGCAAGAATAATTTTATCGTTTTTGTTTAACGCATTCAAATCGCTTCCATAATAAGGACAATTTACACGCATTTCAACAGTAAAGCCGCGTTTTTCCAATTCAATTTTACTCACTTCGAATTTATGCATCAAATCGGTTGCTTTGCTGTTGGTTCCCACTATAATCCACAATATTTTTTTAGAAGTTTCAACCGATATCGGAAGTTTTAAATCCAAATCCCTAACTAAGGTAACCGATGATTCAGCTATTTCAGCTACCACTTTCTCTGTGGCAGCTTTAGAATCGGCAATCGGAGCAGAAAAGGTTTTATAATTTTTGTTAAACAGTCCGCATTTCCACTTTAATTCCCATATACGCTGCACGGCATCATTCAAGCGTTCTATTGGAATTTCGCCCCGAATTACTCTGGCTTCCACCGAATCAATATATTCGGGAGCCGGCCAAAGCATCATATCGCAACCGGCTTTAAACGACTCTATCTGTGTTTCGAGAGGCGAAACAAAATAACCTGCCATGCCACCCATGTTTAGGGCATCGGTAACCACCACCCCTTTAAAACCCATTTCACTCTTTAATAAACCGGTTATCAATTCAAATGATAAACTTGCCGGAAGATAGGTTCCATCAGCCCGTTTTGTCTGAAAAGCCGGCAAACAGATGTGTCCAGCCATTATGCAATAGGCACCGCTATCGATAAGTGTTTTAAAAACGGTACCAAAAGTCCGATTCCATTCATCCTTGCTTAACGAATTAACAGTGGTTACCTGATGCTGGTCGCGAAAATCAACCCCATCGCCCGGAAAATGCTTTATGGTAGCAGCCACTCCATTATTTTGCATGGCACCAATTTGCTGGTTTACAAATTGAATGGTTTTTGCCGGATTGTCCGATATACAGCGCGTACTAACCAATGGGTTCAAAAAATTAATATTTAAGTCGCATACCGGATTTAAAAGCATGCTTATTCCCAATTGCCGGGCTTCTGATGAAATAATGTTTCCATATTCCCAGGCAAGCAGTGGATTATTGGTTGCGCCTAACGCCATTAAATTCGGCAATTTGGTAAAACCGGTAACATTATCGCCTAATCCACTCTCATAATCTTCCTGAAAAAGTATGGGTGTTTTTGAGTTTTTTGAATAATCCAGAATTTTTTGCTTTATCACCTCTTTAGCAGAATCAGCTCCACCCTTAATTCTCCAATTGGCCATAAATACAGCACCTACCGGATATTTTTCTAAAACCATTCGTAATGAATCGCCATTTTTAGGGTAATCGTTCTCAAAATCGACTAATGCAACTACAGTTTGGCCAATCTTTTCGCGAATGGTCAACTCTTTCCATTGGGGTTCAATTTGTTTGTTATCCTGGGCTTTCAATTGAAAAATCATTCCGGAGGAAATAACCAAATACAGAATTAATCCAATGGTTAAAAAGGGGACTGGTATTCGATTCGTATTCATTGTAAGTAGTTCTTTTAAGTTTTGAATCTAAATTAAGTGCACTCAATTCAGGTTAAAGATATTATTTTATTGCCATTGATTGATAATTGAAATTTTGGATTAATTAAAAAAATGAATTATGATTATTCAGACAATATCGATAGACTTGCCATCAGACATACTTTTAACTTTGAATGAATCAGAAAGAGAGTTAAAAAAAAGACATTAAATTAATCCTTGGCAATTCAGCTTTGTTTAAAACAAAAGGTAACTATTGGATATGCTACGCAAATTATATCCATATCTCGACTTGATTTTGAAACAACATTATCCGAAAATTATATTCCTATTTCAAATCTTGATTACAATGATATATTGGGTGATTCAGCCAAACTAGAATAATTGACGAATTAAGACCCATTTTCAAGACTTTTATAGAGAAGAAACAGTTTTAATCTCTAAATTTATTGAATCTAGTATAACGTTTCATTAAAACATTGACATATTAAATAAAATGCTTATCTTTGCAAGAAACAGCTATGGCAAATGTAAGCAAAAAACCGCTTCTTATCCTAAGCGACAAAGAAGTTGAGTATTTAAA
>JBAYKX010000071.1:0-27819 GCA_041664345.1 Salinivirgaceae bacterium
CGAACTTATGCTATTTTCTTACCATTAAAAAGTAAACGATGTTATGCTACATTTGTTAAATTAAAAAGTAAACGATGTTATGCTATTTTTTTGTAAACGATGTCATGCTATTTATCAATTAGATTGTAGAGATTAGAAAATAGATTTTAGATATCAATTAGAAATTAAGCTTCTGGCTAATATTATTCTTATCAATCAATAAAGTTGTAAAATTAACTCATTCGGAAGGAAAAAAGGGGTGTTGTTGATAAGTTTGGAAAAGTAAAACGAGATTAAAATTAACATGGTCGATTAAAAGAAATTAGCTGCTTTATTAATAGCAGAGCATAGCGAAAGATGTGAACCGGAGCGAAGTGGAGTTCACAGTAAGGTAATGTGCGAGGGGTATTGGGTTGATAGTTATACCCAAAATTGGGAGTTTTTATTTTCCCTATTTTGAGGAATAGCTTTATTATCAGGATTTTTCAAGAATAATCCGGTTAATTAGGTTTTATCCAAAAGTAAAATCGTAAATTTGAAGGAGGATATTACAAATTCTCAACAACAATCTTACAAAACTAAACTAACACCTAAAATCTAAAAATTATGAAAAAATTAAATTTACTATTTGTTTTTGGCTTAATTGTAAGTCAGAATGTTCAAGCCCAGTTTGAATTGCCTATAATATGGGAAACTGTTGGCGAAGATACCGCATGGAATGTTTTTGCAAATGGTGCAGCTGATTCTTCAAATTTTGTTATTGTTGATAATCCCGATAAAACAGGGATTAACAGTTCTGATTCTTGCCTTAAATTCACTGTTTTGGATGCTGCAGATCCCTGGGCAGGAGCTTATTCCGATTATTATGGCGAAATAGCTCTCACTGAAGACAATCATATAATGCAAATGATGGTAAATAAAAATGTTATCACTCCAATCACGTTAAAGTTGGAAATCGGTACCACGGCTAGTCCGATCTCTGTAGATGCTGAAAATACTGTTACAGATGAATGGGAATTAATAACTTTCGATTTTACAGAATTTATTGGAGAAAGCTATACAAGGTTAACTTTTTTTCCCGATTTTCCTTCTGCAAGAACTGCGGGATCCATTTGTTATATTGACAATATTGGTTTTTATTTTGAACCAAGTTCTATAAATGAGAACAATCAATCTACAGTTAAGGTATTTCCTAACCCTACGCATGATTATTTAACTGTTATTTCGAAAAATTTAATAGAAAGTGTTCATATTTATGATTTTGCCGGTAAATCGGTCAAATCGTTTAACGGTATCAGCGATGTTACAGCAAAGCTGGAAATTAGCAATCTGAACAGTGGTTTATACCTTGCAAAAATTAAAGATAATCAGGGAAACACAGAATCAAAAAAGATTGTGGTTAAATAAGTTTTCCCCCGACAAAAGTTTTTCCCTATAATTCAGGGATCAATAATCCTGATAACATCAAAAGAATACCTGATGCTATCAGGATTTACTTTTAAAACCAATTGTCACTAGGCACAGCTCCAGTGTTTTAATGTTTGAATGCCCGCCAATCATTTCGGGTCTAGACCGTCTGGTCATATTTGCCGATAGAAGTCATTTGATAAATCATATATTGGCACCTAATAAAATCAAGAGATTTATGAAATTATTCAAAGGAAAAAACCTGCTAGAATTTGCTAAACATATCAATTCGGGAAATAGTTGTTTGGAATATTTGGCACTTATAAAATGGCAGAATGGTTCAAATTTATAAAATGCGGACATACCAAGAGCCAGACAAGTAAAACCACTAACCCGCTTATTAGATTTGATTGCCTTGTATAATCGCAATAAAATATTCATTATTGCCTTGTAAAATCACAATATAAACTAAACTATTGCCTTGTAAAATATATGATGTGCAGATTTATCCACTATATACAATTGGAGCACTTACCAGATAAAAACAATTGCCGGAAATCCAAAGCAATCTATTTATTCTTCATGATGTTCAGCCTCTTCCAAATCATTCAGGCAATCGCGCAAGCGTTGAATGTTTTTTCCGTAAATCCAGATAAAATAACGTCGCTGTACCCAATAGCCCAAAAATGAAACCAAAAGAACAATTAAAAATGCTATTGTTAAATTCAAAAAATTGAACATGCTTTGCCAATCAGCATCCGTTGCGGTACTGTGTATTCCAAGCAAAAAGCCACCAACTCCGGCAATAGGCATTAAAATGGCTGCCATTTGCATATATTGCTTTATCAAACGATCGAAACGATGGATGAACTCGGTAAGGTAGGTTTTCAAATAGGGGTGGCTCGAAAATTTAAGCCTGATAACCTTGATGTAAGGAACAAAACTAATTGCAAATATTAAAGAAACCAGCAACAACGCTGCATTGGTATCGTTTGGATTAAAAAAGTAAATAAACAATACTAAAAATAGCGATAGCAATAAAGTCAGGGACCATTCTATAATTATTTTCCTTCTTATTTTTAATAGTTCGTTGTTCGAACGGCCTTTCACAATCTTCTTGATCTCATCTAATGAATATTCACTAACATTGCGTGATTCCGCTATTGTTTTCCAGGCATGTTTTAATTCATTTAATTCATCCATCATTTTCCGTTAACTTTTTTAACCGTTTTTTAACCCGATTCATTTTTATCTTTATATTATTTACGGTGAGCCCCAAAATTTCAGAAATTTCAGCATAAGCCAATTCTTCCAAATACATTAGCACCAAGGACCTATCGATATCGTTGAGTTTTTGGATTGCCCGATGAAGTGATTCCGCCTGCTCTCTTCGCTCCTCTTCCACATAAAAGGGAGTGTCGTCATGAATTCCAAAAATCGTCTCATTTTCCCTATCCCAAATCCTATGCTTCTTTTCTTTACGTATCCAGGAAATTGCCGTATTAATTGAAACCCGGTACAACCAAGTCGAAAATTTCGATTCTCCTTTAAACTGCGGATATGCGCGCCAAGCTTGTATGCATATTTCCTGAAACATATCGTCCGATTCAGTCCTGTTTTGAGCATACATCAAACAAACCTTTCGAATCAAAGGCTGAAATTCTTTTATCTTTTGTATTGCTTCGTCGCTATTCACCTAATGTCTTTTGCAGTATATTTGTCGAAGATACTATTCCTAAGTTACATTGGAATAAACATTTCCAATAAAATTCCATTCATAAAGCAGCCAATCTGCCAAATTTTCCTCTTTAATCACAATAGTTTAATAAATCCGCAACAATGGCATAACAACAATTGCATTAAAACCTTGTTAAATGTTAAAAAAAACTAGGCATTGAATTTGCAAGGTTCCTTGCTTTGAATAAAAATGGAAAATAAAATTGATTACCTTTGAAGCAAAAATTAACCATGACGGAAACAACCGAAACCACTAATTTAAAAAATACAGTAGTTGAAGCAATTAAAGAGAAAAAAGGTAAAGAGATAATTGTTTTAGGTTTGACCGAACTGCAGCAATCTGTGGCTGATTTTTTTGTTATATGTCATGGCGATTCCAACACACAAGTTGATGCCATTGCCAGCAACATTGAACGACAAGCAAGAACCGAACTAAAAGAACACGTTATTCACAAAGAAGGAACTGAAAATTCACAATGGGTTTTATTAGATTACGGCGATGTGGTGGTTCACGTTTTTCAAGAACCCTTTCGAAAGTTTTACAATTTGGAAGATTTATGGGCCGATGCAAATACAGAATTAATTAAAGAAGATTAATACAAACTACTCAATGAGCGAGAACATTCAAGACAAAAAAGATTTAGGAACGGGGCAAAAACCAGCTACTGATCCGAAAAGCAACGACAAAAAACCAAAATTTAATATTGCCTGGGTTTACGGGCTTATTGCCATTTCATTACTTGGCGTTTTCTTTTTTCAAACCCCTTCCGGACCTAAGGAAGTAACGTGGAATAAGTTTGAGAAAGAAATGCTCAAAGCGGGAGATGTGATGAAAATTGAAGTGGTGAATAACAAACGAGCTGAAATTTTCATTAAACCGGAGCGATTAAACAAGGATATATATAGTGAACTTAACACTGCAAAAAAGAATACAATGACCAAACAAGGTCCACAGTATTTTTTCACTATTGGATCGGTTGAGGCTTTTGAAAAGCGTATTGAAGAAGCACAGCAAGACTTTACTTACGACCAAAAAGTAGATGTCAGTTTTGTGGAGCGCAACAACCACTTCGATACCATCATTAATTGGCTGATTTTCCCGTTGCTTTTAATTGGGGTATGGTTATTCATTTTTCGCCGCATGGCGGGTCCAAACGGTGCCGGAGGTCAGTTATTCAATATTGGAAAATCACGTGCCAAAATATTTGACAAAGAAACTGCTGAGGTAAAGGTTGACTTTAAAGATGTGGCCGGCTTAGAAGAAGCCAAAGTTGAAATAATGGAGATTGTTGACTTCTTGAAAAACCCTATAAAATATACTCAATTGGGTGGTAAAATTCCTAAAGGTGCATTATTAGTAGGACCTCCGGGAACAGGAAAAACCTTGCTTGCTAAGGCGGTGGCTGGCGAAGCCCATGTACCATTCTTCTCCATGTCAGGTTCCGATTTTGTTGAAATGTTTGTAGGAGTAGGTGCATCAAGGGTGCGCGACCTTTTCAAACAAGCAAAAGAAAAAGCTCCTTGTATTATTTTTATTGACGAAATTGATGCCATTGGACGTGCCCGGGGTAAGAATCCAAATTGGGGTGCCAACGATGAACGCGAAAATACATTGAACCAATTGTTAACCGAAATGGATGGCTTTGGAACAAACAGTGGAGTTATTATATTAGCCGCCACAAACCGTGCTGACATTCTCGATAGAGCATTGCTTAGAGCAGGTCGTTTTGACCGTCAAATTCATGTGGAATTACCCGACTTAAACGAAAGGAAAGATATATTCAAAGTTCATCTTCGTCCGCTTCAAAAATTGGGCACCGATGTTCATCCGGAATTTCTTGCTAAACAAACCCCTGGATTCAGTGGTGCCGATATTGCCAATGTTACTAACGAAGCTGCATTAATTGCCGCCCGTAAAGAAAAACAATTGGTTGAAAAACAAGATTTCTTAGATGCAATAGACCGAATTGTTGGTGGGCTGGAAAAGAAAAATAAGATCATCTCTTTTGACGAGAAAAAAACAATTGCTTACCACGAAGCTGGACATGCTACTGTGAGTTGGATTTTGGAACATGCCAATCCATTAATTAAAGTGACCATTGTTCCTCGCGGTCAGGCTTTAGGTGCTGCCTGGTATTTACCTGAAGAACGACAGCTTACTACCAAAGAACAAATGTTAGATGAAATGTGTGCTATTTTAGGTGGACGTGCAGCTGAAGAATTATTCTTTGGTAAAATTTCTACCGGTGCATTAAACGACCTTGAAAAAGTGACCAAGCAAGCGTATGCCATGGTTTCTTACTTTGGAATGAGCGAGCGGATTGGAAATGTAAGTTTCTACGATTCATCAGGCCAAAATGAGTATTCCTTTGGCAAACCTTACAGCGAAGATACCGCTAGAGCCATTGACGAAGAAACCAAAAGTATCATTGATAAAGCTTATATCAGAGCCAAAGAACTGCTCAAAAAGCTAAAAGTTCAGCATAATGCGTTGGGAGAATTGCTTTTAGAAAAAGAAGTACTTTTTTCAGAAGATTTGGAGCGCATTCTTGGACCACGGCCCAATGGAAAAACACCTCATTCTGAAGATGAAAGTATGGTTCGAACGGCTCCAATGGCTGAAATTGAAACCCAACCAAAAGTTGAAAAGGAAGAAAATCCTAACTAATGAATTAAGTTTAGATGGAATCCAATTGGATCATTATTTTTACAACAGGCAAGCTATATCTAGCCGAAATGGCTAAAGCTATTCTTGAAGATAATGATATTGAAGTGATAGTAATGAACAAACAGGATTCCTTTTATTTAATTGGTGATATTGAAGTTTATGTAAAGCCCGAAGATGTTATTCGGGCTAAATTTTTAATCAAGGACCTATAACTATGAATAATTTTTGGCAGCGTAGCATTACAGGAGTTTTATTTGTTCTGGTTCTTGTTACTTCCATCCTTTTTAACTACAATTCATTTGCCGCACTGTTCTTAGTAATTGAAATTCTAGCCTTACGCGAATTTTATATTTTATCGAGTAAAAGTCATTCCATTCCACAAAAATATTACGGCAGTATTTTAGGCGGACTAACTTTTGCGTCAGGGTATTTGTGGCAACTAATTGATTGGGGATTTTATCTCACCCTTTTAATACTTCCTCTCTTCTCTTTTATATTTGTGTTTGAACTGTACCGAAATAAAAAACATCCGCTGCTAAATATTGCCATTACTTTATTAGGAATTTTTTACATTTCAATTCCACTAACCCTATTAAACCACCTTGCCTTTTTAAATGGAGAATACAATGGAAAAATAATTTTGGGTATTTTTATTTTAATATGGTTGAGTGATACCGGAGCTTATATTTTTGGAGTTTTGTTTGGAAAACATAAGCTGTTTGAGCGCATTTCTCCAAAAAAAACATGGGAAGGATTTTTTGGTGGTCTATTAGTATCGGTAGCCGGAGCATTCTTGCTAACTAAGTATTTCGACATTTTTCCTTTAAAAGTATGGGGTATTATTGCTTTAATAATTGTATTTTTTGGTACCCTGGGTGATTTAGTAGAATCAATGTTTAAACGCAGTCTTGCGATTAAGGATTCAGGAAATATACTGCCGGGGCATGGTGGAATTTTAGATCGTTTTGATAGTTTGCTATTTGTAATTCCTGTTATTTTTACATATTTGTATTTTTTTGTTCGATAATTAATTTTTCAGGTTAAATTAAAACTCTTATGAGAATACACAAAGCTGGTTTTAGCGTAATTACTACGGTCATTTTATTGTTCTCCTTTATTATGGCTATCTTCGTTTATACCGCATCAATTGCAATAATTTATATATCAGGATTCATTTTTCTTACACTACTAATATTTATTTTCCGTTTTTTCCGCTTTCCAAATCGGACCATTCAATTCAATCAAAATCAAGTAATTTCACCTGCCGATGGAACTATTGTTGTAATTGAAGAAGTGGAAGAAACCGATTTTATAAAAGAAAAAAGAATCCAAATTTCAATTTTCATGTCTGTCTGGAATGTGCATATTAATTGGTTTCCTGTAATAGGAACTGTTATACAATCCCTACATTTTAACGGCAGATTCATGGCCGCCAGACTACCCAAATCATCCCATGAAAATGAACGATCTGTAGTTGTTATTGAAACTAAAAATGCTGGTAAAGTGATGGTGAAGCAAATTGCAGGAGCCGTGGCTCGCCGCATTATTACCTATACTAAACCGGAACAAACAATAAAAGCAGGCGACCAACTCGGTTTTATCCGGTTTGGATCACGAGTTGATGTTTTATTACCTGTTGACTCAAAAATTCATGTTAAATTAAATCAGAAAGTAACCGGTGGATTAACACTATTGGCCGATTTACCTCAATAAATGAACAATCCCATTTAGACTGCTTTTAAATAGAAAAAAAAAGTAGCAAATGGTATCATTATATTCATTGATAAGTATAATTTGTGGCATTATTAATAATCAAAATTATTTGATATGGCTTATAAAATTTCTGAAGACTGTATAGCTTGTGGGACTTGTATTGCTGAATGTCCTGTTGAAGCTATCTCTGAAGGTGACATCTATGTAATTGACGCAAATACTTGTACCGATTGCGGTACTTGCGCAGAGGTTTGCCCAGTAGAGGCGATTTCACCAGCATAGTAACTTTTTTCTTTCAAAACTTAAAGCCCATAACTATTGGGCTTTTATTTTTTTATTTTGTTTCAAATAGCAGATTAATTCAATGTAACTGATTGATTTAATATATATTTGTGAAACTTAATAAATTCCGATTATTTATCAGGAAACATGATTTTTAGTAAAAAATACACCCCACGTTGGATTGTTTTCTCAATTGATGTTTTTATTTCAGTTGCCAGTGTGAGTATAGCCTATTTGCTCCGCTTCAATTTTCAAATACCTGAAACTAATGTTGCCAGACTCTATTTTATAATTCCTTTTGTTGCTGGAATACGGATTATCAGTTTCATGATAGGGCGCACTTATGCTGGAATTATTAGATACACCGGCATGAAAGATTCACAGCGCATATTTATTACCCTTTTTTTAGGCAGTGTGTTTATTGTGGTGTGCAACATCGTAAGTTATTACTTCATAACCAAGGCTTTCATAGTACCACTTTCTATTGTCATCATCGACTTTTTAACTACCGTTTTTTTCATGACTTCACTCCGTTGGTTGGCAAAATCAATATTTTACGAGCTCCAAACCTCATCAATGCAATTGAAAAAAGCAGTGATTTATGGCGCAGGATCTGCTGCAATAATAGCAAAACAAACCTTAGAACAAGATATTGAATCGCGATATAAAGTGGTGGCTTTTTTTGATGATGTATCAAAGCGAAGTCAAAAACAGTTAGGAGGAGCTAATATTTACCCCATTTCCACTATTGAATCCATCATTTCTGATGAAAATATAGAATACATGATTCTTGCTAAACCGTTCCATACGGTTGAAGAAAAAACCAACCTTATTGAATTATGCTTAAGCAATAATGTAAGCGTTTTATCAGTCCCCAGTGTAGATAGTTGGATTAATGGAGAATTGAGCTCAAAACAGATAAGGCAGATAAAGATAGAGGAATTGCTTGAACGTGCTCCTATTAAATTAGATATTGGTGGAATTGAAAAGCAGATAAAAGGAAAAGTAGTTATGATTACTGGAGCAGCTGGATCCATTGGAAGCGAAATGGTTCGTCAATTAATTAGATTTGAACCTAAAAATTTGATTCTTTTTGACCAAGCTGAAACTCCCATGTATGACATTGAAATGGAATTATATGAATATAAGCAAAATATAAACTTTCAAGCCATTATTGGGGATATAGCTGATCAATCAAGAGTTGAAGAGGTATTTAAGAAATATGCACCGGAAATTGTATATCATGCAGCAGCATACAAGCATGTACCTATGATGGAGGGTAATCCACCTGAAGCTATTAAAACCAATGTTTTTGGCACTCGTACCATCGCTGACCTTTCGGTTAAATATGGTGTGAAAAAGTTTGTAATGGTTTCAACGGATAAAGCGGTGAATCCAACCAATGTGATGGGAGCTTCCAAGCGCTTAGCTGAAATATATATTCAATCCTTAAACAGTACTACCGACACATCCTTCATAACAACCCGGTTTGGAAATGTATTAGGTTCCAATGGAAGCGTTATTCCAAGATTCAGGAAACAAATTGAAGAAGGAGGACCTATAACCGTAACGCATCCCCAGATAACCCGTTATTTTATGACTATACCTGAAGCCTGTCAGTTGGTATTAGAAGCTGGTGCCATGGGTTCAGGTGGCGAAATATTTATTTTTGATATGGGGAAATCGGTAAAGATTGTTGATCTAGCAAAAAAGATGATAAAACTTTCAGGGCTTCAATTAGGAAAAGATATTCAAATTAACTTTACCGGATTGCGGCCTGGCGAGAAATTGTATGAAGAATTATTGGCTGATAAAGAAAATACGATTCCCACGCATCATGCACAAATTATGATTGCAAAAGTTAGGAAATATCCTTACAACGAAGTAAAAGAGCAAATACAGGAATTAATTGACGTACTTGCTGAACAAAATAATATGAGTATTGTAAATCAGATGAAAAAGATAATTCCGGAATTTATTAGCCAAAATTCAATCTATGAACAATTGGATAAACCTTTGGTGAATTAGGTCGAATATTAAGAACCTTCCTTGTTTGTTTTAGAACATTAAAAACCTATTCGAGGGATTATAAGTACAAGTTTATAAGACCTTTTGGAAGGTTAAATAAAACAGATTTTTTTACGGTCTGCACTTCTTTTATAAAATCAACATGCATCGGAACCAATAATTCTATATTTTCCTTTAATATTACAATAAGGGGGTTGGTTGGGTTATCTATAATATCAATAATTTCACCTAATTCTCCATCTGTAACATCCGATGCCATAAAACCAATGAGCAGATGTGGTTTTAACACAAATTCAGCTTCATTCAATTCAATACTTTTTAGTGGCAAATAAACGGAGCACCCAACCATTTTTTTAGCTGCCGATTCAGAATCAGTCCACATAAACTTAATCCGAAACCGTTCATTACTGGTTGCTACCCAATCATCAATAAAAAAAGGAACCAGCAATCCCTCTATTTCAAGAAATGCTGATTCCTCAATGTTTTCTATTATGTCAGGATTGTTTGTATCAAGAACTACTTCGCCATGAATTCCATGGACTTTAACAATAGTTCCTATTAGCAAGCAATCCTCTTTTTGCATGCAATCGGTTTATTCTTCAGTAGTTTCCTCTACAGCAGCCTGCCCCGATTGCTCGGTGGGTGATTCAGTCTCTGTTTCTTCAACAGCAGGTGCTTCAGTCCCCGTTTCTTCTACTTCAGTTTCGTCAGCTTTACTGGCAGCTTTAGCAGCAGCTTTTGCGGCTTCAGCATTCTTTTCAGCAATAGCTTGTGCACGGTCGGTGCTTACTTTTTTCTCAGCAGCTAACTTACTTTTTTCAGTACTGTGTTTGTCAGATTTTAACTTATCAACTTTAGCCTGAATTTTGTTTGAGTTTTCAACCAACCATTTGCTGAATTTTTCTTCAGCAACATTTTCGTCAAAAGCTCCTTTTTTCACCCCGTCTAAAAGGTGTTTTTTCATCAGTACTCCCTTGTACGATAAAATTGCTCTGGTGGTGTCAGATGGCTGCGCACCATTTTGAAGCCAATACAATGCCCGTTCGAAGTTAAGTTCAATAGTAGCAGGATTAGTGTTTGGGTTGTAATTGCCCAATCTCTCTATGAACTTACCATCGCGTGGTGCCCTGCTATCGGCTGCAACAATATGGTAATAGGCATTGCGCTTTCTACCATGACGTGCTAATCGGATTCTTAAAGGCATAATTTAAATTTTAATTGTTACTAATAATTTTAGCGGCTGCAAATATAGAACTTATTTTCTGAATGTAACGAATTTGGGTGGTGATATTATTTCGGTTTCTTTCAATCCCCAAACGATAAACATTTTTATTAAAATGCCGCAAATCAATGATTAATATTATTTTTGCTAAAAAAATCGATGTTACGATTAGTTGCCCTTCTAATTTCGATAACCTTTCAGTTGATAGCTGCAATTTTTGCTTTACGGTTGATGAGGGTAACAAAATACAGGGCATCGTGGGTTCTAATCTCTTTAGGGTTCCTGCTTTTGGCCATCCGCTATACCATTAAACTCATTCAGTTTTTGCAGGACGATTTTTCGTTTTACCTGACCATGGCCGACGACTGGTTGGGAATTTTCATCTCCTTTTTATTCACAGCCGGAGTATTTTTAATTGGTGAAATATTTTATTCACTAAAAAGAGCCGAAATAGAAAGATCAAGGGCAGAAAATCGCATATTAACAGCCATCATCCAAACTGAAGAAAAAGAACGGAAACGGTTTGCCAAAGACTTACACGATGGGCTTGGGCCTCTCTTATCGACGGTGAAAATGTCGGTTTCAGCACTTTCGAATTCCAACATCCAAAATCAGGGGGAAATACTGGAAAATACCAATTTGGTTATCAATGAAGCCATTACATCCATTAAAGAAATTTCGAACAACCTGAGTCCTCATGTTTTATCAAACTTTGGATTGGTAAGTGCCTTAAAAAACTTTGCCCATAAAATTAATCAGACCAAAGCGGTACGAATTGATTTAACAAGCAACATGGAAAACGAACGTTTTGATCATAATGTAGAAATAATTCTTTACCGTGCCAGCTGCGAACTTATAAATAACACAATAAAACATGCCGCTGCGGAGAACATCCAGATAAATATCTCAAAACATTTACGAACACTCACCATCCAATACCACGATGATGGAATTGGGTTTCAGCCCGAAAAAATAATGAATAACCAAACGGATGGAACGGGGTTTTCAAATATACAATCAAGAATTAAATCGATACATGGAATTTTTATTTTAAACAGTGTACCTAACGAAGGTACTACAGCTCTAATTAAGGTTAAGTTAAACGGATAACGGATGAATAAAATAAAAACTATTTTAGTTGACGACCATGCTCTATTCCGCAATGGACTCAGAATACTTTTGAACACCATTCCCAATATTGATGTTATTGGCGAATCTGCTAACGGAAAGCAATTTCTGGAGCTATTGGAAACAGAAATTCCTGACATTGTACTCATGGATATTAATATGCCTATTATGGATGGAATTGAAGCAACCCAATTGGCTACCGATAAATATCCGGATATAAAAATTATTGCGCTCTCCATGTTTGGTGAAGAAGATTATTATTATAAAATGATTAATGCCGGAGTTAAAGGCTTTTTGCTTAAAAATTCCGAAATAAATGAAGTAGTGGAGGCAATTAATCAAGTAATGCTGGGTGGCAGTTTTTTTTCGCAAGAGTTATTATACAATGTTATTAAAAACTTTAACCCTCATAAAGAGGCCGAAGTTGAATTGACAAACTTATCGAAACGGGAAGTGCAAGTTTTAGAGGAAATTTGCAAAGGACTATCGAATCAGGAAATTGCTGATTCGCTATTTATTAGTAAACGAACCGTTGATAAACACCGAGCTAATTTGTTAAGTAAAACCAATTCAAAAAATACAGCTAATTTGATTATGTTTGCAATAAAAAATAAACTAATCGCCATTTAACCTTATTTTTAGTATTTATGAAACCATTTACCATAAATGAGATTATTGAAGTTGACTCAACCAATAACTATTTAAAAACCCTATTGAATACCAATCAATTACCCGAAGGATACGTGATTGTGGCTGATTTCCAAAATAGCGGAAAAGGGTTAGGTGCCAATACATGGGAAAGTGAACCAGGAAAAAATCTGACTTTTAGCCTTTTACTGCGACCGGACTCGTTGAAAGCGGAAGACCTGTTTTTATTATCAAAAGCGGTATCATTGGGAATTATTGATGCGCTGAATGAAATACGAAATTGCTTTACCATTAAATGGCCTAACGATATTTATTACCAAAACAAAAAAGTGGGCGGAATTCTTATCGAAAATCAAATTCAAGGCGATTATATTAAATATTCAGTAATAGGTATTGGAATAAATATAAATCAAGATGTTTTTACCAGCGAAGCACCAAACCCAATTTCACTTAAACAAGTGTTTGGCCATTCAGCTAATAATCAAGAAATACTAAAAAAAGTACTTAACCAGATTTCCATTTGGTACGACATGCTTTCCGATGAATATTTTGATAAAATTAACGAACAATATTTTAGCCATCTATTCAGAAACACTGACTATCACGATTTTAAAACCGGAGAAGAACTGTTTCATGCCAAGATTAAGGAAGTAGCCAACGATGGACAACTAATACTCAAAACCCCTGCTGGCGAAATCCGTAAGTTTTATTTAAAAGAGGTGGAATTTGTTTTTTAGATGATGATTCTTTTGCCTTTTATTAGGAATGTTTTAAGGAAATACAGTTACAAAAAAAATGTTCAATGCCAAATAAACAACTATCAATATACAAGTAATAGCAGAAGTTCCTTATTTGCTCATTTTACATTGAGCATTTGTCTTTTGTTATTTGTTATTTGACTTTTGATATTTGAAATTTTTTCTCTTTACCGTCCTTCATTTGTTACTGAATACTCACAGAATTTTTTTAAGGCTCTATTGTCTCCAACTTACCAATTAATGCTTCAATAAAATTAGTCAATGGTTTTTGCGCTACTAGCTTGAATATAGGGTTTAAGTCGGCTTTTAAACTAATTTTAACGCTTGTTTTATTATCGGAAATTGGGGTCAGATAAAACCATAATGTAAAGCTAAAAGGCACACTTTCCGTATTTGTAATTTTAACTTGATTGTTGGGCACCCTTTCCACAATTCGCATCCCAAATTTACCGATTTTGGCAATATTAAAATGGCAACTATCTACATCGGAAATTAAATCAGAAACTTGATCCCGAGGCATAAATTTATCCAAATTCCTGAAATCGGATAAAAGGCTAAATGCTTTTTGTTGATTGGATGGTATAGTGCCAATTCGGCTTTCAATTTCCATAGTGTTTTTTAAATTTTTAGCAAAATGGTTTTAAAGAGAAAGAGATTAAATCCAATCATCAGGATTATCGCGCCATTTTTTTAGTAAATGAATATCGGAATCAGTAATATATCCTGTTTCAAAGGCAATTTCAATTAAGGTTTGATAATTACTCAATGTATTTAGTTCACAATTAGCTGTTGCAAAGCTTTCAGCCGCTTTCGGAAAACCATAGGAGAAAATTGCAAGCAATCCTTCAATGTTAGCACCAGCTTCACGAAGTGCCTCAACAGCCTTTAAACTACTACCTCCGGTTGAAACCAAATCTTCAATCACCACAACGCGTTGTCCCTTTTCAAGATGCCCTTCCACCAGATTTTCCAATCCGTGTTTCTTTGCATCGGAACGAACATAAATAAAAGGTTTATTGAGTGCCTGAGCCACCAATACCCCATGAGCAATAGCACCTGTAGCTACACCAGCTATAACATCAACCTTTGGGTATTGGTCTTGAATGGTTTTTACAAACGCATCACAGATAAAACTGCGAACACTTGGATAGGACAAGGCTTTCCTGTTATCGCAATAAATGGGCGATTTCATTCCCGATGCCCAAATAAATGGTTTTGATGGCTTCAATTTTATTGCTTTAATTTGCAACAATTGTTTTGCCACTTGTTTTGCTAATTCATTTGAATGTATCATGCCACAAAAATATAAAGTTTTTTTCAACCACAACAAGGTTTATTTAGTTAAAAGAAATCAATCAAATTTCTTCCACAATACTTTGTTTATTAACTTAAAAGCATCAAATATAAAACAGCTTTCCAATGAATTATTGACCAATAATGAAAAAAAAATCATTGTTTTTGAATGTGATGATTTAGAAGCTAGCTGGAAGATTTTTAAAAATCAATTTACCGTTCGTAAAGCAGCCGGTGGGTTGGTCTTAAATCAAAAAAATGAATTGCTCTTGATAAAGAGAAAGGGTTTGTGGGATTTGCCTAAAGGTCACCTTGAAGAAGGAGAGAAAAACAAGCAGGCAGCTTTGCGTGAGGTAACCGAAGAATGCGGGATTCATGGCCAAACCATTGCATCTAAAACAGAAACAACCTATCATGTTTACTACCTGAATAATTTAACGATACTTAAACCATCGGCTTGGTATGTAATGAATTATATGGGCAACGAAAAAACGGAATCACAGATAAAGGAAGGAATTACAGAGGCAGTTTGGATTCCCATAAAAGATATATCGGAGTATATACCGAATTCTTACCCTTCTGTAGCAAGTTTGTTAGAAAAATTTATCGGTTCTGATTTCTCTTTTTCGACTGCAACAATTTAAAAAAATACCATTCAAAATTTTCGCTTGGCGAATTGGCCGGAGACATTACCAATGTACCTTCAGGGTTAATTAAATAATAGGAAGGGAATGCTTTTACTTTATATAAATCGATAAGATTCTTTTGGTTTGAATAACTCAACAAGTCCCATTCGTATCCGTGTTCATCAAAATACTTTTGTACCTCTGTAATATTTTCGTCAATAGATATGCTTACTACGTTAAAATCAGTTTTATGCTTTTCGTACAAGGCTTTTAATAGTTCTAATTCTTCACGACAGGTATAACTGTCGATAGATATAAAATTCAAATAAACATAATTCGTTAGGTAGTCGTTATTCTTTCGCATATTTCCCTTAGAATCAATAAGCTGGAAGGCTGGGGCAGGAAATCCGGATTTACCTTGCAATACCTTTTTTTTGATATGGGTAGCCATTGTTTTATGATACGGTATTTTTGCACAACATAGTATTGAATCTAAGGTAATTATCAAGCTTTGAACAGGAAAATCGTTGGAATAAAATGCATCGTGCAACCCTTTAAGCAAAACCATTTCTTGCAAGGTATCATTCAACAAAACCATATTGTTTTCAAATGTTTGATAAGCATAAGTAGGACTTTTAGCATAGGCTATATCAGAAAAAATACGCTGACCCTCACTGGTATTGGCATAAAAAGAAAGATAGTTAGCAAAAACCTGATTAAACAAATCCATGTATGCACTATTTGTATATTGAATGGGTTGATTGTTGAAATACTCCCTTATTAAATAACGGCTGTCGCGCATTATGGTAATGTATTTTAGCCATCCATAACTATATTTCCGGTAATTATAAAAGTAGGCATTATCAACCGATGCGAATGACTGTTCCATTGTTTCAATTACTGAATCGATGTTCGCCTTTAAAGGATTTTTTACAATATAATAATAGCTATTATCCAGATAGTTATGATACTTTTCATTGAAATTAGCCAATTGAATATTTAAATCGAGCGTATCGGCATTTTTTATACCTAGGAATACTTCAACGGGTTTAAAAAAAGGATTCAATAAATCAACCTGCGACTTTGGCTGAAAGTCGGGCAATACTACTTCATAATATTTTCCCGGTTCCAGATAAATTACAGCTTGAAAAATACCTAAAGGTACTGAGGCAAGAACTGTTTGTTCCAATGGAATTTCCAATTCAAAGCGACCTTGTTGGTCAACAATTGCAGAATCTAAAACTATGAGGTTATTGGATATTAGGTCGGAAAAAGCATCCACTTTAATAGTTTGTCCAATATATGTTTTATTTACACCCGATATTTTGGTAGTTGCCTTTTGAGCCAATACCATACTATGAAATGAAAAAATAAAGCCAATAAAAAAAAAGAGTCGAATCATAATTTTTCCGTATTGTCTTTCCTCTTTTCAAGTATGGAATAAATATTGGCTGATTCAGGCAGGAATTGACTTACATCGCCACCAAACCTTAAAATATCGCGAACAATGGTACTATTTACTGGAGTAAGTTCGGGAGTGGTTAACAAAAAGAATGATTCAACTTCGGGTAACATTAACTTATTCATTTGTGCCACCCCTCTTTCGTATTCAAAATCGGCTGCTGTGCGAATACCCCGTAACATAAAACTGGCATTTACCTCTTTGCAATAATCAACTGTTAACCCTTGATAGGAATCAACAACCACTCTTGGCTCGTTTTTAAAAACATTGTTTATAAGCTCCAACCGCTCTTCCAAATTAAGGAACTCCATTTTAGTTGAATTATGGCCAATAGCTATTATTATTTTATCGAATAAAGGCAATGCCCTTATAACTACTGATTCGTGCCCTTTGGTAAAAGGATCGAATGATCCGGCAAAAACTGCAATTTTCATATCTTGCTTTTTAAAAACTGATTGCTGTGCACAAAGGTAAAATAATTATTAAGCAAAAAAATGGAAGTTAGAAGACGGAAGAACTAAGATGGGAAACTGGGAAATTGGGAAGACGGAAGGGTAACAAGGTGGCAAGGTAACAAGGTAGCAAGGTGAAAAAATGGGAAGATGGGGAAATGGGAATTGGGAAGACCGAAGTTAGAATCTAGAGTCAGAAACCAGTAACTAGAAACCAGTACCCAGAAACTGAAAAAATCTCACTATCTAACATCTCAAATCTTTTTCACAGAACCACCCAATTAAGTCCATTGTTATATTCTCCCTTAAGGATGGTTTCGGTAAGCAAGTCATAATCAGAAACATTATTAACAAAATCTATCGCCGAGGTATCAATGGCTACAATGGGAAAGCGATTCTCCGATTTAAAAAACTGAAATAGCTTTTCTGGATTTGATCCAGATACTCCAATGATATTGATTTTTCGTAATCCCTGCCCCGTAGCGCAATATTTTGCAATAACCTATCGGGTGATGAATGTAGATAAACATACAAGTTTGGCAAAGGCAATTGTTGGTAGATAATTTGAAACACCTGCCTAAATAAGTTAAACTCATCGTCGCCCAAAGTGGCTCTGGCAAATACCAACGACTTAACAAAATAATAGTCGGCAATGGTAAACGATTTAAACAAATCGGTGGATGAAATCTCTTCGTTCAACTGCTTGTAACGCGCTGCCAAAAACGACAATTCCAATGAGAAACTATATCGCTCGGGATTGCTATAAAACTTAGGTAAAAAGGGATTGTCGTGAAACTGTTCCAGAATAATTTTTCCGTTATATTGTTCCGCCATTCTAGTAGCCAAGGAGGTTTTCCCTGCTCCAATATTGCCCTCAATTATAATGTATTTATTCATTAGTTCCATAACCACAAAGTAACTAAGATTTCAATTGTTGACGAAAGGATTTTAAAATAAAAACCGGGAAAATTACTCCCCGGTTTAACTTATTTGGAATCAAATCATTCTATTATTTGTCCTCGAATTTTGGCACAACCCCAAGATTATAAAACATAAATGAATAAGTGTCGGTTAATTCTTCAATCATTTTTGTGGTTGGCTTTCCTGCTCCATGACCGGCCTTTGCATCGATACGGATGATTACTGGATTTGAACCCTTATATTTTTCCTGAAGCGTTGCTATATATTTAAAAGAATGGGCTGGAACCACACGGTCGTCGTGATCGGCTGTTGTAACCATCACCGCTGGATATTCGGTATTTTCCTTTATAGAATGGACGGGTGAATAAGCTAACAAATACTTGAACATTTCTTCACTGTCCTCGCTGGTTCCATAGTCGGTTGCCCAATACCGGCCGATGGTAAACTTATGATATCGCAACATATCCATAACTCCAACCGCAGGAATGGCTGCACCAAACAAGTCGGGACGTTGATTTACCACGGCTCCCACCAATAATCCACCGTTTGAACCACCCAACAAAGCAATTTTCCCCTTGCTGGTGTATTTTTCATTTATCAGGTATTCTGCAGCGGCAATGCAATCGTCGAACACGTTTTGTTTTTGCATCAACGTTCCTGCCTTGTGCCATTCTTCGCCATATTCACCACCTCCACGTAAATTCATCATGGCATAAATACTTCCTTGCTCCAACCAAATTAGCCTTCCCACACTGAACGACGGGGTTAAACTAATATTAAAACCGCCATATCCATAAAGCAGTACTGGATTTTTGCCATTCAGCGCAAGCCCTTTTTTATGTACAATAAACATGGGTATTTTTGTTCCATCGTTACTGGCATAAAATACCTGTTTAGTTTCATAAAGATCAGGGTCAAAGTCAACATCGGCATTTTGATACACTTCCGATTTGTTGTATTTTATGTCGTATTTATAAACGGTCGCCGGTGTAGTAAACGAAGTGAGGGAGTAAAAAGTAACGGTATCTTCCTTTTTACCGCTGAACCCGCTCACTGAACCCAAAACAGGAAGCTCCAGATCATATAAATATTTTCCATTCAAGTCATTAACCTCAACACCACTGTGAGCATCTTTAAGATAGGTTGCTACAATTTTACCACCCATAATGGAAACCCCTGTGAGCACTCCTTCCTTTTCCGGAATAAAATCGACCCATTTTTCACGGGCAAAATTATTCAAATCAATGGCAATAACTTTATATCTTGATGCCTGAAAGTTTGTCAAAACCAATAACTTATCGCCCAAGTTGTCAATAACCTGAAAATCGTTATCGAAATTTTCAACCACCTTAATCACTTTACCGTTTTTTTCAAGGTCTTTAATGTAAAACGCATTACCCGAAGTGGATTCGGTAACAGAAAGGATCAGATACCTGTCGTCCTCAGTAACTCCAGCCCCAAAACCCCACTGCGGGTGTTGTAAGTCTTCATAAACCAATTTGTCTTCTGCTTGGGTGGTACCAATTTTATGATAATACACCTTGCTGTTTTCATTCACTCCTTTAAGCACATCTTTCTCTTTTGGTTCTGGATAACGTGAATAGAAAAAACCGTCTTTATACCAGGACATTCCTGAAAACTTAACCCAATTAATATGGTCAGGCAACAATTCGCCGGTTTCCAGGCTTTTCACAAAAAACTCATTCCAATCCGATCCGCCTTTCGAAATTCCATAGCCCAGATATTTCCCATCGCTGGATGGCGAAAAATTGGCAAGCGACACGGTTCCGTCTTCTGACAATTTATTTGGATCTAGAATCTCTTTTTCTTCTCCTGAAATGGAATCCTTCATAAATGCCACACTCTGGTTTTGAAGCCCGTTATTACGAAAAACAAAATAATGCCCACCTTCATGAAAAGGGGCAGAAATCTTGGGATAATCCCAAAGTTTGGTCAACCGTTTGTTAATAGCTTCTCGATAAGGGATTTTTGCCAAATAGGCATCCGTTACTGCATTTTGAGCCTTTACCCATGCCTTGGTGGAATCGGAATTATCATCCTCCAGCCAACGGTAAGGGTCAGGTACTTGGGTTCCAAAATAATGGTCAATAGTGTCCACTTTACTTGTCATCGGATAGGTTAATTTTTCTTTGCCCGGCTGGCACGATACCATTCCTGCTATAAAGCACAAAACAACAAATTTATTCATTGATTTAAAATTTAAAATAACATTTAATATTGAACCTATTTCATGCAACTTTTCTGCATTTCATCTAGTAAGTAGGGTCTTACATGAAAAAGTTACTTGCAAGGTAAATAAACTTTCAAATAAAAACCCATATCGGAGCGAAAATAAGGAGGCATCCCAATCTATCTATTCTGGAATCACACCTTGTACCATAAATAATCCAAGTATTTTTTTTGTGAACTTCTTGTAGCTTAAAAAGAAATAATTATCTTTGCGGTTCAAAATTTTATAGGAATTAAGATTTTAATATAAGAAAGAATATGTACTTAACAGTAGAGAAAAAAACAGAGCTTTTTCAGTCGTTCGGCAAATCGGCACAAGATACTGGATCATCTGAAGGACAAATTGCGTTATTCAGTTACCGGATTGCACACTTAACTGAGCATCTAAAAAAAAACAAACACGATTTTGGAACGCAAAAAGCGCTGCTAAAATTGGTAGGTAAACGCAGAAGTTTACTCGATTACCTAAAAGATAACGATATTGAAAGGTACCGTGCCATCATTAAAGCACTTAACTTAAGAAAATAGCAAAAAAAGGCACTTCGGTTGCCTTTTTTTGTTTAATCCCTTTTGTCCAACCGGAACACAGCCAATCCCAATGATTTAACTATTAAAAAGTTGCGACTTGTTTTTATGCAGCTTTGTTAAATCACCTGTTTTTGGAAAAATAGTAGATAGTATAAATTTGGCTTGCCCACAAGAAATTAAAAGAAACCGGTAAGCTATAAGAAACATGAAAGATGAAAATTATAAACAAACAAATTGACTTAGGCGATGGCCGGATCATTAACATTGAAACCGGAAAACTTGCCAAACAAGCCGACGGCGCGGTAGTTGTAAAATTGGGTAACACCATGTTACTTGCAACCGTTGTTGCGGCGAAAGAAGCTAAAGAAAACGTGGATTTTATGCCACTTTCAGTCGAATATCAAGAAAAATATGCAGCTGCTGGACGATTCCCAGGTAGCTTTTTACGTCGTGAAGGCAGAGCCCAAGATTCTGAAATATTGGTTTCCCGGTTAATTGACCGTGCCTTGCGTCCTTTATTCCCCGATGACTTTCATGCAGAAACCTTTGTAACTGTTCAACTTATTTCGTCAGATAAAGATACTATGCCGATGCCCTTGCCGGTCTTGCTGCATCAGCTGCATTGGCTGTTTCAAATATTCCTTTCAACGGACCTATTTCAGAATGCCGCGTTGGACGTGTAAACGGAAAGTTAAAAATCAATCCATCGGTAGCCGAATTGGTTGATTCCGACATTGATATTATGGTAGCGGCCACCATCGATAACATTTTGATGGTAGAAGGCGAAATGAAAGAAATATCAGAAGCGGAAATGCTTGAGGCAATTAAATACGCACACGAAACCATTAAAATTCATTGTAAAGCTCAAATGGAATTGGCTGAAGAAGTGGGTTCAACCGCTAAACGCGAATATTGCCACGAAACCAACGATGAAGCATTACGCGAAAAAATATGGAAAGAAACTTATGATAAGGTATATGCCGTAGCCAAAAAATGTCAAGCCGACAAACATGCCCGCCATGATGATTTTGAAGCGGTTAAAGCTGAATTCATTGCCCAATATACTGAAGAAGAATTGGCTTTATTAAACAAAACTTTAGTTGGAAAATACTACCACGACGTTGAAAAAGAAGCCGTTCGCAACCTGATTCTTGATGAAGGGTTACGTTTAGATGGCAGAAAAACAACTGAAATCCGCCCTATTTGGAGTGAGATTGATTATCTGCCAGCTGCTCACGGTTCGGCTATATTTACCCGTGGTGAAACCCAATCGCTTACCACAGTGACCTTAGGAACCAAACTTGATAACAAATTGGTTGATGAAGTGATGCGTCAGGGAAAAGATAACTTCCTGTTGCATTACAATTTCCCTCCATTTTCAACCGGTGACGCAAAGATGTCGCGTGGTGTTGGAAGACGTGAAATAGGACATGGAAACCTGGCTCACCGTGCTTTGAAGAACATGTTGCCTACAGGCGCTGAAAACCCTTATTCCATCCGTATTGTTTCCGATATTTTGGAATCAAACGGTTCTTCTTCAATGGCTACTGTTTGTGCGGGTACTTTGGCCCTTATGGACGCCGGTATCAAAATCAAGAAACCAGTTTCTGGTATTGCCATGGGACTTATCACAAAAGGCAACAAATACGCTGTATTGAGCGATATTCTTGGCGATGAGGACCATTTGGGTGATATGGATTTTAAAGTAACCGGCACCAAAGACGGTATTACCGCTACCCAAATGGACATTAAAGTGGATGGATTGCCTTACGAAGTGTTGGCACAGGCATTGGAACAAGCCAAAGCAGGCCGTATGCACATTTTAGGCAAAATATTGGAAACTATTGCTGAACCAAGACCTGAATTTAAACCTCACGCACCACAGGTTGTAACCATAATGATACCTAAAGATGCCATTGGATCGTTGATTGGCCCTGGTGGTAAGATTATTCAGGAAATTCAAGCTTCCACCGGAACTACCATCATTATTGAAGAAATTGGTAACATGGGTAAAGTGGAAGTGGTTGCATCAAATAAAGAATCTATTGAAGCAGCTGTTAAACGGATCAAAGGCATTGTAGCCGTTCCTGAAATTGGAGAAATCTATAAGGGTAAAGTGAAAGCTATTGTGGCTTTCGGTGCTTTTGTTGAGATTCTACCAGGCAAAGAAGGACTGTTGCACATTTCAGAAATTGAATGGCGCCGTTTGGATAAAGTAGAAGAAGTGTTAAAAGAAGGCGATGAAGTGGAAGTTAAATTAATTGACGTTGACAAAGCCGGAAAATTCAAGCTTTCCAGAAAAATTCTGCTGCCAAAACCAGAGAAAAACTAATTTACAACTAATTAGAACCCAAATTGAGCGATTTCGCTCAATCGATTAGGTAAATGTAAGCCCTTCACCTCACCCATTCGGTGAAAGGCAACATTTTCTAAATCGGGGTTTTACCTAAGTAAAGCGCTTATTCGCTATGTTCCAACCGCTTAACTTAGGTAGAAAATATAGAAAGGTATTCCATTTTGGGATGCCTTTTTTTTATATTTGAATATGACTAAAATAAAATCAATACAAATTCATATAACTGGGAGGGTGCAAAATGTAGGATTCCGGTTTAATGCCCAAGATACAGCACTAAAACTGGGGCTTAACGGATTTGTTACGAATAAACCCGATGGCAGTGTTTATATAGAAGTTGAAGGCGCTGAAGATGCCATAAACCGGTTTCTGATTTGGTGCCACCAAGGACCTGATTGGGCTAGGGTAACCGGTGTAAATATGGTTGAGCAGGATATTAGAGGTTATGAAGGATTTTATATTAAAAAGTGATTTGTACGATTGAAACTTAGAATTTTGTACTTTTGTATCAAATATAGAATTGAAAAGTTAAAAATCTAATATGCTGGTTCATCAGATTCATGCAGGGTGAGTATAACATAATAGGATTAGGCAGCTTAAAAATAGTAAATTATGACACAAATAACTTTAAATATAAAAGAGAATAAAGTCGAATTTTTTATGGAACTGATTAAAAATTTTGATTTTGTAAAATTGGGGAAAGAAGATTATACCGAACAAACAAAAGAAGCTGTTAAAGAGAACATCAAGCAGGGACTTAAAGAATTGCAGCTTATTGAGCAAGGTGAAATGAAGGCTACCCCTTTAAAAGATTTTCTCAATGAGTTATAATATTGTCCTTACTGAAAATTTCAAGAAAGAAGCCAAAATACTTCATAAAAGATTTTACCTCATCACACAATACTAATCTTTCAATCCTTTTAAAGCATCCACTTCATGGCTCAAAGCCTCCCAGTTGTGCATTTCGGTTTCTAAATCCTTCTTAAGTTTTTCGTACTTTTCAAATACCGTGTGATCGCTGCTGTTTTCAGGAATTGATAACAGCATATTCATCTTTTCGATTTCAGCCTCTAGGTTCATGATCTGCTCTTCGCTGTCTTCAACAGCTTTCTGAGCTTTTCGGATTTTCTTGTCCAGCTCTTTCCTTTCTTCATATTTCAGCTTGTTATCCGATGATTCTTTGGGTTTTTCGTCGGGTTCTGTTTTTTTAATTTGGTTCAGTTGATTCAGGGTTTCCAGCTTTTTCTTCTGCAAAAACTCAGCAATGCCGTACAGATTCTGCTTTGCCTTTTTATCTTTAAATTCATAAACAGTTTGCACAATACCGTCCAAAAAATCACGGTCGTGCGAAACAAGAATCAACGTACCGTCATAAGTGAGCAATGCTTGCTTTAAAATATCTTTCGAACGCATATCTAAGTGGTTGGTGGGCTCATCAAGCACTAAAAGGTTAGCAGGTTCCAGCAGCAGTTTAGCCAGCGACAACCTTGCCCGTTCGCCTCCAGAAAGCACGCTTACCTTTTTATCCACATCCTCGCCCCGGAAAAGGAAGGAGGCCAATATATCGCGGATTTTGGTACGGATGTCACCCGTGGCAACGGCATCAATGGTTTGCAATACGGTTTTAGAATCGTCGAGCATTTCGCTTTGGTTTTGGGCATAATATCCAATCTTCACGTTGTGTCCCAGTTTCAAATGTCCATCGTAAGGGTGTTGCCCAATAATCACTTTCGAAAAAGTGGTTTTCCCTTCGCCATTTTTCCCTACAAAGGCGACTTTTTCCCCTTTTTCGAGCACAAAATCTATTTTGGAAAGCACCAGATGATCGCCAAAGCTCTTCGATAATTCCTTGGTTTCCACAATTATCTGTCCCGAATGGGGAGCCGGCGGAAACGGAAAATGGATGGATGAACGGTCAAGCTCATCAATCTCAATCCTATCAATCTTATCGAGCATTTTTATACGTGACTGAACCTGTACGCTTTTGGTGGCTTTATACCGGAACCGTTCAATGAACTGCTCCGTAACCACAATTTTCTTCTGTTGGTTTTCAAATGCCGCCCGCTGTTGTTCTAGCAATTCCTGCCTAAGCACCACGTACTTTGAATAACCCACTTTGTAATCGTAAATTTTACCCAACGATATCTCCAAAGTCCGGTTGGTAAGGTTATCGAGAAAAGCCTTGTCGTGCGAAACAACCACTACGGCACCTTCATACACTTTTAGCATATCTTCGAACCATTGTACCGATTCAATATCGAGGTGGTTGGTGGGCTCATCGAGCAGTAGGACATCGGGTTTTTTCAACAGCACTTTGGCCAATTCAATGCGCATACGCCAACCACCACTGAATTCAATGGTGGGCCGTTCAAAATCGGTTCGCGAAAAACCCAACCCAATCAAGGTGTTTTCAATATTTGCTTGGATGCTTCCGCCTCCCAACAGGTTGAACCGCTCGGTCTTATCGGAAAGCTTATGAATTAAATCGAGGTATTCCTTCGATTCATAATCGGTTCTAGCAACCAGTTCCTCATTATAGTTTTTAATTTCCTGTTTAATGGTAAGAATTTCGTCGTAAGCCCCCATGGTTTCTTTAAACACGTTTTTGGTATCAGAAACAATCATGTGCTGCGGCAGATAGCCAATGGTGGTATCACGGGGAATGGCCACTTGCCCTTTATCGTATTGCTGTAACCCACTAAGAACTTTTAACAAAGTAGATTTGCCCGCCCCGTTTTTACCGGTTAAGCCAATCCGGTCGCGGGGATTAATCAAAAAACTAATGTCATCGAAAAGGGGTGTGCCTGAAAATTCTACCGTCAGGCCGTTTACTGAAATCATATTCCGGAAATTATTAAATCGGGGGCAAAAATAGCAACAAAAATTCAGGGTATGTACAATTGACGCACTAATGTTGAAAACCAATAAGAATATACAAATAATAACAGTTAATACGTTACCTTTGGGCAATCAATCTACAAAAATGCGCCTCACCGAATTCCATAATTTTTTTCTGACTTGCTTCGCCGTTCTACTATTGTTTTGTCGGGTAGTATCAGCCCAATCGGTTGGATTGGTTTTAAGCGGCGGTGGAGCCAAAGGATTGGCTCATATTGGCATGATTAAAGCGTTGGAGGAAAACAACATTCCCATTGATTACATTGCCGGCACCTCAATGGGGGCAATTGTTGGCGGCCTTTATGCTATTGGTTATTCCCCCGATGAAATTGCAGTGCTTCTCAAATCGGATGATTTCCTTCGATGGTCGATGGGGATTATTGACATTGAGGAAACCTATTACTACAAATCGAAAAATGAATCACCTTCGTGGATTGAGTTTCCTTTCTCAAGTGTCAATGGCGAATTTAAACCTTTTTTGCCAACCAACTTAATTTCGCCAGAGCAAATGGATCTGCGCTTTATGCAATTTTTTGAACCGGCAGGTGCCGGCGCAAACTATGACTTTAACCAGTTGATGGTACCTTTTTTTTGCATCTCATCCGATGTTCATAAAAACCAACCTATTGTGCTTACAAAAGGGAATTTATCGGCCTCTATACGAGCTTCGATGACTTTTCCCGGGTATTTCAAACCCATATCCATCGATAGTGTTATGCTGTTTGATGGAGGTATGTTGAATAATTTTCCAGCCGATTTGATGGTAGAAAAATACCATCCCGAAATATTAATTGGATCCAAAGTAGTATCAAATCCTAAAAAACCTGATTCTGAAGACATTTACCGGCAACTGGAAAATGTATTTATGAAAACTACCAATTATCAGATGCCTAAGAACGGGATTCTGATTGAACCCAAAGTAGATGCTTTTGGACTTTTCGAACTGACAAAATTCGACACCCTTTACCAGCTGGGTTATCTGGCTGCCTTGGAAAAAATGGATTCGCTAAAAGAACTAATAAAACGTAGAATTTCACCGTTGGAATTAAGCAGAAAAAGGGAAGCGTTCAAAAAAGGAAGCAAACAAATTGTAATTGAAAACATATACATAACCGGAGTTGACAATCAAACAGCCGATTACATCTTAAAAAATATCCAACGGAATAGGCAGTACCTGACTTTCGCTGAATTTGAAAAAGAATATTTCAAATTATTATCCGATAAAATAATCCGTTCTATTTTTCCAAGAGTGCAATACAACAAGGCTACCGGATATTTTGATTTATACCTTGATATTAAAACCAAAAATGAGTTTTCGGTGGCTATCGGAGGAAATATTTCGTCGAACTTGAGAAATACAGGGTATCTTGATTTGAATTACTATTTCCAAAAAAAGAATGTTTACAATTTATATTCCAATCTATATTTCGGAAATTTTTATAATTCCACAATGGGAAAATTCCGAA
>JBAYKX010000072.1:0-27714 GCA_041664345.1 Salinivirgaceae bacterium
ACCTAGAAGGTAATTAAAGTTAATGCAGCAAATGGAGTTTCGTTTATTTTCTATCTCAAATTTATGGTTTCTAGTTGAAACCATAAATTTGAGATAGTCTTTGCAAAACTAACGGAAGGTAATAATCGTTAATTCCTAATAAATGTTACGCCAAAATGCTAACTGCCTAAAGAAAATACCGCCTAAAGAGGCGGTGATCCGTGGATCACCGCCTCTTTAGGCGGTATTTTACTTAAATAAAACTTACCTCAATCTATTTATAACAGAAAAACCACCCCAAAATGAGGTGGTTTTTTTGATGTATATGCTAAAATAGTATTCTAGATAATCGCTTCCATGGCAGTCATGGCCTCGCGGAGCTCTTCGCCCACTATTTCAACCGGGTGGTTGCGGATGATGTCGTTAACGGCAATCAACTGTTTGTTGTCCACATGGTTGTTCTTGCCCGCCATAAAGTTCTTACCAATTACATCGGTATCAATCTTTTTCATGAAATCGGCCAATAACGGCTTGCAGGCATGGTCGAATAGGTAACAACCGTATTCGGCGGTATCGGAAATAACACGATTCATTTCAAACAACTTTTTGCGGGCAATGGTATTGGCAATAAGTGGGGTTTCGTGCAACGACTCATAATAAGCCGATTCATCAATAATCCCGGCTTCAGTCATGGTTTCGAAGGCCAGTTCAACACCCGATTTTACAAAAGCCACCATCAATACTCCGTTGTCAAAATACTCTTGTTCCGATATTTCAACATTTCCGGCAGGAGTCTTCTCAAAAGCGGTTTCACCGGTAGCGGCACGCCAGGTCAGCAGGTTCTTGTCGTCGTTGGCCCAGTCTTCCATCATGGTTTTTGAAAAATGACCGCTCATAATGTCATCCATGTGCTTTTGGAACAACGGGCGCATGATGGTTTTCATCTCTTCGGCCAATTGAAATGCCTTTACTTTTGCAGGATTCGATAGACGGTCCATCATATTGGTGATACCCCCGTGTTTCAAGGCTTCGGTAATGGTTTCCCAGCCGTATTGAATCAGTTTTGAGGCATATCCATTGTTGATGCCTTTTTCCACCATTTTGTTGAAACACAGGATAGAACCGGTCTGCAACAAACCGCAAAGAATGGTTTGCTCGCCCATTAAATCGGATTTAACCTCAGCCACAAACGACGATTTCAGCACACCAGCCCGGTGCCCGCCGGTAGCTGCTGCGTAAGCTTTTGCCTGCTCAAATCCAATGCCCTGTGGGTCGTTTTCGGGATGCACGGCAATTAACGTAGGTACCCCAAATCCGCGTTTGTACTCTTCGCGTACTTCGGAGCCCGGCGATTTGGGAGCCACCATAATAACGGTAAGGTCTTTACGGATTTGCATTCCTTCCTCAACAATGTTAAAACCGTGAGAATAGGAAAGGGTAGCATCTTTTTTCATCAACGGCGTAATGGCTTTAATTACGCTGGAGTGCTGTTTATCGGGTGTTAAGTTGATAACCAAGTCGGCAGTAGGCAACATTTCTTCGTAAGTCCCTACTTTGAAGTTATTATCAGCTGCATTTTTATACGATTGGCGTTTCTCTTTAATGGCCTCAGCCCTTAACGAGTAAGAAATATCGAGCCCCGAATCGCGCATGTTCAAACCTTGGTTTAACCCTTGAGCACCGCATCCAACTATTACTATCTTCTTTCCAAGTAACGCTTTAACGCCATCAGCGAATTCTGAAGCATCCATAAATTCGCAAACCCCCAGCTGATTTAACTGCTCACGCAACGGAAGTGAATTAAAATAATTTGCCATTTTTCAATCTGTATTTATTGTTACTACTACTTTAGTGCTTTTTGCAGATGCCAAAAATGTGCCATAACTGCATGATACAAAGTAACAACAATTCCTTCATACCCCTTTGATAAAAAACAAGGTAATTTAGGTACTTTTCATGGATTGGAACTTGCAGCGCCTGCTGCGATAACAAAAACGCAGCAGGCGCTGCGTTGTCCTTTGGGCGTTATGTTGTCCAATATTACCGCTTCGTTTTCCTATACTGCAACGGCGTAATTCCACTGGCTTTTTTAAAGAATTTGGTAAAATAGCTTTGATCGGTAAAATTCATGAAATCGGCAATTTCAGTCACGGTCATTTCAGTGTGAATGAGCAACCGTTTGGTTTCAATAATCACCTTGTTTTGAATAAGTTTAGCCGATGTATTGCCCGTAACCTGTTTTACCAGTTGCGTTAAATGGTTGGGGGTAATGGCCAACATGCTGGCATATTCATTTATAGAGAGGTTTTTTTGGTAGTTTTCCTCCACCAGCCGCAAAAGATTTTTAACCAGCAAATGTCCTTTAGTATGCTGCATGCTCACCATATCGGCAGGGTACAGTTTTTTACAGGTTTGCAATATCAAATCAAGAATGGCACGGATTGCATCTTCCGAAACCTCATCCGTTGGGTTTACCTCTGTGCATCCCCGAACGAATAAACTTTGCAAAAACTGGGTGTCGGCATGCTGTTCCAGAAGCAAAGGCGGGTTGTTTTGCTCCACCGAAAAAAAGAAAGGAAACTCCAGCAACTTGTTTTTATTCACCTCCCTCAGCAAGTAAAATTCAGCTGTGAATAAAAAAATATAGCCGTCAATATCATTCGAAAGCTCCAATTTATGGGCCTGCCCCGGCGACAGAAAAAACACACACGGCGGTTTTATCTCATACTTATTGCTGTCAATTATGTGGTAACCGGAGCCTTGCCGTAAAAACAGCACCTCGTAAAAATCGTGCTTGTGCGGATACGAAACCTGAAAATGCCGGTTTGCATCAAACACCTCAACCTGATACATGCGGCTCCGCTGGTGGGTTGAGCTGAATTCCTTTAAACTGTAAACCGGTATGTTTTTTGAATTTTCCAAAAGTCAATAAATAATCTACTTTGATAATGCACTTTGGCTTAGTGCCTTTATCCTCAAAATTGAAAATATATTTTGATATTATAAAATTAAATTCCTGTAAATAGCCAAATATCAAATTAATTAATTCTTTCAAATTTATCATGTGGGAGTTGGATTGATCGTATAGTACTTACAATTGATATTCAAATTACTAGCATTCAATTACGATTTAAAAGTTATTAATGGGTATTGTATTCAAAATTTTTTTTACCGCTTGTATTCTAAAAATTAAAACCTAAGTTTGTGACGCAAAATTATAAAAATGAAAAAACAAAACAGCATAGTCACTTCTTTGGTACTTGTCATTGTGGGCAGCGACACAGGAGAGCTATAGTTATGTGGAAAATAATAATCCAAAAAGGCTCTTCATTTGATTGAAGAGCCTTTTTTAATAAAAAGGAAAAACAAATAAAAACTATAATATGAGCTATAAAATACCTTTGCGAAGCAATACCACTAAAGTTGGAGCCAAAATGGCGGGTGCCCGAGCCTTGTGGCGGGCCAATGGCATGAAAGAAGAGCAGTTTAAAGCTCCTGTAATTGCCATTGTAAATTCATTTACACAATTTGTACCCGGCCATGTCCATTTAAAGGACATTGGCCAAGATGTAAAGAAAATAATTGAAGCCGAAGGTTGCTTTGCCCCTGAGTTCAATACCATTGCCATTGACGATGGAATTGCTATGGGACACGATGGTATGCTTTACTCCCTTCCATCGCGCGAAATAATTGCCGATAGCGTAGAATATATGTGCAATGCACACCAAGCCGATGCCATGATTTGCATCAGCAATTGCGACAAAATTACTCCCGGTATGCTGATGGCCGCCATGCGGTTAAACATCCCGGCTATTTTTGTTTCTGGCGGGCCCATGGAAGCTGGCGTGTTCAACGGCAAAAAATACGATTTGGTGGATGCCATTGTAATGGGTGCCGACGAAAACACATCGCCCGAACTGCTGAAGGGGGTTGAGGAAAATGCTTGTCCTACTTGCGGCTCTTGCTCGGGAATGTTTACCGCAAACTCCATGAATTGCCTGAACGAGGCACTGGGAATGGCACTTCCCGGCAACGGAACTATTGTTGCCACTCACTCAAACCGTATTAAACTTTTTGAACAGGCCGCAAAACAAATCGTTAAAAACACTTACGCTTATTATAGAGATGGCGATACATCGGTATTGCCCCGCAATATAGCCACCAAAGCGGCTTTCAACAATTCCATGAGCTTGGATATTGCCATGGGCGGTTCAACCAACACAGTGTTGCACTTACTGGCCATAGCCCACGAAGCCGAAGTTGATTTTACCATGAAGGAGATGGATGCCTTATCGCGCAAGGTGCCCTGTATATGCAAGGTTTCGCCAAACGGAAGCTACCATATTGAAGATGTGAATCGTGCCGGTGGCATTATGGCCATTTTAAGCGAATTGGCTAAAGTCGGTTTGCTCGACACCACAGTTTCCAGAGCCGATGGTAACACGTTAAAACAGGCCATCGCCAAATACGATTTAACCCTCGACACGCATATAAAAGACGCTTTTACTATTTATTCATCAGCTCCAGCCCAAAACGGGCTGAACCTAACCATGGGTTCGCACAATGCCCAATTCAAAACCTTGGATTTAGACCGCAAAAGCGGATGCATCCGGAGTGTTGAAAACGCTTACTCCAAAGATGGTGGGCTGGCTGTTTTGTTTGGAAACTTAGCACAGAACGGGTGCATCGTGAAAACGGCAGGTGTGGATGAGTCGGTCTGGAAATTCTCAGGCCCGGCACGGGTTTATGATTCACAGGATGCATCGGTGAAAGGGATTTTAGCAAACGAGGTAAAAGCCGGCGAAGTAGTGGTAATCCGCTACGAAGGCCCAAAAGGTGGTCCCGGAATGCAGGAAATGTTGTATCCAACTTCATATCTTAAATCAAAAGGACTGGGCAAAGCCTGTGCATTGATTACCGACGGACGATTTTCAGGTGGAACATCGGGCCTATCTATTGGTCATGCATCGCCCGAAGCGGCCAGCAAAGGAACCATTGCTTTGGTTCAAAATGGCGATATCATTACCATTGACATACCAAACAGGACAATTAATTTAGATGTGGACGCCACGGAACTGGAAAAACGCCGGGATGCCGAAGAGGCCAAAGGCAACAAAGCGTACACCCCAAACCGGGTGCGCAACGTATCGAAATCATTAAAACAATACGCCCATTTTGTAAGTTCGGCCGACAAAGGCGCCGTTCGATTAATCGAATAATAAAATATATAATTATGGAAACACTTGCCAAGGAAAAAATGGAAAAACTTAACCAACAAAAAATCAGGGTTACCGGTTCTGAAGCGCTGTTATTATCGCTGATTGCCGAAGAAGTGACTACTATTTTTGGATACCCCGGAGGGGCCATTATGCCGGTTTACGACAAATTATACGATTTTAAAGATAGGCTTAAACATATCTTAACCCGCCATGAGCAAGGAGCCGTTCATGCGGCACAAGGATATGCGCGGGTATCGGGTAGAACCGGTGTTTGTTTTGCCACCTCGGGACCGGGAGCTACCAATTTAATTACCGGTATTGTGGATGCTTACATGGATTCAACCCCTATTGTATGCGTAACCGGACAGGTGGGCTCACATTTAATTGGCAGCGATGCTTTTCAGGAAACCGATGTAGTAGGTATTTCGATGCCGGTAACCAAGTGGAATTATCAAGTAACAAAAGCTGAAGAAATTCCTGAAGCCATGGCAAAGGCGTTTTATATTGCCAAATCGGGACGGCCTGGCCCGGTATTGGTTGATATTACCAAAGATGCCATGTTGCAGGAGATGGATTTTGCTTACGAACCTTGTACCTACATCCGCAGCTATGTTCCCATGCCGCATATTAAAGAAGAGCAACTGAACCGTGCAGCCGAAATGATATATGAGGCAAAAAAACCATTCGCATTAATTGGTCAGGGTGTAATTTTAGGAGGTGCCGAAAATGAACTGTTGGCTTTTCTAGAGAAATCCGGTATTCCGGCCGCATTTACTTTACTCGGATTGTCCGCCTTACCCAACGATCACCCGCAGCACATGGGAATGTTGGGGATGCACGGACATGCAGCACCCAATATAATGACCAACGAATGCGATTTGTTGATTGGAATAGGAATGCGTTTCGATGACCGGGTTACTGGTAAAGTTTCGAAATATGCCACCCAAGCCAAAATACTCCATTTTGAACTGGAAAAAGCTGAAATAAACAAAATAATCAAAGTAGATGCTTACGTAAATGGCAATGTTAAAGAAACATTGCCCGCGGTAACTGCCAAACTGGTAAAAAAATCGTTTGAAGGTTGGATCAACGAGTTTAAGATCATCCGCAAAGACGAAGAAAAAAGGGTGATTCATCCGGAATTATATCCCGAAGGAAATAAAATTTCGATGGGTGAAGTAATGCGGGTTATAAATGAAGCTGTAAAAGGGGAAGCCGTTTTGGTTACCGATGTGGGCCAGCACCAGATGATGGCCTCACGTTATTTCAATTTTAAAAATACCCGAAGCTGGATTACCTCCGGTGGATTGGGAACCATTGGTTTTGGGCTGCCTGCCGCCATGGGTGCGCAATTTGGGGCTCCCGATAAAACCGTTATTATGGTTGCTGGTGACGGCGGATTCCAAATGACGCTGCAAGAACTCGGAACCATTGCCTATAACCGGTTGCCCGTTAAGATGATTGTTTTGAACAACAATTTTCTGGGCATGGTGCGTCAGTGGCAGGAGCTGTTTTTTGAGGAGCGATATTCTTCAACTCCAATAAGCAGCCCAAATTATCCAATACTTGCTTCGGCCTATGGCATTGCTGGTGAAACGGTAAAAGACCGCACTGACCTGAAAGCCGCTATAGCCCGAATGCTGGAAACCGACGGACCCTATTTGCTTGAAGTTAAAGTAATAAACAAAGGGAATGTGTTCCCCATGATTCCTCAAGGTGCAGCAGTAAATGAAGTGCTTTATGGCGATGAAAAATCTTCAAAATAACTTTAAAACCACAAACAATGACTAATGAACAATTTACAGTATATCAGGAATATACGCTGACCATATTTTCGGAAAACAGCATTGGTCTGTTGAACCGGATAACCATCAATTTTACCAAACGGAAATTGAATATTGAGAGCCTTACCGTATCGGAATCGGCCATTAAAGGAGTGTTCAAGTTTACCATAGTGGTAGTTTGTAATCGCCACACAGTGGAAAATATGGTAAAGCAACTCGAAAAGCAGATTGATGTAATCCGTGCTTTCTATCTGACTCAAGACGAAATCCTGCATCAGGAAATTGCCATGTATAAAATTGAGACCAATGCCCTGTTGGAAACCAATGAAATTGAAGGTATTATACGGATGTACAATGCCCGCATTTTGGAAATGACCAAAGAATACACGGTAATTGAAAAAACCGGTCATAAAGCAGAAACACAAGAACTTTTTGAGAAATTGAGGCCCTATGGGGTTCTACAGTTTACCCGTTCGGGAAGGGTGGCCATAACCCGTTTAAAGCAGGAATTACTTAGCAGTTATCTGGAAAAACTGGAAAAAGAACACCGGGAAGCGGTATAATTTGTGATTTAATAGTATTTCGATAGCATTTGAAAATCAAAAATCGTTAATCGAACATCACAATTATTTCCGATGTTCGATTAACGATGTACAATTTGAGATTGAAAAACTCACCCCGCTGCCGCACGATTCCCATCGTGTGGCAAGTAGTTAAAAAGGAATAAATTAGCTTTTAAAGTTCAGAACCTGAATATTTTGAACATATTTTTTTAGAAATAGATTTAATAAAAAATGTAATAGCGATAGAGCGTAACGACTATGAAAAGGATGCCGTGCGGAAAAACTCTGCCTATGGCAAACGAATTATGGTTAAAAAACATTAAATTTGCAGAAACATTGATACCCATAATCATGAAAGAGCAAGCTATAAACCAAGAATTTAAATTCTATTTCAATTTGCTTTCTGAGGATCAAAAAGAGTCCCTATTGTCAATGATGAAGTCCTTTCTGGGCAAGAGTGAAAAGAAGACAAATAGAATATCCATTGAACAATACAATAAGGAACTAGAAGATGCCGAGAAACGCATTAATGAGGGTCAATTCGTTACTCATGAATCCCTTAAAGAAGAAGCGTTAAAATGGTAGAAGATAAAACGTTGCCAATAATTTGGGATAAAGTAGCAAAAACCCAACTCAGAAAAGCATATAACAAAATAGCAAAAGAATCTTCTCAAGGTGCTGAAACAGTACTAAAAGGAATAATCAATTGTATTGATGAACTTCCTAAACAACCCAATAGACATCCGGCGGATAAGTTTAAAGCAAATAATACAGGAGCTTATAGAGCTTTTGAAACCCATAATTACAGAATAACTTATAAAATTACCGACAAAAACATACAAATATTAAGGGTTCGACATGTTAAAAGAGAACCTCTTGATTATTGAATTACTCCCCGCTGCCGCTGCTTCACGAGTCCCCTCGTATGGCAAGTAATTAAAAGGAATAAATTAGCATTTTAAGTTCAGAACCTGAATCGTTGGGTCATTTAAATTGTATTAGCGCCTTCTGCTTCTTTGTCCATGCAATTATTGATAATAAAATCGAGTTTATCACAAAACTTAAAATCATGATTTGAAAATAGTCCGTTTTATAATGGTCGTAAATCATGAATACCATAATCGCATAAAAGATTACAAGTCCGAGTAATGACTCAATAAAATGATTTTTATTCCTTGAGAATTTTGTCGGCAAATAAATTGTCAGTCCAGGAGTTAATACAAACCAAAACAGAATTAGAGTAATCACGTTCCACCCGATCAAAATCGAAAATGGAACCAAAACAATTGCAAGTCCGATGGGTACAATCAGTGTCCCCTTTAATTTGTCTTTAGATTCCTTGTTCATTTAAAAATTGCTTAAGTTGTCTCTTTTGTATTTTGGGTCATAACGTTCAAGGCTTTGTTATGCTATAGGCATTTTATTCATTCTGCAGTCCAGTTATTAAATCCCGAAGTTCTTTGTCTGAAATAGAAGCTGTTTCACTTTTGTCATAAATCGAAATTAAATTTACAATAATATTATCGTCTTCGGTTTCTAATAATCCAATGATTTCAGTATGAAACTCTAACTATGACTTTCATTTAAAAAATCGGATAGAGTTTGTAATTTATTTCCTTGTCTTTTTGAAGCTTTAATCTCGCTCAATCCTTCTTGAATTGCAACAAACACCTTCAATTTACTCTGAAGCTTATGGTAATCTTCATTAATTTTCTCCCATTTATCAAATGGGACAATAACAGAAGTCTTTATATCTCTATCATCTACAATATATAGCATTGTATTTCTCATTTCTAATTATTTTCAACAAAATTAAACAATTAGAACATCTGTAGCAAATCTGTTTCATTTGCATATTGCCGAACTTCTTGGTATCCTCCATTACATCATCAAAATTATTCCCGTTTTATTTCGGAAGTTTGCTAAATTTGCGGCTGAATTACGAACTGAAAATTAACGTTATTTCCTGTCATGGTAACATTCTTTCAATCGCCCAACGGCAAAACAATTGCCGTAAAATCTCCCGCCTCACTTAGCAAAACCGATGTATCAAAACTAGTCTGGCTTTTTGGAAATGCCTCCGCTTTGGCTTCCGAAAAGTTAGAAGGTGCCTTTATTGGTCCCCGCAAAGAAATGATAACCCCTTGGAGTACCAATGCGGTTGAAATTACCCAAAACATGGGAATTACAGGGATTGAACGGATTGAA
This sequence comes from Salinivirgaceae bacterium, assembly GCA_041664345.1. Classification (GTDB taxonomy): domain Bacteria; phylum Bacteroidota; class Bacteroidia; order Bacteroidales; family SZUA-534; genus GWE2-40-63. The sequence continues at coordinate 9,754 of JBAYKX010000072.1, forward strand.
GAATTTGAAAAAACCAGTCACGAAAAACCCAATTTCGACCCTATGTTAAAAGCCCTTTACCATGGCTTAGATCAAGATATTTTTACCATCAACAAAAAACCGGAACCGGTTTTATTTATCGACGATATTGCTGCCTATAACCAAAAAGAAGGATTGGCATTAAGCACTGATGAAGTGGATTACTTGAAAGGTCTTTCCCAAAAACTGAACCGAAAGTTAACCGACAGCGAGGTTTTTGGCTTCTCACAAGTAAATTCGGAACACTGCCGTCACAAAATTTTTAACGGTACCTTTGTGATTGACGGACAGGAAAAACCTGACACCTTATTCCAACTTATCAAAAAACCACTAACGCTCACCCAAACTTTGTGGTATCGGCCTATAAAGACAATTGCGCCTTTATGCAAGGGCCAACCTTGGAACAATTTGCGCCAAAAACACAAGATAAAGCCGACTTTTTTGAGGTTTCCGATTACGAATCGGTTTACTCGTTGAAAGCCGAAACCCACAACTTCCCAACCACGGTGGAACCTTTTAACGGCGCCGCTACCGGAACCGGAGGCGAAATACGCGACCGCATGGCTGGCGGCAAAGGAAGCATGCCCATTGCCGGCACAGCCGTGTACATGACCTCATACTCCCGATTGGAAGACGACCGCCAGTGGGAACAGGCCAATGCAGCCCGTCCGTGGTTGTACCAGACTCCTTCGCAACTGTTGATTAAAGCATCGAACGGCGCCAGCGATTTTGGCAACAAATTCGGACAACCCGTTATCTGCGGAAGCGTGCTGACCTTTGAACATTCCGAACCCTACAAAAAGTTTGGCTACGACAAGGTGATTATGCTGGCCGGTGGCGTAGGTTATGCCAAAAAGAAAGACAGTCTGAAAGATAAGCCCGCCGTGGGCGACAACATAGTAGTGATGGGCGGCGACAATTACCGAATTGGTATGGGCGGAGGAGCCGTTTCGTCGGTGGATACCGGCCAGTTTGCCAATGCCATTGAATTGAATGCCGTACAACGGTCGAACCCCGAAATGCAAAAGCGCGTGGCCAACGCCATTCGTGCCTTGAGCGAACAGGATATCAATCCCATTATTTCCATTCACGACCACGGCGCTGGCGGCCACCTCAACTGCCTGAGCGAGTTGGTGGAAGAAACCGGCGGAAGAATTGAAGTACGCAAATTGCCCATTGGCGATCCAACCCTTTCGGGCAAGGAGATTGCCGGGAACGAATCGCAGGAACGTATGGGATTGGTGATGCACAAAAAGGACATTGAACACTTGAGGAATATTGCCGAACGCGAGCGTGCCCCCATGTATGTGGTTGGCGAAACGACCGGCGACATGCAGTTCAGCTTTGTGGATGAAAAAGACGGATCGAAACCCATCGATTTGAAGCTTTCGGATATGTTTGGAAAGCCGCCGCGTACCATCATGGAAGATAAAAAACCAACCGATACCTACTCAGAATTATCATACGATGTAAACAACCTACAATCCTATTTGGAGCAGGTACTCCAATTGGAAGCCGTTGCCTGCAAAGACTGGCTCACCAACAAAGTGGATCGTTCGGTGACCGGAAAAATCGGCCTGCAACAAAATGCTGGCCCGCTGCATTTACCGTTGAACAACTGCGGTATTGTAGCCCTCGATTATAAAGGAGTTGCCGGAGTTGCCACCAGCATTGGCCATGCGCCCGTTAGTGCCATGTTGAATGCCGCCAAAGGTTCCCGGTTGGCCGTGGTCGAATCGCTTACCAACTTGGTTTGGGCTCCCTTGCGCGACCAAATGAAAGGCGTGTCGTTAAGTGCCAACTGGATGTGGCCTTGCAAAAACCCGGGCGAAGATGCCCGCCTGTATGAGGCTGTTGAAGCTTTGAGCGACTTTTGTATTGAACTGGGAATTAATGTACCTACCGGAAAAGATTCCCTTTCGATGACCCAAAAATATAAAAACGGTGAAAAGGTAATTGCCCCCGGAACCGTTATTGTTTCGGCTGCTGCCGAGGTAACCAATATCCGCAAAGCGGTTACCCCCGTTTTGCATAAAATGGAAAATGCCCCTTTGTTCTATATCGATTTATCGGACGGGGAACGCAAACTAGGCGGCTCATCGTTGGCACAAATTGTAAATGCCATTGGCAACGATTGCCCCGATGCAGCCAGTGCCACCTATTTTGTAAAAGCATTCAACGCCATTCAGCAATTGATTGAAGACGGACAGATATTGGCCGGGCACGATATTTCATCGGGAGGAATAATTACCACTTTATTGGAAATGACCTTTGCCGACAACCAATTGGGCTTGGATATTGACTTATCACCTTTAAAGGAATCGGATCCGGTTAAGGTTTTGTTTGCCGAGAATCCGGGCGTTATTGTTCAGGTTAAGGATGCCAATAAAGCCGCTGCTTATTTATCGCAGCAGGGTATTGCCTTTTATAACATAGGTGGATTGGGCAAAGCCGGTGAATTAGGCATAAACACTGGCAACAACAGGTATTCTTTTGATACCAAGCAATTACGCGATGTGTGGTACAAAACATCGTTCCTGCTCGACCAAAAGCAAACCAAACCAGGATTTGCCAAAGAAAGATACAATTCATATAAAAACAATTCACTTCAATGGGATTTTAAAGGGTTCACCGGAAAGGCTTCCGATTTAGGACTTGACCTGAACCGGCGAAACTCCACCGGAACCAAAGCGGCCATTATCCGCGAAAAAGGGGTGAACGGCGACCGCGAAATGGCTTACACGCTATATACTGCTGGATTCGATGTGAAAGACGTGCACATGACTGACCTGATTACCGGCCGTGAAGATTTGAGCGATGTTAACCTGATTGTGTTTGTGGGCGGATTCTCCAATTCCGATGTGTTGGGTTCGGCCAAAGGCTGGGCCGGGGCTTTTCTGTATAACGAAAAAGCCAAAAAAGCCCTCGATGCTTTTTATGCCCGCCCCGATACCCTCAGTCTTGGAATTTGCAACGGTTGCCAATTGGTGGTTGAGTTGGGGTTGATACATCAAAACCATGAACAAAAACCACACATGCTACACAATGCATCGCACAAGTTTGAATCGGGGTTTGTGAATGTAACCATTCAAAAGAATGAAAGTGTGATGCTTAAAAATATGGTAGGCATGAAATTAGGCGTTTGGGTTGCCCATGGCGAGGGACAATTCAGTTTCCCTTACGCCGAGGAAAAATACCTGATTCCCGTAAAATATACCGGAGGTGCCTATCCGGCCAATCCAAATGGCTCACCGTTTAATACGGCAGGTATTTGCTCCGAAGATGGACGCCATTTGGCCATGATGCCGCACCCGGAGCGGGGAATATTCCCTTGGCAATGTGCTTATTATCCTGAAAACAGGAAATCGGATGAGGTTACTCCTTGGATTCAGGCATTTGTAAATGCGCGGGGATGGATTGAAAATAAAAGATAGGTTGTTTTAAAACTAAAAAAAATAGTTTCAGCAAAGATTTTTTCAATCTCGGCAAAGGGACAAGGAACCGAGTTTACGAGCTCGGCGAAGCCAATAAATGTCATTAACCAGTCTTTGCATTATGCATTTTCATCAAACATAATTTCGTCTGAACTGCCTATTTTAAATAAAGGTTTTTCAATGGGTAATGTGAAATAGAAAGATGAGCCTTCACCTTCAATACTTTCTACCCATATTTCACCACCATTTTTTTCCAAAAATCCTTTTACCAATAATAATCCAATTCCAGCCCCCTTATTCTTTTTTCTTGCTTCCGAAAGAGTTTTCATTTGCGGGGTAAAAAGATTTTCCATTATCTCTTTGGACATTCCAACTCCAGTGTCTTTAACCTGAACAATAACTTTGTCATCTTTGCTTTTTGCTGAAACCGTTATTGTCCCTCCTTTTCCTGTATGTTTTATCGCATTTGAAACGATATTTTGAATGATGGAAATTAACATTTTACCATCCGCAAATACAGAAGTATCTGCTTCAATTTCGTGATGAAGATTTATCGTGCTTATTGAAGCAGTTTCGTTTAAATTTTCAAAGACTTTATTAATATAGTCGGTTAGTTTTATTTTGTTGGAGAAAATACGTCTGATGCGTATTTTATTCTTGCCCATTCTACTAAATAGTCTAACATCTCTAATTCATCCGTTGATGATTTATAAAGTAAGTCCAGCATTTCCTGAATAGCATCGGGTTTCATTTTATGAAAATTATCTTTCAAATATTTTGCAGTTCCGATAATAGCTGACAGGGGACTTCTTAAATCGTGTGAAAGTATTGCCAGAACACTCTCTTTATGAGTATTAAGCTCTTCCAATTCTCTGACATATTTTTTTATAGCATCCTCCGATTGTTTCCTCTCTGTCAAGTCCCGTAAAATTTTAACATAGCCCAACATCTGTCCGTCTAACCCGATGAGTGGAAAAACCAACCCATACGCATATAACAGGCTCTGGTCTTTAGTAACGCGCCACCCACTACCTGTTGCTCTGCCATCTTTTAAAGCAGTTTCAATTTCTTTTTTCGGAATACCCTTTTTTACATCTTCTTCAGTAAATATCAGATCGAAAGGTTCTCCTATAACTTCGTCAGTTTCATAACCAAATATTTTTGCTGAGCCAGAATTCCAACTATTTATGTTGAATTCATTATCCAATGTAAAAATTGAATAATCCTGTAAACTGTCAATTATTTGACCGTAAAACTCAGCAGTTGGGATATATTTACTTTTAAGAATCTTCAGATTATCTTGCTTCTTTTCCATTGGATTTAATTTAATTGTATCGATGAATTGTAATGCTGTTGTGTCTGCTGCTATTGAATAACGTCAAGATAAATACTACCTATGGTATTTATTTCTCAATTAGTCAATGCTTTACAAATTTAACTAATAATTTGTAAAACAGTCCCAAATATAGAAATGTATTAAGCTTTTGGGAAGTACCTTTTATTTCCATCCAAATAAAAAGCAATTGGTTCTTTTCAAATATATGCTTATTATGTTATATATCCTAATCATCCACCTTTCTTTTTAATCCATTATTTTGGCTTGTTTCCAAAGCATGGTGCGATTGATCTGTTATTTAAAATGCGTTACATCAAACATACATTAACAATATTAATTGCATATAACCGGATATTTTAGGTACTTAGCCAACCAAAATTCATACTACTGCATTATGTCAAAATATATTTTGTTACTTTTTTTGCTTTTCATGCTATCGTTGCATGGTTTTTCGTTGGTTAGCAAGACTGATTCAATACGCAACAAAACAAATATTCAACTGGTTTCTTCCACCGAAAAAGTTGTTGAATTGGTGTTTTCAAACAATGGATATCAATCGGAAACTGTAAAGTTACTAAATAGTTCAGCATCGGTAATTCGCATTGAAAACGGTACCCCTATTTTAGAAGCCGGTGCTCCCGAATTACAAAAGGTAACCGCTTCGGTTATTATTCCGGCAACCGAAAAAATGAACTTAGAAATTGTAAGTTCTGAATACTATGATGTTGAAAATGTACAAGTAGCTCCTTCGAAAGGAAATTTATACCGGAACCAAAACCCTGCTGAGGTGCCCTACTATTATGGTCCTAGTTATACCAATAATTCTTTTTATCCGGGTAAGTTAGCTGAATTGCGCACCCCTTATATTTTGCGCGATTTCAGAGGCCAAACTGTGGTAGCCTATCCATTGCAATACAATCCGGTAACTATGGTTCTCAGGGTTTATACCAGCATACAAGTGAAACTGGTAAATTCAGGCGAAAAAGGTGAAAACATGCTTACAGCTATAAATCCAAAAAAGTTAGATTCAGAATTCAACCAAATATATCGGCATCAGTTTCTCAATTTTGAGGCATCAAAATATGCTTCGGTTGGAGAATCGGGTAATCTATTGGTAGTTTGCCCTGCAAAATACAGGGAGGCTATTAAACCTTTGATTGACTGGAAGAATAAACGGGGAATTGCCACCGAACTGGTTGAATTTGCCTCCGAAACTACCGGCACTTCAGCTACCGCTCTTAAAAACTATATTAAAACCTATTACCTTGAAAAAGGACTCACCTTTTTACTTTTAATTGGTGATGCCGAAGATATACCATCGCTTTATGCCAATGGTGACTCCGATGTGGCCTATTCTTATGTATCGGGTAACGATTCATATCCGGAATTTTTTGTGGGACGGTTTAGTGCCAGTAACACAAACCATGTGCAAACTCAAGTTGAAAAAACCATTGCTTACGAACGCGATTTGGATGAAACCGCAACCTGGCTCACAAATGGGTTAGGATTAGCATCTGATGAAGGTGGCAATGGAACAGGTGATGATGGGGAATCGGACAAGCAACACATGGAAAAAGTGAAAGCCGATTTATTATCGTTTACATATCAAAATATTACCAGCGTTTACGATCCGGGAGCTACATCTGCACAAGTAACAAACGCCATAAATGGCGGAGTTGGTATCATAAATTATGTTGGACACGGATCTGATGTAAGTTGGGGCACTTCGGGGTTTAGCGTATCAAACATTAATAAACTAACGAATACAAACCGTTGGCCTTTTATTTTTGACGTTGCCTGCGTAAATGGTAATTTTCATGGTCAGACTTGTTTTGCTGAAGCTTTTATGCAAGCCTACAAAAACAATGAACCCACCGGAGCAGTTGCTATTATTGCTTCCACCATTAATCAGGCATGGAATCCACCCATGGACGGACAGGATGAAATGGTGGATATTTTGATAGAAAGTTATGAAACCAACATCAAAAGAACTTTTGGTGGAATAGCTTATAACGGATGCCTGCACATGAACGATGAATACGGCAGCGAAGGGGATGCAATGACCGATACCTGGACTACCTTTGGCGACCCATCGTTATTGGTTCGAACAAGCATTCCTGTTACCATGCAGGTTTCGCATCCCGAAGAATTGCTGATAGGTACACCCACTTTGGAAGTTGTTTGTAATAGCGAAGGTGCGCTTGTAAGCATCAGCGATAACAGTATTTTAAAAGCTTCTGCTGTGGTAAAAAACGGAGTGGCAGTTCTAGAGTTTGAACCCTTTACCAATGTAACCAACCTTGACCTTGTAATAACAGGATTCAACAAAATTACGTATCAATCTACCATTCGTGTAATTCCTGCTGCCGGACCATACCTGAGCGTGTTTGGTGCTCAAATAAACGACAAATTTGGAAACAACAACGGTAGCCTTGAAAACAGGGAAGATGCCTTTATTGAAGTTCAAATTAAAAATGTTGGAATAGAAACCTCCGGCAACGTAATTGCCCAGTTAAGCTGCAACGATGAATTCATTCAAATTGCAAATGCAACGCACCACTACGGAACCATTGAAGCAGGCTGTTTGGCAGGAAACAGTAGCTTTAGAATTGGGGTAGCCGAAAACGCACCCAACCAACATCAGGTAACTTTTTTGGTAACTTTTACCGACAGCCTTGAAAACAGATGGACGCGCGAAATGTCGTTTACCATTAATTCGCCGGTATTGGAATTAGGTGAAGCCATATTAACAGAAGATGGTTCTTTTGGTGATGGGAACAACAAGTTGGAACCCGGAGAAGCAGCAATAATAAGCATGGAAGTGTTTAATCGCGGGAACAATAGCTCCTCTCCCATGCAATTGAAATGGGCTTTGGAATCGGCTTATACCTTTCTTGATAATGAATTGTCTCCTGTAGTATCCATCGAGGCTGGACAGTCAACAACAGTTTCCTTAAAAATTAACGCTCACAGCGCTGCACCACAAGGTACAAAAGTTTCAATTGGTTACGACTGGGAAACTGCTGACACCTTACAAAATAAGTTTCAGGTTGTAATTGGCCAATCCCCTATATTAGAAGTTGGAACCGGCACCACTGTAAAATACAACTATCCATTTTACAATTACTACAAAAGCAACAAAACACAAATCATCTATCATTCCAGTGAGTTTTCATCAGGAACCCATCTAATTAATGTATTAGCATTAAATTTAGCTTCGTTTACCAACAATTCATTGCACCGGAATCTTAATAACTTTGTGATAAGAATTGGCACTACTTCATTTTCCGAAATTGGAACCGGCTATTTGGAGCTTGAAAATGAGGATACTGTTTTATTCAGCGAAAATTTAGAATTACCTGCCTCCAAAGAGTGGTTCACTTTGGGTATTATTCCCTACGAATACGATACCTCCGAGGGTAATTTGGTAGTTGAAATGTATTGGGGAATAAATGAAAGTTATTGTGCTTCAAACGATAGAACCTCAGTTTATTGTACCGAAACAGCGGTTTCTACAGTTGCTTATGGCTATGCCGACAACGAATACCCGGCCAATTTTGATGGTGCTTCCAAAATCCGCCCGAACATCCGGTTTGGGTTTATCGACCAAAACCTGATTCAAGATACGCTTAGGGTACAATTGGTAGATGCCGCTCAGCAAGTTATACCTGAAGCATTGGTTACCATTGGTTCGCAAACTTTGTTAACCGATTCCGTTGGCCTAGTAAATTTTTATTTATCGCACGGGGAATATTTGGTAGTTCTTCGCAAAAATAGCTATCAACCGATGGATACCAGTGTTTTACTTACCGATACCACCCAATGGGTTACCTTAACCCTACCCGCTTATGAGAATTTATATCAGGCTCAATTTATAGTTTCCAATGGATCTTCACCTATTGAAGGAGCTACCATAACTTGCAACAATCAACTATTGATTACGAATCCCAACGGGGTAGCCCTTTTTGAAAAGTTACCACCAGCAACTTATTCTTATACCATAACCAAAAATGGCTTTGATACCCTTACGCAAGAAATCGTTGTAACCGAAAACCTAAGTATCCCTATTACCCTAAATGCATTTCCCTTTTATACCGCAACTTTTGAACTTTCTGAATCCGGAATCCCATTAACTGATGTAAATGTGCTGTTCAATAATCAATGGGCAATAAGCCAATCAAATGGAAAAGCATTATTTACTAACATCCCAACAGGTAACCCATTGATTTATTATATCGAGAAATGGGGATATTATTCAGTTACCGATACGATACATGAAATTAGCCAACATTACCATACCGGTTACATTAATTGCAATTCCCGATGTTTTGGTTCATGTAACCAATAAGTTCGGAAACATGCAAAAAGCAAAAGTTACGTTCCAGAATCAATCGGGTTATACCAACAGTGAAGGAATTACAAAATTTGCCGATGTGGTAACCGGTGAAAATCAAGCAGTATTGATTGAAAGCCAAGGCTATTATACCGAAACTTCACAAATAAATATCGTTGATCAGGATCAAACCCTAGATAGTTATCTGTTTAAAAAATCGGATCTGAAAATTCACATCAATGATGGCAAGCAATTCATGGCAGGAGCTCTGGTGAAATTAGGTTCTATTGAAATGATGACCGATAGCTTAGGCAATGTTGAGTTCCGGTCAAATATGGAAGCAAACAATCAATTACTGACAGTAACTATGGATGGCTATTACACCATAGAAACGCAGGTTTCGTTTGCAAAAGATGTGGACATAGATACTACGCTGGTTATTGAAATGATTCCCGATCTGGAATTCATAATAATTCGAAAGGGGAAGCCATTGCAGGTGCTTCGCTGGTATTAAATGGAACCAACCTTTTTTCCGATGAAGAAGGAAAAATTAAAATAACCAACCTGATAAAAGGTACCTATGCGTATGTAATTGAAAAAACTGGTTTTTATACCCTTAGCCAAAGTATAACCATAGCATCGGTTGATGTGTTACAAACCATTGAGTTAAGTGCCATTCCCGATGTGAATTTCATCATCACGCAAAACGGACTTCCAGAACCTGGGGTTTCTGTTGAAATTGATGCAAAAAAAATCATTACCTCCGCTACAGGAAAATCTTTGTTTGTTGACTTACCCGCTGGTTCATATAGCTACACGGTTTCAAAAGAAGGGTTTGATACCATTACCAACGAACTATTGGTGGCCAATGAAGATATGGAAATTTACCTTGATATTAATTTTGTATCCTCTTCATTTACCAATGCTTCTGAGGTTCAAATTTATCCCAATCCATCAAACGGAGCACTGATGATTGAGCTTCCGGCAAATAGTGGAATTACAAAAATAGAGTTATTCAACGAAATTGGAATGTTGGTTTATACCCAAAATAACCTGCAACGGTTAACCAACCTTAATCTGAATAACTTATCGAAAGGAATTTACCTTATTTCTTTATCGGGCGAAAGCAGAAAAATACTGCTTAAACAGATTATTAATTAATCTTTTTATTCTATGTGAATGATGGAAAAGTGGAACTTGTTTGATTTTATCAAGTAAACCGATGCATTGAACTAAAACTTGCTTTCGTGCATGAAAAAATAATTACCTTCACCTTTCAAATAAAACAATTGTGAATGTGAAAACTATAGTATTTGCCTTTATTTTATTGTTTCAAGGGGTTTTTAGTTGTGAAATAATAGCCCAAACCGAGGATGAAACTCGTGGATACATAGTTAGAGTAGGCGATATGGCACCTGATTTTGAAACCACTCTTGATAACGGTACCCTTTTTAAACTTTCCGGTCAAGTTGGCAATGTAGTGATGGTGCAGTTTACAGCCAGTTGGTGTGGGGTCTGTCGTAAAGAGATGCCTTTTATTGAATCGGAAATATGGCAAGTTCTAAAAAATAAGGATTTTGTGCTGGTAGGAATCGACCGGGATGAACCCATTGAAAAAGTAAAAGAGTTTGCCCAACAAACCCAGATTACTTACCCTTTAGGATTGGATCCGCGAGCCGAAATATTTACTAAATATGCTCATAAAGATGCCGGTGTTACCCGAAATGTTATTGTTGACCGGCAAGGAAAAATAATATACCTCACAAGGCTTTTTAACCGCGAAGAGTTTGATGCGATGAAAAAAGTGATTGTTGATGAGGTTAACAAGAATTAAAAAGTTCACATTGGAATCGTTAAATGGAAATGAATCTGGCGAATCAATCTATATTCATAATCTGATTAAGATTATTGAATGTAAAAACGATGTGGTAACTTTTTTACACAATACTAAAACAAAAGAAACAGCCGATAAAATAATACAACAAGGTTTTGAATTCCAAAGTCACCTAGACTTTACCACTGATGTAGTTTCGGCCAAAGACCCAATAACCATAAAATATTTTAGCATAGTCCGGCAAGCTTATGGCGACTATACCCTTATAATGCAAATTTCAAAAGAGATAATTGAAGATTTTTCAGCTCCATTAGTGAAAAAAGCACATCATTTTTCAGAAGTATTAACAGTAAAACCACCAACCATAAGCTCCGAAGATGAAATAATCTATTGTCTGGCACCCAATTTTGTTAAAGGGTATATTAATGTCCATTCGGCAGAATTTGTGGCAAACCCAACATTCAATTCATCGCTCATATTACCTGAATTCAATCAAAATTTAAAACGGATTATCGACAATCCGTCGTGAACATCACTGGTACTGAACAGTTTAAAAACCGATAAGTTCCGCCACAATGCATAACTAGTTGAACCATTTTAGTAGTAAGAATTAAAACCTTTTTTATGAAGTTTGATTTAGAAAGTAAGATAAGAACCATCAATGATTTTCCCAAAAAAGGCATTTCATATAAAGATATTACCCCTTTACTTGCTGATAATGATAGTTTTCAGGCAACTACCAATGAACTGCAAAAGTACTACGCAAATAAAGGAATCACTAAAATTTGTGGAATTGAATCGCGGGGTTTTATTTTTGGCAGCAGTTTGGCACATTCGCTGAATGCAGGCTTTGTACCTATACGGAAACAGGGAAAATTGCCTTATGCAACTACAAGCGTCGCTTATAAATTGGAGTATGGCACTGATGTAATTGAAATACACAACGACGCCATTCATAATGGGGATATTGTGCTGCTACACGATGATTTATTAGCCACCGGAGGTACCATTAATGCGGCCATTGAGCTAATTAGCAAATTCAACCCTCAAAAAATATATATCAGCTTTATTGTGGAATTGTCGCATCTGAAAGGTCGCAGCCGCATTGCCAATAATAAAACCTACGATATTCATTCACTTATAAAGTTCGATTCATAGTACCGATGGATTTAAACAACAAAATAGAGAAAATAGGGATTGTTTTTGCCATGAAAGGTGAGGCTTTGGCAACAATTCATCATTACAATTTAGAGAGAATAAAAGGCGACTATCCGATTGAACTCTATGGCAATGCTGAAAATAAAATAGTTGTCGCGCTCAATGGCACCTGTTCGTTTACCGGTGTTGATAATGTTGGCACGCAAGCTGCCACACTGAATGCTTATGTTTTAATCAACCAAATTAATCCCGATATAGTATTAAATGCAGGCACTGCTGGCGGTTTTGCTCATTCCGGTGCAAAAATTGGCGATGTTTATATTGGTACCAACCGGGTGGTTTATCACGACCGGAGAATTCCTTTGCCCAGGTTTGATGAATACGGAATAGGAAATTATGAGCTATTAAATACCGATTACTTAGCTAAGCAAATTGGATTAAAACAGGGAATTATTTCTACGGGAAATTCGTTAGATCATGTCGATCGCGATCTACAAATAATGAAAATGAGCAATGCCTCGTTAAAAGATATGGAAGCAGCCTCTGTTGCGTGGGTTTGCCAACTAATGAATAAAAAATTCATTCCCATTAAATCGGTTACCGATATAGTTGATAGTGGAATTCCAACAGAAGTGGAATTTAAGGCAAATTTTAATTTGGCAACTAAAAACTTGAATCTAAAATTAATTCAACTCATCGATTTTATTTATCAGAAGAACCTGAAAGAAATAGTTTCGCCTAAAAAGTAAATTATAAAGCAGCATGTTACATTTTTAGTAGCTTGCATCATCAGATAATATAAATATCATGAAAAAATCTATTTTTTCTTTACTTGTTTCTTTTGCCTTATTAAGCGCTGTGAATGCTCAAGAAAAGCTTTCAACGCTGGAACAAACCATAAAAAAGGGTAAAAGCGAAAATATTACTGCTTTAATTAAAATTGCCGGTGGCCATTTGATTATAAACGGTGAAACCGCAGAACTGGCGCAGGTAAAACTTACTTACGATAAAGCTGATTGGAACCCATCCATTGCCTTTGCCGAATTGGATGAACGCGGTAAACTCACTATTACCGCGCAAACTGAAGGGGAAGAAAAACACATCGGCGATAACAACCGTTGCAACATCAACCTTAATCCATCGCTGAATTATTCCCTTGGAATTGTTTTGGGAGCCGGTTTAGCCGACATTAATTTTCACGATTTTAGCATCCACAAAGCAGTATTCCGCTTAGGTGTTGGCTCATTTAATGTTAACTTATCCAATACATCGGTACCGTTATTAAAAGTTGAGGCTGGTATTGGCGAAGCTACGTTTGATTTATCAGGAATCTGGAAAAATAATTTATCAGCTACCATAAACGCAGGTATAGGCCAAATGAATTTAATAGTACCTGCTAATACGGGCGTTAGAGTAACTGTAAAAGGATTTCTTGGTAATGTGGAAACGCCCGGCTATAAAAAAGAAGGAAAAGAATACAGCAATGCCCTTTATGGAAAAACCAAATACAATCTTGAAATTCAAGTAAACGGAGCCATTGGTAGCGTTGATGTTTCAGAAAAATAACCTCCTAAAATAACGTTGCTTTGACAAAAGAAATCCATCAACAGCAATCACAACCGCTTCATTCAGCAATTGTTGGATTGGCTTTGTTGTTGGGTTGGTTGTTGGCTGGTCATATTTTTGTTTTAACTGAATTAAGCACCCCAGTAACCAATAGTTTATTTCATCAGGCATACACATTATTCTTTAAGCAATTAATTTACTGGAAGCTATTTACATTAATTGCCTTTATTTTTGGAATCAGAGCCTACATTTATTCTGAAAATGAATCCAGTGATCGATTGTTTTATCTAAGATCCATGTTTTTGTTAATTCTTGCGGCGTTGCTCTCACTATTCAGCCCAATTGCACTGGGAGTTGTTCCTTTGCTTGTTTTTGGAGTATTGCTTTTTAGGTTACGAAAAATGAAATCAATGATTTCGTGGTATGGGATGGGTTTTTTAATTGGGTTAATTATTTTAACGGTATGGTACCAAGGATTACCAAACTTTAATAGCTATTGTTTTTCAGGCTTTCAGTACCACCAAACAGCAACAAGTTATAATCAATTAATCATTGCAACCATCCAAAATAATACAAATCAAATTGCCTGGCTTTTCGGATTTTTGGTAATGATTATTGGCTACACCATTGGCAAGGCAAAATGGCTGCTCGAATATCATTTCCATTATCTGGAATTGCGCCGGTTATTCTTGCTCAGTTTTGCTCTAATTTTGGTTTGGGGAATCTTGAATTATTTTAATTTTTATCGGTTTCTTTTTAATTTAAAAATCGGCTCTGTTTTTTATCTGCTTGATACTCTTTCCATTCAATTGCTCATGGTGTTTGTTTACCTGTTTGTTTTAATTTATTTCGAGAACTTTAAAATTGGGTTACTGATTCTTCGATTTCTGGCTCAAACTGGTAAATATTGGTTTTTTAATCTGCTCCTACTTTTTCTATTTATTTTTGTGGGAACAACTTTTCACCTTTCAATTAACGAAGGGCTTTCATTGATTGTTGGGTTTTTTGGTTTCCTTTCCGCTTCGTTGCTGAGTTATTTTGTGTTGGCACATATCTCAAGCAAATGGAATGTTTTTTAATAAAAAAGCAGGTCATTCATTGAATAACCTGCTTTTCCTTTTGTGAATGGAATATTTATTCTATCATTTTATTAAACTTAGGTTCTCCAATTTTAGCAACGCTACTTGAATTGGCATTATTGAAGTAATAGGTTCCTTCCCATTTAAAATCGCTATTATCAAAATTATTCGAATGTACTACAAAATTGATGCTGTCCATTCCGTCAGTATAAATACTTCGCATATCAAATGAAACCACAGAGAGTATCCAGTAATTATAAGGATCATTGTTATCGTTATGTTTGAATTCAAGAATTTGCCTCCCATTTTCATCCAATTGTTCACCTATTGGCTTTACCAGATTGATGTAATGAGTGGTAGCTCCGCCGTAATAATATCCAAATACAAAATTCAGGTGAAATTCCGAAAGCCAAATTTCATTGTTACTTAATTGAACTTTGTCATTTCCAATACTATCCATATTGTTTGCAGTTAATTGAAGTATGCCTTTGGTTAAAATATCCGCTACTTCTATAACTTTAGCCTTAATCGTATCACTAATTTCAGAAACTATGGCATAAGTAACTACTACTCTGGAACTATCTTCAACTCCATTTTGAATTCCCTCTGACACCATTGGAATAAGGGTTGTGCCATTATCAAGTTTCACAATAAAATCATTAGTTTCTCCAGTCGGATTTAAATACGTTCCATAGCTATACCAAAAGGCTTCTGGTTCTTCAGTTTTACAGGCTGTGAATTCAATGACTATCATTGATACAACGATTGTTACTTTTAGTAATTGGTTCATAGTATTTATATTTTAATTAGGCTTGACTCTTTACAAACGACATACCAAAATTAGTTAGCTTTTTCATAATACTATTGAATGGTCAAATCAATTAGCATTTTTTTTAGTTCAGTGAACATTGTCAAAGGAAGGGTTTCAGGAATATCCTTTAAATTATGGTATTCCTTACATTCCGGTCCACGTGTAAATATAAAAACGGCAGGTACCCCCGCTTTATGAAAATAGCAATGGTCGCTATTACACGATTCTCCACCTATCCGTATATCAGAAAAGTAATTGTTTTTTAAATTAAGTGCTTTAATTTTATTAACAATGAATGGATTGGCTTCTCCATTGACAATTGAAATACCTTCGGAGCCAGAGCCAACCATATCTAAATTAATCAATGCTTTTATTTTCGATAACGGAAAAGCAGGATTTGATACATAATACATGCTACCCAATACACCCGCTTCTTCGGCTGCAAAAAATAGAAAAGCAATGCTGTATTTGGGTTTGTTTTCAGGCTTGCTGAAATAAGATGCCAGTGCCAAAACCATGGAAGTTCCGCTGGCATTGTCGTTAGCTCCCCGGAATACATTATTTTTTCCCATCACTCCTAAATGATCGTAATGTGCTGTAAACACAATAAATGAATCGGGCAGTTGGCTACCTCTTACAAAACCCAACACATTTTGTGTTGAATACTCCGGAAAAAATTGATTTTTAATGTCAAGTTCAATCCGGTCCGGCTTAAGCGCCATCAATGAATCGTTAATGAACAGTTGGGGTGATTTTGCTTCCTGATGCCCTGTAGAAGCCCACCAATAAATGGATTTCCTGGGAATTATCCAACCGGCTGACTGAAAAGGATTTTCCAGTTTCCAGTTTCTTTTTATAAATGGAGCAACCACAATTTTTCCTGAATAGTTCACATTTTTCAGACTATCAAAAACCTGATCATTGGTATCGCAGCTTTGGGGCAAGTAAACCAAATCAAAGACTCCACGAACCGATTGGCAATCGGGGGCAACTACAAAATCAGCAACTGCATTTAGTGGCTTTCCACTTAAAGCCACGCTCATGGTTCCCGGGAACGAATTCATTGGAAAGCTTAAATTTTGGTAGTAGGTTTTAAGTATTGGATTTATAGCCATCAATTTTAACTCCTTGGCAATAAACCGGGCCGCTTTTAAATCGCCGTCCTTTACATAGCCCCGACCAGAAAATTTATTGGATCCCAGCGTATTAATGATATATCTTGGGTACAAGCTATCTTGCGAAAAACCTACCTTCCAACACAATACCGTGAATAATATACCAAATACGAGCTGCTTCATTTTAATAACTGAAAGGAAGGTAAATGTAAAAAAAAATCCGTAGAGCTGAGAGCTAAACGGATTAATGGGCAATTATCAAGAAACAATATTTTATACGAAAACAGCTTCCGCTTTAAAATCGATACCCAAAAATAGTGTTGAGAATTTGATTTTTAATACATTTAGCCCGATTTTGCGGATTCGACAGGTTAATGAACGAAACCTGCAAAAAGTAACGAGAATTCGATAAGTCATGATAGAATTACATAGAGCTGTTGAATTGCTAAAAAGTGGTAATCACACGTTGGTTTTAATAAAAGGAACGGAACAATGGATATCGGATGAAAGAGGCATTAAACCCCTTTTTGAATTGGTAACTATGAATACAGAGTTAGCTGAGGGCGCAACTATTGCCGATAAAGTTATTGGAAAAGCTGGGGCGTTGCTTGCTGTTTTTGGCAAAATTACTTCCATTCATGCACAACTTACTACCCATGCTGCCATTAAGGTTTGCTTGAAAAATAATATCTCAATTACATACAATAAAGTAGTAGATGCAATCCAGAATAGAGATAAAACCGGAAATTGCCCCATGGAATTACTTGCCCACGATGTTTTTGTACCTGCCGAAATGGTTGAAAAAGTAGCTGTGTTTTTAAAAAGCCTACCCTAAATTTATTGAAGCCCCTATTGCAAGGAATATAACTACCAATCGCTTAATTTTATAAAGCGTAGAGGAGGATTCTTGTCATTCGCCGAAATCTTTTCCTCATTCACCGATTTTTATTGCTCGGTAGTTTAATATAAATATATTTTTGACATCGTTTTCAGCACCTAGTTTATTTCAAGAAAACTTTTTTATGAATTGATCTGTTTGTGTTGAAACCAAGAAAACGTAACGAGTATTTTTAGTTTATAATAATTTCCATTGATTACGAAACAACAAATAATTGAAACATCAGCCAACCTGATGAAATGCTTTGGATTAAAAAGCATCAGCATGGACGACGTATCGTCGAAGGCCGGTATTTCAAAAAAAACGCTGTACCAGGTGGTATCAAACAAAAAAGAACTGATTCAGGTGGTTATTCAAAACCAGTATCAAAAAACAAAAA
>JBAYKX010000073.1:0-27465 GCA_041664345.1 Salinivirgaceae bacterium
AACTACCGCACCAAATATTATTCAACTATTTCTTAAAACGTTAAGTGCTTTTTTTTAACTTCAAAGCTTGAACTCGAACCCGTCCCGAATTCTCGGGATGACAGGCCGATATTCTAACCAACTCAACTACTGCACCAAACTTAGAACGTTAGGTTTTTCAACCCCCCTTTTCAAAATTGCGTTGCAAAAATAGTTGAATTTTCAATACATACAAGCGTTCATATTCTTTTTTTTAAAAATATTTCGGAGTTCTTTTTTTGTATCGTTATTGGATGAACGGAACTACTTGTTTGTCTGCTTATTAGTGTAGATAATGTGAAAAACAAACCGATTCAAAAACCTACTTTTCTATATGAATTATTGAATAAACTTCCAAAACGAGAACCATGCTGGGATGGTGAGCAGACACAGTATATAGGTGATAAACATTATATAACCAACATTTTGAGAATCACCACCATATTTTCGAACTTGTATTACTAAACTAGAGGCAGGTGCAACGGCAGCTTCAATAACCAATAAATCAGCCAATAAGGAATTATTTTCTAATAGTTGGGTATATTTTAAAAAGACAATGGTGATTAAAGGAAGGATAAAAAGCTTGGTTGCGGTAACTTTTAAGATATCAGCTAGAGGGGGGAGTTTTCGAAGTGAGACAGAGCCAATTGTGGCACCCAATACCAACGTGGCAGCAGGCACGGCTGCATCAGCTATAAAATCGATGGGCTCCATAATAAGTTCTGGAATGTAAGTATGCATTCCTGTTAAAACTAAAACCACCGCTAGCAATATTGCTGCAAATGGAGGGCTAAAAAGCTGCTTTAGTGAGAACTGGGTATTGTCTTTATCGGTAATTAAATACTTCCCAATGCTCCATAAAGCCGGATTGACTCCCAATACAAACAAAAAAGTGTAAGTGGCAAAAGAGTCGAATTGATCGGGGAATGCCAACTGACCTATTGGTAATACCATATAATTGGCATTCATAAAGGCAGCTAATGCTATGTATTTTTTACTTTGCGAAATTTTGTTGTAATAAAATAGTCCTGAAACCAATAGCCCCAATCCAATCATTGCCAATGCAATAAGGGGCAAGAGCCACCAATAGGGTGATGTTTGGGGTTTAAAATATTGGATGATTTTGGAAAAAGAAAGACAAGGCAACAGGATTAAAACAACAATATGCGACAGCCCCTCAATATGGCTATGCGTAATGATGTTTTTCCGAAACATGAGGCCGCTAACAAGCGCCACCACCAGAATAACAAAAACCGCTTTAAATACCGGAAAAAAATAGATACCTAAACTCATGATGATTGTTTGTGATCCAATTTATTGCAACAATTTCAAACTATTGGTGTGGGTTTAGCAAAAAAGCTGAAATTTACACTGCCATAGTTTTTCTGGCTCCTGAAAAAGGGGTGATCATCAAATTGATTGCCTTTGGAATGCTCCAAAATAAATACCCCATCTTCGGTTA
Organism: Salinivirgaceae bacterium; assembly: GCA_041664345.1. GTDB lineage: Bacteria > Bacteroidota > Bacteroidia > Bacteroidales > SZUA-534 > GWE2-40-63. The sequence goes on from JBAYKX010000073.1 coordinate 1,481, forward strand.
ATAAGTTATTCTCAAAAATGGCATCGGGAATGGTTTCTATACCCTTTAAATCGTAAGGTGGATCGGCAAAAATTAGATTAAATTGTCTTTTGCACGATTGGATATAACCAAATGTATTGGCTCGCATTACAGTTATTTGGTTTCCAATTTTTAATTCTTCCACCGTTTTTTTTATAAAGGAATAATGGTTATAATTTAGTTCAACACAAGTAACAGAAGGGCATTCGCGAGAGGCAAATTCATAACTGATGCTACCGGTACCTCCAAATAAATCAAGAACCTCAATGGAGTCAATATCAAATTGATTTTCAATGATATTGAATAAGCTTTCCTTGGCCATATCAGTTGTAGGGCGAGCGGTAAAATTTTTTGGAGGAAAAATCATCTTTTTCCTAAATTTCCCACTAATTATCCGCATTGGTATAAGTTTATCATATTAGTAAAATAATGGTCAGGAATATCCTGAAATCCATAACTATATTCAAAATGGGATGGCTTATTTAAGTAATCGATTTGCTTTATAAACTTTTTTAGAATATCAATTTTGGCATCGTCTTTTTTAATCAGCCCTGAAATGCTTAATGGAACATTTAATGACGATAACTGCAATTGATCAAATGAGTTGAGAATAAAGTATTGAAAGTCAGTGGTGGATTGAATAGCAAATGTATTGAATAATTTCAGGGTAGTTTTATCTAATATGGCAAAGTCAATAAAATCGGGATAGATATTAAGATAAGCTTGAATGTTTGTATTGGTAAGTTTATTTTTAAGTAGTATTTCTTCTATCATCGGGCACGATTGATGATACACCCGAATGGAAGGATAATATTCTTGAAATACTGATTTTATGCTATCGGGAATTGAATATACTACATACGATGAATTACCATAAATAAAATTATGGTTCAACTCTTCATGAACACCTAATTTATTATTAAAATCGAATAGTTTTCTTTCTTCCAACGGATTATAAAGAGGCGAAGGGATAAAAGTATATCGAGGTGTTGCAAAAATTAATTTTACATGCTGATAGGGAAGTTTTAACCAAAAGTTTTCGTTTATTAAACGTTCAATTTCAGAAGCCAGTATTTTAAACGAGGTAATTTTTGAATATTGATGGTTCCCAAAAGCAATGTATTTATTTCTTTCGCGGTCGAGAATACAAAATGAAAATCCCTTCAGGTACACCTGAAGGGATAAATGATAATTTGAAATATTTTTTAAATCGAATGACTTATCTATGAAACTAATGTTGTCGATCAAAATTTTGTTTTTTATATTATTCCCAATTACCGGCTGCATTATTGGCTTCATTTAGTGAACCAACTTTTAATCCAGGATATTCTAACCCATCGTTAAGGTTAATAACCATTTGTTTATCCATTCCATCTAAAATATATTTACTGGGAGCTTTTGCCTCAAAAACTTTTACTTTTAGTTTTGAACCTGTGGTAACCTCACCAGCAGCTAAATTAAACTGCTTACCATTTGAAAATGGAATGTAGCGCAACGAATCAATTGGATATTTTTCAGCAAAAATGGAATCTAAAACATTAACCCGAATGGTATCCCTTTTTATCATACCTTTTTCAATAGCTTCTTTCTCTGTAATTTTTCCAAGAAAATCTTCGTCTATTTCACCAATCTTTTTAATGATAACTAATGAATCATATTTCACAAAATTGATTAAGGTATCAAAACTGCCAGTAAATTTTCCATAAACATCTTTATAGGCTAATTCAGCAGTGCGAATATCTTTCAGATTTTGAATTACCTTGTCATATCTGTGAGTTTGTTCCTTTTTGAACTGAATTGGTTCCATGATACTTTTAACCAATAGATACGCTAATACTACAATCAAAATCGCTAGAATAATCTGAATAACAGTTTTCATTATATTTTCTTTTAAGTTAAGTTTATTATACTACTGAATAACCAATTTGCTGTGGAATCTTCTGTTTTATATGAAATACTTGGTAGTGATCTATTTAAATTAAAATTCCATAAAAACATCAAAACAATTTTTAATAAGTTTGGATGCAAATTTAAAAATAATTTTAGTTCAGCAATTCCGGAATTGCATTTTTCCTGATAAAATGATAAAAAATCATATTTCTGATTTATTTAAGAAAAATTTGGGTAACGAACCTACAACGGATCAGCAATTGTTATTCGATCAATTGGCTGAATTTATTTGGGATTATTCGGAATTGAAAACTTCGCAAGATAAAGTTTTTATTGTGAAAGGTTTTGCTGGCACCGGGAAAACATCGGTGGTAAGCGCATTAGTAAAAAGTTTACCTGAAATGCAATTAAAATCGGTATTGTTAGCCCCTACGGGAAGAGCAGCTAAAGTATTATCAAGTTATTCTGGTAAAGCAGCATCAACCATACATAAAAAAATATATCGACAGAAAACTCAAAAAGATGGTTTTTCGGAGTTTAAACTTGACAAGAATTTACATCGGAAAACAATATTTATTGTCGATGAGTCATCAATGATTGCCAATGAATCGCGTGAGAATTCAATTTTTGGTTCTGGTAAAGTTCTCGATGATTTATTAGAGTATGTATATAGTGGTTCCGATTGCAAACTAATTCTTGTGGGCGACACCGCTCAATTGCCCCCAGTTGGTTTAATGGTTAGTCCGGCGCTGGAATCAACTATTATTGACCAAATGGGATTTGTTGTGAATGATTTTGAACTGAAACAAGTTGTTAGGCAGTCAGTAGATTCCGGTATATTGTACAATGCTACTTTAATTCGAAACATAATTACCGCCAATAGTTCAGGATATCCCGAATTAAAGACTGCCGGTTTTCCTGATATCCGAAGAATTACCGGTAGCGATTTAATTGAAGAATTGGATAATTGTTATCATAAATTTGGGTTGGATCAAACCATTGTTATTTGTCGTTCGAATAAAAGAGCCAATCGTTTTAATGAGGGTATCCGAAAATCAATTCTTTGGAGAGAAGAGGAGCTTTCAGTTGGGGACTATTTAATGGTGGTGAAGAATAATTACTATTGGTTGAAAGCAGATGAATTGGAGAAAACTGAATTTATTGCCAACGGTGATATTGCCGAAGTAACTAGAGTAGGAAAGTATAAAGAATTGTATGGGTTCCGGTTTGCCGATGTTTCTCTCCGGTTTTTTGATTATGACAATTTGGAAATTGATGCACAGGTGATGGTTGATACCTTAATATCTGAAACAGCATCACTTTCGAGCGAAGAAAACCAGCGATTATTTTACTCCGTTATGGAGGATTATGCCGAACTAAGTACCAAGAAAGAACGAATAAAAAAAGTAAAAGAAAACCCCTATTTTAATGCATTACAAATAAAGTTCAGCTATGCAGTTACCTGTCATAAGGCGCAGGGTGGTCAGTGGAAAGCAGTTTTTCTTGATCAGGGTTGGTTCACCGATGATATGTTAAATACCGAATATTTGCGGTGGTTATACACTGCTTTTACCCGTCCGTTGGAACGGCTTTATTTGGTTAATTTCAAAGATGAGTTTTTTGTTGAATAAATTGTGTTTAAGATGCAGCAATTTTATAGTTAGTATAAGTATATCATTTTTGTTAATAAAGGGTTAACAATTCCCAATGGCCTAAAGGTAATTTGTATATTAGTACCATGAGAGTAAAACAGATTCGACATACCATTATAATAGGTGTAATTGCTTTAATTGGTATAGTTAGTATTCAAGTTTATTGGCTTTTTACAACTTGGAATATGCAGCAGGAAAAGCTGGACGAGAGTATTTGGCTTGCATTAAAAAAAGTTTCGGCCGAAATAAATGTACTTCACGATTGTCTGCCCAATGATCTTAATCCGGTTCAACAACGAACGGAAACTTGCTATCTGGTTGATGTTGGATGTGAATACAATCAAGCAAATTTGGAGTATTTAGTGCGCACAAATTTTAATAAAGTTAACCTGAATATACAACATGAAATTGCCATTTATGATTGCAATTTGAACGATTTGGTTTACATAGGCCGGTTTTCAGGTTCAGGTGATAAAATTGAAGATTCTGAGAGTTTTAAATTTTGTCAAGAATCAGTCAACAAAGAAATTGTTTATTTTTTTTGTATTAATATTTCAGGTCGCAATGATTATTTGTTCAGGAAAATGCGGCTTTGGATGGTGTTATCATTGATTGTTTTAATAATTGTATTGTTTTTCACTTACACTATATTTTCATTCTTCAAACAAAAAAAATTAGCGGAATTGCAAAAAGATTTTATAAACAACATGACTCATGAATTTAAAACGCCCATATCCTCAATACAAATAGCTAGTGATGTATTACTGGGTTACGAGAACGAAAAAATTCCTCCCCGATATACCAATTATGCCCGTCATATAAAACAGGAAAACACAAGGTTAAACCTGTTGGTAGAAAATGTATTGCGAACCGCAAGAATTGAAAAAGGAAAAACCATAATGGATATTAAGATTTTAGATGTTCACGAAGTACTTGAGGACGTTTTTACTGAGGGGTTTTTAAAAAGTCAGGCAAAGCAAATACATTTGATTAAGCATCTGAATGCAACTTATACTAAGGTTTTGGCCGATAAATTACATTTCACCAACATACTTTTTAATCTTACCGATAATGCTATTAAATACAACGATAAGGAACAAGTACAAATAACTTTAGAAACTCAAACAGTAAAAAATTCGATTATTCTTTCATTTTCCGATAATGGTATTGGAATTCCCTTAAAATACAGAAAAAGAGTATTTGCAAAGTTTTTTCGGATTCCTACAGGTAATATCCATGATGTAAAAGGATTTGGACTCGGTTTATTTTACGTTAAACAAGTTTGTGATGCTCATAAATGGACTATTAAAAGTTCTGATTCATTGGATTCAGGAGCAAAATTTATAATAAAAATGTCCAATCATACCAATTGAAATGAAAAGAACCATTCTTTATGTTGAAGATGATCAGACCTTAGCTTTTCTTACAAAAGATAATTTAGAGCAGATGGGATTCAAAGTAGTGCATTTTGAAAATGGACAGCTTGCTTTACAGCAATTTACCTTTTATAAATTTGATATTTGCCTGATTGATGTGATGCTTCCTAAATTGGATGGTTTTGAATTGGTTAAACGCATCAGAGATATTAATAAAGAAATTCCAATTTTGTTTCTGTCAGCTAAATCAGGTATTGATGACAGGATAATGGGTTTGAGTATTGGTGGCGATGATTACTTAACCAAACCCTATAGTATGGAGGAATTACGGTTAAAAATTGAAGTTTTTTTAAAGCGCAATAAATTTGAAATTGCTGATAATCATAGTACTGATATTATTGTTGTAGGAACTACCACACTTGATGTTAAAAATCATAAACTTTTAACAATAAGTAGCGAGATAAAATTAACCTTGCGTGAAACGAATTTGATAGAGCTTTTATTTAGGAATACCAATCAAATTCTTAAAAGAGAAGAAATTTTGTTAAAAATTTGGGGAAATGATAGCTATTTTAATGGTAGAAGTTTAGATGTGTTCATTTCAAGAATTAGAAAATATCTAATCAACGATTATCAAATTGAAATTGAGAGTATTAGAAGTGTAGGCTTCCGTTTGAATGTTAATAATGAATAAAACCTTACTAAATTGAGCAAAAAGGAATTAAAAACGTACCTATTAGGTTTAAGTAAACCTCAATTGGAAACACAAATAATTGATTTGTATGATCGGTTTAAAGAGGTAAAAGAATTGTATGATTTTACATTTAATCCGAATGAAAATAAATTAATGGATGAATGTAAGTTTAAGATTTCAAAGGAATATTTTCCGTTAAATAGTCGAAGACCTAAGGCTAGACGGTCAGTGGCACAAAATTACATCCGTCATTTTATGAAATTGGGAGTGGAACCTACACTTATTGCAGAGGTTATGATATATAATTTGGAGCTTGCACTGGCCTTTTCAATGGAAGGTAAAACTATGAAGGAAGCATTTTTCAAAAGCATGTTGAAATCGTTTCAAGACGCGCTGAATTATATTTATGATAATGGATTATTTTTGAAATTTATGAGTAGAATTGAAAAAATCTTGGATCACTCACTGGAACAGCAATGGATAAACTACAAAGGATTTGAAATTGCTTTTGAGAAATATAATGATACTAAATAAGCTTTTCTTACCAATTAATTAGCTTCCCAGCGCCCATGAATAGGGCTATCCAAATTAAACCTTTGAATAAGAAAAATAAAAAGCCATAAAAACCCAACCTTTTTATCCAGAATAGAAACCGTGTCATATTCAAAAGTATTAACTGAAGGATTAACACCAGATAATTAGCAATTGTTTAAAAGTACTACGCGAAAAAAAAATATATGGAAGAGAAAATAAAAGAAGCCCAAATGCTTTTTGAAGGAAGTTATAACTGCGCCCAATCTACTTTGAGTGTTTTTGACAATGAATTAGGTATTTCCAAAGAAACACTGCAACATTTATCATCAGGATTTGGTGCCGGTATGTGTTATCAAGGAAGGACTTGTGGTGCAGTGGCTGGAGCCTATATGGCACTTGGGCTTATAAGTGGAAAATCATTTCGTGAACCGGAAATGATTAAAGAGAATACCTATCAGCTAATTCGAGAGTTCAATAAAAAATTCGTTGAAAAACACGGCTCCACCCTTTGTAAGGAATTACTCGAAATTGATATTAGTTCAGCTCAGGGCATTGAAATAGCTCGTCAAAAAGGAGTATTTGAAACCCGATGTCCAAATTTTGTGGCTACTGCTGTGGCATTGATACATTCACAAATTAAATAAGATTGTTATGGAATCCACGATTGTTTTCAGGGAACTTGAAACATCCGATTTTGAGTTTATTGCAGGTATCTATAATTATTATGTAATCCACTCAACGGCTACATTCCATCTGGAATTGCAGACTTTGGAGCAAATAACCACAGCACTGCCGAAAAATCATTCAGTATATAAAACTTGGATAATAAAATACCGTGATGAGTCGTGTGGATATTGTTATATAAACTATTGGAAACCACGGGAGGCCTACCGGCGATCGGCCGAGGTTACACTTTATATTAAACCTGAGTTTCATGGGAAAGGCATTGGTAAGGCAACCCTCCGATTCATAGAAAAACAAGCCCAAATAGCTGGAATTTCAAATTTGTTAGGCGTAATTACGGCAGAAAATCGAGCCAGCATTCATCTATTCAAATCGATGGGTTATTCTGAAGTAGGCATGCTTAAAAATATTGGAGAAAAATTTGGCCGGTTACTCGATGTGGCAACTTACCAGAAAGAAATATAGTTTGAACATTTTATGCCAATTTGAATTAAAGAAATACCATCCTGCAAAAATTGAATTTAGGAATATCTATTTAGGTGAGGGGAAAAAGATAGTTATTAATAGGGATACCTGAATAACATTAAAAACATTTAATTGTTACCCTAAAACAATTACAAGAATTTACATGAATCATTTTCAGACTGACGACAAATTATCGAAACTTATCCATACCAATTATTTTCTTTTGCCAGTAATTAACCGGTTCGGTTTACGGCTAGGATTTAAAGATAAAACAGTGGAAGAGGTTTGTGCCGAAAAAGGGATTGATAAGAATTTTTTTCTGGCAATTGTTAATACCTATAGCAATGAGGATTATTTTCCTGAAAAAGATTTACTCCAGTTTCCCCCAGAATTACTGGTTGAATATTTGAGAAAAACCCATAAATATTACTTTACTTTTTTATTTCCGGAAGTAGAACGTCGGCTCAAAGCACTCTTAACGGGATGCATTGGAACCTGTGATGATTTGCAATTGATAAATACCTTTTATAACAAATACAAGATGGAATTATCAAGGCATCTTGAAGAGGAAGAAAATAGGGTGTTTCCTTATGTAATTGCATTGGTTGAATCAACTAAAAAAGGCATCCCAATTCCTGAAAAGTTTTCCCAGTACCGAATGCAGAGTAGGGAACCCGAGCATACTCAGGTTGACCAAAAAATATACGATTTAAAGAATATTGTCATCAAATATATGGAGCCATCCTATAATGATGATGATGGTAATGCTTTTCTCTTTTCCATTTTTCAGTTCGAACGGGATTTACTTGATCACGCCCGTATCGAAGATAAAATATTGATGCCTCAGGTTTTTGAAATGGAACAAAGGTTGCGAAATGGATAAACGTTTTATTATAATTCATCCATTAGAAATTATTCGTAAAGGACTTTGGGCAGTGCTCAGGGAATCGTTTTACAATGAATTCATCCTGTTGGCATCGCCTGAAATGGTTATCGATTATTCTGGGATGACCAATCTTCACCTTGTTGTTTTTTTGGGGGAATCCTATATCAATGATGAATCAAAATTGTTCATTGACAATATGTTGGGGCAGCACAATAAAATCATTTGGATTGAAATTGGTAATTCAGGGAGCTATTTATACCAGTCAGGGCAAGGTATTTCCATTGAACAAAGCAGCGATTTAATCATTGAAAAAGTGAGGATGATTATTGAGAAACAAAAAAACAATGCAAAATTAATTACAGAGCTTACCGACAGGGAAACTGACGTTTTGAAACTGGTTGCGGTAGGATTCAGTAATAAAGAAATTGCCGATAAACTATTTATCAGCATTCATACCGTTATTTCGCACAGAAAAAATACAACAGAAAAGCTGGGAATAAAATCTATTTCAGGGCTAACGGTTTATGCCATCCTGAATAAACTTATCGATACCCGAAATATAGATCCATCAAGTTTGATTTGAAAACATTAGTGTCCGGTTAAATATTTGAGATTTCTCCCTTTGGTCGAAATGACGGTGTTTTCAGGGCTTTTTGGGAGGGGTAGGTTGGCGGCTTCGCCGCCAACCTACCCCTCCCAAAATATATAACTAACTGATTGTCATCTCGAACGAAGTGAGAGATCTAAAATTTCCTTGTTTTAAAAATGTTTAACGGACAACAATGATTTAAAAAATCATTACAAATGGGGATATAGCCATTTAAAGAGTGAAAGTACATTTGTGCTGAAAAAATAATTTAATCAGTAAAATGTATCCGTATGAAGTCATTCCTTTTTTGTTTCGCATTTTCAATAGTCAATTTAATCAGCTTCAGTCAGAATAACGACACTCTTAATTCAGTATATAAAAACACGTCTGATTTGCTGATGGATAAAGATGCACGTCTTACCCTTGGTGGATATGCACAAATTGATTACAACCAACCCATTTCTGGCGATGTTAAGAAATTAGGTACACTCGATGTTCACCGAATGGTACTCTTATTTGGTTATAAATTCAATAACCGAACTCAATTTATTACTGAATTGGAATTCGAGCATGTAAGCGAGGTTTTTGTAGAGCAGGCTTTTCTAGACTATAAAATCAACCGTTTTATAAATTTTAGAGGTGGATTACTTTTAGTACCCATGGGAATTATTAATGAATACCATGAGCCGACTGTTTTTAATGGAGTAGAGCGCCCAGAAGTTGATAATATACTTTCACCCACTACTTGGCGTGAGATTGGATTTGGAATTACAGGCAATTTTCCTATTGCATCATTAAAGTATCAACTTTACCTTTTGAACGGATTTAATGGTTACGATAAGGAGGATGGAGCTTTATTAAGTGGTTCAAAAGGATTTCGCAATGCCCGACAAAAAGGGGCTGAATCGTATATCAGTTCCCCAAATTATTCAGCAAAAGTTGAATATTATGGATTTCGAGGTTTGAATCTTGGACTGGCAACCTATATTGGAAAAACACAAAGTTATTTGTACAATGATTTAGACAATAATAGCGAATTGGATATTGCTACGGCCGATTCTTCAACAGTAATGCTGACTATGTTAGGAGTTGATGCACGCTGGAATTATAAAGGATTTGGAGTGAAAGGACAAATGTATTATTCTAACATCGGCAATTCCAATGCATACAACACCTTTACCGGGAAAGATATGGGAAGCGCCATGTTAGGTTATTATGGCGAACTGAGTTACAATGTTTTTCGTTTAGTGCCTAAAATAAAAACGGAATTGGTACCTTTTATTCGTTATGAGCGTTTCAATACGCATGAAAAAGTTGAAGGCTCTCTAGTGGCTAATGATAATTATTCAAAAAATTTTATTTCTACAGGACTTGGATGGAGAATTACCCCCGGAGCTGTAATTAAGGTAGATATGCAGTGGAGTCGTTCAAAAGCAGAAGCAACATTTAATAAAATGTTCAATGCCGGAATCGGAATCCAGTTTTAAACCAAACCCTAAAAACAGATGCATTAGATATGATGTTTATTTATAGTAAAAAACAATTCTCCATGCAACTTCATTCTAAGAAATCATTTATACTGCTTTTGCTTTTAGTTACAACAGGATTACTTGTGCAAGCCATACCACTGGATTATAAAAACCGATGGCTTGAAAAGGAATTAGTAAAAGATTGGAATGTAACTATTTCATCATTGAAAGAGTTGCCGGAATTAACCTCTCAGCTTATTCATCAAGGAAAAGTGTTTCAAATAACTAATCAAATAGAAGTTAAAGGATATGTTTATATTGGTAGGGTTACTAGTTGCCGGATGGGTGGATGTTCGAATAGCATAGAATTTATGAATGATTCAGAGAACTTTGAATATTTTGATATGTATATTATTTATGATTCAAATAAGAAGGTACGATCAGTAAAAGTATTTGATTATCAAGCCACGCATGGACATGAAATTTGCAGTAAAAGTTGGTTAAAACAGTTTTTGGTAAACGATGATGAAGAATTTTTTGAGGTTGGAAAAAATATTGACTCCATTTCAGGTGCTACTATTTCAGTTTATGCAATTGCCAGTGAAGTAAATTATATCAATCAACTACTTAAAAGCAGCAAAAATAGGTAGTAAGCAATTTCTCATACAATTTATTTACTATTCGGAAAAAGTAATTCAAGACACTAAATTTGCATATTAGGAGATCCACTCGATTCATTTTCTTTAATAATGATTATCTTCCGAGCGAAAAATGAATGATGCATTATGGGTAAACTAAATAATAACAACGTTATAGGTCAATTTTCAAAGTTTTCTAAAACTTTTTGGATTGCTAACACCATGGAATTGTTTGAACGATGGGCTTTCTATGGGTTTTTTATGCTTTTCGCCAACTATCTTACCCTGTCAACCGATACCGGAGCACTTGGCCTTTCGCAAACGCAGAAAGGAATAATAATGGGAGTGGGAACAGCTATTCTTTATTTGCTTCCTATTATAACAGGAGCTATTGCCGACCGGATTGGATTCAAAAAAACGTTATTCATAGCCTACTCCATTTATTTGGTATCTTTTATAATAATGCCTTTTTGCCGCTCATTTATGGCCGTTTTTATCAACTATTTATTTTTGGCACTAGGTGCTTCCTTATTTAAACCAATAATATCGGCTACTGTAGCTCGAACCACTACTAAAGAAACTTCATCCATTGGTTTTGGAATATTTTACATGATGGTAAATATTGGGGCTTTTATTGGACCACTTGTTGCATTACAATTCAGTGAATCGGCGTTTCAAATGGTTTTTTATGTGTCGGCAGCATTAATAGGAGTTAATTTATTTGTACTCTTATTTTACAAAGAACCCGAAAGGGATTCATATACAGACACTTTTTGGCAATCGATACTCAGAATATTTAAAAATATACGCATGGCCTTAAGTGATTTAAAATTGGTTGTCTTTTTAATTATTGTAGCTGGTTTTTGGACCATGTATTATCAATTGTTTTTCTCTCTTTCTGTTTTTATAACTCAATGGGTTGATACACAAGTTATTTATGAAAATTTACAAGTATTGTGGCCTTGGTTGATTGAAAAAATTGGTAGTCCTGATAAAACCATAAAGGCCGAATATTTTACAAATATGGATGCATTGTTCATCATAGCATTTCAGTTGATTGTTTCAACAATTGTTATGAAATGGAGACCGATTAACTCAATTATTACCGGATTTGTGATAAGCTCAATAGGCATGGGTCTGGCTTTGATGACTAATAATGGATTTTTTCTTGTTTTTGCATTATTTATATTTGGAATTGGCGAAATGTCAGGGTCACCTAAAATAACTGAATATATTGGCAGGATAGCTCCGAAAGATAAAGTAGCATTATACATGGGTTGTTCTTTTTTGCCAGTGTTTTTGGGTAGTTTTTTTGCCGGTATTGTTGCCGGACCGGTTTATCAAAAACTTGCCGATAAAGTAAGTTTTATAAAACTTGAATTTTTGGAAAGGAATATTCATTTACCTGAAGGAATGACTCAAAATGACCTTTTTGCCAAGGCTACGAATGATTTTGGAATGACCGCTCAGCAACTAAATAGTTTTTTATGGGATAAGTATCATCCTTCAAATATTTGGTATGTTGTTTCAGCCATTGGATTAACTGCAGCTTTAAGCATGTGGTTGTACGATAAATACTTGTTAAAAAGTACCAACAATAAAGAATATTAACGCAACGAATAATAAATTTTTACCGTCTATAAGGGCTTTACTATCAGTAATAATAATTAGAATTATGAACATATATTTAAAATTGGGTTTAGTTTTTTTTGCAAGCTTTTTGTTTTTGCAATGTCAGAAGGAAGAAGATATAGGTAGCTCCGTTCATTCCACTTTTGAAACTAAGCTTTTGGTGGAGAATAATTTAACTGAATTATTATTGAATGATACACTTTGGGTTACATCAGAAGTTGTGGGCTATTTAGTTGATTCCGCAACTAAAACAAATGTCTTCTTCTCAGAGGCAATTCTTATTCAAAACCTGATAATCCGCTCATGGAATTCCGAAAATCAAGAGTATCAACCAAATAATTATTCGTTTATATTTGAGACTTACTGTACTCAATTGTCCCAAACCAGTCAAGCATCCATGGCGCGATTTGTTTATGAAGAAAATAATAACAAATATCAACTCAAGGTAGGTTTGCTATTCAAAAAACCTGGAATTTACAGTATTGATGCAGATAAATTAATACTAAAAACATCGGATCAAATGCAATACTTTGGTGGTGGAGTGATTGGATATAATGATTTAGCAGGTAATTACTATGAAGGTTATTTATCAGCAACTTTTGAAAATGAAGAAACAAACTATGCGTTGTATCAAAATTTAACTGAAATTGAAAAAGCTGTTTTTCAGCCAGTTTCTGATTCCAACAAACAAAAATATTATTTCATTAATGTGTTGGATTCCACTGCATCAATTTACTAATAATATATATTCACCGATTAATAAATATCAAATTATGTTGAGCGCTCAGTTTTTTATAAAATATTTCAGTTCGAAAAAATTCCTTATTGTGACTATTTTATTTGTGGTTTTCATTTTGCCAGGATGTTTGAAATTTGAAGACGATTTAAGTAACGCTAAGCCAACGAAATATTTTGTTCAAAAAATAAATGGCGAAAATAGCCAAAAAGAATATTCAAAAGGAGATACTCTTTGGTTCAACGCTATAATTCCGGATTCATTAATTGACTACAATTCAGGAGAATCAATTGTACTCAAAAATGCATCTTTTATTTTTTCCGGCGAAATATATTTGTTGAAGCCACTGTATGATTCCCTCCATTTTTTAGATAACAATTTTGATGTTCTTGTAACGGATGGCAGTATTGAATTAGTGAATATTATTGAGAATAATTATACTTCATATATGTTTACGGTTAAATTTGGAAAACCATTAGATAACAAAAAAATAAGGTTTGGAATCATCCCCCATTATTTGGGCGTTTTTTCCTTTGAAGCTAGTGCCAATGTATATTATGGTGAAGACCGTATTGATTATAACGATTTCTCGCAGGACAATGAAATGGGTGTTTTTAGTCTAACTTATAATATTGAAGATGTGAATTCGGATGTATATTATGCACTTCCACCGGCATACCGACAGGCTTATGACAGTTATTACACTAACAGTTATATAGATGCTAAAAGATTTTATTTTATTGAGGTATCCGACTAGGTATCACTCCTTGGACACTAAATATACTTTACTATTTAATATCGTTTAGTTAACGTTTTCACCATCCGCCCTTCGGGCACCTCCCTCAAAGGAGGACTAGCACCGCTACCACAGAGGAGGTATCCCCTTGAGGGGATTATAGGGGTGAATATTTCTTAACTAAACGACATTAATTTACTATTACAGGTTTCTTCTGTATTGGCCACCTACTTCAAAAAGTGCATGAGTTATTTGTCCTAAGGAGCAATATTTAACGGCTTCCATTAATTCTTCAAACACATTTTTATTTTCAAGTGCTGATTTTTTCAAACGCTCTAAATATATGGGAGCGTGATGCTTGTTAATTTCATGAAACCGATTTAATGCAGCAAGCTGATTTTGTTTTTCTTCCTCTGTACTTCGAATAACCTCGCTGGGCAATATTGTTGGTGAACCTTTTGAAGAAAGAAATGTATTTACACCCATAATCGGCAGCTTTCCATTGTTTTTAAGGGTTTCATAGTAGAGCGATTCTTCCTGTATTTTACTTCTCTGGTAGTTGGTTTCCATTGAACCCAAAACACCACCTCGCTCATTCAATCTATCAAATTCTAACAAAACCGCTTCTTCCACCAAGTCAGTTAGTTCTTCAATTATAAATGAACCTTGCTGCGAATTTTGATTCATAGCCAATCCCAATTCATAGTTAATAATCATTTGAATGGCCATGGCTCGGCGCACCGATTCTTCGGTAGGGGTTGTAATGGCCTCATCATAAGCATTGGTATGCAGTGAATTGCAATTATCGTAAATAGCATATAAAGCTTGTAAAGTGGTTCGAATATCGTTGAATTCAATTTCTTGAGCGTGTAACGAGCGACCCGAAGTTTGAATATGGTATTTTAATTTTTGCGAACGCTCACTTGCTTTGTATTTATATTTCATTGCTTTTGCCCAAATAATTCTAGCTACACGCCCTATTACGGCGAATTCGGGATCAATTCCATTCGAGAAGAAAAAGGACAAGTTAGGGGCAAAGTCATCAATATGCATTCCACGGGCCAGGTAGTATTCAACATAAGTAAACCCATTTGCCAAGGTAAAAGCCAGTTGACTTATTGGATTGGCGCCTGCTTCAGCAATGTGATATCCTGAAATTGAAACAGAATAGAAGTTTTCAATACGGTGATTAATAAAATATTGTTGAACATCACCCATTAATTTAAGGGAGAAGTCGATGCCATAAATGCACGTATTTTGTGCCTGATCTTCTTTCAAAATATCAGCTTGAACCGTTCCTCTCACTGATGTGATTGTTCTTTCCTTAATTTGCTCATAAATGTCATTGGGCAAAATTTCACTACTTTGAATTCCAAGCAATGCCAATCCCAATTGATTGTTCGATTCAGGTAATGATTCATAATAAGCCGGCGGTTTTACTCCGGCTTTTTTAAATTTTTCTTGAATCAGCAATTTTATTTTATCCAACTCATTGTTTTCTTTCAGATATTTTTCGCATTCCTGATCAATGGCTGTGTTTAAATACATGGCTAATATAACAGGCGCTGGACCATTGATAGTCATACTTACGGAGGTTAGCGGATGGCACAAATCGAAACCGGAATACAATTTTTTCGAATCATCTAGAGTAGCAATTGATACACCGGAATTTCCAATTTTTCCGTAAATATCCAAACGCAAGTCAGGATTTTCGCCATAAAGAGTTACTGAATCATAAGCTGTTGATAACCGTTTAGCCTTCAATCCTTTCGATAAATAATGAAACCTCCTGTTGGTGCGTTCAGGACTCCCTTCGCCGGCAAACATGCGGGTTGGATCTTCATATTCCCGTTTAAAGGGGAAAACACCAGCCGCAAAGGGAAAATAACCTGGAAAATTTTCTTTTAACAACCATCGGAGAATATCACCTTCATTTTTAAACTTTGGTATAGCAATCTTCGGAATTTTAGTATGCGAAAGAGTTTCTGTAAATGCTTCAATGCTTATATCCTTTCCCCTTACATTAAAAACAAAAACATTTTTTTGATATGCTTCGCTTTTTTCTTACCAAAATGTTAAAAGTTCTATATTCTCAGAACTCAGTTTTTTCTTCCAGCTGGCAATTAATTCAGTTATTTCCTTTCCGGTAGTGCTGTTTTTTTCTAAAAGTTGAAAGGTTTGGTTCAACGCATTTATTTTTGAAGCAATGGTTGATTGTTCTTCGGCTTTCAGATTATATTCTCTTATGGATTCACTAATTTCAGAAAGATATCGAACACGCTCGGGTGGTATGATTTGATTTACCTTAGCTGAATAAAAATGTGATTCAACTGGAGCTATTGAATGTGTAAAATTCTTTTGGATGATGGATTTTAGTTTAAAATAAAATTGGTTAACTCCTGGGTCGAAAAATTGAGAAGCATGGGTTAAAAACACCGGTAATTCTTCTGGATTTGTTTCCCACAATCCTTTATTCCGTTGAAATTGTTTTCGAACTTCTCTTAATGCATCAAGAGCCCCTTTTTTATCTGATTTATTGATAGATATGATATCAGCAAAGTCGAGCATATCAATTTTTTCCAGTTGCGATGGTGCCCCAAACTCAGGAGTCATAACATAAACAGTAACATCGCAATGATCCACTATTTGGGTATCTGATTGACCGATTCCAGAAGTTTCCAGAATTATCATGTTATATCCGGCAGCTTTTAAAACAGTAATGGAATCATCAATGTGTTTCGAAATGGATAAATTGGCTTCACGGGTAGCCATGCTCCGCATATATACCCGAGGATTATGAATGGAATTCATGCGTATTCGATCGCCAAGCAACGCTCCACCTGATTTTCTTTTACTCGGATCGACACTTATAACTCCAATTTTTAGCTCCGTGTGATCAATCAGAAAACGACGGATGAGTTCATCAACCAGTGACGATTTTCCAGAACCACCCGTTCCGGTTATGCCAATTACAGGTATTCGTAATCCTTGTTCCGATTTTTTTAATAAATCTTTTATTTCATTCACCCCGGGTTGATTATTTTCTAAGCAAGTTATGAACCGGCCAATTTTTTGAGGCTCATTATAATTTGGAATTTTTTGCATCCATTGTTTTTCAATTTCTAACGGATAATCAATTTTTTCAAGAATGTAATTTATCATCCCTTGAAGACCCATAGAACGACCATCATCAGGAGTAAAAATACGGGCAATGCCATATTGATGCAATTGCTCAATTTCCTCAGGTAAAATTACACCACCTCCACCACCAAATATTTTAATGTGTTCGCATCCTTTTTCAACAAGCAAGTCGTACATGTATTTAAAAAACTCAAGATGTCCTCCTTGGTACGAAGTAATGGCAATGGCATGAGCATCTTCTTGAATAGCACATTCCACAATTTCCAAAACTGACCGATTGTGCCCCAAATGGATAATTTCTGCTCCGGATGATTGCAAAATTCGACGCATAATATTTATGGCGGCATCGTGACCATCGAAAAGAGAAGCTGCTGTTACAATTCTTAATTTATTTTTTGTTTGGTATGGGATCAGATTTTGGCTCATAGTTGGTTGTATTTATGGCATTTAGTATTGAAACCAATACTTTTTCTATGCGGTGATAATTTTTTAGCTGGCATCAGGTAGGATTAGCCAATAGATTTTGAGTTAGTTATGTTAATTAATATATTAGTTGCAAACTAAAGTTGCAAATTCATAGCAACCAATTCTGCAATATCTAGATTTCTAATTTCAGTTTGTTTATCTCGAAATTTAATGCCATCCGTAAGCATGGTCATGCAAAATGGACAAGCCGTTGCAACTATTTCAGCTCCTGATTCAATTACATCTTCGGTTCGCTCGGAAAAAACTTCTTTGGTTCCTTTTTCCGACTCTTTAAACATCTGCGCACCTCCAGCACCACAACACAAGGCAAAACTCTTGGAACGTTTCAATTCTGTGAATTTTCCATCTAACGACTGAATGACTTTACGAGGAGCATCATAAATATCATTCCCTCTTCCCAGATAACAAGGATCGTGATACGTAATTCTTTTATCCTGAAAAATTGACTTATCAATCTTTATTCTACCTTCTTCTATTAGTTTTTCCAGAAAAGTAGTGTAATGAAAAACATCATACTCTCCGCCCAATTCAGGATATTCATTTTTTAACGTATTGAAACAATGGGGACAAGTACAAATAATTTTTTTCACCTCATACCCATTGAGAATTTCAATGTTAGCCAATGCCTGCATTTGAAAAAGCATTTCATTTCCAGCACGTTTTGCTGGGTCACCGGTGCAAGATTCTTCGGTACCTAAAACGGCATAATCGACTTTTGCATGGTTCAAAATCTTGGCAAATGAGCGGACTACTTTTTTATACCGTTCATCGAAAGCACCGGCACATCCAACCCAAAACAGAAATTCTGTTTTTTTACCTTGAGCCACTATTTGGGCCATTACAGGGACATCAATTTGAGGCATATTTTTAATTGATTATTATTGCGAATTACTAATTATTAATTGTTCATTGTTCATTGTTCATTGTTCATTGTTCATTGTTCATTGTTCATTGTTCATTGTCCTTAGTCCATTCCAAGCGGTCTTGAGGCGAGAATTGCCAAGGTGCACCATTGTTTTCGATATTGGCAAACATGGTTTTAATACCTGTTGGAGCCAACCCTTTTTCAAGAACCAAGTACCTACGCATGTCAATAATTAAATTGGGATGGCTTATATTCAATGGACATTCCTGAGCGCAAGCATTGCAAGTAGTGCAAGCCCAGAGTTCTTCCATGCTAATAAAATCGCCAACTAACGATTTGTTGTCGGAATAATTTTTATTTTTTATCAATTTTGGCCCTTTATCGTTCATACGATTTCGTATATCAACAAATATTTTACGGGGTGATAGTTTTTTGCCTGTGATATTTGCCGGACAAACCTCGGTGCATCGTCCACATTGCGTGCATGTTAGCGAATCCATGTAATTCTTCCAAGTTATATCTTCAACATCTTGCACCCCAAACCGGCTTATGGTTTCATTCGAACTTTGCTGGTACGGATTTGCGCTCATCATTAGTTTAACTTCCCGGGTTATGGAGGGCATATTCGGAAGTTTAGTCAATGGTTCCAGATTGCTGTAATAAACATTTGGAATAGATAAGAATACATGGAAATGTTTGGAATAAGGAAGATAATTGGCAAAAATAAATATTCCCAGAATATGACTCCACCAACAAAGTTGATATACACTTAGCGCTGTGGTTTGCTCTATTGAAAAAACAGAAGCCAAGTGAGAAGAAACAGGAAACCAACCGGTGAAAACAGCTTCATTTTTAATGGTATAACTCCAATTTAATCCTATTAACGTAACCATTAAAAAAAGAATTAACAATAGAGCTACTGATGCATCTAACTTATTTTTAGAAGTTAATTCAATTCCTGAAAACCGTTTAATATGTAGAATTTTTCGTCGGATAAGAAATATCACAATTCCAATAACTATTATATAAGCGAATAGGTCGCCCGATGCAGTAATTACGTAATAAAACCATCCAAAGTTTGAAAAAAAATGCTCTTTTCCAGTAATACCATCCATCACCATTTCAATACTTCCAAGTGTAATAGCCAAAAATCCCCAAAAGACAAGAGCATGCATGAATCCAATGAATGGCTTTCGCAGTATTTTTGATTGACCCATTGCGATTTTTAATGTTAAAATTAATCGCTTAACCATATCCTGAGTAGAATTTGTGGCTTTGGTTATTTTGAATAGCTGCCAAATCCGGTTCAAGGTAAATCCAAAAATTAGGATTGTAAGCAGCAATAATGGGATGAAAATAAGTTGCTTTGCCATAATCTCAATAGTTTATTATTCGCCCTTAAATGCTTTGAATGCTTCAGTTAGTTTAGGCAGAATTTTTTGTGCATCCCCTAAAATACCATAGTTGGCCACTTCAAAAATGGGAGCATCACTATCGGTATTAATAGCCACCAAACATTTAGAACGACTAACTCCGGCCACATGCTGAGTTGCTCCTGAAATACCAACGGCAATATAGAGATTGGGTGCAATAATTTTTCCGGTTTGTCCAACATGCTCCTCGTGCGAACGCCAGCCATCGTCGCTTACCGGACGGCTACATGCAGTGGCAGCTCCCAAAACAGTGGCTAAATCTTCCAGGGGCTTCCAGTTTTCAGGACCACGCATTCCTCGTCCACCGCTAACTACAATATCAGCATCGAACAAGGATACTTTGTTTTCAGATAATTTACGTTCAACCATTTTAATAGGTGCATCGGCAATGGAAACCTGAGTTTCAAAGGATTCTATTTTCAGTGTAACCGGTTTCTCATGTAATCCAAAGGAATTAATTGCCAACGATAAAATTTTTGTTGGGGTATTGATTTTAACTTTCGCAATAGCTTTTCCTGAAAAAGCACGTTTTATAATAATAAACGGATTGTAAGATTCTGGAAGCGAGACTACACCTGAAACAAATCCGGCTCGAAGTCGAACCGATAAGCGTGGAGCCAAAGCCTTGCCAGTATTGTTATCAGGAAAAAGAACCATACTTGCATTTTCCTTTAAAACTACCTGTTCAATTACTTGGGTGAAGACTTTGTTTATCCGAACATTGAAGGACTCGCCTTCTACTTTTATAATTTTTTCGATTCCAAATTGATTGAGTTTTTCAATTTCAGCATTGCTTATGGTACCTAAAATCAAAGCTTTTGCTGTTGAATTGGTTGATTCTGCTAGCTTAGATGCAAAAGAGGCCAATTCGAAATTCTGTTTCTTAAGTTTACCACCAAAGTTTTCGATATATACTAAAACTGACATAGTTACTAGGTTTTATAAATGAATTATAATTAAAGTACTTTAGCTTCTTTACTAAGAAGCGCCACCAATTCATGCAAATTATCAGGATCGATCAT
This sequence comes from Salinivirgaceae bacterium, assembly GCA_041664345.1. GTDB lineage: Bacteria > Bacteroidota > Bacteroidia > Bacteroidales > SZUA-534 > GWE2-40-63. Next base: position 22,427 of record JBAYKX010000073.1, read on the forward strand.
TTTAACCTTTGCCTTGGGTTCAGGAAGGGTGAACTCAATAATATCAGTTAATAGTTCAGAATCAATCGCCACTAAAACTTCCAATGGTTTTTGTCGAGCCATCATGATACCTCGCATATTGGGTATCCGGGGTTCTTTAGCGAAACCTTTTTGAACCACTATTACAGCTGTTCCTTGCACTTGCATGTATTCTTTTCCTCCATCCACATCACGTTCAATAGTAGCCAACGATCCATTGAATTTTATATCTGACACCGATGACACCGATGGAATACCTAAAATTTCAGCCACCATGCCGCCCACCGATGAACCATTGTAATCACCGGATTCAATTCCAAATACTACAAATTCAAAGGATTCTTTTTGCACATAATTAGCAATTTGTTGGGCTGTAAAAAAAGCATCTTTAGGTTCTGAATCGATGCGAATGGCCTTGTCGGCACCAATTGCTAAGCACTTTCGCAGGGTGGGTTCTGTTTCCGATGTGCCCACATTTATTACTATTACTTCTGATACGGGATTGCTGCTATCTTCCTTTAAATCAACGCCTCGGGTGAGTGCTAATTCATCCCAAGGGTTAATAATCCATTGCACTCCTGTGGGGTCAAAACGAGTTTGGTTATCGGAAAATTTAATTTTAGTAGTGGTATCAGGTACATTACTAATGCAAACTAAAATTTTCATGTTCAAGTTGTTTAAGTTATTTGGTTATTCAGTGAATTAAGAATATTTTAACGTTGCTACAAATCATCATTAGCAATAGCTCTCGATATCACAATTTTTTGAATTTCAGAAGTTCCTTCATAAATTTGAGTAAGCTTAGCGTCGCGCATCATGCGTTCCACATGATATTCTTTTACGTAACCATAACCGCCATGAATTTGAACGGCTTCTGTAGTTACTTTCATTGCTGTATCGGCAGCATAAAGTTTGGCCATAGCACTGGCATTTCCATAGGGTAAGCCTTTATCTTTAAGCCATGCCGCTTTCAAGCAAAGCATCCGCGCTGCTTCTATTTCAGTAGCCATGTCGGCTAATTTGAAGGCAATCGCCTGATGGTTAATTATTTCAGTTCCAAATGCTTTCCGTTCTTTTGCATACTTGGTGGCTAGTTCAAAGGCTCCTGAAGCAAGACCCAAGGCTTGTGAAGCGATACCTATTCTACCACCTTCCAGCGTTTTCATGGCAAATTTGAATCCGAAACCATCATCTCCCAACCGGTTTTCTTTGGGAACCTTAACATCGGTAAACTGAATGGAATGAGTGTCGGAACTACGCATTCCCATTTTATTTTCATGCACACCAACGGTTATCCCCGGAGAGTATTTATCAACCAGCAGTGCATTAATTCCTTTGTGTCCTTTTTCTTTATGTGTTTGAACAATAACAATATATGTTGATGCAGAATTTCCATTGGTAATCCAATTTTTAACCCCATTTACCAAATAATAATCACCCATATCAATGGCAGTGGTTTTTTGGGAAGTAGCATCACTGCCGGCACCTGGTTCAGATAGTAAAAATGCCCCAATTTTCTCGCCTCGCGCCAATGGTTTGAGCCATTTTTGTTTTTGTTCTTCAGTTCCAAAACTCTCAATTCCATAACAAACCAGTGAATTATTTACTGAAATAATAACTCCTATCGATGAATCAACCTTTGAAAATTCTTCAATAGCCAAAACGTACGAAACAGTATCCATGCCACCTCCGTCATATTTGGGGTCAACCAGCATACCCAAAAAACCAAGTTCCGAAAGTTTTTTGATGTGTTCTGCCGGATAGATAGCTTTCTCATCGCGTTCAATGACATCTTTTATTAATTCGCGCTGAGCATAATCGCGTGCAGCTTGGCGAATCATCTGTTGTTCTTCATTCAATTCAAAGTTCATTTTATTTCGATTTAGTTTATGGTAAATTAACTCCTGAGTTCATGGTCACATTGATTATTGTTTTTTGTAAACTATGGCAACTAACGTTTTATCATTTCCTCCCATATTTATAGATAATCCATACGGTTTATCGGAAGGTATTGTAATCTGAGCTTTTCCTGCCTTTTTGGTAAATTGTTCCCAAATGGTAACGGCTTGATGAACCCCGGTTGCTCCGGTTGGGTGACCCCATCCAATTAGCCCTCCGGTAGTATTGAATGGAATGATTCCATTTCGTGAAGTATTTCCATTGGACACAAACTCAGATCCTTTTCCTTTGGCGGCAAAGCCAATTGCTTCGGTGGCTAAAATACCAGCAATGGTAAAGCAGTCGTGGGTTTCAACCGTTGCTAACTGCTCTTTGGTTATTTGAGCCATTTTTAATGCTTTTTCCACGGCTTTTTTCGTGGTAGTAAGTTCCATTAAATCAATGGGATCATCCAGTAAATTTTCTTCTACTTGGCCGAATCCAACTATTTCTATTGCTTCATCTTTTGAAATGCCAATGCGTTTCAATCCTTCTTCTGATACAATGGCTATTGAAGAAGCACCATCAGACACTTTGGAACAATCATAAACAGTCAAGTGGTCAACAAAACTTTTACCATTAGGTGCTGTCAGTCCAAGTGCCATTAGATCAGTTGCTGTATTTTCAAATTCCTGAGCAGTAGGGCAGAGGCGTGCATTTTCAATGGCATTTTTAAACCAACTAGCCATACCGCTTCTAGCATATTCGTTACCGTAAGCATCAGAATAGGCTTTTGCCCTATCGCTAAATTCACCGGGAAAAAAGTACGCATGTCCTTTCTTCCGGTTTTTGTACCAACCAGCTAAGGCAAGATAATCGGCTCCATAAATGGCTTTAACGGTATTTTGAACTTCAACACCCAATGCCAAAACAACTTCAGAGGTACCAGAAAGAACGGATTTTATACCAACCATCAAGGCTAAACCTCCCGAAGCACAGGCTCCTTCAACTCGTGTAGAAGGTTTGTAACGCAGTCCTCCATCAATAGATGGCATCATAGCTGCCAAATGTGATTGATTGTTGAACCGGGCAGCCATAAAATTTCCAATCACACATTCATCTACATTTTTTGCTCCTCCAATTTGCGCCAAAGTCGCCCTTCCTGCTTCCTGAATATATTGCTCAAGGCCCTGTCGTTCCTTTTTAGGATTGAATTCACTTCGTCCGGTTCCCATTGATACGGTGTTGTAACCGGCTACCATATATATTTTCCTTTGTATCATAACTCCGAATTTTTATTTATTCTACAGGCGATAAATTATTATAATTGAACCGGTTAGCAATATTCGTTGATTGGACCGTATAAATGATGAAATCCAGTTATCATTACCGAGTTCACATTTTCATCGGTTTCAGTAACCCCTTGTTTTACAAGTCCTTTACCAATTGTTTTCATTTGTTTCATATATTCCATGGCTAAATGAGCTCCTTTATCTTTGGATTGAGCCAACAATGAAAAATAGTGAGTCATTTTCTCTTTCTTTTGTGGATCTCTTGAAAGGCTTTTCCAGGATGCGTTTTCAGGTAATGTTCCCAAATGATTGTTAATTTTTTCACTCAATTCATTCAAGGGCATATACATTCCTTTATCGTAGTCGTAAACCGTTTCAATTTTACCTTTTAAATAGGTAAAAAATCCGGGCTTTTGAGAACCATCAGAAAGCTGGCCTCCTTTTATATTTTTATTAAGTAACTCCAATAATAGATAGCTTTCTAGGTTTTCTTGAAGGTGTTTATTCATTACATTCAAAATGAATTGGCAAACATCAATTCCAACATAATCCATCAATTGGAATATTCCCATAGGCCGTAGCATAAAATCACGGGTGAGGGTGTCAATCAACAAAATGGATTCTGCAAAACTGAAGGTTTCTTTAAATTGCTCGACTTTTTCTAATCCAAAAAGTAAATCGCGCATAAAAAAGCCATTACCAATGAAACCAGCAATATCATTGGCCGGAACCATTATCTTTCCTAAGTCTTTACCAAAATCATATACCAGTTTTGAAAGTTGATTGTTACCATTTTTCAACTCAATTACTTCAATTAGTTTTTGTACTGCCGGTGGATTATAAAAGTGGCATCCAATAATATTGCCATCAAGATTGGCTTTATGATTGAGGATATGAATTGGAATAGAGCTGGTATTAGTCAAAAACCATGGATTGTGTGGGTTATTCTTTTTTATAGTGCTTAATAGTTGTGTTTTTAATTCCATATCTTCAATAACCGCTTCATAAATAAGGTATGAATCAAAAGCCGACTCAATGCGGGTTGATGGCTTAATGATTGCCATAGCATCTTGCAGATAGGCTTGAATGATTTCGCTGTTTTCAATCAAATCCATTCTTTCGGCATACATGGAGCGCAGCCAAATAATATTTTTTTCAGCCCATTTTAAAAGCAGGCTTTTGGTAAACTTGAGCAATTGGTTTAATTGTTCCTGCGACCGATCAATGGCATAAATAGCATAACATTTATTGCAGTTTTCGGGATTGATGGCCAGTTTTGAAATATACAACGCATTTAAATAAAGTATTCCACTCCCCATCTTACCTGCCGCTCCTAAAACGGCAACATTCTGAAATCGTTCGTTTGTATTCATAACTTCTTCCTATTTATTTCCAATTAGGTTTTCTTTTTTCAAGAAAGGCCAACATGCCTTCTTGACCTTGTTCATTAAACTGTTCTGAAAATTCGTTTATCTCGAATATGCTTCCTTCTTTAAACCCATTCATCAATCCATAATTGACTGTTTTTTTTACCGATTGAACAGCTTGTTGTCCTTTGGTGCTAATGAGTTCGGCAATTTCTAAAGTTTTTTCCATTAACAATTCTGGAGTAGTGACCAGTTGTACCAAACCAATGCGAAGTGCTTCAGTGCTTTCAACTATTTGAGCAGTATAAAGCATGTATTTAGCATATCCCGTTCCAACAGTTTTTGTCAATCGTTGGGTGCCATTAAATCCGGGTATTAATCCCAAATTTACCTCCGGAGCACTGAACTTAGCCGTGTTGGATGCAATTCGGAAATCGCAGGATAATGCCAATTCCAATCCACCGCCCAAAGCAAACCCATTTAC
>JBAYKX010000074.1:0-27049 GCA_041664345.1 Salinivirgaceae bacterium
TAGTGAAACGAATGAACCATTAACCGGACGTAAATGGGAGTATATGCTTTATCCCATTAGCTGGGAGGAATTTAGTTCTAAAGAAGGATACCTAAAATCGATTCAGCAATTGGAACAACGGATGATTTTTGGAATGTATCCTGATGTTTTAAACAATCCGGGCAACGAAATTGCCCTATTAAAACAACTTTCCGACAGCTACTTATACAAGGATTTACTGGCATATCAAGGAATCAGAAAACCTTATATTATAGAGAAATTACTTAAAGCATTAGCCCTTCAAATTGGTAACGAAGTTTCATACAATGAGCTGGCAAATCTAATTGGCATTGATAAAAATACCATAAATACCTATATCGATTTGCTGGAAAAAACATTCATTGTTTTCCGGCTTAACCCGTTTAGCAGAAACTTACGGAATGAAATAAAAACCAGTCGTAAAATTTATTTTTACGACAATGGAATCCGTAATGCGTTAATTGCCAATTACAATCCGCTTGGTTTTAGAAACGATGTAGGAGCGTTGTGGGAAAACTTTTTAATCAGCGAACGGATGAAAAGGAATCATTATCACAGTTATTACCCAAATACCTATTTCTGGCGAACGGCACAGCAGCAGGAGATTGATTACATTGAAGATTGGGGAGGGCAATTGCATGCCTTTGAATTTAAGTGGAACCATTCAAAAAAAGTAAAATTCCCTACTTCATTTTTGGAAACCTATCCAGAAAATAAAACAACAATTATTCATCGGGACAATTTTATAGAATTCTTGACAACAACTTAGTCTTCATTTTTTTTTAATTGTTCACTAAACATTTCATCCAAGCCAAAAGAAAATATTGCCTTCTTCCTTGATATTTTGTATATTTAAATTTGTAAGTTATTTTGAATGGAATACGTTTAATTGTTACTCTATCCAATGCCATACAATAGTAGAATTAACTAAAACCCTCTGCTATGAAGCCAAACAACTTCTTCTTCATTACACTAATCCTGATTGCTCTTTCTTTTGAACCCAACCAAATTCAAGCACAAGGTAGAATTAATTTAGCCGCAGGTTATGGTGTTCCTGAATGGATCTTTGTAGCGGTAAAATTACCCATTAACCAGCTGCAATTTGAAATTACAACAGGTGCTAGTCCTATTGTAGATGATAATTTGTTTTCCATTGGGGGAAATTTCTATTATCATTTTGCGAACTCTTCCAAATATTCCAATTTGCGACCTTTATATGCAAAAACAGGATTCTACTATATGCGGGAGGATTTAGAATACAATCTACACGAATATCTACTCTGGAGCATCCGTGTGGGAAGGGAGTTTAACATTTCCAAAAACATGGGTTTTGCCATTGATGCCGGACTGTTTTTTTTCTTAAAAGAATGGAAAACCGTTAAAAAACCGGAACCTTCATCCGGTTTTGATATGAGCCTCGATTATATAGTTATGCCCGGATTTCAAGGTTGTTTTTTTTACCGGTTTTAATATATCTTAAATACACAGATAAAAATCAAACCAAATGATAGTCACGGCGTGACTCTTTATTTAAAACAACTTAGGAAGCTTGCATAAGCAACATTTAATTAAAAAGTCACAACGTGACTTTTGATTATAAGATAGAGCCAAAAAAAATAGCACAGATTTAATACCTTGAAAGGTCTAAATCTGTGCTTTTTATTGTATTACTAAAAGCAGGAGCTAAAGCCTTGCTTTAATTGCTTTGGTTTCAGCTTCGAAACCAGGTTTTTCAAGCAATGCAAACATATTCTTTTTATATGCTTCCACACCGGGTTGGTCAAATGGGTTCACCTCTAATAAGTACCCGGATATTCCACAGGCAATTTCGTAGAAATAAATCAATTGTCCCAAGAAGTATTCATTCAACATCGGAAGTTCGATTCGGATATTTGGAACACCGCCATCCACATGAGCAATAATGGTACCTAACTCAGCCATTTTATTTACTTCATCCATGCGTTTTCCGGCTAAAAAATTTAAACCATCTAAATTTCCTGGGTCTTTTTCAATCACTAATTGGTTATCGGGTTTTGCTATGGAAAGTACGGTTTCGAATAAATTGCGTTGTCCTTCCTGTATGTATTGTCCCATGCTGTGTAGGTCGGAAGTAAAATCAACACTGGCTGGGAAAATTCCTTTACCTTCTTTACCTTCACTTTCGCCATACAATTGCTTCCACCATTCAGCAACGTAATGCAGTTTGGGGTTGTAATTAACCATTATTTCAATACCTTTTCCAAAGCGCAATAAGGCATTGCGGGTAGCTGCATAAATAGCAGCCGGGTTTTCTCCAAAAAGAATGTTAGCACCAGTGAGTTTTTCCATATCCACCGCCCCTTTAACCAGTTGAGCAATTTCAAATCCGGCAATGGCAATAGGCAACAACCCAACCGGGGTTAATACGCTAAAACGTCCGCCTACATCATCAGGAATGATAAAAGTTTTGTAACCTTCTTGAGTGGCTAAAGTCCTTAATGCTCCTTTGCTGGCATCGGTTATGGCCACAATACGCTGAGCCGCATTTGACTTTCCATACCTCTTTTCCAAATCAGTTTTTAAGATACGGAATGCAATGGCAGGTTCAGTTGTGGTCCCTGATTTCGAAATGGCTACTACACCCCAGTTTCTTGAATGCAACATAGTGCGCAATTCAGTCATGTAATCTTCGCTGATATTTTGTCCAGCAAATACTACCAATGGGTTTTTGCGCTCTTTAAGTTGAACAAAATTGTCCGAAAGGGCATCAATAACGGCTTTCGATCCCAGGTATGAACCCCCAATTCCAACCACTACAACTACTTCACAGTTCTTCTTTAAATTGTCGGCCGTAGTTTGAATATCCTTAATTTCATCGAATGAAATCGAGGTTGGTAGGTTTACCCAACCAAGAAAATCGTTGCCTTTGCCCGATTTGTTATAAAGAGCTTCTATGTGTTTTTTTACTTCGCCCTCAAATCCGAAAATATCCTCTTTCCGGATAAAATTCAACGTCTTTGAATAATCAATTTTAATGTTTCCCATTGTTCTATTGTGTTTTGATATTTAGTGTATTAGGTAAGTTTCGTAGTCAGTTCATTTATTACCCTCCGTGGCGATTGCTTTTCATAAAGTATTCGGTAAATACTATCGGCAATTGGCATGGATACATTGTGCTTTTTGTTGATTTCCCAAATCCCTTTGGAGGCAAAATACCCTTCGGCCACCATGTTCATTTCACTCATTATATATTTTACGGAGTATCCTTTACCAACCATGGTTCCAAAATAGCGGTTCCGGCTAAATTGAGAATAAGCGGTAACCAATAAATCGCCCAAGTAAGCACTATCTTTTATGTCGCGGGCAATGGGGTAAACGGTATCGGTAAACCGTTTCATTTCGCGGATGGCATTTGAAATAAGCACTGCCTGAAAATTATCACCGTAACCCAATCCATTGCAAATTCCTGATGCTAGAGCATAAATATTTTTTAAAACCGCGGCATACTCCGTTCCTAAAATATCGTCGGATAAGTTGGTTTTAATGTAATGATTGTTATAAATTTCGCATAATGCTTTAGCCTTTTCCTCTTGTATAAAAGCAATGGTTAAGTATGAAAGTCGCTCTAAGGCTACCTCTTCAGCGTGGCAGGGCCCTGAAATCATTCCAATGGATTCATAAGGCACCTCATATTTCTCATGAATAAATTCGCCAACCAATAAGTTATCATCAGGAACTATTCCTTTGATAGCCGTAACCACAGTTTTATCTTTTAACGATACCGTTAATCCATTTAATGCAAATTTCAGGTAGGCCGACGGGATTATGAACATTACCGTATCCGATTCTGCTACCAATTGGTTGATGTCGCTGGTTAAATGCAGCAGAGATGGATCAAATTCCACATCACTCAAGTACTTGGGGTTGTTTCCAAACTCTTTCAGATGCTCTACCACATCTTCCTCGTGAATAAACCAGTTTATTGACTGCTTTTTTTCCAGAATAATTTTTGCATTGGCCGTAGCCCAGCTTCCACCGCCAACGATTCCTATTTTTCCTAAATTAAACATAGTTGTTTCAGGATTTTAATTTGGGCAAATATAGGAAATTTGAATGATTTTAAGGTAAGGGCACACTTTGGATTGAGGAAGATAGTTATCAAAAACAAGTTGTCGTTTAATAAAACAGTGAGAAACAAAGACTAAGTGTTCCATTGTAACGCTTATTTTGTTTCTCAATACGGAAATAATAAAACTAAATACTTTTAACAGAGGTAGGTAGATAAATACATAACATAAAACCAGTAGAATTCATGATTTGCTATGATCCATTTCCCCTCTGTCTGTCGACATCTCCCCTAGGCTTAGGGGAGATCGCATCAAATTAGCAATACTGCCAGCAATTTACAATCTTCCCCTTCATAAGGGGATTCCGATAGCTATCGGAACGACAGGGGAAGGGGTATATAGCAAAACACACAAATAGTATGCAATTAGCTACTGACCTCTAACTTTTATTTTTTAAAAACCTCAAAAGCAAACGACTCTAACATCCTTTCGTCCGGAGGAATGGACATAATCCAATCGGTAATTTCTTTATATTCTAACTTTCCGGTATAATAAATATCTTTTTTTAATAAGACTATTATTAGTCGATTTGTCTCTTTTTGCTTTTTATCAATGGTAAGTTCATATTCTACTTTTTCTGGAAAGCTAGATATTTCCATAGCAGGCAATAAAAACGATTTCTCGTGTTCATTAGGAAACAATATATAGGATTCCTCAGTGAATACAAATGCTCTTAAGAAGCACACTTGAGTTGGTTTAACCGTAAATGTGAGTAAAGTCCCCTCTTTATAAAAAGGTTTAATCCCTTCAATCCAAGCATCAAAAGTTAAGTCTTTGCTAACATTATATTTTACTACCGTACAATTAATAGTTACGGTATATTTAATTTGGTTTTCCATGGTAAAACCCGGTTTGGCATCTACTACTTCTATCTCTTTTACGGTTCCTTCAATATTTGAGAGTACATCGGAGGTAAACAGTTCTTCCATTTTATTGTCCGATTCGCTTCTGAAATAATCGGTATATGATTTAATATTTTCTTCAATACCTGCTTTTTGTAAGGCTTTTATTTTTGCCGCGTTAATAGCCTTTTGTTTCACTTGTTCCGGTGAAAATTGCTCTCCACCTAACGCTTCACCCACAATTCCGGTAAGTTTAATTTCCTCGAGTTTTTGACCCTGAGCATTATAAAAAAAGCTAACCAGGGCTACAAAGCAGGCAAAAAGATATTTTTTCATAATACTTAAAATACTTGATTGGTTTCAATAAATTGACCTTCACTAATGCGAAATACCGACCATTTGCTTCCTGATTCCCCTTGCGGTATCTGGAAAACATAAAGTAAGCGTCCTTCGGCATATACTTTAACAGTAGCTTTTGAATCAGATAATGCACTGGAACTGGTATTGCTGCGGTTCGTATAATCGTGCACAAAATAGTCATATATTCCTAAATCGTCAATATCATGAATGGTAATGGTTTCTGGTCCGTAGCCATCCATATCGTCGCGATCCAATTCTCCCTTTCCATCGTCTAATACACGGGTATAATGATAAGATAGGTGGTATCCATTATCTTTCATAAAGTGGGCATCCAAATCAACAGGTGCTTGATCCCAGTCGAGAATTATACGCACATCTTTTAAATCCAACTCAGGCGAAATGGAGATTCGGTTGAAAAAAAAGGTGCCGGCAATTACTTCAACTTTTAAATCGCTGGTAATGTATTTGGGACATTCAAAATGAACCATTAAAAATCCATCCTCTTCCGGAGCCGGAAAACGTATTTTTCCTTCATCATCCGTAGTGAATTGGTTTTCTTTCTCAATGGTAACTGTTGCCTCTGGAATAGGGTCGCCGGTTAAAGCATTAAAAAAACGCAGCGTTAAGTTCCCGGCTTCGTCTTCTTCAATTACATCTTTGAATTTGTCGCGGTATTTTTCATGATTGCCTTGTGCCAATAAATTACTGGTGGCAAATAAAAGCAGGATTACATAAAATAGGTTTCTCATAATTAATATATTTCTGAGGTGTGTAAATTTATTGTTTTAAATCTAATATTTCAAATCTATTATTCTAAGAAATGAGGTTTTTACTTATTTCGAAAAGGTTTTTTACAAATTAATGTGCTATATAGAGTTGCACATCACCAAATCGGTTGCTTACTGGGTGGAATTTTCATTTTTTGTGATACGATGCAATTTTATGGGCATTATTAAAATCTTCACTTGTTTTGGTACTATATTATTAGTGTTCGTGGGTTGCTTTTTATAGAATCTGTATTTTAAAACATTCCCAATCCTTTTTCGCTTTCTAACATTTGAATAGAATTATTATAAATAAGAAAAATTATTACCCATCTTTGCAAAAAATTGAAAATATGCGAACAAGTGGAAAACTAATGGATCCTATTGGGAGGTTAATGGGATTAAGATATAAATCACATCCTTGGCATGGTATCGATATTGGAAATGATGCTCCTGAAAAAGTTACCGCCTTCATTGAAATGGTTCCTACTGATACGGTAAAATATGAGGTTCATAAAAAGAGTGGTTACCTTATGATTGACAGGCCTCAAAAATACTCCAATGTAATTCCGGCTTTGTATGGGTTTTTACCTCAAACCTATTGTGGAAAAATGGTAGGCGATTATTGTATGTTAAAAACGGGACGTGAAAATATTTCCGGCGATGGGGATCCATTAGATATTTGCATTCTTACTGAAAAAGTAATTACTCACGGTGATATTCTTGTTCATGCCATTCCAATTGGTGGATTCCGAATGATTGACGGCAACGAAGCCGATGATAAAATTATTGCTGTATTGAAAGATGATGCCACTTATGGGCAGCTTACCGATATATCAATGATTCCTGAAATTGTAATTGATCGGTTACGACATTATTTTTTAACGTATAAAGACATACCAGGTGCTGAAGCAAAATCGGAAATACCTAATGTTTATGGACGTGAAGAAGCATTGGAAGTTATTAAATCAGCCATGTCGGACTATATGGACTGGCTCGACAACATACAATTAGCTCTTTCAAAAGTTTAAGGTAATGAATGTGTTTAAAGATACAAAGCTTTTAATTATTTGGTGGGCTGTTGCAAGTGTAACAGCCTTTTGCTTTTATAACCCTAACGAAAACAATTCGGCTGAAACCAATATAAAAAAAACAGGGGAATTTGATGGAAAATTAACTTTTAGCAATGCTCAAAAGGAAAAGCTTGCCCAATATTTTGAAAAGTTATACCATAAAAAAGGGTTTAATGGGGTGGTGTTGATTGGTCAAAAGGATTCCATATTTTATCAAGCATCGTATGGTTGGGCCAATTATCATAAAAAAGATAGTTTAACTATGAATTCCTCCTTTCAATTGGCATCGGTTTCAAAGCAGTTTACTGCGGTTGCCATTCTTCAACTGTATGAAAAGGGAAAGTTAAAACTAACTGATTCAATTGAGAAGTTCTATCCCAATTTTCCCCATAAAGGAATTACCATACATCAATTACTGACACACCGTTCTGGGCTACCCAATTACAACTATTTTCTTCAAGATATTTCTTCACGTACCGATACCCTAATTTCGTGTCAATATGTAATCCAGGAAATTATAGCCAATAATATTCCATTGTATCATCGTCCAAACAGAAGATATCAGTATAGTAACACAGGTTATGCAGTACTTGCGGCCATTGTTGAACGGGTTTCTGGGTTGCCCTTTGAGATTTATATTGAGCAGGAGCTTTTTAAACCATTAGGCATGAATGAGTCGTTTGTTTATCGGGGGATTGAATCACATAAAAAAAAGGGTTCTACTAAAGGTTATATTGGCCGATGGAGAGAAGCAACCGATAACCATTTAGATGGCGTTTTGGGCGATAAAGGAATTTATTGCAGTGCTATTGACCTTTTTAAATGGGATCAGGGTTTGTACAAAAATATACTTTTAAACAACGATTCCTTACAATTGGCATTCCAACCCATGGGAAAACCGGCTCATTTCAATTCCAATTATGGGTATGGATGGCGTATGATTTATTGGCCTACTGATTCTTTAAAAGTTCTGTATCATGCTGGTTGGTGGCATGGTTACCGCACGCTTTTAATGCACATTCCAAAAGATACGGTAACCATTGTTGTTTTAAAAAACAGAAGTGCATCACCCAATGTAAATTCTAAAACAATGTTAAATATTTTGTATCCCGTTGAGCTTTCAGCCATTGATACCTTGGAAACTGAATTAAATGAGCAATAGTTTCATAAATAAAACTGAATCAAGATGATATATAGCTCACAAATCAATACTTGTTTTTGAATAAAATCTTTCATTAAATTGTAACGTTTTAAAATTCCGCTCGTTATTAAAATGCATTTGAGCAATAGTTATTTGTTAATTAATTTAAAAATAGTCTAATGGAAAATAATTTTAACCATCAGAACGACGGACAAGGCTTTGGAGTAGCCAGTTTAGTTATAGGTTTAGTTGCCTTTTTGTTATCATTTGTTCCATGCATAGGAATAGTCTCCATTTTTATTGGTACTGCAGCCATTGTATTTGGTTCGGTATCTATTGTAAAGGCTCATGCTAATAATGGCTCAAAAGGTTTAGGAATTGCCGGAGTATCTTTAGGTTCTGTTGCTTTAATTGTATCGTTATTATGGGTAATGTTTTTATTTAAATTAGGCAGTAAGGCCAATATTGAGGAAAAAATTGAAAGTTTCTTTCAGTGGACCGAAAATCACGACCAATTTGATGAACCATTGGAAGATATGAAGTCACTCGACGATCTTGAAAAAGCTTTGAATGAATTAGAAGGCATAAGTAAAAAAATTGATACTATTATTGATGACACTTCAATTGAAGTTGATTTAAAAGTAAGAAAAGGACTAAAACAAGACAAAAAAGAGATGAAACATGCAAAAAAGGTAGAAGAAAAGCCGGATGAAATTGAAAAGTAAACAGTTAATTGATTCCATTCATGAATCTCCTTATTTGCAAGTAAATGCCCTAATTGCCGGAATAATAATTCTAATTATGATTTATTCCGGCATTTTTTCTACTTCGGGAATTTCCTATCCAATTAAATCATTTTATTCCACTCCGGTTGCCAGTACTGGCCTTTCCCGTGCCTTCTCCGAAATAGTACGGGGTAACTTTCAGAAAGCAATAGCACTTAATCCCTATTCTATTAAAATATTTTCATTCTTCTTCCTGCAATTTCCACTGCGCATTCTTATCTCTATTTTACTGCTAAGCAAAAGGATTTCATCAATGCAACTGCTTTTTATTGATATTTTGGTTTCAGTTTTACTATTTTTGTGGGCGTTCTATTCTTTTATCTTCTTTCAATTAAATGGATAGTACCAATTAGCAATTGGTGATTTTTGCGCACAAAGAAATTTAAACACATAAAAAATCATTAAAATGATACCTGCTACACTAAAATATTGGTTTTGGGTTATCTTGATTCATGGTATTCTTTTTATTAGCTGTAATAATGGGACAAAACTAGTAATTGAAGAAAAGTATGACGATGGAAAAACTAAAACAGCCAAATATTATCGAAATCAAGACAACGCTCAAATTCTAATTAAAGAAATACAATATTACTCCAACGGTAAAAAAAAATTAGAGGGAGAATTTGAAGAAAATTTAAAAGATGGCAAATGGATTTTTTACTATGAACATGGGGAAATCTGGAGTCAGGGCTTCTTTAAAAAAGGTGTCCGAACAGGTAAAACATTGGTTTATCACGAAAACGGACAACTCTTTTATGAGGGCGAATATTCTGAAGGACAAAAAAATGGAGTTTGGAACTTTTATAATCAAGAGGGTAAATTAGTAAATTCGGTTGAATTTGATTCGGGAAAATTAGTGAACCAAACCTTTGAAAAGAACCAATCAAAAGATAGTACCTTCATTGAATAATTAGAAATGATACGATAGTAAGTTATGGAAAATACACAAGTGCAGGTTTCTTCCGAAATAGGCGATTTAGAGGCCGTAATTTTACATACACCGGGTCAAGAGGTTGAGAATATGACACCAAAAAATGCAGAACGGGCTTTATACAGCGATATTCTAAATCTTTCGGTTGCCCAAAAAGAGTACTCTCAATTTAAAGGTGTTATAAATAAGCAAGCTAAAGTATTTGAATTGCGCGATTTGCTCACTGAAATACTAACCAATGATGTAATTAAAAACCAATTGATTGATGAAATATTTCAATTTGAGTTGGTGACCGAAAGCCGCGATTATCTACTATCGCTTAGCAATACGGAACTCACCCGACAATTAATTGAAGGGGTGGTAATGAAAAAGGATAACCTGACCCGCTTTTTTGATATTGATAGATTCTCTTTGCGACCACTGCATAATTTATTCTTTATGCGCGATGCTTCCATGGCTATCAACCAGAAAGTGCTCATTGGGAAAATGGCAAGCCCTGTACGCGAGCGCGAAACACGAATTATGGAAGCTATTTTTAATCATCATCCGGCGTTTATTACCAAAACCATAAATCCAGCACGTTTCGATAATTACAATGCAAAAATTACTATCGAAGGAGGTGATGTTTTGGTAGCCCGACATGATATTCTTATAATTGGTACTGGGGTTCGAACCTCATCTCAAGGAATTGACTTCATTTTGGAACAATTTAAAACCCGAGGCAATATAAAGCATATTATTGTTCAAGAATTACCTGATTCCCCCGAATCATTTATCCATCTTGATATGGTTTTCACTTTCTTAGATGTAAACAAATGCATGGTGTTTGAACCAGTCATTCTCCAACCAAATAAATACCGTACGGTACATATTAATTTGGAAGGAGAAAAAGTTAAAATAAGCACCGTTTCCAATCTTTTAACTGTTCTTAAAAAGTTAGGAATCGATTTAGAACCTGTTTTTTGCGGGGGACAAGGAGATCCATGGACACAGGAACGGGAACAGTGGCATAGTGGAGCTAACTTTTTCGCCCTCGGTCCAGGTAAAGTTATTGGCTATGAGCGAAATGTTTATACCATGGAAGAAATGAATAAGCATGGATTTGAAATTATTAGAGCTCGCGATGTTTTAAAAAAAACAATACAATTAGCTGATTACAAGAAATATGTAGTAACCATTGATGGTTCTGAGTTGGCCCGTGGTGGCGGTGGAGCTAGATGTATGTCGATGCCGGTTCGTCGGAAACCAGTAGAATGGTAGGAAATGGAGACACAAAAGCGCAAACTAGCAAACGAAGAGTTGGGAAGGTTGAGTGTTGAGGAATTTAAACAATCTGAAAAAACACCCATCATTATTGTATTAGATAATGTTCGGAGCCTTAACAATATTGGTTCAGTATTCCGCACAGCAGATGCATTCTGCCTTGAGTCAATTTACTTGTGTGGAATAACGGCAACCCCTCCTAATAAAGACATTCACAAAACAGCCTTAGGTGCCACTGAAACAGTTCATTGGAAATATTTCGCTGAAACTTTAGATGCCGTAACTCATCTCACAAAAATGGGCTACATAGTTCTGGCAGTAGAACAAGCTGAAAAAAGTATCAGCTTGGAACGCATTCAGATAGATTCAAAAAATAAATATGCCCTGATTTTTGGCCACGAAGTTCATGGCGTGGCGCAAGATGTGGTGGATGCCAGTTCTTCGTGCATTGAAATTCCTCAATTTGGGACTAAACATTCGTTTAATATTTCAGTAAGTGTAGGAATTGTTCTTTGGGAATTCTTTCGAAGGCTAAAACTCTAAGACTTTACCAAAGTTACTACCATTCATAAGAACCGTTGATTTTACATAAGACAAACAAAAAGGGGAACCCGAAATGGATTCCCCTTTTTATATTTTATTTGAATTGCTTATTCAACAATACCTTTATAGGTAGCATCGTTGACATATTGAGCAAACTCAATGTCTTTTTTAGCATATTCTTTTAAAGCTCCATCTTTTTCAATAGCTGTTCTTAGGTTATTCATAAGCATATCAGCATCTTGCTTGCGTGCACCTAAAATTGCTTTCAAATAGTAAACTTTTGCAACGTCTTGGTTTTCAACTTTTGATAGAATACCAAGAGCAGCATCGTAAGTATCAGTATTTTTAGTAATAGAATAGTTAAGCAATTTAACTAAAGCAAAGTTGAATGTGTTGTATTTGCTGCTTACAAATAAATTTAGAGCTTTTTCATATTCCCCTTTTTTAGCAGGCAACAAAGCTTGGTTATAACTTACTTGATTACCAGCGCCAGCAGCTGCATTGTAAAATTCTTGAGCAGCAACTATGTCACCTTCTAAGAAAGCAACAACGCCTAAGTTATTTAATACCATGGTATTGCTTGCATCTAATCTCTTTGCTTCCAATAAAGAAGCTTTTGCTTCAGCTACTTTTCCTTGTTTCAAATAAATGTAACCCACGTTGTTGTGGCCTCTCCAGTCATCAGCAAATTTACTTGCTACTTTCTGATAAATTGCCAGTTTGGTATCCAAGTCAGTGGCTAAAGAAGCTGCATACATTAATTCCTCAACTTTCAAGGTATCAGGATTACTAACCGATAAGGTTTTCAACTCCTCGTCAGAATAACCAACAATAGCAATATTTACTATTAATTTGGAACGGCGTAATTGAGGAAGAATTTTTTCAGCGATTACTTCATAAGCAGCAGCAATATTTTTAATCTCTTTTTCGCGAACCACAGGATCGGAATACATTGAAAGAACACGTAAAATAAGTTCTTTATCTTGGATGTCAGATTCTTGCATTAATTTTTTGAATCCTTCCCAGTCTTCAGGAGTAGCTTTTGACAATAGGAACCCTTCGTTTTCCATGCCAGCTACTTTTGACTTTTTCATTTCGCGAACAAAATATTGCTCTGAATTTTTCAACCGGTTTTGTGATAGTTTGGTATTCAGTTCTTCAGTACCATCGGGAGAAGCATAAGCTGAAATTTCAACCCCTTTGAATTCTACATTACCTTTTGCCACTGAAGTAGCAACAAAATCTTGCAATGCTTTGATTTCTTCTTTTTTCAATTCTTTGCCTAATATAGTAGACTCATTAATCACAAAATTGATGGTGGCATCTTTTGAATCGGTGGAAACACGTACAAATTTGTCATCAGCAGCAATTGGCATTGGATCTTTTTCCAATAAAAGAGCAGTTGCCATGGTACCATCGGCTAATTTTGCTTCTGGCAGTTCACCAACCGTTTTACCCATGGTTGCTTTCACGCGAGCTACTAAAGTACCTTGACGCATTCCTTCTTCAAATGCAATTTTTGATGAAACAGAATAAGTTCCACCACTTACAAAGGTTACCACTTGATTGTTTGCTTGAATTGCTTCTCCTTGTAAGGTTAAACTTTTAAACGATTTTTCACCACCTTCATATTTCAGAACTGGAATAATTTCAAGAACAGCTTTCTTTTGGAAATACTTACTTGGGAAAGATACTTTTACAGTTACTTCGACACTGTCGCCGTGCATTTCAAGTACTTTTGGTGTAACCTCGTACTTTACCATTGGTGCCATTTTCACCATTTTATTCAACCCTCCACAGCTTGTAAGTATGAGAGTCGCAAACACTAAGGATGCTAAAATGTTAACAGTTGATTTTTTCATAATTGCCTAATTAGTTGATTTATCGTTAATAATTTAAGTTTTCTACGATGTACAAAGCTAAAATGTTTTTGTTAAAAAAAAAACTATAAATTGTTAAATATTTCGATAATTGATTATTTCGTTATAATTCAGTTCCAGCAACTTACCGTTTATTTCCTGTTGGGCTAATTTATCTAACAATTCAATCAATTCTTGGAATTCCTGTTGAAGCATAGTGTATTCATTATCAATTATTTCCATTGCAAATGATACCTGATCGGGAAGTGATGTTCTATATGCCATACCCTTTAGCACCTTTTCAATACCCGATAAACTTTTATAAAGCACCAACCAATTATTTTTTATTAGGTGCGTTGTAATTTCATTAAGCCGTTGAGGCAACCATTGCTGGTTTTGAGAGATATACAGATAAACTTCGGAAGCATAGTCTTCTAAGGGTGTAGGATGGATAAAGTTCCAACGATTCGCTAAAAAGTGGTCGTAAACAATATCAACCACAATACCAGAATGCAAACCATACTTTTTACGGAATCGATCCCTACTGCTGCGATGCGCCTCATGTTTATCGGTAAAGTCATCAATTTTTCGATGTAACAGAATACCTTGCTGAATGGGTTCCGGGTAATTTAAGTATTGATTTCCTTTAACAAAATCACCCATATAATTGCCTAACATCAGTTTATTAATCCCTTTCGACAGGTATAAGTGAGCCAAAATATTCATGCAATACTTTTTTTTTAAAAATACAGATATTCACGCAATATGTTTATTAATAACCAACTGTTTTTAATCCCTTAAAAGAAAGGATGTTTTTCTTAACATGTTATGAGCCCTATCCGGATGATTATAATAAATTAAATTTGTGATTATTATTTAAACACTCACAAAAAAAACGTAGTTAAAACGGAGGATTTATGTCTAAAAAAAATGTCATTATTATTGGTGCCGCAGGTCGTGATTTTCACAATTTCAACACGTATTATCGTGACAATACAGATTTTAATGTGGTTGCTTTTACAGCAGCTCAAATACCCGATATTGATGGTCGGAAGTACCCGACTGAATTGGCCGGCAAGTTATATCCTAGTGGAATTCCCATTTATGCAGAGCAAGATTTGCCTAAGTTAATTAAAGAATTGAAAGCCGATATTTGTACCTTTTCATACAGTGATGTTCCATACCACAGGGTAATGGAGATAAGCGCCATTGTTAATGCAGCAGGAGCTGATTTTGGGTTGTTGGGCCCGAAACAAACCCAAGTAAAAAGCACAAAACCAGTAATTGCAGTAGTTGCAACACGAACAGGTTGTGGTAAAAGTCAAACATCACGCAAAGTTATTGAATACTTTATGGCTAAAGGCTTAAAAGTTGTGGCGGTGCGCCATCCAATGCCTTATGGCGATTTGAATGCGCAACGCGTTCAACGCTTTGCTCAAGTTTCCGATTTGGCTAAACACAAATGCACCGTAGAGGAAATGGAAGAATATGAACCACATGTAGTTCGCGGAAATGTAATATATGCTGGGGTGGATTATGAAGCTATATTACGCGAAGCTGAAAAAGACCCAAGCGGGTGTGATGTGATTCTTTGGGATGGAGGAAACAATGACTTTTCATTCTTTGTTCCCGATTTGACCATTACCGTTGCGGATCCGCACCGTCCAGGACATGAATTATCGTACTATCCTGGCGAAGTGAATCTGCGTATGGCCGATGCTATTGTTATTAATAAAATGGATTCTGCTTCACCGGAAGGAATTCAAACGGTGCGTAATAGCATTGCAAAGGTTAATCCAAAAGCAATGGTTATTGATGGTGCTTCACCCATAAAAGTGGATAAACCGGAATTAATTAGAGGGAAAAAAGTGTTGGTTGTTGAAGATGGTCCAACTCTTACACACGGTGAAATGAAACTTGGAGCCGGTGTTATAGCTGCACAGAAATTTGGAGCTGCACAAATGGTTGATCCTCTCCCGTTTGTGGTTGGTAAATTGGCTGAAACATTCCGTATTTATCCAAACATTGGAACCTTGCTTCCTGCAATGGGTTATGGAGCTGAGCAATTGAAAGATTTGGAAACTACCATAAACAATACGGATTGTGATACCGTAATTATTGGTACACCCATTGACTTGAACCGGATAATAAAAATTACCAAACCAAACACCCGTGTTTATTATGATTTACAAGAGATTGGCGAACCTAATTTAGATGGATTATTAACCGATTTTTGTAAAAAACATAAGTTGTAAAAAAATACTTTATTCCCTTTTAGGTTAATAAAAAGCCACTTGTTGAACAATGAGTGGCTTTATTATTTTAAAACATTGTTGACCGAGTAAAATGAAAGCAACAACAAAAATAATGAAAACAAGAAATTATTGCCATATATATCAAGTAGTTACTATTTGGGCTAAAGCCCAATTTATGAGTTGCTTTAAATTACACCTGGCTTAAGCCAGGGGCAATTGAACCCCGACCAGAATTGGGCTTTAGCCCAAAATGATTGAATTTACTCGGTCAGTAGTGATTTTAAAAGTGCACTTGAATGCAAAGTCAGTTGATCTTTTGTTAAAGAATACCTGAATTTTACGATGCTGAATACCTTAATTACACTTTCATTTTCTTTAGCAGCTCCAAATAAATTGCAATTCCTTGCTCTATTTCAGTAGTGTAAATGTACTCGTTGGCTGTATGCGACCGGTTGGAATCGCCGGGACCCATTTTTACGGTTGGGAATGTACTAATCACCGATTGGTCGCTGGTGGTGGGCGAACCAAAACAAACTACATTCAATTCTTTTGCTGCCTTTACCAATGGATGCTCAAGTGGTATAAATGAGGAATTCATGCGCAATGAGCGGGGTTTAATAGTGCATTTCACATGCTTTTGAATCAATTCAAATGCTGCTGCATTTTGATATTTTTCGTTGGTGCGCACATCCACCACAAAAGTGCATTTATCGGGTATCACATTATGCTGCGTGCCGGCACCAATCTGGGTAACCGTCATTTTAACATCGCCCAACACTGGGCTCGATTCGGGGAATTTGTAAGAATGGAACCATTCAATATCTTTAATAGCCTCGGTAATGGCGTTAATGCCTCCGGTGCGAGCCGCATGACCTGATTTCCCAATTGCCTCGCAATCGAGCACCATCAAACCTTTTTCGGCAATGGCCATTTCCATTTGGGTAGGTTCGCCCACAATGCCCACATCAATTTTACCGAGCTCGGGCACCACCAGTTCCATACCTCCGGAACCGGAAATTTCCTCTTCGGCAGTTGCCACAAAAACCCGGTTGTAATTCAAGTTCAAATGCTCTGATAGCAGAAATGCAACCAAAAGGCTCACCAAACATCCCCCGGCATCGTTACTACCTAAACCGGTAAGTTTGCTATTATCGAGTACCGGGGTAAATGGATCTGTTATCCAGCCATTGGTGGGTTTAACCGTATCTAAATGCGAATTAAGCATCAGGGTAAACCTTCCGGGAATGTAATCTTTGGAAAAAGCATATACATTATTCCCTTTCCGGTGAACATTATAATTACGAGCTTCAAGAACCGATTGAATGAGTGCCGATGCTTTTTCTTCCTCCCTACTGAACGACTGAATTTTAATAAGTTCCGTTAAGGTGCTTATGGCCAACTGTGAACCTGATTTTATATCTATAACTTGCATGGCATTTTGATTTTGGATAATGTCAATTACATTTCATTCAATGGTTTTGGCTCTCAATCAACTAAATAGGTTCCATTTAAAATGGAATTGCCGAGTTTTACCATCTTTACCCCATTCCGTAACGCAAAGAAACCGTTTTGCAATTTGGGCAACATGCCGGTGTGGATGGCTTTTGATGCCAGCATGGCTTCAAAATGCTTTGTATCGAGGACCAATAATAGGGAATTTGCATCATTTGAATCGCTTAAAACCCCAGCTTTGTCGAAATAGAAAAACAGCTCCACATCAAAATCAATGGAAAGGGCAACCGCCACATAAGCTGCAATTGCATCGGCATTGGTATTGAGCAACTCAAACGAATCGCTTTGGGTTATCGATGAAATTACCGGAACCACTCCATTGCTTAAAAACAATTTCAACCAGTGGGTATTTACCTTTACAATATCGCCCACCATACCAAAATCAATGGGTTCCGGGCTCCGTTTCCGCGATGCTATCAAATTCAAATCGCCTCCGCAAAGCCCCACCGACAATGTTTCCCGCTTATTTAAACCGGCAACCAATTGTTTATTCAGTTTTCCGGCACAAGCCATCAACACCACATCCATATTCTCAGGAGAAGTTATCCGCCGCCCGTTGACCATTTGGGTAGGAATATTTAACTTCTCACACAAATCGTCAATAAATACGCCTCCCCCATGAACCAATACTTTTTTTCCGGGAATATGCGAAACTAAATGGAGCAATTTATCCAGTTCCGATTCTGAATCCAAAATTTTACCCCCTGCTTTAATAAGGGTCAGTTTTTCTTTCAACATGTTATTTTGTAATAACGTTTAGTTTGGCTTAGGAATCCGATTAAGCCTTCATCTCTTTTGTGAGTATTTGTTTCAAGGCAGTTACCAATTTTTCGCAGTCGGCCAGTGAAACATTTAAAGGCGGCAAAATCCGCAAAACTTCTGGATCGGAAAATCCGGTAATAATTCCAAACTCATCTAATAAAACCTGACGGACTTTTTTTGCGGAAACTTCAAATTCAACGCCTAGCATAAGCCCCCGCCCGCGGACAGTTTTAACCAGTGGAAGTCTTGCTATCTCACTTTTCAGATAACCACCCTGAACTCCCGATTTGGTTATCAAATCTTCGCTTTCAATGGTTTTTAACACAGAAATTGCTGCTGCACAAGCCATTTGCCCACCTCCAAAGGTAGTTCCTAAGGAACCTTTGGCCAAATTCAGGGTTGGGCTGAATAGGGTGCCCGCAACCGGGAACCCATTTCCCATCCCCTTTGCAATGGTTATAATATCGGCTAAAACATGGTGGTGCTGGTGCGCAAAAAACTTACCGGAACGGCCATACCCCGACTGAATTTCATCAACAATGAGCAATGTCCCTGTTTGGGTGCATAACTGCCTGGCTAGTTTCCAATATTCAGTGGTGGCTTCCCAAACCCCATTCACTCCTTGAATTCCTTCAATTATGAAGGCTGCATACTCTTTTGTATTCAAATGCTGCGTTAATTCCGGCAACGATTCGATGGAAATAAAATCGACCGCCAATTGGTTTCCAAAAGCTGCCCGAATTTTTGGATTATCGGTTACACCAACAGCTCCGGTACTTCTACCATGGAAAGCCCCTTTTACGGCTAATATTTTTCCTCTGCCCGTTACCATTGATGCCGCTTTTAAGGCATTTTCGTTGGCTTCGGCCCCTGAGTTGCTCAAAAACAAGCGATAATCATCGTAACCTGACTGATTCCCTAGCAACTGTGCCAATTCATCTTGTAGTGGGTTTTCAAAAGCATTGGAATAAAATGCCAATTGATTTACCTGCTGGGTGATGGCTTTTACAAACTCCGGATGGCTGTGCCCAATAGAAATAACTCCATGACCACCGTAGAAATCCAAGTATTCTTTATCGTTGGTATCTTTCAGAATTATCCCTTTGCCGGTTTTCAAAGCAATGGGATACATATAATATACATCGAGCATTTTCATAACCTATCATTTTGAATGTTTAACTAACTAGACAAGGACAAATCAAAAAGCAACTGGTTTTAGCATCAACCCTTCCTTCTCATCAATCCCAAAAATTAGGTTCATGTTTTGAACGGCCTGTCCCGATGCGCCTTTCAGCAAATTATCAATTACGGAAATTATCATCACTTTATCGCCATGTTTTTCCAGATGCAAAACGCATTTGTTAGTGTTAACCACTTGTTTCACATCGGGATTGGCATCGGTTAAAAACACAAATGGGGAATCTCCATAGAACCGGTTATAAATATCCTTTAAGGATGCGATATCCAAATCGGATGTGGTATAACAAACCGCCATAATGCCCCTCGAAAAATTGCCACGCACCGGGATAAAGTTGATAGCCGGGTGTGGCGTTTTTGAACCAAACAAGGTTTGCTCAATTTCAGCTAAATGCTGATGTTCAAAGGCTTTGTAAACCGATACATTGTTATTTTTCCAGCTAAAGTGCGATGTTTCTGTTGGAGCTTGTCCGGCACCGGGTGAGCCTGTTATGGCCGTAATATGAAGCTCATCGGTTATCAACTTGTTTTTTGCCAAGGGTAAAAAAGCCAGTTCAATGGCAGTTGCAAAACATCCGGGATTGGCAATGTGTTTTGATTTGGAAATTACATCCTTATTAAATTCCGGAAGGCTGTAAACAAAGTCATTCCCAGCTTCTTCTATCCTATAATCGGCACTTAAATCTATTATTTTTACTGAATCCGGAATTTTGTTTCCTTTCACAAACGATTGGCTTTTGCCATGGCCGCTGCATAAAAAAACCACATCTACCTCAAAATGATAATCGGCGCTAAACGTAAGGTCAGTTTCACCCAATAAATCATGATGAACGTGCGAAATTAATTGCCCGCCATTGCTGGTACTTTGAACATATACAAGTTCCGCTTGGCTATGGTATAGCAGTATCCTTAAAAGCTCACCGGCCGTATATCCCGCCCCACCAATAATCCCAACTTTTATCATGCTGCTTTTTATTAAAAGTCAATTCTGTATTACAGTTCTTCCGGGTTAACCGAATAATAATTCTTTAAAGGATTGGCCAAAATGTTGATGAACCCCTTTACATCATCGGCGGTCCATTTGCCAGCCGACTCGCCATAAGCTCCAAAAGAGGAATTCATCAAATCGAAATCGGATTGAATGCCTTGCACCTGAAAATAATAGGGAGCCAACAACAGCTTAACTTTGCCGGTAACGTGTTTTTGGGTATCTTCCAAAAAGTTTTCCACATTCCGCATGGTCGGCTCTAAGTATAACGCATCGTGCAGCATGTTTCCGTACCAAGTGGCCAATTGTTCTTTCCACTGCATTTGCCATTTTGTAAGCGTGTGTTTTTCCAGTTCATGATGTGCTTTAATGAGCATATAGGCTGCCGGAGCTTCAAATCCAACCCGCCCTTTGGTTCCAATAATAGTATCACCCACATGCATTCCACGGCCAATGGCGTAGGAACCACCCAATTTATTCAAATATCGGATGGCTTCATTGGGATGCCCAAATACTTGGTTGCCAATTCCAGAAACCTGCCCATTTGTAAATTGGATTTCAATTTCAACTGGTTCGGTTTTTACAAGCTGCGAAGGATAAGCAGTGCCTGGCAATGGAAGGTTTGACGTTAATGTTTCTTTGCCGCCAATACTTGTACCCCATAATCCTTCGTTAATGCTATAAGCCATTTTGGTGAAATCGCTTTTAACACCATGCTTGCGCAGATAGTCAATTTCATCCTGCCTCGATAATTGCTCGTCGCGAACCAATGCAATAATGGGTTTTTCAGGAACCAACAGCTTAAAAACCAAATCAAACCGTACCTGATCATTCCCAGCCCCGGTGCATCCGTGTGCTAAAAAGTCGGCATTTATTTCTTTGGCATAAGTAGCTATGGCTTTGGCCTGAAAAAAACGCTCCGAACTTACCGAAAGCGGATAGGTATTGTTTTTCAGGATATTACCATAAACTAAATAGCGGATGCACTGTTGGTAATATTCGTTTTCAATATTCAAAACCACATGTTGCTTCACACCAAGTTCTTTGGCCCGAAATTCAATGTTAGCTAGCTGTTCCTTGCTAAAACCACCCGTATTGGCTACCACTGATATTACGTCCCTATTTTTTTCAACAGCCAAGTATTTAGCGGTATAGGTAGTATCAAGTCCTCCGCTGTACGCCAATACTACTGTTTGTTTCTTTTCTGCCATTTCTTTCAAACTTACTCTGTTTTTATATAATTCGTTAATTGACTAATTGGTGTGTATATTTATACATTTTTATTCCACACTTTATTCAATAAACCGGTTAGGGTTTGTTTTTTAACTTTTTGTTCGTAAATCATTCCTGTGCATAAGCACATTTTTTGCTGCGTCCGTTGCAAAATATCATAATTAACGCATCCTTGGCATCCTTTCCAGAACTCAGGATCTGTAGTTAGTTCCGAAAAAGTTACCGGGCGATAGCCTAATTTAAAGTTAATATTTAAAACGGCATTACTGGTGGTTATCCCAAATACTTTGGCATCGGGATACATACTTCCGGAAAGCTGTAAGGCCTGCTGTTTAATACGGAACGCCAACTTTTGGTTCCGATAATCGGGATGAACAATCAATCCGCTATTAGCCACATATTTGCCATGCTCCCAAGTTTCAATATAGCAAAAGCCAACAATATCTTCCCCATCAAGGGCAACAACAGCTTTACCTTCTTTAATTTTCGAAGTAATATATTCGGGTGTTCTCTTGGCGATTCCTGTTCCCCTTAATTTAGCCGCATCTTCTATAAGGTTGCATATTTTCTCGGCAAAAATTACATGCTGAATATCTGCAACTAAAATCCTAACATTGCTTTTTGATTTCATTTCTTTAATATTATTATGCGATTCAACTTAAATTTAATACAAAAAAAAGCCTACCAAATTAGGTAGGCTACATACAACAATTTATTTTATCTTAAAAACTGCTTAGCTACTTTATTGGTTATTGAAATAGTAATACCTGTCTTCGTCGTGAAACGGGGTATCTTATTGCTAGTGAGATTTTATTTGTAGTCATAGCGAAAATTTTCAAATTGTATTTTTATACGTTATTAATGCATATTATTACATTGCAAATGTAATAATAATTTTAAACTTACAAATAGAATCATTCATTTTTTTCAGCTGATTGCCATTTCTAAATATATGAGAAATATCAGTTTGGTTGTGTGCTTCCATTTTTGATACTGCTAAATATGAAATATGGATTAAGCGTTTGTATAACAAAAAAGCCCTGAATAGTATCAGAGCTTTCAATCAGTTAAAGCGTATAACTTTTACCAAATTTTCGATGGGTATTTCCCTTTTGCCACCAATTGGTTCAATTTTTCAATTGTTGTTGGTCTATCTTCCTGATAAGTAACTCCAAACCATTCGGCGTTTGAATGCAATACTTTGGTTTTTACTTTTCCTTCTTTCATTAAATCGTCAACCACAAACGGAATATAGAATTCAGCCTTTGGGTTTTGTGCATTCGCTTTAGCAAAAGCTGTAAATTTTTCTTCCAAATGAGCAAATAAGCTAGGCGAAAATCCCCAAAAATTCATTGAAACCGTATCAGTTTCGTTAAGTGGAAGTTTCTGTTCGTTCAACAGATATGAAATCCTGCCATTTTCCTTTGCAATGCCAACACGCTCTGTAACCCCAAGTAAATAGTTATCGCCATCCATTTTACAAACACCCCTCGACACCTTACCAAAATCGGAAAGGGTTTTATTCAATTCATATCCACACATAGCATATTTATCAGTGGCTACCTCTTTAGTTAAAAACTCAAACATGCTTTTGTATGCTTCGGCACCATAAAAATCGTCGGCATTAATTACGGCAAAAGGCTCTTTAACAGCGTTTTTAGCCACTAAAATAGCATGACCAGTTCCCCACGGTTTAACCCTTTCCTCGGAGCAGGTAATCCCAGCCGGAAGGTTGTCCAATTCCTGAAAAACCAATTCCACTTCCATTTTTCCTTGAAGTTTATTGACATAAATTTCCCTGAAATCTTTTTCAAAACTTTTCCGTATTACAAATACAACTTTGCCAAACCCGGCGCGCATGGCGTCGTAAATGGAATAATCCATAATGGTTTCTCCACTAGGACCTAATTTGTCGAGTTGCTTTAAACCGCCATAACGGCTGCCCATTCCAGCCGCCAGAACTAAAAGTGTTGGTCTCATTATTTTCTGTTTTGGTTTTTATGGATGCAAATTTATAACTTCAACGGTATTAAACCATCAATTATTAAATTTAGTTTTATCTAACATACTTATAATGGAAATATGGAAAGCTAATGGTTTATAAAGAGCATTATTGAATTGCTGATTTTAGAAAAACAAATTTATTTTTATCCGCAAGTAATATTTAAATAGGTCGTCTATCTTTAAGTAAACAATTTAAGGTGGAAGAAAAATTCATACATAAATTAATAGAAGGCTCAGAATCTGCTTTCAAAGAATTGGTTGAACTTTATAAAAACAAAGTATTCAATACCTGTTTTGGTTATGTAGGAAATTATGCCGATGCCGATGATGTAGCCCAAGAAGTTTTTGTGGAAATTTATCAATCCATTGGTTCATTCAAACAAGATTCCAGCCTCTCAACATGGATTTATCGCATAGCAGTAAACAAGTCGCTTGATTTCCTGCGCAAAGCCAAACGAAAAAAACGATGGTCAACACTGGTCCGGATATCTACCGATTCAAAGGATATTCAGGATTTTGGGGCAGCACATAATCAAACACCCTATGTTTCTTTAGAACAACAAGAACGGGTAGCTATTTTGAACCTTGCCTTATCAAAACTTCCTACGCATCAGAAAACGGCTTTTACCCTTAAGAACTATGAAGAATTAAGTTACAATGAAATTGCCGATGTCATGCAAATTACTGTTTCGTCGGTTGAATCGTTGATTCATCGGGCAAAGAAAAACTTGCAAAAGCTGCTTTACAATTATTACTATTCAAAAAATTAAGAATTTACCTCGCAAGTTTTAACTTTCAATCACGTCATAAAATCACTAGAACACAAAAAACATTATGAAAACAAATGTGGAAATAGAACAAGAAATAAAAAAAACGATGGAAAGCCTCACGGATTATCCGAAAGCTACCACCAACGATTTTTTTTATACCCGGCTATCCACCCGATTGGAAAAACCGGAGAATGCAAAATGGCTAAATTGGTTTTTTGATTCCCCTTTTCTAAAGCCAGCATTTGCTATCCTTTTCCTTGCCCTTAACCTTGTTAGTTTATTGCATTTTTTAAATACAAATTCCCAAATAACAGCAACACAGCAAACATCCACTGAAATTTTTGTGGAAGAATATT
Organism: Salinivirgaceae bacterium; assembly: GCA_041664345.1. Lineage (GTDB taxonomy): Bacteria > Bacteroidota > Bacteroidia > Bacteroidales > SZUA-534 > GWE2-40-63. Next base: position 24,763 of record JBAYKX010000074.1, read on the forward strand.
TACTCAATCAATCAACCGATACCTATTTAGTACTTAATGAAGAATAATTATGAATATCATTTATAAAAATAAACTATTGCTCTGGGCCGTAATTGTTTTAGTGGCTATAAATCTGGGCACCCTTTCTACCTTTTGGATAACTTCCTTTGGAAATGAAAGAAACAAGGAAAATAGTAACTATAGAAAAAACCGTATGGATAAAGGAATCCTTGTAAAAGAGCTAAATCTTCATGATGAACAGGTTCTTTTTTATCAGAATGAAAGAAAAATACATTTCGTAAAAATCCACCTACTCAGGGATGAAATAGATAAGTACCAACGCTTAATTCGTGAAGAACTCTTCAGTTATAATCCTGATACATCAAGAATGAATAATTATGCGGATTCCATTGGTATATTAAACGCCCGGTTTGAAAAAGCTAATCTTATTCATTTCACCAATATTAAGAAACAGCTAACGCCAGAACAATGTAAGAGATTTCAAAATCTCATGGATAAAAACTTAAAGAGGCCTGAAAGAGGAGAACAGCGTCATTATCATAAAAATAGGGATTAGTTAAAAACTAATAAGTATAAAAACAATCAACAATAAAATAAATGTCAAACTGTTAATTAATAAGTAAAGTTATGAGAAACTTAAAAATGAAAACCACCTTATTGGGACTTATTATCCTAATAGCGCTATCAACATCGGCACAGCCAGGAAATAATGCCAATTGCCCTCGAAAAGGACAAAACCAAGGCGAAAACTTTAAAGAACGGAAGGCTGATAGAATGGCAGAAATGCTAAGCCTTACAGAAGAGCAAACCAAACAAATTGAAAAGTTACAGTTGGAAAATCAAAAAAAGATGCTCCCTCTACGCAATGATCTGAACGAAAAACAAGCAAGGATGAAGACTCTTGAAACTGCTGAAACACCAGACTTGAAAGCCATCAATAGCTTAATTGATGAAATGGCTGTTATTAAAACAAAAATGGCTAAAGATAGGGCTGCCAATCATCAAGAAGTAAGGAAACTGCTCAACGAAGAACAGCGAATTAAGTTTGATATGCATGCTGGAAAAAGAGGAATGGGTGGAAGAAATGGAATGCGTGGAAAAAATTGCATGTATAATAATTAAAAACGAACTTTAAAAAGCGGAAAGTTGAACTTCCCGCTTTTTTTATTTCAACCATTGAGTAAACTTTCTTGGTAAAAACCGTATCATCCAAATTCCCAATGCTAAACCGGCTAAATCGGCCAACCAATCAATCCAATCCCCCTTTCGCGTTGTGGTTAAATAGTTTTGCGCCAGTTCAATCAAACCACCGTACAGGACAGCAAAGGAAACTTGCAAATAAAATATAGGATTGAACGATTGAAATTCCCTCTTGGCATTAACTATAATTCCTAGAATAAAAAACAACCCAAAATGCACTACTTTATCAAAATAAGGAATTGTTATATGCACTTTTTTAAACTCATCGGCAGGTGCCAGACACAAATAACCAATAACTAAAACCCAAATTCCAAATTTATAATGTTGCCTAAATAGACCTGATATTTGCATGATTTCTAATTTAAAGTACCAAAAATAGATAAATTCTAAGTTACAGGAAAGCGAAGCGCCTGCTTCGCTATTAAAGTATTTTCGCAGCAGGTTCTCTGAGTTCCAATGTTGACATTTTATAGGCAGTAAGATATGTTTAGTAGTACGATTTAAATCCTTCATATCCTTCAACAATCAGAAAAACCTAGTTCTTTTTAAACGCATTAAATATCATAATATTTATTTCAAATAAAAAAACCATGTCACATTGCTGCAACAGGGCTTAAAATTCGGCCCTCGATAGTCATCGGTACTACTCTCCCATCTCGCCTTGGCAGACAGTACCATTCCCAATCGCTATCGGAAATGTGTGGCTTATTCGCAAAAGCGGAACACGTCCGCCTCGGCGGATCGGTATGGGAAGCCCTTATCTTAATTATTTATCATAATTCTATAAAATATATACAAAAAAAGCCCTGTCACATTTCTGTAACAGGGCTTAAAATCCGGCGGCGTCCTACTCTCCCACTAACGCAGTACCATCGGCGCTGTGGGGCTTAACTTCTCTGTTCGGTATGGGAAGAGGTGTGGCCCCCACGCTAAAGCCACCAAAAAACGTCGTCCACCAGGGCGGACAATATCTTAACATGCCGGAAAATAGTATCATAAACACAATTCATTGCGCGAAAAGTAAGTTTACGGGTAATTAGTATTGCTCAGCTTTGACGTCACCGCCTTTACACTTACAACCTATCAA
>JBAYKX010000075.1:0-26519 GCA_041664345.1 Salinivirgaceae bacterium
GCTATTCATATTCAATCCTTTCAGGATTACGAATATTGTTTAAAAACGAAATCGACCAGCTCGTTTACCAGCTTTACGGTTTAACTGCCGAGGAAATTAAAATTGTGGAGGGCAGTTAAAACCGGGTTCAACTTCAGCGGATGGTTTTCGTCCGTGATGCATTGACTACCATTGCTCAATGGTGACAGTTTGACGGTGAAAAGGTAGCTGTTTGCAATCGTCACTAATACTAAAAAGAATTAGAGCAGGCTCTTTAAAAAGCTACAAAATTTTATACCTTTGTGTATTATACCACATGGTATAATACTAAATGATAAAAAATGAAAGATTCACCATTTATTTACGGAACCACGGTAAGTAATCATTCGTTTACCAACAGAGAAGTTGAATCAGCAAAATTGCAAAGTAATCTACTAAATGGAATTAATACCACCATCATATCTCCACGGCGATGGGGAAAATCGTCATTGGTTGAAAAAGTAATAGACGATATAAACACGAAGAATGAGAAAACAAAGACGGTAATTATCGACCTTTTTTCAGTAGGCAACGAAGAGGAATTTTTGGAAACATTTGCCCGTGAAGTAATCAAAGCTTCTTCATCAAAATGGGAAGAATGGATGAGCAGCGGAAGGGATTTATTTAAAAAACTAATCCCGAAATTAAGCATAGGAATTGATCCGGCTACCGATTTTAGTTTAAGTTTCGATTGGGAAGAATTGAAAAAAAATAGTGATGAAGTATTGAATTTACCCGAAACAATAGCCAATGTTAAAGGTGTTAAATTCATTATTTGTTTAGATGAATTTCAAAACCTGGCATCATTTAACGGGTATCTGAATTTTGAAAAAAAATTGAGAGCCTATTGGCAACGCCACAAATCGGTTACATATTGCCTATATGGCAGCAAACGGCATATGATGGCGGATATTTTCAACAATCCGGCAAAGCCTTTTTATCGCTTTGGTGACATTATGTTGCTGCAAAAAATTGAAACCAAAAAATGGGTAACTTTTATTTGTACCAGTTTTGCCGATACCGGAAAACAAATTGATGAAAAAACTGCCGGAATGATTCCTTTGTTAATGAAAAACCATTCATGGTATGTACAACAACTGGCTCATTATAGTTGGAATTTATCACACAAAAAAGCTACCCTTGCAGAAGTAAATACCGCATTAAAAGAGTTGATAAATGCCAATTCGCCTTTGTATCAAAAAGAAACCGAAAGCATTAGCCATACGCAATTAAACCTATTAAAAGCGGTAGCCAAAGGCGAAACCCAATTTACCAGTGCTGCGGTTATGCAGAAACATTTTTTGGGTACACCGCGGAATGTGAGTAAAAACAAAACCATACTTATAAATTCCGACATCATTCATGAAGTAAATGGCGTGTATGAATTTGTGGATCCTGCATTTGAATTGTGGTTCAGAAAACAATATTTTAATCAACCGTATTCTATTGTAATATGAGCAGACATAAAAATAAAATACAAAACCTACCCATCTACAAAAAGGGAGAAGATATTTTGGACGTGGTAATTCAAATTACTAACTTAATCAATGACGAGGATGAGCATCTATCAGCCATCAAGGGGATGATGATAAGCGATGCGGCCCAATTAACTGTTAAAGTTGCCGGTGCCGAAGCTGCTCAGTTGTACGACCTGAAAATGGAAGCTGCGGCCATTATCCGGAAAGCAGCCCGTGATTTAATGGTACAAAACCACTCCCTGGAGATGTTCGGATTTAAGTACGTCGATTATTTCGGTATGGTACGCACCCTCATTGAAGAATACCGCTTGCTCTTCATCGATTGGGTGGCTGGCTTCGATAAATGGGATTACGTCATCGACCGTTGGGGTCTTTTTAACCCGCCTGGTGTGGGTCCTTTCGATAAGGATCCGGATGAAGACATTCCAAAGGGTGGGTTTTAATGGTAAATAACCCTCTTTCGAATAGGAATCAACCTCCACATATTATCAGGCTGTAAGCCTGAGAGAACATAGCCCGGTGCACAAGTCTCGCTTTAGCGGAACGCACCGGGTACAAAGATGGCAAACAAAATTCGGCGCATGCAATACTATTAAATAGAATCGCAACCGCTCCATGCGCCGTAAATGGAATTTCAAATTTGCAATTCTAAAATGCATTTCCCCAAATCCGAAATCCGCAATCCAAAATCCCCAATCTGCGCTCCCTGTATTAAAATGTAGTTTCAAATAAATTCCCATTTATTCGTAAGTAATTATATATCAGTCAGTAGTATTGTTTTTATTAAGTATGAATAAATTAGTTGAAATGTGGTATTTCAAAATTATCAAAGAAAAGTCCATCTATAATGTTGCCAAGAATATTTTGTAAAAATCTAGGAAACAGTTGATTAAAGTCCATTTATTTTAAAATCTCTGCAAAGGGAATTTCAAAATTGAGTACCTGAATCTACTTTTAGAGGGTCAGATATTTACATTTTCCTACTTGAGATTAGATTTAGAATTACTTATCAATTGATAAAAAGGCTTTAACTAAATAATAGAGCAAAAGGTTGTACCTTGATTAGGAATTTATGGAAAGATTGTCTTTTCTAAATTCACTGGGTGTTTTTGAATATTGGCTAATAAAACATTTACGAAAATACTTGGGGTCCGAAAAACCGGTCAAATAGCAAACCTCTTCAACATTAAAATTAGTAGTAAGTAAGAATCGAGCGGCATTTTCGAGTCGGACTAGTTTAATAAAATCAACACTCCGCATCCCGGTAGCTTTTTTTAAGGTACGGTAAAGGGTAGAATGGCTCATATTCATATCATTGGCAATATCTTCTATGGTAAGATCCCGTTTTTCAAGATTCTTCACAATTGATTTCTGCACGTTATCCAAAAATTCTTTGTCGCGGAAATTCTTTGATTGATCCGATTTTTTTGTGGTGATCTTGTAAAACTGTTCTTTGATTCGTTCCTTATTTTTCAATAGGTTGCTAACCCTTGCCTTAAGAACATCCTGATTAAAGGGTTTGGTAACATAAGCATCCGCACCCGTTTCAAATCCTTCTATAGTAGCTTCATGGGTTGCAAGGGCTGTCAATAAAATAACCGGTATATCGGCGATGGCTGGTGTAGTTTTAATCTTCTGGCACAACTGAATCCCATCCATTTTAGGCATCAGAATGTCGCTGATAACTATATCCGGAATTTGTTTTCCAATAATATCCATGGCATTTTTGCCATCAACGGCTTCCATAATATGGTAATGTGGTAAAAGTATTTTTTTTACAATTTGCCGCAGGTGTTCATTATCTTCAACCACCAAAACAGTATATTCTTTATTGGTGGCCCCAGTATCAGCCAATATTTGTTGGTAGTTTTCATTTGGATCGGGTAACATCTCAGTGGTATCATGAGGAAAAAACAAATCGAATATAATGCCTTGTTCAGGCTTGTTTTGAACTTTCAGCTTGCCATTATGGAATGCCACCAATTCCTTGGTATAAGCCAATCCAATACCTGATCCAAAAAGATTGGCTTCCTTTGTAAAATCAAATTGTTCAAACCGGTTAAAAATATAATTCATTCGGTCTTCAGGTATACCTGGACCATAATCTTCAACGCTAATTCTCACCCATTCATCTACAACAGATGCTTCTACAATTACCTGACTGCATTTGGGGGAGTATTTTATAGCGTTGGATAAAATATTATTAAATACTTTTTCAATTACTCTACGGTCAAAATTAAAAAGTAGTTCTTGACCCTTAAAAACAACATCAATCTGTTTTTCATGTGCTAGACTTTTAAAGCCTGAAATCCGATTTTCGATGATGTCTTTTATATCAAATAGCTGTAAATTGAGCTTATAACTGCTTTTTTCAATCTTCCTAAAATCGAGCACCTCTTCAGAAAGTTCAATCAGACGGTCGGTATTCATATCGATGTTTTTCAATGTTTCGCTAATAGAATCCGATTTGGTTTGTTCTTGGATTAACTGCTTCACAGGGAGTGATATAAGGCTAATAAGGGTTCTGAATTCGTGGCTGATGTTGGTAAAAAACTGCATTTTTGTTTCAGTAGCATTCTCAGCTATTTTTACCATTGCAATCAGTCGGGTTCTTTGCTCAATAATTTTTGCATTCTGTTTTTCAATTTTAGCATTCTTTTCCTTTAAAAGTAGGTTCGACTTGTTTTTTACGTAATAGGTATAAAAAGCAATAAATGCAATTCCTAATAATACAAAAGCAATCAAGTAGGAGATCAACAACTTACTTTGCTGGCTGGTAATTATTGCTTTTTGATTGGAAACCAAGTCCCGCTGTTTTTCAATTTTAGATTGTTGCTCAATGATGTGTTCCGCCTGAAGCATTACTGTTATGGCATTGGTTCTATCGATACGTGTGGTTTTAAGCAAATTATTTTTTGCATATTGATGACTTGTTAATATGTTAATTGCCACATTTATGGCCAAATCGCCTCCAGTAGGATATAAAAAGGTACCTGCCAGTATTCCTTCGTTCACCATATTGATTCCTTGTTCGGGGCCATAGAGACCATCGATACCAATGATTGGAATTTGATTGAGATTATGTTTTTTGAGTGCTTTATAAGCACCGCGAGCCATATAATCGTTATGGGCATAAATTAAATCGAAACATGGGGTGTTTTGTTGCAATAAACTGTCAACTCTTAAAAAGGCGTCCTCTTCGGTCCAATTTGAGTATATCTGCCTACAAACCCGAATGGTTTGAATGCTATTGATTACTTCATGAAATCCCCTTTTACGATCTATAGCAGGGCTCGAACCTTTAAGTCCGGTTATTTCCAGAATAGTACCTTTGTTAAAAAGCAATTCCGCAGCGTATTTTGCCGCTTCCTTGCCTATTAAATAATTATCGGCTCCAATATAAGCTGTAAATTTTTCTGATTCTATTTTCCGATCGATTACAATAACAGGCATTCCTGAATCATAAATCCCTTCAATAATGGGTGTAATGGGTTTTGATTCATTGGGTGAGACAATTAGTAAATCGATGTCTTGGCTAATCAATTCTTTAATATCAGTAATCTGTTTTTCGCTGCTATTCTTTGCGTCTTTAACTAAAAGTTTGATTTTATAATCTGCATAGATATCGCTTTCTATTTGCATCTCTTTTACCATGGTTTCGCGCCAACGGTCGGCCATAGTGCATTGCGAAAAACCGATAACAAAAGTCTTTTCATTCTTTTGATTGCGTGTTGATTGACATGAATGCAATAATAATAACCCTAAAAGAAAAAAAATAGCGTATTTCATTTGTAGCTTCTTAAACCTAATTACTTACTGTTTATTAAAGAAAAACTGGTCACCTAGGGGTAAAAATAGGTCATTAGTTTCAAACAACAAACGTTTGCAGAGAATTTGCCCCAAATATACCGAATTATTGCCCCATGGAAAAAATGAATCGTAATTAGCTTTGAATGGAAGCAAACGGAAAAAACAAAACTGTACATTTTAATTATAAGGATAAAATTTTCACATAATAGAATAACGATGAAAAAAACAAACACATTAGTAATACGATCTGCTTTTATTGCAGCTTTAGGTGGATTGTTATTTGGTTTTGATACGGCTGTTATTAGCGGTGCAGAGCGGTCAATTCAAGAACTTTTCCAATTGAATGGCTTTTGGCATGGATTTACCGTTGCCATCGCATTAATAGGTACTGTATTTGGAGCATTACTAGCTGGAAAGCCAGCCGTCAAATTCGGAAGAAAACAGGTACTTATTGTATTGGCTGTTTTATATGGTATTTCTGCATTGGGCTGTGCATTCAGCAGCCAATGGATTCCATTTATGGCCTTCAGGTTTATCGGTGGTTTGGCTGTCGGCGCTTCAAGCGTAATTGGACCCATGTACATTGCTGAAATTGCCCCAGCCCGATTGCGCGGAAGACTGGTTGGACTTTTCCAATTAAATGTTGTTTCCGGTATTTTGTTGGCTTTTCTTTCCAATTATTTGATATCAAAAATGGTGGAAGTGCAAGCTTGGAGATACATGTTGGGAATCCAGATTGTACCCTCAGCCTTGTTTTTCGGATTGCTTTTTTTAATTCCGGCTACTCCTCGTTGGTTGGCACTCAAAGGAAAGTATGACGAAGCATTGGAATTATTAAAACGGTTAGCCTCGCAAAATCCCGAAACAGAGTTATCTGAAATCAGGGAATCAATTGAAAAAGGACACCACAGCACCAATGAACCTCTTTTTCAAAAGCAGTATATGGTACCCATATTATTGGCATTCGCTATTGCTTTCTTCAACCAAATGGCAGGAATAAACGCTATAATGTATTATGCCCCCCGAATTTTTGAGATGTCAGGTTTTGGAACCGGTACTGCTCTTTTCTCATCAGTATCGGTCGGAGTGACCAATTTAATTTTCACACTCATTGGAATGTCAATCATCGACAAGTTTGGCCGGAAGAAACTTCTGTTGATTGGTTCAATTGGAATGACCCTCTTTTTAGGACTGGTTGCCAAATCGTTTTTAAGTGAGTCGAATGGCAGCATGATAGTTTTAGTTTATTTGGTTGGATTCATTGCTTTTTTTGCTTTTTCGCAAGGAGCTGTTATCTGGGTATATATTTCCGAAATATTTCCAAACTCAGTAAGGGCCAAAGGCCAAACTTTAGGAAGCCTAACCCATTGGTTTATGGCCATGTTGGTTTCTTGGATTTTCCCTGTTATTGCCGAAAGTTCTATGAATGGGGGTGCCATTGCCTTTTTTATTTTCTCAGGTTCAATGCTTTTGCAGTTTTTTGTAGTCAATAAATGGTTCCCTGAAACCAAAGGCAAATCGCTGGAACTTATTCAAAAAGAAATGTTGAAAACAAACTAATATGAAAAACCTAACCTTTGCTTTTGCTTTCCTATTCGGAGTTTTTGTTATTGGTTGTAACCAAGTGGTAAATTTCGCCGAACGGGCTCCAAAGAAATATCAAGAGGAATTCAGACCCCAAATCCATTTTACCCCCGACAGTAATTGGATGAACGACCCCAACGGTATGGTCTTTTTTGAAGGAGAGTACCATCTGTTTTACCAGTTTTATCCTGACAGCAATGTTTGGGGTCCAATGCACTGGGGACATGCAATCTCAAAAGATCTAATTTATTGGGAACATCAACCGGTTGCTATTGCCCCTGATTTTAATGGATGGATATTTTCAGGTAGTGCTGTGGTTGATTGGAATAACACCACCCGCTTTGCTGAAAATGGTGTAAAGCCTTTGGTAGCCATATTTACGCAACACTTAAACCTTGATTCCGGTTTTGTGCAACGCCAAAGCATTGCATATAGCCTAGATAAAGGTAGAACTTGGAAAATGTATATCAACAATCCGGTATTGGAGGATTCCGGTTTGAAGGACTTTCGCGACCCAAAGGTATTCTGGCACGCTGAAACGAGCCAGTGGATTATGACTTTAGCCTGCGGCAACCAGGTCCGGTTTTACAGCTCACCCAATTTAAAAAATTGGAATTTTGAGAGAGAATTCGGAAAAGAGTTTGGCAACCATGGCGGTGTTTGGGAATGTCCAGACTTGATTCAATTACCTGTAAATAATGCCAATTCAAAAAAATGGGTGTTGCTTGTAAGCACCAATCCCGGAGGATTACATGGTGGTTCAGGTACGCAATATTTTGTGGGTGAATTTGATGGAAAAAAATTCGTTTCCGAAACTAAAGAGGATACCATACAATGGCTCGATTACGGAGCCGATAATTATGCAGGTGTTACTTACTCAAACGTTTTCGACGATAAAAGCCGTTTGGTATTTATTGGTTGGATGAGCAATTGGCAGTATGCGCAAGTAACACCAACCAAGCGTTGGAGAAGTGCCTTAACACTTCCTCGTTACCTTTCTTTGATAAAAACAGCAACCAATTATCAGATTCAGGCGGAACCCATTGATCTGAAATTACTTTGGAAATCGCAGTTCTTTGAGGCTGAATCCTTATCAATTCAAGGAGAAAAAATCCTCTTTACTCAGATTCCTGAAGGAGTGTACGATTTGCATTTGACATTGAAGAATTTGAATAACCCGGTATCTTTTGAATTTGGCAACAACATTGGGAATAAAGTTCAGATCCTAATGGATCCGGCAAATAAAGTGGTTACTTTTGATCGGAGTCAATCAGGTATTATTGATTTTAACCCTGCTTTTGGGGCCAAACATACATCACCATTCCAATTAGCCAACCAAGATATCAACATCCAATTTGTGGTTGATAAATCCTCCATTGAGCTTTTTATTAATAATGGGCAGTGGGTAGCAACCGAACAACTATTTCCAGAGGGCGGTTTAAGCCAACTTAAGGTAATTTCCGAAGACACCGAGTTGAATAAAATCCATTTTCATTCACTTAAATCCATTTGGTAAAATGAAATTATTAGCGTTTGGCGAGATTTTATACGATATGATTGAAGGAAAACCACATATGGGTGGAGCCCCTTTTAATCTGGCTGCTCATGCAGCTAAGCTGGGAGCCGAATCGTATTTAATAAGTGCATTAGGAAATGATCCCCTTGGAAAAAGTGTTATTGTTCGGGCAAACAGACTTAATGTAAATACGACCATGGTTAATATTCTTGAGAATAAAAAAACAGGAATAGTTAATGTGAGCCTTAACAAACAGGGCAATCCGGTTTATGAAATACGTGAGGATGCAGCCTGGGATTCCATAAGTTTAAGCAATGAAAGTTTAACAAAACTTTCTGCAATTGAATGGGACTATTTTTGCTTTGGCAGTTTGGCCCAACGAACCGAAAATAACCGGACGCAACTTTCCAAAATTTTTAAGACCGGAAAATTTAAAAAAGTTTTCTTTGACATTAACCTGAGGTTGAATTTTTACAATGAACAGATAATTCGCGATTCGTTTACCTTAGCTGACATTGTTAAGCAGAATGATGAAGAAGTATTGGAGGTTTCGAAAATGTTGGGGATTCAATTTCATTCTATTGAAGAATATGGCAAATGGCTTATTGACCAGTACTCTATTGAAACACTTGTGATTACACTTGGCAGTAAAGGGGCAAAAGTAATTACCAAAGAAGCAAGCAGATCCATCTCTGGAGTATCTATTTCAGTAGCTGATACCGTTGGTGCGGGTGATAGCTTTTCAGCTGCGTACCTAGTGGAATTGCATAAAACCAATGATCCTTATAAAGCTGCCCGAATGGGTTGTAAACTGGGTGCCATTGTGGCATCTAAACATGGAGCAATTCCAGAATATAATACACAAACTTTATTAAACGGATTATAAACCATTTGAATGAAAAAATTATGAAACATCAGATTAAATATTTAATGAATTGGTATTCAACTCTTCTTATCATTTGCTTTCTCAGCTTATCTTTTGTAGTTAATGGACAAAACATATCGGTTAAAGGGAAAGTGTTGGATGCAAGAACAAATGAATCGCTACCAGGAGTTAACATAAAGGTAGAAGGGACTAATTTGGGAACTGTCACCGATTACAATGGTACTTTTATAGTTGATGTAACCGATAATAATGCCGTACTCCTGTTTTCATTTGTTGGATACAATACAGAAAGTGTACCTGTAAAAGGGCAAACAGTAATTAGTATCTCCTTGGAACCTTCCATTGAAAGCCTTTCGGAGGTTTTGGTGACAGGTTATATGACCCAAAAGAAAGCCGATCTTACAGGTGCTGTTGGGGTGGTTGACATGGAAGACCTAGAGGATCAACCATCGGGTAATGCCATTAAAAACCTTCAAGGGAGAGTTGCCGGGGTAACAATTACCACAGATGGTTCACCTAGCTCAGGGGCTACCATTAGAATCCGCGGAAATAGTACCTTGAATAATAACGACCCCTTGTTTGTAATTGATGGTGTACCTTCAAAATCAGGGATGCATGAATTAAATCCCGATGATATTGAAAGTATACAAATTTTGAAGGATGCATCTGCGGCCAGCATTTATGGATCCCGGTCGGCAAATGGAGTAGTTATCATTACTACAAAACAGGCAAGTGAAGGAAAAGCTACTTTTGGTTTTACTGCTAATTATGGAATGCAAAAGTATGCTACAAAGTTGACCCCTTTAAACACCTATGAGCGGGGTTTGGTCTATTTTGATGCCAGTGTGAATGATAAACTTTCCCCGGTAAGCCCCATATATAATTATGTTTGGAATGGCGATATGAATAATCCTATCTTGGGAAGCATCACTTATCCAGAATATATCGATGCGGCCAAAACTATGAAACCGGCCGATACCAAATGGTTCGATGAGATTGCTCAGAATTCATTATCACAGAATTACAATTTTACGGCAGCCAAAGGGGATAAAAACTCAAATGTTTTCTTCTCACTTGGATATGTAAATAATGATGGGATTGTTAAAGAGACCAATTTCCAACGCTATAATACCCGAATTAATTCTGAAATACGTGCTTTTGACGGTAAATTGGTAATTGGTGAAAACTTTACTATTTCGTATCAGGAAGAAACGCTCATCGATGTTGGAAATGTTTTATTTTCGTCGCTGGTATTGCAACCTATTGTCCCGGTTTATACCGAAACTGGCGGTTGGGGTGGTCCAGTTTCAGGAATGACCGATAGGCAAAACCCTGTTCGGTTGATTGAGGACAATAAACAGAACCGGTATAAGTTCAGCCGGCCATTTGGAAATGCATACATCCAAATAGAACCCATCGAAGGCTTAAAACTGAAATCGTCTATTGGGATTGATTATGCAGTTTATTACGAACGAAAAATAAGCAAGAAATACGTTTCGGGTTTTCTGAAAGAGGATGATAATGGAGTTTACAACAGCGTAAACCTGCATGGAAACTGGGTATGGTCAAATACCGCTAATTATTCTAAAAAATTCAATAACCAAACTCTGGATGCACTCTTAGGTTTTGAACAAATAAAATATGGTGAGGAGTGGTTTAATGCCTCCCGCGAAGGCTATGTAAGCGAAGATGTAAATTATGCTTATTTGGGAACCGGATCAAAAAACATGTTAAATAATGGAAGCGGAACCGCTTGGTCACTACAGTCATTTTTTGGTAAGGTAAATTATTCTTTAAAAGATAAATATCTTGCTTCGGTTACCTTGCGCCGTGATGGTTCCTCAAGGTTTGGGAAAAACAACCGATACGGAAATTTTCCTGCCGCATCGGTGGGTTGGCGCATCAATGAAGAGAGTTTTATTAAAGACAACATCAGCATTCCTTTTTACCTGAAGTTACGGGCAAGTTGGGGACAAAATGGTAATCAGGAAATTGGCGATCTTTCAATCTATAATGTATATCGGGCCGTTTATGGCAAAGAAGATCCTATCTGGGATAACCCCAAGCCTCCATATTACATGCCTGCTTTAGGGACAGCCTATGATATAACAGGAGCCGATGGTGGACAGTTACCCTCTGGTTATATTTATTCACAATTGGGAAATGATAACCTTAAATGGGAAACCACCACACAGGAGAACTTCGGTTTTGATTTCACCGTATTCAAAAACTTAAGCGGTTCTTTCGATTATTACATCAAACAAACAGATGATATCCTCTATCAAAAACAGTTGTTGTCGGTGGTGGGTGAAGGAAGTGTTCAATGGATTAACGGCGGAAGAATAAGAAATTCCGGTTTTGAATATTCACTTTCCTATTATAACAATTTAGGGGAGTTTGCTTACGACGTATCGGCCAATTTTTCAACCCTTAACAATGAAGTGGTAAGTATGCCCGAAGATTTGATTATGAGGACACCCAATTCTGTATTGCTTACTTCTGACAAATTTATTGGTCATTCCATGCGATCTTATTATGGCTATGTAGCCGATGGTCTTTTCCAAAACGAGACCGAAGTAACAAATCATGCCCAGCAGACTGGAAAAGATGTTGGAAGAATTCGTTACAAGGATTTGAATGGCGACGGGGTGATTAATGAAAATGATCAACAGTTTATTGGCGTGAATGATCCCAAATATGCACTGGGTCTGATCAGTAAGGTGGAGTACAAAAATTTCAGTCTCGAATTCTTTTTCCAAGGGATTTTTGGAATTGACGTATATAACGACAATAAAACCTATACCGATTTCGCTTCCTTATGGCCAGGTACAAACTGGGGCGATAGGACTTTGGATGCTTGGACGACTTCTAATACATCTTCCACCATTCCTGCTTTGACAACCATCGATAAAAACAACGAAGGTCGGGTATCAACTTATTTTATTGAGTCGGGATCCTATTTCAAACTTCGCAATGTGCAATTGGGATATACGTTGAATAAAAACAAAGTTTCCAAGTTTGGTATGGAAAGCGTACGGTTATATATCCAAGGACAAAACTTAATGACTATAAAGAGCAAATCCTTTACTGGACCGGATCCGGAAACAGCAAATAATGCCTTTCCTATTCCCGTTGCTATAAATTTTGGTGTTAATATAAAATTTTAAAATCTTCCATATGAAAAAGTGTATTTATCTATTCATCCAAATCTTCTTCTTATTGGTTTTTGTATCGTGCGAAGACTTCTTGGACGTGCCAGCAAAAGGAATTATCAGCGACGAACAACTGGCTACTCCTGAAAACATCGATGGCCTTGTGATAGCGGCTTATGCCCAAATGGCAAATGATCACTACACCGTTCCCAATTCATTATGGCCTTACGGCGATTTAAGGGCCGGCGATTCCTACAAAGGTGGCGACGGTCCCGCTGATATAGCAACTTTTCACGCTTTTGAAATTTTCAGTACCATTCAGCCTGACATGAGCACTTATCCTCCTTCGGCACTGGGCGATATAAACAATAAAATGTGGGAACGTCAATTCGTTGGAATATCAAGAGCGAATAGTGCATTGGCAAGAATCAATATTATGGATGAGGCTACCTATCCCAAGAAATTGAGCAGGACGGCTGAAATGCGTTTCTTGCGTGGGCACTATTTTTTCACGCTAAAAATACTTTACAAAAACATCCCTTGGTTCGACGAAAATGTCTCCTTAACTGATATTGAAAAAATTTCGAACGTAGCCTATACCGACCAAGAATTATGGGACCAGATTATCCAGGATTTTGACTTCGCAGCCAACAACCTGCCCGCATCACAAGAAGATGTAGGCCGTCCGAATAAGTTTACGGCAAAAGCATACTTGGCAAAAGCATACTTGTACGCAGCCTATGAACAAGACGATAAAAATAATGTAATCAGTATTGATCAGGACAAGCTTACTAAGGTTGTTGATTTGGTAGATGAAGTTATTGGATCGGATACTTACGGTTTGGAAGCCGATTTTGCATACCCTTTCTTATGGGAAAACGAAAACGGAAAGGAGTCGGTTTGGGCCATCCAGCGTTCTATTAATGATGGTACTGCCACAGGGAATGTTGATTATTCTTCAATGCTAAACAATCCCATGAGCGAAAATTTTGGATGCTGCGGGTTTCACCAGCCCAGCCAAAATCTGGCCAACAGTTTCAAGACCGATGCCAATGGCCATCCGTTATTCGACACTTTTAATACAAGCGATATCGATTTCAGCGTCAATACGGTAGATCCAAGGTTTGATCATTCGATTGCAATGCCGGGAAAACCTTGGAAATATAAATCCGATTTAATTTATACCAACGACTGGGCAAGGCGTTCCGATATTTACGGTTTTTATTCCTCCATGAAAGAAAACGTTTCACCCGATTGTGAATGTTTTAACCGGTTGAATCCCTTTATGTCGAGCTCCAAGAACACCATTTTAATTCGTTTTGCCGATGTGCTGTTGTGGAAAGCTGAAGCTTTGATTGAATTGAACCGAGAAAGTGAAGCAATGCCAATTATCAATGACATCCGATTGAGGGCAAAACAAAGTACGGGTCTCTTAAAAGACAGTCAAAATAACGCACTCTCAAATTACAATATAGAAGCCTATACGGCTGATTTATGGACCAATGAATATGCAAGAAAAGCATTGCAATGGGAGCGTCGTTTGGAATTTGCCTTAGAGGGGCAGCGATTCTTTGACCTTGTGAGATGGGGAATTGCCGACAATGTGATTAATGATTACTTGACGGTCGAAAAGACCAAAAGAGCATACTTAATGGATGCACAATTTCAAAAAAACAAAAATTAATACCTTCCAATTCCATACCAGCAAATAGTTCTGAGTAAAGGGGTTTACATGCAGAATTATGGCTATTGATTTTTAGAAAACAATTAGTATTAATTTTAAAAACAAGTATTATGAAAAACAATTTTTTCTTGACAAAAAAAATGCTGGTTTTAAGCATTTTCGCTATTGCGTTATTTAGCTCATGTAAAGAGGACGATAAAGTTACTCCGGGTGATGCTTATGTTATTACATTTAAAATTGGTGATGTGCAGGCTACTATTGATGAAACCGCTCATACCATTACGGCCGCTTTGGCTGCCGGAACTGATTTAACTGCGTTAACTCCGGAAATAATTATTTCTGCAGGAGCAACCATCAGTCCTGCTTCGGGAGCTGCGGTTAATTTGACCAATCCGTTGGTTTATACCGTGACCGATAAATCGGGAACCAAAACCAATGATTATACCGTAACAGTTACTTCAGCTACACTTCGTAAAATTGCATTCATCGGACAAGCCGCTGAAAACACCGAGGCAGCATGGACTGCAGCGAAAGGTACTGATTATGATTTGAACGACGACAGAGCAGCCGCTGAATGGTGCGAACTAAACATGAACTCAAGTACCAGTGAGGTTACCTATTTATCATTTAAACAAGTTGCTGATGGTGCCGATTTGACTCCATACCATGTTATCTGGATCCAATTCGATGGTGGAACATGGGGTGGTGTTGTAGCTGGATTCCCTAACAACGGCGAAGGAAAACATTGCTTGTTAAACGAAAACGGCGTGGGTTGGGATGTAACCTGTGATGATTTGATTACCAATTTTGTGAATGCCGTTAAAGGATATTACAATGCGGGTGGAAATATCTTCTTTGGAAACTATGCCGGGGCAATGGTCGATGAAATTGGCGTTGTTAGCAAAGCCGACTATGCACCCAATAATTCATGGGGTGGTTTATCAGTTGATGAGGGTGCTACCAGTGGCGCATGGGATGTTCGTTGGGCAGCCAGTGTCAATAGTCCGCTTTTTGTTGGGATAACCTTAGGTGGCGGTTGCAGTGCCCCTTCATTTATCATGCTTTCAACCGGAACATTGAAAAAGAACCGTTCCAACCAATACAATTTGGATTTTGGCCCATGGGCACCGAATGGTGATGCCGATCCATTGGAAACCAGGTTAGCCAGCTTTATACAAATGACCGGAGCCAATGTATTGATTTCCAATTGCGGGGGTAATGAAGTGCAAATGCTTGAATACACTGCCACTGGTGCCAATGGAACAGTAATTTCAGCCCTTTCAGGGACCTACGATTGGTATACTGGTGTTGACGGAAGCGGAAATACACTGAATATAGCCGGCAATATTGAAACCCTTACCAGAAATAGCTTAAATTACCTTATTGATTTAAAATTGGAAGGAAAATAATCTTACCTATTTTTACATTTACAGGTGTTATCCCAAATGGGATAACACCTTTTCTCAAAAACTTAATTATTGCACCATGCTTAGAGCTATTATTTTCATCATCCTCTTCCCTACTATTCAAAGTAGTATTGCGCAAACTTATAATGCTTTATACCGTCCTCAATACCACTTTTCTCCCTTATCGGGGTGGATTGGTGACCCCGATGGATTGGTTCATTATAAAAACAACTATCACCTTTTTTGGTGGGGACATGCTATTTCCGAAGATTTAGTATTTTGGACTGAAAAACCATGGCCAATGAATGGCGATGACGGCAGTTTCACCTATTATACTGGCTCCGTGGTAGTTGATACCGACAATACCAGTGGCTTTGGCATCAATCAGAATAGCCCAATGGTGGCCATTTATACCATGCATAATAAGACTACAGGCATTGAATCACAAGGGCTATCCTCAAGTAACGATTATGAAACATTTCAGTATTATTCCGGTAATCCGGTCTTGAATTTAAATAATAAAGATTTTAGGGATCCCGATGTACTTTGGGATAAACAAACCAATCGCTGGATAATGGCCATAACGTTGCCATTAGAACGAAAAATCAGTTTTTATGCTTCGAATAATTTACTGACTTGGGAGCATCTAAGCGACTTTGGCCCTTTAGGGGCAGTAAACCAAGTTTGGGAAGTGCCGGGTATCGTTTGTTTACCATTTGACGGCGATAGCACACAAACCAAATGGCTACTCTTTTGCGGTATGGGCCCCAACAGGGAGCAATATTTTACGGGTAATTTCAACGGAACGGAATTTATTCCTGACCAAGGGACCATGGATTATTTAACGAATGGGGTTGGTTTAGAAGGGATCATATTTGAAAATTTTGAGACCACAACTTATACCAACTGGGCAGTGGAAGGTACGGCTTTTTCAACCGGTCCGGCTTCAGGTACCTTAGCCAATCAACAAAAGGTTTCCGGGTACCTTGGAAATAAACTGGCAAATTCTTTTTATAACGGCGACAGTTCAACCGGTAAGCTGACATCCAATGATTTTACAGTTACCAAGAATTGCATCAATTTTTTAATAGCCGGGGGTAACCATCCCAATTACACCTGCATCAATTTACTGGTGGACGGACAAAAAGTTAGGACAACTACCGGTGATAATTCGGAACAGTTGAAATGGAATGGTTGGAACGTGTCGGAATTTAAAGGTAAAACCGCAAAAATTGAAATAGTTGATACCTACAACGCCGGCTGGGGTCATATTAATGTGGATCACATTATGTTTTCCGATGTATTGATGGATTTCAAACTGGTACATGCCAACTGGATTGATTATGGCCCAGACTTTTATGCCTTGCGGGCATATCGCGACTATGATAATTCCATGAATAAATTGGCTTGGATGGCTTGGATGGGAAATTGGGAATATGCAAACTCGGTACCTACTACCTGGGGCAAAGGGTTTCAATCCATACCGCGAGAAGTGGAACTTAAAACTACTCCATCTGGGATAAAAGTATTTCAAAAACCGCTAACCGAACTTAAAAAATTACAACTCGACACCATCACTTTTACCGATAAAATCATCAGTGGTACCAATACATTACAAGAGTTTAAACCCTCACGTAATACCTACGAAATTGATGTAACATTCGAATTGCTTAACGACAGTGCCGATTTTGGCTTCAATTTCTGTGTCAATGGAACCAAAAAAATGGTGCTTGGATACAATTCCAAATCCTCGGTTTTATACATCGACCGGAGAAACTCTGGAAATGTATCCTTTAATTCCAATTTTCCTAAAATAGTTAACGCTCCAATTTCACCTTCCACCAATTTAAGGTTGCACATTTTTGTCGATAGAGCCTGTATAGAGGTTTTTGTGAACGATGGCGAAAAAGTAATGTCATCCCTAATGTTTCCTAATACGGAAAGCACAGGAATCGAAACTTTTTCAACCAATGGAAACGTTAATATAAAAGCATTTAAAGCCCATAGGTTGGCTTCTATTTGGGGAATTGTAGAAGGAGTGCCAGAAAAATTAAAAAAAAGTCAGGATGATTTTAATTTGTATCCAAACCCGGCAGAATTCGGTAATACCCTTACCATTGAGCCCAATAAATACTTGACCAATCAAAAATACACCTGCTTTATATACAACGGTCAAGGTAAATTGATTGACCAATATGAATCCAAAACAAGCTCGTCGTTTAGTACCACAAAATTGAGATCAGGCATTTTTCTGGTTTCAATTTTACTGGATAATGGCACGCTAATTTCAAAAAAGCTGGTAATTAAATAAGACATAAAAGCATTTTTAGTTTTTAGGTTTAGGTGAATAGTAAAATGTTTGAATTAGGGAGGTCCATCGGATTTCCCTTTTTTTTGTTACCACGCCATCACTTGCCTTCCTAAATGCACATTTGGTGCACACGTATCGTCCTTAGTAGTTAAAACCATTCAGTTATAATCCCTAACCGCCAAGTGCGCCAAGTATATTCAATAATCCCACCAATCCCCAATAAAATCGGCACGTTGGCTAGCCAAAACTGCGGGTCTGCGCCAGCGTTCACCCCCAAGTCTTAAATTCAAAAAAAAACGACCCCTACTTCCTTTACCGTTTGATTTCTAGTATTTTAGTTTTACATTTAAAACACAATAAAGCACCTGCTTTGGTGACCTAATAAACAAATCACCAAAACATCACCCTGAAACTTACTAAAAGATTTCAGCCAATGAGAAAGAAATTTTTTGCAAGAATAAAGGAAATCGGAATTGCATTAATCTTGATGACTATTGCAATCATCCTGCAAAATCATTGGAACAAAGATGCAATTTCAAATCTGAATAGCACTGTTTGGATTGCCATAAGCACATTTCTTCTGGTTGGCTCCATACTGTTGTATCGAAAATTACGGGACAAAAAACTATTGGAAACCGTTACAAAAACAAATAGAGGAACCCGTACAGAAAGAGAATTGGTATTAAAACTCCTGAAACACGGAATACCGGCACAAACCATTTTTCACGACTTATACCTAAAAAAGCAGAAAGGCGATTTTTCACAAATTGATTTAGTGGTTGCCACCAAGGTGGGCATTATGGTATTTGAAGTAAAAGAGTACAGCGGTTGGATTTTTGGGAGTGGCCATCAAACCCAATGGACTCAAGTATTGGCGTATGGAAAACAAAAACACCGATATTACAACCCCATCATGCAAAACAATGCGCATATCGTAGCCTTACGAAAACAACTCAAACAATTCCAAACCATCCCATTTTATTCCATCGTGGTATTCTATGGCGACTGTGTACTAAAAGACATCAATTATGTACCCAACGGAACATTTCTGGTAAAATCGAATCGGGTTTTAGAGGTAGTGAAAACCATCCTGAACCATAACAACCCGGCACCCTATACCAATAAAAACGAAATTGTTCAGATATTAAAAGAAGCAGTAAAAAACGGCGAAAACAGAGAAATTCAATTGCAGCATCAGGAAAATATAAAGGACCTGTTGGGTAAGGAAAGAATTTTTGATTAACTAAAAATCGCTTGCTTTTCGCTATTACAGGGTTCCTCAGCCCAAAAAGGCATTGCTGCCAAAATACAATTATCCTTTACTATTGGTTTTCTTGTTTAATAGTTTTACTTTTAAAAACCAATACAATACCAAATAGCCAATTTTAAAACCAAAACCATAAAAAAGTACCTTTTAGTCAAACTGTTTTGCAAGGTATAAGAATGAAATTTATTGAGTCAACAATTATAGAAACTCTAGATAATAAAGAAATAAGTATTACTTGTTAGGCTTAGCGAAAAGTTAAACGTTGTTTTATAATAGCACAATAGGAAGCAATTGTATCATTTACAAAATTGTAAAATGGAAAAAATAAACAAACCAATAGGATTACCAGATTGTAAAATAATCAATGCATTGATTATTAAAGCGAATGCTAAAACTGATTATGAGTTCAATTATGTAAATCAATTGGAAGAGATTAGAAAAATAATCTCAATTGAAGTTTCTAGAATTAACCTACTATTTCCTGAATATACTCCACATGATGAGCAATATCACCTCAAAAGATTGTTTTATGTGGCAGAACAAATGCTAGAGGACGAAATTATTGAGAACATGAACTCAACGGAGCTTTTTCTTCTTGCGGTGTCATTATATGGGCACGACTGGGGTATGGCGATTAGTGAGGAAGAAAAAACATATATTTTAACTGGTTGCAGTGAAGCGTCTAGTCCGACTGTTAATTTATTAGATGATGAAAAAAATAGAATAAGAGAATTTTGCAGGATTAAAAATATTGAACTTGAAAAAATTGAACTAGAAGATTGGAAAGAATACGTCAGACTTACACATGCATTTCGAAGTGGTAAGAGAATTAAAAAATACTTTGAACCAATTAGTTCTGGAGTTGCTGACTTTGCTTCGCGCATTTGCGAAGGTCATTGGCTTGATTTTGATATAATTGATGATTACACATCATATCCAACAGATGCCTCTATTCATAGAGAAATTGTAAATGTAAAAGCATTGACAATATATGTGAGATTGATTGATTTGTTGGATCTTGGAGAGGATAGAACTCCTTTTGTTTTATGGAAATTTGTAGCCCCAAGAAACAAATTTTCAAAATTAGAGTGGGAAAAACATCGAGCTTTACAACCAGTTACTTTTCCAAAATACCAATTAGCAAGATCTATTCAAGTTGAAGGAAGCACTGATGACCAAAATGTTTATATGAGCATTATGGATTTAAAAAGATATGTTGATGAACAATTCAGACAATGTTCAGACATTTTAAACCGAATTAACCATAGCTACCATAAATTAAATATATCACATATAGATTGGCGCATTGCACCAAGAGGCTTTGAACCTGTAGCTATTCAATTTGAATTTGATAGAAACAGAATGTTTGACATCCTTGGTGATGAAATATACCAAAGCAATCCTTATGTTTTTATAAGAGAGCTATTACAAAATGCAATTGATGCGATTGAGATGCGAACTGAAATACTTGAAAAAAAGGATTTAACATTTGTACCTAAAATAAAATTACAAGTTACCGAAGATGAAAATTGCTTTATTGTTCAGATAACAGATAATGGGATTGGAATGGATGAGTATATTATCAGAAACTATTTGGCAATTGCTGGGAAAAGCTATTACCGAAGTAGTGATTTTCAAAAAGAGGGATTGAAAATGGATCCAATTTCAAGATTTGGGATTGGTGTTTTAAGTTGCTTTATGACCGCAGACTATATAGAAATTGAAACCTTCAAGGATCCCAATACAACCAAATATCAAGATCACTTAAAAATAGCAATTCCTTCCAAAGAGAACTACTTTAAGATAAGGAAAAACACCGAAACCTTAAATACGGGCACAACATTCAAAGTTTTTGTAATTAAAAATAAATTACCGAAAAACAAGGAAACTGGGAACAGAATTGATTTTAATATAACTGAATATTTGAAAAGGACAGCAGGTTTCGTTAAGTATCCCATTTCCATTATTGAAAAAGGTGTTGAATCATTAATAAATAATCCCAATGT
Source organism: Salinivirgaceae bacterium (assembly GCA_041664345.1). Lineage (GTDB taxonomy): Bacteria > Bacteroidota > Bacteroidia > Bacteroidales > SZUA-534 > GWE2-40-63. The sequence continues at coordinate 21,119 of JBAYKX010000075.1, forward strand.
TATTGGCACTAAAAGACCATCTGAATTTAAAATTGATTATAAGTTTCCGATTGAAAAGGCAATTCTACCTCAAGACAAACTAGTAGCAGAGGAGTATTTCGAAGAGAAAAGATTTTACCTAAAGTCAGATTTAAACTTAACAAGTTTCGATGGATGTATAACATATCTATTGCCCAAAACTGAAAGTATAGATATTATTAATGATGATCATTCTTGGCCCACAAAAAAAGTAAATATAATTGATTATAAGTCCGAGATAAAAAAAATAAAAAAAATTGAATGGAATGAACAATGGAAATACTTTAATTGGTATGTAGGTAGTAAAGATAAAACTCAGATACCAGAAAGAAGTTATAGTGTTTATATGGATGGAATATTAATTCAAGATATTACACCTCCTTCTATTGAAATAATCAAAAAGGATGATAAAAAGTTAGCCAATTACTATAGGCATTTTATTTCTGATAGCTTCATTAATCCCCAACTTATTGTCAATATACCAAAACCTGTTGGAATGAAAATAGATTTGGCAAGAACAAATATTGAAACTATTGAAAAGTGGGACAATCCAATTTGGATTGCTTTTTTTGAATATTTAAAAAGCAATTTAGTAAATGATATAGTATTAAAAGAGCCTAAAGAAAGATTATTATCGTTGGCCAAGCTAATAACGTTTTACAAATTGAATAATGAAATTATTATTGAATATTTATTATCTAATTCAAAATTCCCATTGCCATTCATAGCAAATCATGGTTCTCTGGAATTTAAAGAGTTTGATCCCTCAATTCAGAAATCACTAAGAATTGCACCTATAGAAATCAGTAGTGAGTTTTTTAGATTACTAGAAGCTAATTATATTGATTATAAAACTTATGAAGGAGTGTTAAATTTATGGCATGGTTCAGAAGCAATCATAAATTTAAGTAATTATGGTCATTTTGATTTTCCTCCAGCTTCGTTATCAAACATGTGCAATCTGACTAAATCATTTATAAATCGGAATTATTATATAGAATCTATTGAGTTTATTACTTCTCCATTAGGTGAAAGATTTCCTTTAGTGCAAGAAATATTAAAAATAAGACAAAATAATTCTCATTTAATATTAGAGATTAGCGAAACACACAAAATAGATTTAGACACTATTGACAACTATACCTGTACAATGTTGAATAGTTTGTTAAAAGAGAATTTTTATTCATTTCCAATCCTTATAAGATTTCCAGCCCCTTATAAATCTAAAATATTTTATGGATTGAGGTATTTAAATCTTAATAATAAAGTCATTAAATGTCTTGTAACCGTATGCATGTCTGTTATTAGAGCTAAAGATGAGAAATTGATTTCAAAGGAAATAATTGGAAAATTATTTGATATGATTAATGAACTACGATTTATTAAATCGTATTATTATGATAACAATGAAATAAAAATAAGTGAATTTAATGCTAAAATAAATGAGATTATAGATGAGGCTCTAATGAATAGAATTATTGGAAATGATTCATTTATAAAATCAGATATTACAATTGATGACTTTATTGAAAATTCAATTACTGTTAACAAAAAATTGAAATCTTTCAATTCAAATTTTGACTATGGAAAATATTTAAAAGGCACTTTAGAATGGGGGAAGAAAATCTCATAAGAGATTTATTAATTCGTTCTAATCAAATAAACTATTTTCAATAAATAGGTGACATTCTGATCCCATAACCCACTTAATCCTTCAGTTGAAATAACAAATCAAGGGGTATTATCTTTATAAATAGCACTCCATTTCTCCAATAACCATCTATTTGGCCTATCTTATCTCCACAATTTTGCCACCCATATTTATGAACTTTCTGTGTATGTTTAACAAACCGCCGATGAAATTAAAATTGTGGAGGGCAGTTAAATTGCAGTCAATATAGTAACTTTGCAGCATGTATTACCGCCGTAAAATAGTATTAGCCTTGCTGGAGGCTTTCGATAACAGGCTCGATAAAATAAGCCTGCAAAAACTGTTAATGCTGGTCAGCAAGCAACAACTTAAGCCCGATTTTCAATTTGTTCCCTATAAATACGGTTGTTATTCCTTTCAAGCCAATGCCGATTTACAAACCATGACCAAATACAATCAGGTTATGTTGGAATGCAACGATTGGGTAAAAACAGACAACGAAAAATATTTACTGGTTTTAAAAGACCGCGACCGTCAAGCCATACGGTACATTAAACAAATGTATGGCAACAAAACTGCCGATGAACTCATCCGCATAACCTATTTAAAATACCCGCAATTAGCCATTAACAGTATAGTGGCAAAAGAGAAGCTTAGTGCTGAGGAGTATCAAAAAGTACTGGAAGCCAAGCCGCAATCCACCAAAACCATACTCTTTACCATCGGTTATGAAGGAGTTAGCCTCGAAGAATACATAAACAAACTAATCAGTAACAATGTAAAAGTATTGTGCGATGTCCGTAAGAATTCATTCAGTATGAAGTTTGGGTTCAGCAAATCGCAATTGCAAACCGCTTGCAATGGGGTTGGAATCGAATTTATCCACATTCCCCAATTAGGCATCGACTCCGATAAACGACAAGAACTGAATACACAAGCCGATTATGACAAACTTTTCACCCAATACCGCTCAGGGGTATTGGCTCAAACACAGGCTTATCAAGACAAATTAATGGAGTTGTTAACCAAAAACAAACGTATTGCCTTAACCTGTTTCGAAGCCAATATATGCCAATGCCACCGCAAACACTTGGCCGATGCCATAGTAAAACACCCTGCCTTTAAATATGAACTAAAACACATTTAAAATGGCTAAAACAAAAGTTCTTATTACAGTAAAAACGTATCCTGCAATTTCAAAAAAATACGAAGAACTAGTTTGTACTGCCGGTTTCCGTGAAGATGGTTCTTGGATAAGGATATACCCAATTCAGTTTCGTAAAAAATCGTATGCCGAACAGTATTCTAAATACGAATGGATAGAGCTTGATTTAGTTAAAAATACGGGTGATTTCAGACCTGAAAGTTATAGGCCAGTTTCTCACGATACTGAAATAACAAGACTTGGTAGCATAAAACCTGATGGCAATACATGGGCGGAACGCCGAAAGGTTGTCCTAAACAAGGTTTATAATAATTTAACTCAATTAATTGCTGAAGCAAAAGATCAAACTATTTGCACTTCGCTAGCTGTATTTAAACCAACCAAAGTAGTCGATTTCATTTGGGAAGAGGTGGAACGTGAATGGCCGCAGGATAAAATAGCTCAGTTCCAGCAATTAAACTTGTTTCAAAACGCAGATGATAGAAAATTTGAAGTAGTGAAAAAATTGCCCTATAAATTCTCATTTATTTATGAAGATATTGAAGGGAAACGCAGTACAACAATGATTGAGGATTGGGAAACTGGAGAATTGTATTGGAATTGTTATAGACGCCATGATGGTAATGAGTTAAAAGCTTGTGCCGATGTTAAAAAAAAATATTTCGATGACTTTGCAAAAACAAAAGACTTACATTTTTACTTAGGCACCTCTCAATTGCATCATTATAGAGGCAAAAATCCATTTCTAATAATAGGAACATTTCATCCAAAGAAAGAAGTACAGTTAAGCTTATTCTAATAGATTTTTAAGTTTTCGGTTTACCATACTCAACCAATCGACACATCCATTCAAAAAAAGTTTAAGCAAGTTAATAATTCTAGTGAACCCTCATTAAAATCTGCCGAATAATCACCTCTCTTATCCCAACAATCTGTTCTTTTAACTGCTTTAAAGTCTCCGGATTTAATGCCTGTTCTTTCGAGAAAGTAAAAGTGACTGTTTGATTCAAGGTGCCAATCTCCAATTGATCAGTAAAATAAAGGTTCTGTAACCGATTTAATTCTTCTAGTTAGGTAATGAATTTGTTGCTATAATTTGGCTGCTGAAGCACTTACCTATTTATTGTATTTTTCCCCATTCCGCCTCCTCCAATTCCAAATCCCCAATCCGAATTCTCAATTCCGAAATCCGCAATCTTACGTCTCCCATCTCAAATCTCACATCTCATGTCTCACATCTCATCATTCACAAAAGTTATCAACAATGGTGCAAAAAAGTGCAGTAAAGTGGGTAAAAGTGGTAAATATTTATTTATTTTACGCCTTGAATAACAGGTATTTCAATGACCAATTTCATAGGCGATCATTCGTGTAAGGTTGACGGCAAAGGCCGGATTCTTTTTCCCGCTGCCCTTAAAAAGCAGATGGCGGGCGATGATGCGCGTTTTGTGGTTAAAAAAGATTTGTTTGAAAACTGTCTGGTTATTTACACCATGCAGGAGTGGGAACGGCAGAACGGAATTATCCGCTCCAAAATAAACACCTTCAATAAAGAGCACAACGCCTTTTTGCGCGGGTTCTACCGCGGCACCGCCGAAGTGGAACTCGACAGCAGCAGCCGATTGTTGGTGCCCAAAAGGCTCCTCGATTTGGTGGGTATTCAAAACGATGTGGTGCTGGCCGGGCAGGATACCAAAATTGAGCTATGGGCCAAACAGGTGTACGAAGGCCAATCGGTAGCCGAAGAGGAGTTTGCCTTATTGGCGCAAAAGATAATGCAGGGACCCATTAACGATGAGGCCTGATGGAAACGTATCACACACCGGTTTTACTGGAACAGAGCATCGAAGGCCTTTCAATAAAACCTGACGGCATCTATGTCGATTGCACTTTTGGTGGTGGTGGCCATTCCCGGGCCATTCTCAACAAACTAACTTCCGGAAAACTTCTTGCTTTTGACCAAGATGCCGATGCATTAGCCAATCACCCAAACGACGAACGATTAATCTTGATTCAGGGCAATTTCCGCTACCTGCGTAATTTCCTACGCTACCATAAAATAAACTCCGTTGATGGTATTTTAGCCGATTTGGGCGTATCAAGCCATCATTTCGATGACCAAACCCGCGGCTTTTCATTCCGGTTCGATGCTCCGTTGGATATGCGTATGAACCAGATGGGAACTCTTACCGCGCAAAAAGTTTTGAATGAATATTCGATTCCGGAATTGAAATCAATTTTCCGATTGTATGGTGAGTTGAATGAAGCAGGACGCATTGGTTCGTTGATTGAACGGTACAGAAACCAGCAGCCCATTGAAACGGTGGCGCAGTTTAAAGAATTGTTGGAACCCATGTTGCCTCCAAGGGCAGAAGCAAAAATATTAGCAAAAATATTCCAGGCGTTGCGTATTGAGGTTAACCAGGAAATGGAGGCCTTAAAAGAATTGCTGGTACAGTCGGTGCCAGTACTTAAAAAAGGTGGGCGCTTGGTAGTGCTCACCTATCATTCATTGGAAGACCGGTTGGTAAAAAACTACATAAAAAACGGAATGTTCGATGGTGAAC